>JAQVVM010000090.1 GCA_028698995.1 Bacteroidales bacterium
GTATTGGGAGCTGATTGATTGCTTTGGAAAGCTAACAGGTGTTTATGCTGTTCTTAATACCTCCTTTAACCTAAACGAAGAACCTATTGTCAACACACCGGAACAGGCCATTAAATCCTTTTATGCATCAGGGCTTGATTATTTGTCAATAGGGTCTTTTTTAATTGAAAAGTAATGATTCTTGAGAAAATAAATAACGACACCCACTTTATGTCGGTTGATATGGAAGACTGGTATCATTCTGCATTTTTAAGACATTATACACATTCTTTAGAGATAAACCCAAGAATTGAACAGAGTACTCAGTCAATATTACAGCTTTTTGATGAGTATGGTATAAAAGCTACTTTTTTTGTGCTTGGTGAGCTTGCTCAGAAACATCCTGCACTTATTAGAAGAATTTTTGACAAAGGACATGAAATTGCCTCTCATGGATTAAATCATACCCCCCTTTGGAAGCTAAACCCCGATAGTTTTGAAAAAAACTTGATGAATACAAAAAAAATTTTGAGCGATATTACAGGTAAGGCAGTTAAAGGTTTCCGTGCTCCTTATGCGTCACTTGATCTGAAAACATCTTGGGCTGTTGATATTTTGGCCTATCACAATATTCTATACGATTCAAGTATATTTCCTGTTAAAACACCTATGTATGGCTTGAATAAAGCTCCATTAACTCCCTACAGAATTTCATCTGCAAACATTTTAAAGGACTCTCCAGATGGCAGAATAATAGAAATCCCTTTTACGATAAGTAAATTGGTGTGGCTAAAGATGCCTTGTTCCGGAGGTATTTATGGCCGTTTTTTCCCAATGTTTTTATTAAAATATTTGCTCACAAAAACTGCTAAACAAAATAGTATTAATTTCTTTTTCCATCCTTGGGAAACCGATAAAGATACACCAAGAATAAAAGTTCCCGCTTTTAATCGTTTAGTAACGTATTATAATACAACAACGTATTTAAAAAAAATTGAAAAACTTATGAAAACTTTTAAGTTCACTTCTTTTGAGGATAAACTTTCCCTTTAATAAACCCATACCATTTTCACAGTAAATGATAGCAAAAGCTTCTTAAAAAATCAAGATAATACTTTTACCTCATTATAAAAATGCGGAAACAATAAAAATTTTACTTAGCTTTTTGTCCCTGTAAGAGTAAACGTTCCATTTTGAGGTGTAGATGATCCGGCTGGTATCACTGTGATTGTACCGTTGCCGGTCATGTTTGAGCCATTTATAGTGATGGTCGCAGTATTTATTGTAACAGATTCTGTATCACTACCCATAGTAATATTAAACTGAGCATTGGTAACAGTCAATGTATTGTTGTTTGCTGAACCTGTAATTGTGGCATTGTGCACTTCTGCAGCGCCTCCAATCTGGCTTGTGGTTACAGCAGCCGAAAAAGTATTACCGGTTGTGGTAATGTTGGCAGTTGCCAAAACAGCAAAAGAACCTCCTAAATCAACATTTACATTTAAGTTCCAAAGAACCGTAGTATTGTTGTTGTTATTGTTGTTGTCTTCATCATTTTCTTTATCACATGAAGCAAAAAAGAAAACTACAATTAGAGAAGTAAGCGTTAATTTAAAAAACGTCTTTTTCATAACAATTTGTTTTAATGATTAAAAATTGAAATACTTTATTATTAAACAATTAATTAAATACTATGAAAATGCAAAATGCTGATATAATAAAATTTATTTTGAAGCAAATATATAAATAATTAATGAGAATTAATTCAACGTATGTCATTTTTTTTTAATAAATAAAACAGACTTATTTTAGTGAAATTAACGAAACAAGAATAAAGCTGTGATTGGTAGTTTCTTACTTAGGAAGAGATAAAAGTTAGCAACCATTTCCTGTTATCTCGATATTTTTGCCTTCCTTATTTGATTCAAAATCTAGAATGCTTTGTAAAACGGTCAAAACACCATCAAGCGTAAGGTCGTCAAAGTTTACAGTGAGATGGCAATCAGAAAGGTTTTCATTAACTGTTATCCGGCATCCGTATGCATTATTTATTTGATTGACAATATGACTTAAAGGCATATCAACAAATGCAAGGCTGGCAGTTTTCCAAGCCCAAGAATTCTTATCATTCTGAGTTAAAATTTCTGCTTCATGAGTCTGAGTACCAAATAGATATTTTTCACCACCAATCAGATCAATGTTTTCATTTGTGCCTGCATGTTCGCAACGAACTTTTCCACTTTCAACATAAACTTCTTCTCTGCCGTCTTTATAGGCTCTTATATAAAAAGATGTACCTAAAACTGTTACTGTCAACTTGTTGGCTTCAACAATAAAGGGTTTGGAATTATCAGATTTTACTTGAAAATGTGCTTCACCATTGAGCTGTACAAGCCTTTTGTCATTTGAAAATTTGTCAGGAAAATGCAAAACTGAATTTCTGTTTAATGTGATTTCGGATCCGTCACTTAATGCAATTTCTTCAATATTGTCAAAAGTTTCTGCTGTCAGCATTTTTTCTTTATTGAAATATATATTCAATATAATAGACAAAGTAATTATAATCAGAACAGAAGCAGCTATACTCCAGTATCTTAGGGAGACGGGTTTTGTTTTGTAATTAAGATTTATCTCTTTAGTTCTGGGTTTTAGTTTTGTTTTAAAATTCTGCCATTCAATATCAGTGTCAGCGTTGGCAAAGGCGAGCATATCCAAAACAGTTTTATGCCTCAGAAGCAAAGCCCTATTTTCAGGGGCTGCCTCGAGCCATTGCTCAATCAACGTATTTTCTGCATCGGAGGTTTCTTTAAGCAGATATTTCGTTATGAGTTCTTCTGTGATATGTAAATTTTCACCATTCATTCTTATTTGTAATACACCAAATTTATTGGTTACCCTTATTTTAAAATTGCCAATATTAATAAAACCAAAATCAGATCAGTATAATCAGATAATTTTTCACGTAATATTTTTAATGCCTTACTCATTTGAGCTTCAACTGTTTTTACAGAGATTTCGAGTTTGTCAGCTATTTCCTGATATTTGAGCATGTCATTTCGACTCAGCAAAAATACTTCCCGACATTTCTCTGGAAGGCTACTAATGGCCTCATCAATAATGGATTTAAGTTCAACAAACTCAATTTTATTTTCATTATTATTCGAACTTAAAGAGAAGGAAATTGCATCCAAGTCTGTTAGATTCTTTTTATTATCTCTGATGTAATTGAAGCACCTGTTTTTTACTGATGTAAACAAGTACCCTTTAACCATTGAATCAGAATCGTAAAGCTCTCCTTTTTCCCAAATATTAATGAATACATCATGAACAATATCCCTTACTTTGTCGTTATCATAGACATATTGTCGCGCAAAAATACAAAGCGATGAAAAATACTTACGAAACAAACCCTCAATCAGGGCTTCGTCAACCAGTTGTTTTTTATATGGGTTTGCAGCCGAATTCAATTAAAGTTTTTTTTACAAAAATAATAAATCTCCTTTTAAAAGTAATTTTATTAAATTAAGTCAACATATATTTTATTTTTTTATAGTTTTGCAAACAAAATATCATACATGGAAATTTACAATAAACTTGTTCAGAAGGAAGCCAAACTTTGTGTTATAGGATTGGGTTATGTTGGATTACCAATTGCCCTTGAGTTTGCAAAAAAAATAAGTGTCATTGGTTTTGATATAAAAGAAAACCGCATTGATTTGATGAAACAGAAAATTGACCCAAGTGAGGAACTGGAAGCTTCTGCTTTTGATAATGCGGATATTTTTTTTACAGCAAACATTGAAGAAATCAGGGAAGCAAAATTTTTTATTGTAGGTGTTCCAACGCCAATTGACAAACATAATCTTCCAGATCTTTCTCCTCTTATTGCTGCAAGTCAAACAGTGGGCACTGTACTTAAAAAAGGCGATTATGTTGTTTTTGAATCTACTGTTTATCCGGGTTGCACCGAAGAGGACTGTGTCCCTATTTTAGAAGAGTTATCAGGCCTCAAAATGGGTGAAGATTTTATGGTAGGCTTCTCCCCTGAAAGGATTAATCCGGGTGACACCCAAAATACATTAACTTCTGTCGTAAAAGTTGTATCAGGTAACAATCCAGTTGCATTGGATAATATTGCAAAAACATATGAGCTGATTATTAGAGCTGGTGTCCATAGAGCTTCTTCAATAAAAGTGGCAGAGGCAGCCAAAATTATTGAAAATACCCAGAGAGATGTCAATATAGGATTGATGAATGAACTTTCCATTATTTTTAACCGAATGGGTATTAACACCTATGAAGTTTTGGAAGCTGCCGGTACAAAATGGAATTTTCTGAAGTTTTATCCTGGACTTGTAGGTGGGCACTGTATTGGTGTTGACCCGTATTATCTTGCTTTTAAAGCTGAAGAATACAGATTTCACACTCAGATAATTAAAGCCGGTCGTTTTGTAAATGATAGTATGGGGTTTTATGTGGCTAAACAATTGGTGAAAAAGCTTATAGCTTTAGGTAAAAACGTTTTAAATTCAAAAGTGCTCATTTTAGGTGTTACTTTTAAGGAGAATGTTAGCGATATCCGCAATTCAAAGGTTTCTGATGTTGTTCATGAACTAAAAACGTATGGTGTCAATGTGGATGTGAATGATCCTTTGGCTGATTCTGATTTGCTCATGCATGAGTACGGCTTTGGTCTTGCTCCCAAAATCAGAAATGATTATGATGCTGTTATTGTTGCTGTTTCACATAAGGAATATCTTGAATTTACCGAAGATTATTTTCATGGTTTGATGGGCATGTCTGACAAAGCCATATTGTTTGATATAAAAGGAATTTACAGAAACAAGATTAACAAAATCAATTATTGGAGTCTTTAGTAAACAAGCAATTTTTCGTTTACAAGATTGAAACCATCCTTACCTCCTGTAATTTTTAAGAAATATAGACCTTTAGATGCAAAGCTTAAATCCAGATTTAAGTTGTTATAACCATTTAAAAGCTCATGCCTGTAAATAGTTCTTCCGGTAACATCAGTTATAAGTAATTCTTTGCTATTACTTTTATTTTCAAATCCAATATAAAGAGGTCCAGAAGTGGGATTGGGATAGAAAATAATCATTTCTGAATTCTTATCGGCAATGTTTTGATTATTTTGTAAGCACAGCATAGCTTTGTGGGCATTAATTCTTCCTGTACCCATTAAACCTATGGTTGAGGGATTTATTGAATCAATATTATCACAGGAATTTAAAAGACAATCAATAATAATACTGGCCGTATTTGTTGTGTTAAAAGATTTCATAAGGCCTGCCAATCCTGCTACCATTGGTGTTGCCATTGATGTCCCATCTAAATAGGCATATCCATTATCTTTTCTTACAGTACTCCATATTTGTTCGCCGGGAGCCATGAGAGAGACCTTGTCATTTCTTTGTGAAAAACTGGCAATAACATCGTTTTGTGTAATAGCTCCAACACTGATTACACCATCTATTGATGCAGGATACATATAAGAAGTATTGCCATCATTACCAGCTGCTGCAACGACAATTATTCCTGTATCAAGAGCGGCTTTAACTACATCGAAAACTGCTTGAACATTTTGAGCACTTCCCCACGACAAACTAATAATGTCGGCCCCTGCCATAATTGCATAATCAATACCCTCAGGACCATTGTCTAATGCCAGAGGGATGGCAGCATTATCTTTAGTGCATTTAACAGGAATGATACTGATACCAAATCCTATGGATGCCACACCAACACCATTATCAGTTGCTGCACCGGCAATACCGGAGCAATGTGTGCCGTGAGTAAAAATCAAATCGGACAAACCATACATCCAATGACTAGCAGGTGGTTCAGGATTGTTGTCATTATTAGCTACGTCCCATCCGTTTATATCGTCAATAAAACCATTGCCATCATTGTCGGTGTTATCTGAAATTTCGCTAGGATTAGTATAAATAATTGAAGTTAAATCAGGGTGAGAAATTTTAACAGCATCATCCACAATGGCAACTTTTACAAGTGCATTTCCTGTGTTCACATTCCATGCTTCGTAGGCCGCAATCAGGTTCATATACCATTGGTTTACATGCACATCATTGGGTGTGTAAAAGAGTTGATTAATAGGATTTTTGTGAGCATATTCAACACCTCTGATATTTTTTAAATCCATTATCAATTTATCAACTTGCTCTGTTGCATTAAATTCAATTCGATAGATATGGCACAAAGAAGGGGTTTTGAAAGCTTTCTTAATAAGTGTTACATCATAGTCTCTTATTATCTTTACAAATTGCGGAAAATCAATAAATTTATCGAACTCAGATGTGTTATTCCATTCGGGTAAGTTTGGAATAATTGAACCATTTACTTTAAAATATGCTGAGCCGTCCCAAAAATCAGAATTGTAATTTTGTGCCTGTAAGGGGTTTATAATAAGTGAGATAACTATAATATTAAAAAAAAATATATGTTTCATCTTATAATTGTGTTAATATCTGTATTGCAAATATATGAAATAATGTATGTGTGCAATATTCTAAGCGTATTTATTTTTTTGTTTTATATAAAAAAATTGTATATTTGCTTTTTGAAATAAATATTTAAAAATTATTAAAAAAGCCAATAAACGTATGAAAAAGCTATTTTTTACAGTTGTGATTCTGTTAACAGTCTTTAATCTTTCGTATTCACAGGTAATAACGGTGAGCAATGCAACTAACACACCCGGTCAGTTTTCAAACCTTCAAACGGCCATTGATTCTGCAAGTCCCGGTGACACTATTTATGTGCATGGTGCAAACTATACAACTATTACTGTAAATAAAACTTTAACTTTCATAGGTCCCGGTAATAATATTCAGGGACAGTTTACTACAATGGCTTGGCTCCCTCTTATATATCTTGATAATGTAGTTCCAACTACCACAGCAAGTGGCTCTAAGTTTATTGGTCTTCATATCGGTTATATTGCTAAAAAATCAAGTGAGCAATTTCAGATTGATAATATTACTATTGAAAGATGCAGGATATCAACATCACTTTCTTCACATGTTTTGGGCGATAACTGGATCATAAGAAATAATTTGTTCTATTGGTCAGGGACAGGCGGTTCACTTGAACTTAATAACTATAATAACATACTTATTGCTAATAATATTTTTCATGCACCGGCAGGTACATTCCAAATCAAACTTTCAAACAAAAGCAGTGTTCTTATCACAAACAATTTGTTCACAGGACATTATGAAAATAGCAGTCAGTTTCAAAATATTTCAAACGCAACCTTCTCAAATAATATCTTTTTCGGGAAATCACCTCAGGGGGTAACATCCTCTATTTTTGAAAAAAACATTACTTATGGAAACTTGTCTAGTAATGCTTTACCCTATGGAAATAATGTCGGCATTAATAACTTAGTTAATATGGATCCTCTTTTTACATTGGTAGCCATTGATAATCTTAAATATTTATTTGATTATGCTTTTAATTATCAGTTAATGGCAACATCGCCCGGTAAAAATGCGGGTACTGATGGTACCGATATTGGCATATTTGGTGGCCCATTTCCCATGCCGTTATTTAACAATCTTACTCTTGATGGCGCACCCAAATTGCCACAAATATATTATATGCACATTCAGAATAATGTTATTGACCAGAATACCCCAATTAATGTCACAGTAAAAGCACGAAAAAGAGATTAATTTAAGTTTTTTATACCATACCAAAATAAAAAATCCTAATGAGAAAAATAAATTATCTCCTAGTACTAATACTGATTGTGATAAGTATTAACGTCAGGGGGCAAAATATAACAGCTGCGGAATATTTTTTTAATACAGACCCGGGTATTGGTAATGGCACACCCTTTACAATAACTCCAGGGACAGACATTACTAAAAGTTTAACGATTCCAACCTCAGGTTTATTACCGGGGTTTAATCATTTGTATATCCGTGTAAAAAACAGTTCTGGTATATGGTCTTTGTATGCAAACTCAACGATTTATATTAAACCTTCACAGGTGCCGGTTAAGCAACTAGTATCCGGTGAATATTTTTTTAATACAGATCCCGGAGTTGGTAATGGAACCCCTTTTACATTTGCTGTCGGTGATTCTGTAAATTTGACTTTTAGCGCAATTACTTCCGGATTACAACCTGGTTTTAACTATCTTTTTGTAAGGATTAAAGATTTAGACGGCAAATGGGGATTATATGCTGATCGAACTTTATATGTAAAACCTGTTCCAAAAATCTCAACCCCTTTAAATTACGCGGAATATTTTTTTGATACTGATCCGGGGATAGGTAATGGTGTGCCCGTGCTTCTACCACCAGCAGAAGATGATAAAACATTAAATATGCAAATTCCTACAACAGGCTTACAACCGGGAGCCCACCGTATTTATTTCCGTTTCAGAGATACTACATTTGTTTTTGGGTTACATGCCCGTATGAACTTTCAACTTTGTGATATTGCTGCTTTAGCCAACTTTACTGCTGATACTGTATGTCTTGGTCAAGATTCTACATTTTTTACTAACTTATCTACAGGAGGAGATGTAAATACAGTTTACAGATGGGATTTTAATGGTGATGGCGTTAATGATGTTACTCATACCGGGATTATTGGCGGTACTGCACCCTATCAATTTTTTTACAAATATCAGACAGGCGGTGTTTTTAACGCCAGATTGGTTACAGATAACGGAGGTGGTTGCTCAGACACCCTTATCAAACAGGTTGTTGTTAAAGTTTACCCTCCTGTTCCAACCCCCACAGGAACTAATGCATTGTGTATAAACAATCCTAATACCATATATAAAATTCCAATAGTTCCCGGAGCTACTTCTTACTATTGGCAATTTTCGCCTTCAATTGCCGGAAGCTTCACTATGCTTGCTGATACTGCAATTGAAGTTAACTGGAATAATACTTATGTCGGCCAAGCTACTATTATTGCCGGTGCTACTTATGGTCCATGCGACAGCACTTCTTCTGCTCCAACTTCTGCACCTCTTACAGTTACATTGAGCCCTCTGTCTGTTGGGGGGCAAATTTCAGTTATTAACAGCTCTATCTGTTTTGGAAGCTCTACCGGATCTATGACTCTGAGTGGGTATACAGGACAGATTGTAAGATGGCAAAAGAAATTAGGTGCAAATAATTGGATGAATATTAATCATACAACAGCTATTTATTCAGAAACGCCTACCAATGTTGGCGTTTGGCAGTACAGAGCTCTTCTAAAAAATGGCGGGTGCGATACTGTTTATTCTACAGCAGCTACTATAACTGTTAACCCTCAACCTGCAGCTGCCGATACAATAGTTGGCTCCATAAAAGTTTGCCAGGGGCAGCAATTGGTTTCTTATTCTATTCCTACTATCTCAGGGGCTACCAACTATACATGGAATCTTTGGGGAGGAGCATCCATTAATTCCGGACAAGGAACCAATTCAATTTTAGTTAATTTTTCACCTCAGGCAACATCAGGAACTATTACCGTATTTGGATCGAACAGTTGTGGGCAGGGAGCTTCGTCTCCTATCCTAGATGTTACAGTCAATCAGGCTCCTTTGGTTAATGTTACACCATATCCAGACACAAGCATTCTCTTTGGAAATTTTACACCATTAGCTGGTTCTGCTTCTATGGGTAATCCTCCTTATACTTATCAATGGACTCCTTCATCACTTGTTTCAACACCTACAAATCAAAATACAAATACCGTTGCCTTACAAAACACTACTACTTTTACTTTAACCGTAACAGATAGTCTTGGCTGTCCTGGGCATAACTCAACCAATGTCATTGTAACGGGTATTCCTTTAACAGCTTTTGCAATATCGAACCCACCTTATATTTGTGCAGGAGAGAATTCAATTTTAACAGCCATTTATACTGGTGGCGATCCTCCTTATTCTTTCCAGTGGTCTTCTAATCCGGGAACTTTTACAAGCAATGCTCAAAGTCCAATGGTAAGTCCAACTGTAACCACACAATATACTGTAACAGTAACAGGAGGTGGCCAAACAACTTCAGCATCTACTACAGTGAACATTAGTCCCAAACCAAGTGCCGCAGGTAATATTAGTGGTCTGGCATCTGTTTGTCAAGGACAAAATGGTGTAACTTATTCTGTTCCTACGGTTTCAGGTGCTAACGGCTATGTTTGGAATTTGCCTTCAGGTGCTACAATTGCTTCCGGAGCAAACACAAACACCATCGTTGTTAATTTTGCCAGTAATGCTTCCAGTGGTAATATTTCTGTAGCAGGTTCAAACAATTGTGGTTCCGGTGTATTCTCTTCCCCTTTTGCTGTTAATGTTAACCAGCTTCCAATAGTCAGTGCCGGCAATGATACAAGCATTAGCAATGGTGCCAATATAATATTAAATGGTTCAGCTCTTGGTGGCTCAGGGTTTTATTCATTCTCATGGAGCCCTGCATCTTTGCTTGTTAATCCTAATGTTCAGAACCCCCAAACCGTAAATCTTACAAATTCTACAAATTTTACTCTTACTGTTACGGATAATATTACTGGTTGCATGAAAACCGCACAGGTCCAGATTTTAGTATTGGGTTATCCTCTCAGTGTTACTCCTAATGCTACCCCACCACAGATATGCCAAAGCACTTCCACA
>JAQVVM010000091.1 GCA_028698995.1 Bacteroidales bacterium
CACCACCTACGGCCAAGAGATTGCCGATGTGAAAGAAGATAACAGGATTGTCATAGCCCTCTTCGATGGCTTTGTTGTACCATTGTCGAGCCATGCCGTAATTATTAACCTGACGGTAACATTCACCCAATTGAAAATAGATACGTTTAATTTGATCACTCGTAGATTTTTTTAATGCTTTCTTATAAAGACTTGTTGCCTTATAATAATTATGTGCATTGAATTCAATATCTGCTTTGTCTAAAACAGTTATGGCCTGTGGAAATGCAACAGAATATATAAAGAGAAATAGCAGTAAAAAAATAACACTTCTTCTTATCATGTTGGATAACTAATTTGTGGTTATTGTTCTTCTTCTCTAATCAACAAAACGGAACCTCTAATTTCAGCCCTAACATCTATTTTGTTTTCAGCAAAAATTTTAGCAACAAAATAGAAAGTGCCTCCCGGTAATGGTTCTCCATTATATGTGCCGTCCCATCCATCAAATCCTTCATAAAGCAACTGTCCCCATCTGTTAAAGATTTCAAGGTTGTAGTTTTTCATGAAAAGATCATTTTTTCCATCATTATTAGGAGTAAAGGCATTTGCAACAGATTTAACACGAATATGTAAAGAGTCCGGATTGCTCATACATGTGCTGTCTTTAGCAATTACAGATATTACATTTTCTCCTTCTAGAGAGCTTGTAATGAAAGTATTTATAATTTCAGCTTGAACTAATGAATAATTTACATAAAATTCATAGAATTCATAAATTGATGGGCTTGCGGTGAAAGTAATTTCCTCTCCGAAACCGGCTATGTTATCTTCTGCACTACTGGTTAAAGTGACTTCTGGCAATTGAATAATATTTATAAAGACACTGTCGGTGTCAGAGCAGATAAAATCCTCGTTGTTAACATAGCTGAATCCTATTACTGTATATTCAGTGGGTAGAATTGGTGTTACATTAATTTCTGAGGTTGTTTGTAAAGTACTCCAGAAATAAAAATCGGCACCTATTGCTGTAAGATTATATGACTCACCTTCACAAATTGAAATATCATCTCCTGCAAAAACTGTAGGTGCCTGATGAATCATTAGGAAAGATGAATCTGTTGTTGAACACCCGTTTACTGTATCCATATAGGTATAATACAAGAAAGTGGGGCCAGTCGTTGACAGTGGTGGAATAAATTCTCCTGAGTTAACTGCCATTCCTGAATATGTACCTCCCAAAGGAATACCTCCGCTTAGAACAACAGCATGATCATTGGAACATATGTCATTAAAAGGTAAATCAAATGTAACAGTTGGGTTTACATGAACTATTACTGTGTCTGAGATTGAATTAATGCAACCATAAGCATCTTCATAGGTGTAGGTTACAATATGTGCTCCACCTCCAGCCAAGAGCGGATTAAAAGAACCACTGTAAACACCAATACCAGAGTAAGTGCCTCCTACGGGATATCCTTGATTAAGAACAAATGGTGCATCATACATACAAACATCTGGAATGGGGAATAGAACCAAAACAGGTAACCCTGCTACTTCAACAACATGAGTAGCAGTATCTCTACATCCTAATGAATCTGTATATATGTAATAAATTTCATGAATTCCAACAGTTGCATCAGAAGGTGTGAATATATTGCCGGATACTCCGGGACCACT
This sequence comes from Bacteroidales bacterium, assembly GCA_028698995.1. Taxonomy (GTDB): domain Bacteria; phylum Bacteroidota; class Bacteroidia; order Bacteroidales; family PXBB01; genus JAQVVM01. The sequence continues at coordinate 1,660 of JAQVVM010000091.1, forward strand.
ATATGTACCTCCTAACGGGAACCCTACTATTGTTGCAGAAGGAGCATCAACACAATATAAAGTATCAAGACCTCCAATAGATACTATTGGCAATGGCAAGACTTCAACAATATTAATTAGGGTATCTGTACAGGGGTTTGTACCTGTATATACATATCCAATGTTATGAATACCTGCCCCTGCTAAAGTTGGATTAAAAGTATTTCCGTTTATTCCAGGTCCAAAGAAGTAACCTCCTGAAGGTGTTCCTGTTAAAATACTGATGGTGTCATTAAGACAGTAAACAGCAGATAAACCTGTAACAGTCATAGGAATTTGAGCTATGACGAAAATATCTTGTGTGTCGGAATTAATACAGGAATTTGCATCCTGATAGGAGTAAACGATATTGTGTAATCCTGAACCCGAAGCGTCAGGATTAAAGATATTATTTGTAACACCTATTCCTGAATAAGTCCCCCCCAAAGGTAAACCTCCGGTTAAAACAAGAGGAGGAGCGTTATGACAAATATCAGCAAATGTGTCGAGAGTTACAACAGGAAGACCATGTACGATGACAGAAAGCGTATAAGTGTTTGTACATGAATTACCATCTGTAAAAGAATAATTAATATTATGTGTTCCCACTCCGGCTATTCCGGGATTAAAAATAGTTGCATTGATACCGGGACCTGTGAAAGTGCCACCGGTTGGAAATCCAGTTAAACTAACTGGTAGAGCATCTACACAGTATTCAGTTTGTAAGCCAATAAAACTGACAGTTGGTAATGGTAGTACTTGAATGATTGAACTGTCAGAATTTGTACAGATATTACTGTCAACATATGTATAGATAATTGTGTGAATGCCAACCCCTGCTATTGATGGGTTAAAACTACTTCCGGAAATGCCAGGGCCTGTAAATACGCCACCAGTAGGAGTACCGGTTAATGTCAATGCAGTACCATTAAAACAATATTGGGATGGTAGGCCGGACAAGCTAACAGGTGTTAGGCTGTGTACCATTGTTTGTTGGCTTTGAAAATTGGTACAACCATTACCATCAATATGAGTGTATGTTATCACGGATGTTCCTGCACCTGCAATAGCTGGATTAAAAATTGTTCCTGATATGCCATTTCCACTGAAAGTACCTCCAAATGGTGTTCCTGTTAATGAAGATGCCAGATAATTCAAACAATAATTAGAGTCTAATCCTGTAAATGATACCGGAGTTAATGCAAATATTGTAACATTTGATTGTGTAACACCAACACATGTATTATTGTCAATATATGTATAGGTTATTGTATGTGTTCCTGCTCCTGCAACAGAAGGGCTAAATGTGCTTCCTGATATACCGGGTCCTGAGAAAGTACCACCGCTGGGGAAACCTGATAATGTAACCGGTAAGGAATTTACACAATAATTGTTACTCAGTCCTGAGAAATAGACAACGGGCAGAGGATGCACATCAACAACTTTTGAAATATCATTTTGACAGCCATAGGAATCTTCGTATAAATAGAAAATTACATGATTTCCAACTCCAGCAATTGATGGGTCAAAAACATTTCCAGAGATTCCTGGACCTGTAAATGTGCCACCTGCAGGGATGCCAGTAAGTGTAACAGGATTGTCATCAACACAATATTCCAGTGCTAAGCCTGTAAAATCAGTGTTGGGAAGTGGTGTAACTGTTGTCTGTTGGGTTTGACTGTTTATACATCCGTTGGCATCCTGATAGGAATATGTGATGTTAAATGTTCCAGTACCCGAAATACTTGGGTAGAAAATATTGTTAACCATACCAGGCCCTGAGAAAGTACCACCAGAAGGTGTTCCAACTAAGTATGAAGCATTATAGACACAATAATGTGGACTTAAACCCGAGAATGATACCACTGGAAGCGGGTTAACAATTGTAGGTTTAATAGTGTCTTTTGTGCAACCATTTACATCTGTGTAAATGTAGGATATGTTATGATTACCAGTACCAGCTGAAGCTGGAGAAAAGAAATCTCCACTAATGCCTGCCCCTGTAAATGTACCGCCTGTTGGATAACCTATAAGCAAATCACCAGGATTATCGATACAATATGCTGAATCTAATTCAGAAAACGATGCAATTGGATAAGGATAAATTGTGAGCACCATATCATCGTTGGCGGTGTCTGTATTACAAACTGCCGTAAGTGTTAAAGTTATGTTTCCGAACTCATTAGGCATAGGAAGGTATGTTGGACTCACAGTTGTGTAATTTTGTAAATTTCCAATGCCATTGTGTGTCCAGAGAACAAGTGAATTTGAACTGCTTGCTCCGGTAAGTAAAAACGTATCATTAGCACAAACTTCTGCATCTGGGCCTGCATTTACTGATGGAAGGCCTGCAACTGTTAAGGTCATCATGTCGGTAGCAAAACATCCGGTGTTGATATCGCTAACAGTTAAATAGTAATTAGTAGTAGCGTAAGGTGTTGCAAGTGGCATTGCCAGCGAGTTGTTGTTCAGCCCGTAAGAAGGATTCCATGAGTAAGTTAAACCTGTTTGAAGAGGAGTCCCAATTTGTACACCAGGTCCCCCACAAGGAATACTTTGATTTACTCCCGCATTAGCTGTTGGAGTTCCTGAGACGTTTACTATAACCATATCAGTTCCAAAGCAACCGGTAGCAATATCTGTAACTGTCAGATGATAAACAGTATTTCCCAAAGGAGTGGATGTTGGTTGTGCAATATTTGGATTGTTTAATCCGTAGGTAGGTGCCCATGTATAACTCATGCCTGCAACAGATGTTGTTCCTAAAAGAACACCACTACCTCCACAGTTAACAGATTGATCTACCCCTGCATTTGCAGTTGGTGCTCCTGCAACAGTAATGGTTACGGAATCAATACCATAGCAACCTGTTGCTGTATTTGTAACTGTAAGATAATAGGTTGTGTTACCTAATGGTGTCGCAGTTGGTTGTGCCACATTTGTTGCACTAAGTGCATAAGATGGAGACCATGTATATGACATACCATTTACAACTGAAGTGCCTATTGTTGTTCCTGGTCCACCACAACCGATTGTTTGATTTGATCCTGCATTTGCTAATGGAGCTCCAATAACTGTTATATGAATATCGTCAGTTGCATAACACCCTGTAGCTAAATCAGTAACGATTAATGTATAAGTTGTATGGGTTAATGGTGTGGCTATAGGTTGTGCAATATTTGGATTGTTCAGCCCTGTTGATGGAAACCAATTATAAGCCATACCCGTAACTCCTGGCGTTCCTATTTGTGTACCTGAACCACCACAATTGATTGATTGGTCTAAGCCGGAGTTTGCTGTTGGCGTACCGATTACCGTAATTGTAACATTGTCTGTTGAATAACATCCGGTTGCCAAATCAGTTACTGTAACAATGTAAGTTGTAGTACCAAGCGGTGTTGCAGTTGGTTGAGCAATATTGGGATTAGAAAGTCCGTTGGTTGGACTCCAACTGTAACCCATACCACTTACAACAGTTGTCCCAATTGTTGTTCCAATACCTCCACATAAAATTGATTGGTCTGAACCGGCATTGGCATATGGTGCACCAATAACAGTGATGTTCATTTCATCGGTTGCAAAACAACCTGTAGCTAGATCTGTAACAATGAGTTGATAGTTAGTATTCGATAACGGTGAAGCTATTGGTTGTGCAATATTTGGGTTTGATAATCCAGTAGATGGAAGCCAGTTATAGGACAAACCTAAAACTCCGGTAGTACCAATCATAGTACCTGTACCTCCACAATTGATTGATTGATCTAATCCGGCATTTGCTAATGGAGCTCCAATTACAGTAATTATCATACTATCTGTTGAATAACATCCGGTTCCCAAATCAGTAACAGTAAGAATGTAAGTTGTGTTCGATAAAGGATTGGCAGTAGGCTGTGCTATATTGGGATTATTTAACCCAGCTGTAGGTTGCCAATTATAAGCCATACCACTGATTGCAGTAGAGCCAATGACAACACCTGTACTTCCTCCACAGTTTACGAATTGGTCTGGGCCGGCATTAGCAATAGGTGCTCCTATAACAGTAATTGCTATATCGTCGGTAGCAAAACAACCGGTGCTCAAATTGGTAACAGTCAGTACATAGGTAGTGTTGGATAATGGAGTGGCAATTGGTTGTGGAATATTTGGATTTGATAATGTATTGGATGGAGTCCAGCTATATGATAAACCAGGAATTCCAATTGAACCAATTAAAACACCTGCACCTCCGCAATTGATATTTTGGTTGGCACCTGCATTTGCTACAGGGGCTCCTGCTACCGTTACTGACATTGTGTCATAATCAAAACATCCATTAACAGTATCTGTAACCATTAAAATATAAGTGGTGTTAGACAAAGGATTTGCATTTGGTTGTGCAACATTAGGGTTGCTCAGTCCTATTGTAGGAGACCAATTATAAACATAGTTTGGCTGTGATGGTGAACCTATAGTAACACCGGATCCTCCACAGTTTATAGTTTGGTTATTACCTGCATTTGCAATTGGAGCAAAGTCTATAGTTAAAACCATTGTGTCTGTTTTTGGACATCCCAGTGGATTGGTTACGGTCATAAATAACATAATATTACCTGACTCAGCAGTACTTGGAATATAAGTAGGATGCATTATTGTTGCATTGTTAAAAGTGCCAAGTCCATTGTGTGTCCACAATATGGTGTTAGCGGTATCTGTTGTAGCATCACTAATTGTGTAAGGAGTATTGGAGCAAATTAAAGCATCATTGCCTGCAAACACTGAGGGATAAGGTCTTACATATACTAGAAGTACATGTTGATCTCCTGTACATGGAGGTGGCCCTGATGTTGTTGGTGTTATAACGTATTTAACAATAGCTGCTGACAAGGTATTGTTTACAATAACATTATTAATTGTAGTGCCACTGCCATTTGAATACCCAGAGGCTGATCCAAGAATCAATGTACTGGTCCAAGTATATGTTGTACCCGGTAATGTTGAAGTAATATTATAGTTAACACTTTGTCCTGAGCAGGTTGCAATACTGTCAGCTGAAGTTATAACGGGTGTTGGATTAACAGTTACTGCTTGCGTTTGCGAATTAGAACAGTTGTTCGCATTTGTATAAGTATAAGTGATATTAAATGTTCCCACGCCAGTTATTGAAGGATAAAAATAGTTACCACTAACACCCGTTCCTGAGAATGTTCCACCCGATGGATTCCCGGTAAGGAGTACTGGAGGATTATTTTGACAATAATTACTTAATAAACCACTAAAACTTACAATAGGAGAAGGATAAACGGTTGTCTGGTGTGTTGTTGTATTTGTGCAACCGTAACCGTTTGTAAAGGTATAAACAATATTTTTTATTCCAACTCCTGCTGAAACCGGATTAAAAGTATTTCCAAATATACCTGGGCCACTGAATGTCCCCCCTGAAGGGAAACCTGAGAGGATATCTATTGGATCGTCAATACAATAAGATGGTTCAAGCCCAATGATGGTAATTGCAGGTAATTCTGATACATGAACAGACTGATTCTGAGAATTGATACAACCATTACCATCCTGATAGGTATAAGTAATTTGGTGAAAACCTATACCTGCTAAAGAAGGAATAAAGTTATTGCCACTTATACCGAGGCCTGAGAAAGTACCTCCCGATGGAAATCCTGTAAGAGGCTTTGGTGTATTGTCATTAATGCAATAGGGGCCAGACAATCCTGTGAAATTCACAATAGGTAAACCGTTTACCTGAGCCGTTTGGGTTTGACTATTAGTACAACCCTGTGCATTTGTATATGTATAAGTAATGAGGTTGCTGCCTACTGCTGCCAAATAGGGATAAAAGTTATTACCAACTATTCCGTTTCCACTGAAAGTACCTCCTGATGGATTTCCTGACAATGGAACTGCTGTAACCTGATTAATACAATAAGGTCCACCGAGACCTGAAAAACTCACACTGGGTGTTGGATTAACCGTTATTGTAATGGTGTTTGAATTAAGAGGTCCGCCACAGGGGTCAGTAATTCGGCGTCTAAAACAGGTCGTTTGAGTTAAAGGTATATTGTGGTTATAAATATTACTGTTGGCACCGGAAATATCTGACCATCCACTACCGCAACCAGCCACAGTAGTTATTTGCCATTGGTAATTGTAACTTCCGGCTCCACCGCTTGCATTAGCTGTACTGGTAAAAGGAGCTGGCATATTTCCGGAACAAATGGTTTGATTTGATCCAATACTTCCTGGTGTAAGCTGTGCATAAATGGTAACACTTACAGGGTTAGAATTCACAGAACCACAAGTATTAGTAACCACCCTTCTGTAGCATGTTGTTTGTGTCATACTGGAGGCATTGACATAAGTTGAAGCTGTTGCTCCTGAGATATTTGACCATGCTCCTGAACATCCCGGTTGTTGTTGCCACTGATAGGTAAATGGTCCGGTGCCTCCTGTTGGTGATTGTAAGTTTGTGAATGATGCAGGACTGGTGTTATAGCAAATAGACTGGTTTGAACCTACAGTTCCCGGAGTTAAGTCAGGGTAAATTGTAACCTGAATAATATTAGAATAATCGGTTCCGCAAATATTAACAACCCTACGCCTGAAACAGGTAGTTTGAATTAAATTCGAAGTGTGATTATAGGTTGATGCAGTTGCCCCGGAAATATTTGACCAACCACCAGAACATCCCGGTTGTAATTGCCATTGTAAGTCTAATGAACCTGTTCCCCCTGAAGGCATAGCAATATTTGTAAAAGCTGCCGGACTGGTATTGTAACAAATGGATTGATTTGTTCCAACAGTTCCTGGATCGAGATTTCCATGAACTGTAACAGTTATAATATTTGAATATACCGGTGTGCAACTGCCCGATATAACACGTCTTCTATAACAGGTTGTTTGAGTTAAATTGCCGGTGTAGTCATAAGTCGTTGCTGTTGCACCAGTTATGTCTGCCCAGCCTCCGCTACACAAAGGTTGCTGTTGCCACTGATAATTATAGGAACCCGTACCACCTGTTGGTAAGGTAGTGCTCGTAAATGTCGAAGGACTTGTATTATAACAAATTGATTGGTTGGTTGCAACAGAACCCGGTGTAAGATCTGGATAAACTGTAACTGTAATGCTATTTGAATTGGTGCCGGGGCATACTCCTGATGTTACCCATCTTCTGTAGCATGTTGTTTGTGTTAAATTGCCGGTATAATTATAAGTAATTGCTGTTGCTCCCGAAATGTCTGACCATGCACCTGTACATGCAGGTTGTTGCTGCCATTGATAGGCATAAGTCCCATTTCCTCCACTGGCAGATGTTCCTGTAAATGTTGCTGGAGTCGTATTATAGCAAATGCTTTGGTTAGAAGCTACTGTTCCTCCATCTATAGTGGGTTCGACAGTTATAATAACCACATTGGATTCACTTGCAGGGCAAGGTCCGGATTGGATCCATCTTTTAAACCTGGTTGTTGTGGTAAGATTGCCGGATGAGTAATTAATCCCCGTATTTGGAACGGGGCAGTCAAACCAAGTTAAACCACCATCTGTACTCATTTGCCATCCATAGTTATAAGTACCTGCTCCAAGCCCCCCACTTGGTGTTGAGCCCACAAGAGTCGCAGGCGAAGTACCCGAACAAATCGTTTGGTTTGCACTTATACTGTTATTGGAAATACCCGGGAAAAATGTGGCTGTTACACCTGCACTCGCAGTACCCCAACACCCACTTGCTGTTCGGGGCCGCAGATAATAAGTGCCAGTGCTTGAAACTGTATAAGTGGAACCACTATTCGTTGTACTTGTTCCTGTTGATGTTGTTTGCCAGTACCATGTTACTCCTACCGGTGGATTTCCCACTGCTTCAAGTAAAACATTAGACCCTGCACAATAGGTTCCTCCTGGTGGATCTAAAGTAGGTGCTGAGGGTTGTGGTGGCGGGTTTTCACGAACACGCAAAATAGCAGAGCCTACTCCTGATGTCCATGGATTACAGTTATAACGCGTAATTTGAATCTGTACCCAACCATTAAATGGTGCTGTCCAATCGACCCATGAATCTAATGAGCCACTGGCAAAACCATTACTTGTGCAAGATGATGATGCATCATCGTTGTAATAAACTATTGATGAACCTCCCTGGTATGCTGTTATCTGTGTGTCAAATGAAGGCAGCGCATTGGTGCCACAAGTATTTATTGAATAGGATGAACCATAATAGGCGTAATGCAATTGATGTTGACCTGGTCCTATTGTGCTTGTATATGACCATGAACCGCATGGTGCATAACCTGTACCGTTTACATTACTGTGAAAATTTAGAAAATTATTACATGTGGAAGTGTAATAGGTTACTGAAATATATCTGTATTCTAAGTAGTTGTAAACATTATCACATGCTGAACCGCCCCAAACGCGTGATGCATAAAAAGTAAAATTAATATTTCCTCCCGGATGTGCGTTGTTATTAGCAATTGTTGTATTGGTTGAATAGATTTGAAGGCCCGAAGTAGTACCTGTACCTATGAAAACTCCTGTTGAACCATTTGGCCCTGATACGTAAGAGCGTTGATCTTCAAGCCAGCCTATTGTGGCATCAACAGCTCTGAAATCCCATCTTAAATAGGTATTTGTTATAGTTCCTGCAGGAACAGTTATAGCTAAATTGCTGCTTTGGTATGCTGGGTAGTAACATGAATTTACAATGGCACCTGAATTTGTATTTACTGATGGGTCTATTACAACAGGATATACTCTGGCAGGATTCAAAAGCCATGAACTTGGTATTACGATATAAATAAGGTATGTGTTTGGACCTGTTTGTGTAAGCTTATATGCACCTTCAATGTTATTTGTTGCCCTGTCATTTCCTGAATCTGAAAAAACGGGTTGATTGATTCTTGCTGTTTCTTCTCCCAATGTATTTTTAATTACAAGGTCTCCAAAAAAGATATCT
>JAQVVM010000043.1 GCA_028698995.1 Bacteroidales bacterium
AACTATTTATAAAGTAAAAGCCACATCAGAAGCAGGCGTAGTATCACATATCATTTTAATTACCGAAGAACAGAAATACTTATCAAATCTGTTTCAATTTGGGTGACCCAGTGTCGAAGTCAGGAGCCTCCTATAAAGATATTAATTCGGCTATTCAGGTGAAAGTGTTTGTTGATGGCAAAGTATATAAACAAGCTTCTACCAAATATGATACAACGATGTTTGTAACTGTTTCAGGTGTTGTACCTTAATTTTCTCAGTAGGATTTATGTTTGAATTAAAATCCTTAAATCTTTTAATTTTGTTATTCCTACCTAATCACCGCACCCAGCTTTTCAGAATAAAGTTTTATTAATTTTTGCATGACTTTGTCCACCTCTTCATCAGTCAGGGTTTTTTCATACGAAACAAAATCGAAACTAACAGCATATGACTTTTTACCTTTTTCGATTTTGTCTCCTTTGTAAATATCAAATAAGCCGATACCTTTTAGAATAGGAGATTTAAGATCTTTTGCCAATTTTTCAATTTCGTTAAAATTAATTTTTTCATCTATAAGCAAAGCCAGATCGCGACGCATTTTGGGATATTTTGAAACAGGTTTAAATGTATGAGAAATTTTACTTGTTAAACTTATAAGCATGTCACAGTTAAAATCTGCAAAATACACCTCTGCTTTAATATCAAAAAAACTTAAAAGTTTAGCGTCAATTTTCCCAAAAGTAACGGTTACATTTTCTCCTGAATAATAAGAAAGTCCATGTTGAAAATAGGTTCCCGTGCATTCTTTGGTATTCATGGATTCCGGTTTAATGCCTATTCTTAATAGCACATCGTTAACATCGGCTTTAAGCGAATAAAAGTCGTAAGTGGACTTGGAATTTTTCCATGTCTCATTTTCTTTTTGACCTGTCTGTATAAGCGAAAGATGATATTCTTCCTTGTATTTGTTTAAACCATCACCTTCTTTTTTATGATATGTTTTACCCAGTTCAAAAAGTTTAAAATTCAATGTTTTATGGTTGTTGTTTAATGCAACTGTTTCCAAAGCACTGAACAATAGTGTTTGGCGCATTATTTCGAGCTCTTTACTTAATGGATTTATAATTCTAACACAATGGTTTTTATCAAAATAGTTAAGTTTTTCGTAATAGTCGCTTTTTGAAAGTGAATTGCACATAATCTCATTATAGGAACGGCTGCTCAGAAAATTTGAAAGGGTATCAAGAATTTTTTCTCTTTCCGGTATAGTGTGGTAAGATAATGAGGCATTCAATCGGTTTGGAATTTCAATATTATTGTATCCGTAAATTCGCAAAACTTCTTCAGCTATATCGCAGGGTCTTGTAACATCTACTCTGAAGGGTGGAACAGATAATTGAAGAGCATCCTCACTTTCATTTTCAATTGAAATATCTAAAGTTTTCAGAATGTTTTTGATCACATTTCTGTCAATCATTTTTCCTGCAATTTTATCAAAGTAACTGAAGTCAAAATTTATTTTAAAAGGGTTTATTTTTTCAGGATAAACATCAATTATAGGAGAACAAATGATTCCTCCTGCAAGTTCTGAAATCATATTTGCAGCTTGTATCAGAGCCTTATCAGTCATGTTGGGGTCTGTTCCTCTTTCAAATCTGAAGGAAGAATCAGTCTTGAGGCCGAGTCTTTTTGCTGTTTTTCTGATACTTACAGGATTAAAGTAAGCACTTTCAATGAAAATATTACTTGTATTTTGAGTTATCCCTGAGTTGAGTCCTCCATAAACACCTGCAATACATAAAGGTTTTTCTGTATCACAAATCATCAGATCATCGGGGCTCATTTTCTGAATAGCGCCATCCAAAGTCGTAAAATCAAAACCATAATTGAATTTTTGAACAATAATTTTTCTTCCTGCAATTCTATCAGCATCAAAAATGTGTAAGGGTTGCCCCAAATGAAACAGAATGTAATTGGATATATCAACAATATTATTGATAGGTTTTAATCCTATAAATTTAAGTTTGTTTTTTAACCATGAAGGAGATTCCTTAACAATAACATTTTTTATAGTAATACCGGTGTATCTTTTACAAGCCTCTTTATCTAATATTTCAACTTCTGTTAAGATTGAGTTATCAGATTTTTGAGTTAGAGACTCATTTTCTTTGCAATTGAGTCTAATTTTATCTTTCTCCGTTTCACTTAAAATGTTATTGTTTTTCAGAGCAGCAAAAATATCTCTTGCCACACCAAGATGGGAGGTCGCATCAGCTCGGTTTGGTGTTAAACCTATTTCAAACACCCAATCATTTTCAATATTAAAATATTCTGATGCTTTAATTCCTACTGGAACATCTTCGGGTAATACCATTATTCCCTCATGGGAAGTGCCAAGTCCCAGCTCATCTTCTGCACAGATCATGCCTTCTGAATCTTCTCCGCGTATTTTTGTGCGCTTGATAATCAATTCATTATCATTAATAAATAAAACAGCTCCAAGTGTTGCTACCAGCACATTTTGGCCTTCAGCTACATTTGGTGCACCACATACAATATTCAGTAATTCAGCATTACCGATATCAACTTTTGTGAGGCTGAGTTTATCAGCATTTGGGTGTTTTTTGCATGATACAACTTTTCCCGTTACTATGCCTTTAAGTCCTCCTTTTACAGTAGAAATTTCGTCAAGAGCTTCTACCTCAAGGCCGGTATCTGTAAGTAATTTTGACAATAATTGAGGGTCTATTTCTGTGTTGATAAGGCTTTTAAGCCAATTGTATGAGATCTTCATTTAAATAATTTTTTCTTGATTTGAATTTTGACTTACAACAAAATTATACTTTTTATTATTGATTTTGATGTTTAAATCTTTTACTTATTAACCAAAATGCGACTTATTATAAGATTATTATCTGATATGGCACGCATATAATAAATTCCATTTTCAGAATTTTGAATTGAAATATCAAAAATACCCTCATTATGATTGTTAGTATAAACTAATCTGCCTAAGGCATCAATAATTTCAATCAGGGCCGGGTAACTCAATTCTATGGTGAAATTGCCATTATTTGGATTAGGATTTATGGATATTGAATTCTTTTGTATGTGATTTTGTAATTCTACTGTTGTAATATATTCACAAGCACTTGTATCAGAGCAATTTCCTTCATAGATAATAACTGCATAATATCCGTTTGCAGCAGCAATAAAACTTTGAGATATTTCATTTGCTATTGATTGGTATGCATTGTTGCAATCTACCCACTGATATGTTGCACCAAAATGGTTTGCGGTTAATGTCAACCCATTAACAGTTACATTAGTATTAATATCTGTAATATCCAGATTCAGTGTAACCAGACTGTCGCAACCTGCGGCATTCTGTAAGGTATGCGTGGCTGTGTTATTGCTTGACGTGTAGGTAATGCCGTCAATCCAGGTGTAGGAATCACAAGCAGTGATGACATCAGTTCCTGTATTGCTGTGATTAACAGTCAGATTCAGTGTAATCAGACTGTCGCAACCGGAGGCATTCTGTAATGTATGCGTGGCTGTGTTATTACTTGAAGTGTAGGTAATGCCGTGAATCCAGGTGTAGGAATCACAAGCAGTGATGACATCAGTTCCTGTACTGTTGTGATTAATTGTCAGGTTCAGTGTTACCAGACTGTCGCAACCGGAGGCATTCTGTAAGGTATGCGTGGCTGTGTTGTTGCTTGATGTGTAGGTAATGCCATCAATCCAAGTGTAGGAATCACAAGCGGTGATGACATCGGTTCCTGTATTACTGTGATTAATTGTCAGATTCAAAGTAACCAGACTGTCGCAACCGGCGGCATTCTGCAATGTATGTGTGGCTGAGTTGTTGCTTGATGTGTAGGTAATGCCGTCAATCCAAGTGTAGGAATCACAAGCAGTGATGACATCGGTTCCTGTATTGCTGTGATTAACAGTCAGATTCAGTGTAATCAGACTATCGCAACCGGCAACATTCTGTAAGGTATGCGTGGCTGTGTTGTTGCTTGATGTGTAGGTAATGCCGTCAATCCAAGTGTAGGAATCACAAGCAGTGATGACATCGGTTCCAGTATTGCTGTGATTAATTGTCAGATTCAAAGTAACCAGACTGTCGCAACCGGCGGCATTCTGTAAGGTATGCGTGGCTGTGTTGTTACTTGATGTGTAGGTAATGCCGTCAATCCAGGTGTAGGAATCACAAGCAGTGATGACATCGGTTCCTGTATTGCTGTGATTAATTGTCAGATTCAGTGTAATCAGACTATCGCAACCGGCAGCATTTTGTAAGGTATGCGTGGCTGTGTTGTTGCTTGATGTGTAGGTAATGCCGTCAATCCATGTGTAGGAATCACAAGCAGTGATGACATCGGTTCCAGTATTGCTGTGATTAACAGTCAGATTCAAAGTAACCAGACTGTCGCAACCGGCAACATTCTGTAAGGTATGCGTGGCTGAGTTATTACTTGATGTGTAGGTAATGCCGTCAATCCAAGTGTAGGAATCACAAGCAGTAATGACATCGGTTCCTGTATTGTTGTGATTAACAGTCAAATTCAGTGTGACCAGACTGTCGCAACCGGCAGCATTTTGTAAGGTATGCGTGGCTGTGTTGTTGCTTGATGTGTAGGTAATGCCGTCAATCCATGTGTAGGAATCACAAGCAGTAATGACATCAGTTCCTGTATTGTTGTGATTAACAGTCAAATTCAGTGTAACCAGACTGTCGCAACCGGCGGCATTTATTAGAGTGTCGAAATAAATACCTGAACTGATTAAGTTTTCTTCATTAAAAAAGAACGAGTTGCCTTCACAAATTGCAACATTTAATGTTGTATAGGACTTGCAAAGATCCAATTCATATGTTCCTATATCAACGTTAGCTCCGGAAACTCTATCATTACCATCCAGGTCATTAAAAATATCTATGGGGATGTATGTGCTGTCGCCCCTGTCAATTGCTATTGATGAAGAAAGAACATGAAAATCAAGAGCTGAAGTGTCTGCAAATTGAGGATTTATGTTGAAATTTGTGTTCCCACTTTGGTATAATTGAATTATTGAATTTTTTACAAGAGAAGTTGTCGTCTGATCATAATAATTAAGTGTGTCATTAAAATAAATGATTGAATTTAATATCTGTGCATTTGAATTATTTGTAAACATACCACTCCCTTTTCTATCAGAGAGTTCACTGATAGAATGGTTTAAAGCTAAAGTAATATTTGAGATTTTTGATGTTCCGACATTATATATGCCACCTCCATAAGATTTATTGCGTGCAGTAACACTATTATGGATTAGTAAACAGTTTGATATACTATCTGTAGAGTTTGAATAAAGACCACCACCATAAGTATTTGTGGTGTATCCGCCACTCATATAATATGTTCCTGCTGATGCGTCATTATTTGAAATTGTGTTAAAATATAAATTTCCCTTGCCCTCATGATAAATACCACCTCCTTGATTCAGTCCTCCACTTACAGAAAGAGAGGCATAAGTGTCATTATTGATTATTTCGTTATTAATAATGTCCATGTTTCTTGAATAAATGCCTCCACCCTTTGTTTCGCTGTATGCAAGAGAACTATAAGAATCTAAAATATTATTACTGATTGAGCAATTAGAAATTAAACTTTTTTGACCGGTAGTAGTAAATTCATTGTAAATACCACCACCATAACTATAACCTTTGAAATATTGAGACCAACTGTAATATGATGAAATTGAGCTTATGGCTGAGTTATTGTTAATTGTTGAAAGAGTCAATTTAATTTTTGAGGATGCGTATAAACCTCCTCCGAAAGCCCTGCATGTCATATTAGGGAAAGTCATATAGTTCTCAACATTATAATCAAGGCCTGATTCCAAATAATTTGAATCTATATTGCAGTTTAACAGTTCAGTAAAATTTGAAGTGTAAATACCCCCTCCATATGCATTTGCTGTTCCTGAAGAATAAGCAGAAGTTGCTGTTGCCGAAATAATTACATTGTTATTTTTAATCTGGCAATTGACCAACTTAACTTTAAGTCCCAAAAATAAACCTCCACCAGAAAGCGTTCCGTCATAAAAACTTAATGAATTCAAGGAATTGTTAGAAAACTGACAATTTTGTATAGATGCAGTATCAGTTGAGCTTGAAATAATATACAAGCCTCCTCCGCTTGTTGTTCTTGCATAAATGCTGTTATTGTTAAATTCAGTTTCTGATATGCTGGTTTTATCTTCAACAGTAGCATACATGCCGCATCCTTGAGTATTATATGCGGTTACGGTATAATTACTGTTAATGCTGTTCTGATTGACAATACAACTTGTAATTTTTAATGTGTCAGAGCTTAAATAACTTCCTGCTCCACGTGCTTCACCTCTTGATGTGGTTATTGAATTAAGAGAAATGTCAACAGAATTCAAATCTATTATAGATGCTACATTTCCCGAACAAGCAATGCCTCCTCCTTTTAGATATTTGATTGAAGAGGTTCCTGTTGAAATTACAGAATTATTAATAATGCTTGTATTGAAGATTCCAAGATTCAGGTTGTTTATGATATAGAGTCCTCCTCCTTCACTTGAAGATCGGTTAGATTGAATCTTATTGTTTTCAACAAAACAGTTTGAAATTTGGTTTTGAGGACAATTAATATAGATGCCTCCTCCCAGATAAATGGCATTTCCTGAAACCAATGGGTCATCTATCAAGAAATTATTGACAATACTTGAATTATTTATTGAGAAAGATGTTGCATTTTCTATATATATACCGCTGCCTTTACCATCCAGTCCTGCTGAACCGGTGTTGTGAGAGACAATGATATTATTTAAAAAAACACTTCCTGCATTTTCGATATAGATGCCGCCTCCTTTGCCTTTACCCACAGTGAGAATGGCATTTCCTCCGGTAACTTTAACTCCATCAATTATTATTGGGAGAGTGTTCCCTACAATATACATCACATGTCCGGCATTGTCTGTGCTGTCATTAAGCACCCCTATATCACCGGATAAAATAGTTTCGTTGGTTCTGTTTGAACCTGATGCATCTGGTATCAGATCAACACGTTGGTTGATATTTGTTTCATTTCCCAAAAAGTTGCCATAAAGTTTAACACCATTGTTCAAAACAAATGAAGAGTTTCTATCATTGCTTAATGAGGTAAAGTAGGTGCCTTTTGCTACCCAAATTTCATCACCGCTCATGGCAAACAGCATGGCTGTTTCCAAATCGGTGTAGGCATTTGCCCATGAAGTACCGTTATTCATTCCTGTGGCTGAGTGATTTACGTAAATGATTGCAGCTTGAATTTGAACTGCTAAAATAAAAGGGAATAGAAAAAGTAATTTTTTCATCAGATTTTTTAATTTTTTTAAAGAGTGCAAATGTAGTAAAATTTCATTGAACCAAATTCATGTTTGCAATTTCTTTAGAAAGAAACTTAGCAGTCATCAGTGTTCCGGATGAATTAAGGTGTTTGTCGCCTGACCAGAAAAATGAAGAAGCTTTATCCCCATTCTGAATTATGTGTTCATAAAAGGGTGCATGTAAATCGATAACATCAATTTCTTTTTTGGAAATTTTATTATAAAGTTTTTGCAAGTGGTTTGTGTTCTGTTCCAAGTCGAGTAACATGGGCTGAAAAACAACCATAATTTCAAATTCGTATTGCAATGAAAGTGGGTTGTAATAATTTAAAATAAGTTTGATAATCATATTCTCTGCTAATTCAGTTTGAACTTTTTCTTGTTCAGGAGTCATTAAAGTATTCTGAATATTAAAAACCCCATGTGCAATACTACGACCAATGAATGAAAAAGAATAGAAAAACTCCCACCAAGGTGATGATTTGTAAACAACATCACTATTTTTCTGAAACCTCTCAAACCCACCTCTGGTCATCACATCAACAATATCGGATGTGTTGATGGATAATATCAATAAATCAGGTTTTATTTTTTTAAGTAAATATTTAAGCCTTATAAAATCATAAAATGGGTCACTTCCATAAACTCCTGCATTTATAACTCTTGCAGGGTTTTCAAAACAATTGTATTTATTTAATTCATTCTCCAGCAGTACACACCATGTTGAATCATCAGGAACTCCAACACCTTCTGTGAATGAATCTCCCAGTCCAATGATGCAAAAAGCCTGAGGAGGTATTACAGTGTCAGATGTTCTGAGTCCCAGATGGTTGTATGTGTGATAGTATGTAAATTCAGAAGTTTCAAACCTTTGTCTGCAATCAGGTTTGTTGATTTTTAAATGCAGATTATCTTGCTTTAAAATATATTTTCTTTTTAAATTTTCAAGCCTAATTTGTTTATAAGGAGAAAAATAAAAGAAACCTCCATTAGCCTCACTATAGCTAAGGTTCATTTTAAAAATATATTTTAAACTAAATTCGCCAAGCAGGAGAATGCTAAAAAATGTAATACATAAAAGAATATAATTTGATTGTTTTACTTTATTGTTTATATAGCTGTTTAAAGCTTTGACACAGACATACATTAGTGTTGAATAAAAGAGTATGCAGGTAATTATTGAGGCAACACCAAAGTACAACATTATCAAATGCAGAAGAATTAATAAAAAAAATGAAAGCTTCAAAACACGCTTCATATTATTATATCAAGTATTGTGTTGACATTTAAAGTGCTCATAAAACTACAAAAATATTTTTTTGATGGTACAATAAATAATAGCAGACTTTTCGTCCTGTTTAATTTTCTAATTTTGGCATATAAATAAATGACACCTAAAAGTAAAGATATATTTTCAATTCAAAACGGTGAAGCTTTTAACCGCATGGCTTTAACTGTTTTTAAGTTTCAATATGAAAATATTGATATTTATAGACGTTTTGTACAGCTTCTTGGTATTGATTGTGAGGCTATTAGTAATTACATGCAAATCCCATTTATGCCTATTGAGTTTTTTAAAAAACATAAAGTTTTCAATACTAAAAACACCGAATCAGGTTATTTTGAAAGCAGTGGTACCGGAAATGTGAGAAGCAGACATTATTTCATGGATCTAAATTTATATGAAGAAAGTTTTACAAATTGTTTTGAACTTTTCTATGGAAGTACCGATCGGTTCCCAATTTTAGCATTATTACCTTCTTACAGCGAATCTCCAAATTCTTCACTGATTTATATGGTAAAAAAAATGATTACTAAAGGTCATTTTGCTGTAAGTGGTTTTTATCATGGTAAAGAAAACCTATTATTTAAAACACTTTCGACCCTGAGTTTAGAAAAAAAACCTGTTATTTTAATAGGTGTTTCATTTGCTTTGCTTGATTTTTCCGAAAAATTCAAAATTAATTTTCCGGAACTCATTATTATCGAGACTGGGGGTATGAAAGGAAGGCGTAAAGAAATTCTCAGAGAAGATTTACATATCAGTTTATCAAAAGCATTTAACGTTGAAAAGATTCATTCTGAATATGGAATGACAGAGCTTTTTTCTCAAGCTTATTCTAAAAGCGATGGGTTGTTTTTTTGTCCTCCTTGGATGAAAGTTATTGCAAGAGACAATACTTCTCCTTTGACCCTTCTAGAACATGGAAAGATTGGAGCACTAAATATTATTGACCTTGCCAATGTTTTTTCCTGTTCTTTTATTGCAACAGATGATTTAGGCAGGGTTTTCAATGATGGCAGCTTCCAAGTTTTAGGTCGAACCGATAGCAGTGAAAATAGGGGATGTAATTTGATGGTAATATAAATGTTTATGTATAAGTTTAGATTTTAATAATATCTAAGTAAATCAAAATCTTGTCTATAAAAAAATAAAAAAAATATTTATATTTTGTTTATATTAAAAAAAAATATTTACTTTTGCAACATTATTAATTTTAATTTCTTTCATTTATGAACCTTTACATTGGAAACCTGGACTATAAAGTCAGGGAACAACAACTTGAAGAGTTGTTTGCCGAATATGGCGAAGTAACATCAGTAAAAATCATTAAAGACAAATTCAGTGGTCGCAGCAAAGGCTTTGGTTTTGTTGAAATGGCAGACGATAATGGTGGCAAAGAAGCGATCAATGCTTTGAATGGAAAGCCTCTCTTAGACAGAGAGATTATTGTTTCTGAAGCACGTCCAAAAACAGAAAATAATAGGTAGTATTCAGTCTCAAAACTGCATATCAGTATTAAATAATCTGTTTAAAACAGAAAATTGCTGAAAAAACCGCTTTTTAAAAGCGGTTTTTTTTATGGGCAGAGGCTGATTGAAAAACATAAATCCAGAATATCCACTTTGGTATATTTTATTAATTTTGCGCTTAAATATTAAAATTGAAATATGATGTACAGAACACATAATTGCGGTGAATTAAACGAAACAAATATCAATCAGATAGTAACCCTTTGTGGGTGGATTCAACGAAACAGAGATTTAGGAGGGATGACTTTTATTGATCTTCGCGACAGGTACGGGATAACTCAGCTGGCATTTAATATGGACATTAACAAGGAACTTTGCCTAAAAGCACGTAGCTTACATCGTGAATTTGTTGTTATGGTTAAAGGTAAAGTCATTGAAAGAAGTAGTAAAAATACAAAAATCTCTACAGGTAATGTTGAGGTTGATGTATCTGAAATCACAATTCTTAACAAATCGAAAACTCCCCCCTTTACTATAGAAGACAATACTGATGGTGGTGATGAACTAAGAATGAAATACCGATATTTGGATTTACGCAGAAATATTGTTAAGAATAATATTCTCTTGCGTCATAAACTTAATATTGCAACAAGAAATTATCTTAATCAAGAAGGTTTCCTTGAAATAGAAACACCTTTTCTCATAAAATCAACTCCTGAAGGTGCAAGAGATTTTGTTGTTCCCAGCAGGATGAATAAAGGAGAATTTTACGCTTTACCACAATCCCCACAAACATTCAAACAACTTTTGATGATTTCAGGGTTTGATAAATATTTTCAGATAGTGCGTTGCTTCAGAGATGAAGATTTAAGAGCTGACCGTCAACCAGAATTTACACAAATTGACTGTGAAATGTCGTTTGTTACTGAAGAAGAGATTATTAATACATTTGAAAAACTAACCATCCATTTATTTAAAGAAATTAAAAATATTGAACTTGGAGTTTTTCCTAGACTTTCTTATGCTGATGCCATGAAATATTATGGCAGCGACAAACCCGATATCCGTTTTGAAATGAAATTTGTTGAATTGAATGATGTTGCCAAAGGTCATGGGTTTAAGGTTTTTGACGATGCAGAACTTGTTGTAGGTATTTGTACCAAAGGTGCATCAGAATACTCTCGAAAACAACTTGATGCCCTGACTGATTTTGTGAAAAGACCTCAGGTAGGTGCCAGCGGTTTGGTATATGTAAAATTCAATATTGATGGTTCTATTAAATCCTCTGTTGATAAATTTTTTAATGAAGCACAGTTGATAAAATGGTGCGAGAAGTTTAATGCAAGTAAAGGAGATTTAATGCTTATACTCGCCGGCCCTAAAGAAAAAACTCAAACTGCATTGTCTGCTTTGCGCCTTGAGATGGGCAAACAACTAGGACTTATCAACAACTCAGTTTATGCTCCTCTTTGGGTAATAGATTTTCCTCTTCTAGAATGGGCAGAAGATACGCAGCGTTTTTATGCCAAACACCACCCTTTTACCTCCCCAAAACCCGAAGATGTGGAGCTGCTTGAGAAAGACCCTGCTGCTGTCAGGGCGAATGCCTATGATCTTGTTATCAATGGTGTGGAAATAGGAGGTGGATCTATAAGAATTTTCGACAGGGAGCTACAGTCAAAGATGTTTTCTGTCCTTGGTTTCTCTGTTGAAGAAGCTAAAAAGCAATTCGGTTTCCTGATGGAAGCTTTTGAATATGGTGCCCCGCCTCATGGTGGTATAGCTTTTGGTTTTGACAGACTTTGTGCTGTTTTTGGAGGGTCTGATTCTATTCGCGATTATATTGCATTCCCTAAAAATAATTCAGGCAGGGATGTAATGGTTGATGCGCCCTCTTCAATTTCACAAGAACAATTAAAAGAACTGTATATTTCATTAAATAAGGATTAATAAAGTTAAATACTTGCATTTTCAAAACATCAAAAATGATTGAGGGGATTAGGGAAAAAATTAAACTGTTTAAGAGTAGTGATGCTTTTATTCCATGGGCTATTCTATTGGTTCTTTCAATGATTTGGGGTAGTTCCTTTATTTTAATGAAACGTGGTCTTGAGTCATTTTCTTTTCAGCAGGTAGCTGCTTTGAGGATTTTTATTGCATTTTTGGTCCTATTGCCTTTTGTTATAAAACATTTGTTCAAAATTCCCAGAAAATACTGGTTGACCATGACTATTGCAGGGTATTTAGGAAACGGATTACCTCCCTTTCTGTTTACTAAAGCCCAAACTTATTTGAGTAGCTCTGTAGCGGGTATTCTTAATGCCCTTACACCACTTTTTACATTTATTTTAGGCATATTATTTTTTCAGGTTAAAGCCCGATGGTATAAATTTTTGGGTGTTACCTTAGGATTGGCAGGTTCAATCGGCTTGTTATTATCCGGAGGAGATAACCAATGGGATAACTTAGGTTATGGCTTTTATATAATACTTGCTACGCTTTGTTATGCAATGGGGACAAATATCGTAAAACGTTACCTCTCTGATATTAAACCTCTTCATTTAACAGGATTTTTCTTTTTAGTAACAGGATTACCACTTGGTTTT
The DNA here is from genome assembly GCA_028698995.1 of Bacteroidales bacterium. Lineage (GTDB taxonomy): Bacteria > Bacteroidota > Bacteroidia > Bacteroidales > PXBB01 > JAQVVM01. The sequence goes on from JAQVVM010000043.1 coordinate 12,732, forward strand.
TATATTTTTACCACTGATTTTATTGATGTGTTGCTTTCTGATCCACAAGCTATTAAATCTCTTGGGTTTATTTCCTTGCTTGCAATCTTTGGCTCTGCAATTTCTTTAGTCTTATGGAATACTCTCATTAAAAAAACAAGTGCTGTTTTTGCTTCTTCTGTAACTTACATTATGCCTATTTTTGCTATCATGTGGGGCGTCCTTGATGGTGAAAGTTTTTTACCCGTTTATTTTTTTATGATTGCTCTCATTGTAATTGGCATTTATCTTACAAATAGAAAATAAACTGTAACAATAAACTTTTATATATTATTTATAAATCTGCAGGCTTACTGAATGCAGGATTTGTAGTAAATGATTCGTCTGTAAGTGTTTTTAAAAATGATAATAAGGCTTGTTTTTGATTGGGCGTGAGTTGTGCACCATTATCGGGAAGTTTGTGCATAAGAGGATTTGCATAAGGTGAAAAAACCAAACCTTCACTGTAAAAATCAATGACTTCTTCAAGAGTTGAAAAGCGGCCATCGTGCATGTAAGGACCTGTTAACTCAATATTTCTGAGTGTTGGTGATTTATAAGCCCCTTTATCCATAACATCGCCTGTAAATGCAAAGCGGTCTCTTGGGTCGTTGAATATGGAATCTTTAGCATTGTTGTAAAATAGATTGGTTGTCCACAATGGATTTTGAGAAGCACCATGACAATGAAAACAGTCTGCACCAGATTCTGTTGTGAACAGCACAAAACCTTGTAATTCTTGAGTCGTCAACTGAACTTCACCTCGTAAATACTTGTCAAATTTGGAATCGAAACTCACTAAAGATCTTACAAATTGTGCAATAGCCTTACTAATTCTTTCATAGGTTACTTCGGGAGTTCCAAAAGCAGCTTCAAATTTTTCTGCATACATGGGAATACTGGCAATAAGTTGAACAGTTTGATCAACATTGCCATACATTTCGTGTGGAGCTACAATGCCCATCCAAACCAGTGACTCAATATTCCTACGATGATAAAGGGGATTATTTTCATACAGGAAGTCATTGCTTTCATGTATCATACCATTCCATAAATACCCATTGGAGTTAAACACCAAATTAACTAAAGGCATTGTATAATGCGGTGTTTGAATACCTGTCAGCCCAAAGGGTCTTCCTCCTGTAAATTTGGGATGGTTTATTCCTGTGCTGAAGCCATATTCCTGCAAGTGACAGGTGGCACATGTCATTAAACTGTCTGGATGTGTACGTCCACTGAGTCTGCCGTCGTAAAAAAGATAACGCCCGAGTTCAATACCCTCTATAGTCATGGGATTGTCAGGTGGGATATTTAAAACAGTCGGAAAATAGAAAGGCAGGTCTAAGGTATAGGGAGTTGGATTAAATGAATCAGGTTTATCGTTGTCAGGAGGCAAGGGATTTTCTTTCTTGCAGGTACTGAACGTGACAAAAAACAATAATATAATAGGAATCAAATTGATTTTTCTTTTCATTGGCTGAAAAATTAATTTCATATAAGATGATTTTTACTTATTACAACAACCAAAATCAACACTGAAAACATCGTGTCCATTTTCTGAAGCAGCTTGCATGGCATCCTGATTTTCCATAATATCACCTCCCCAGAAATTATGGTCATAGATATTGGGACTTTTAAACCAGTTTTCGATATTCATTATGATGCCAATGGTCTTGGTTTCTTTGTCTGCTAATGTAAATGCACTGTTAGGTAAGTTTACCTGAAAATGATTGTGTACATAAATTGTGTCCTGAGCTCCGTATATCTGTCCAATCCCAAGATGGAAATTGAAAAATCGGATTTGTTGTTGGGGATCTTGCCATTTCCCATTTAATTTCATGTAGTGATACCCTCCGCCGAGTACATCGGGCCAGAACATAAAAGACTCTGGCGGGTTAACAAACATAAATGATTGGTTTTTTTGAGCATTAATTCCAAAAGTAAAACTTATGCCTGAATAGTTGCCGTCCGGAATTTTGTCAAAAACATTCCAAGTCTGTGTGGCAGGAATATCTGTGTCAACATAATGGATATCTTGCCATTGGTTAATGTTATAAAAGGATCCATCTGCTCTGTGTAATACAACATCAGAAATAAAATATTGTATCTCATTGACCTCGTATAAATTTCCTGCTTCGTTAATGTATTTCAAGGTGTCAGTAACTAATGGTAAGCCATCTACTTTATGAAAAAATTTAAATTCAATTTTTCCATAAGTGTCTGGTTGGTTATTATCAATGGGTTTTTCTTTTTTACAAGCACAAATTAATATTGAAAGAAGAACCGCCGTAGTAAAAATATTTTTCATGCTCAATAAGTCTATTATTGTTTTACTTACAAATTTACGTTTTTTTTATGATGTATTTATTTAAGGGTCAGAAATTAATCAATCAGTTTAACAGAGTTATTGATTACAGAAAAGAAGCTTGCAGAAAGATTGACTTTTGCCAATACCGTTCTGACCCTGTTTAAATCGGTATCAGTAATGAATACCTGATTAAAACCGTTCTGGCTTACAAGACGTATCAGATGTTCTACCCGGCTGTTATCAAGTTTGTCGAACACGTCATCAAGAAGAAGCAGGGGTGTCATTTGTTTGTATTCTTTTGTAACGACAAATTGAGCAAATTTTAATGCAATAAGAAATGTCTTTTGTTGTCCCTGTGAAGCAAACTTTTTTAAAGGTTTTCCCCCTTTTAAGAAAATAAGGTCATCCTTATGAATACCTATAGTGGTGTAAAGTGCTTTTCTGTCATTTGAGAGGGCATTTGATAAAAGTGTTTCGAAAGTTCCCGAATGCAAGTGTGAATCATACTGAACAGATACTTCTTCTTTTCCTCCCGATAAAGCCTGATAATAAGAATTAAAAACCGGAACAAAACTTTCAATAAAAGAACATCGCTTCTCATAAATTTTGTGACCTAATATTGTAAGTTTATCATCCCATATTTCGAGAGAACTATTATCAAAATAGTTAAGTTCATTGAAACGCTTGAGCAAATGATTCCTTTGTAATAAAACTTTATTGTAATTAAGTAAATTGTCTAGATATATTTTGTCAAATTGAGCCAAAACACTGTCAATAAATTTTCTGCGGATGTCGCTGCCTTCATTTATATAATCAATATCCGAGGGAGAAATAATGATGAGAGGTACGCGTCCAATATGGTCTGCTAAGCGTGAATACTCCTTGTCATTCGACTTGAAGATCTTTCTGTCTCCTTTTTTGAATGAACAAAACAAAGACATATCCTTGCCCTCATCAATATATTGACCCTGAAGAACAAAAAATGCCTCATCATCATTGATGTTCTGAGTGTCAATATTATTAAAATAACTTTTACAAAAGGAAAGGTAATAGATGGCATCCAGCAAATTGGTTTTTCCTGCACCATTCTGACCTGTAAAACAATTGATATGTTTATTTAATTCAATATCGGCAGCTTTGAAATTCTTAAAATTTACTATGGCTAATTTCTTTATATACATTAAGACTTGTTCTTAAAAATGATATTTATAATCTTAAAAAGCCCTTTTTACTCCTATAATCCACCTCAAATTTATAAAATCATTGTCAATGGCCGGAGGACGATTAAGAAATAGAGGCATGTCGCAACGAATTGTAATGGGTTTTAGCTTAGTGAAAGGTCCGAATTTCTTTATTGTCATTGCTAAACCTAAACCTGCACTCATTCTTAGTTGACTTAATTGTAACCTGTCACTGATTTTATTCATGCTTATGAAACCGGCATCTGCGAAGATATAAGTGCAAAATCTTAAATAATCGGATAAGTATTTTGGTTTTATTTTAAAAAGTCTGTCGAATTCCATTTCAGTGTTAAGTGCAATGCCCGAATGTCCTCTGTAGGTTGGAACTACATTCCCAAACATATCTGTTTGTGCAGCTACATAACCCGCATAGCCTCTTATATTTAATCCTCCTCCCTCGTGAAAATGGGATGTGTTAAGGCCATATCCTCCCATTGAAGCAGGGAAAATACCACTAGATCTGGTAAATTTATTTTCTGCCATTTCTTCCTGATTGGCCCCCGACAAATATAGCATGGATTCTTTTGGCATATGTGTGCCAAATGCCCACTGAGCATAAATCCTCGAACGAAAAGTAAGCAGATTCATGTTTTCGTTGTTTATATGAGAAAGTGATAGGGTAGAAAAATCGTAAGGACTAAAAAAAGATGTACGTGCTGTCAAATCCAAGCTCCCATTTCTAAGAACATTGTGATAATGACTTTGAAAGCCTAAAGACATGATGTTATTTATTAAAAGACTATGGGTATTATCAACATTAGGACTTCTCCATTCTTTTGGGTATAATGGATATGAATTGCTCAAGTTGTTCTCAGGTCTGTACAGGGATTTGAATTCTAAATAAACAGTGCTGCCTGTTTGGGGGATATTGTAATCAAGTTTAAGTGCTTGTCGAGAAAATCCGTCTGTTAACAAACTTTTGATTCCAATATAAGTGTTTTTAGTTCTTCTTGATAAGGGGGTTTTGTATTCAAAAACATAAGAAGCAGGCCACGGTTTATTTTTACTGATTTGTTGAAGCAAACCGGTATTATAAAAGATGCTCAAATCAAAAACATGAAAAAGTTTCATATAGTGTCCATTTAAGTTAACACCTGTTTTTAATCCGTCAACCGAGTTCCACCATAAATCGGGTCTGTAATACATTTCGTAACAGTTCCGGTTTTCAATATTGTCAATCAGATAATCAAAGGAAAGTTTTATTTGTTTTCTCAGACTGTTGTCGGGGGCGTATATATCAGCCAGGGTGTGCGATGAATCTATGATAACATTTTTTATGCCTGAAGGAATCGTTATTTCAGCAGCATATTCCCTGTTAAAATGCAACCATCCATACCATTTTGGCAGAATAACGGCATTTGTGTTTTTTATAAAATCTGTATTTGGAATATGATAGTAGTATAAAGAATCATTTTTACCCACCACCGTAAAATCTATTGGCATTTGCATATCTCCATATCTTCTGAAATTCACAGTATAAGTATCTGTTTTTCTGTTTTTTCTTACATTTTTAACCTTATAATCTATTACCTTGGGTGTTTCAATAAATGCATCAAAAAACCAGTTCAAATCTGTCTGTGTGCTATGAATAAATGAGGCTCTCATATCCTCAATATAAGGATGACAAAATTTCCATTGCTCAAAGTAATCTTTAATAGCCTTGTTAAAAAGATCTTTTCCAAGAACATATTCCAAGTTCATGAGCATCACACTTCCTTTGTAATATGTTTGGCGGTATTCTTCTCCATAAGGACGGTTAGTGCTAAACATATCAGAATGAGTATTCAGCGTTATTCCTTTAGTGCCGAGTGCATGTCTGTGATATCTCAGGTAAGAGTGCCTGTCTCTGAGAGCAGGTTTAAAGGAATGTTTCCTAAGATATCTGTTAGTAATTTCACTTTCTATGGGTCCAATTTCAGAAAGTTTATCTAGTGCATAAATAGTAAGGTATTGAGTAAATCCCTCATCAAGTAAAGCAGCATAAGTTTCATTGCTGCCTACCATGCCAAAAAACCAGTTGTGACCTATTTCGTGAGAAAAGATATAAGAATATTCCGGATCATAATCCGAATTCATAGTGAGCATGGGATATTCCATACCCGAGAAAGCATCTGCTACAACCATTTTTGGATAGGCATATGTTCCAATTTTTTCATTATAGAGGGCAATAATATTGGCTGTCAGTTCAGCTGCATTTTGCCAGCGCGAAGCATGTGATTCATGTGCAATAGCCACACATTTAACCCCTTGATAATCAACTTCTGACAACCGGTAGGTGGGTGATGCAACAAATGCAAAATCATGTACATTAATGGCATAATATTTCCAAATTTTTCTTTTGGTGCTGTCATAAGGGATTATTATATCTGGCGGAGAGTTGAAAGCTTTATCCTTAAAATTTTTGATATCAAGTCTTTCTCTTAAATCATCGGGAAGAACTTCTTCTTCATTCATCAGTGTACCGGTAGCCTCTGTTATATAATTTTCAGGTAAATCGAGTTCGACTGAATAAGTCCCAAAATCACCATAGAATTCATGTACAAGATGTTGATCTGCAGTCCATCCAAAGCGGCTGTCATAAACAGAAATTCGAGGATAAAAATGAGCACCGTTGAAGTGTTTAAATCCCCAGCGTTGATAAAGTCTCATCCTACCCCAACCGGCATCATGGTTAAAATATGTTTTAAATTGAATGTCAAAAACTGCAGAATCATTACTTTTTATAGGTTTGTTGAGATTAACCCGCATAATGGTATTATCAAGAATCCATTCATGGTTTTCACCATCTACGATAATTTGTTCTACTTCTGTTCCCAATCCAAGGCTCTGATAAGTGCCAAAAGACATGATGCTTTTATTGTCTTGTTGCAAATGATGATAATGTGAATTTGGCAAGAAAGCATTTTGATAGAGGTGAAAATAAACAAAAGAAAGTGTGTCCGGAGAATTGTTATAATAAATCAGTCGCATAGACCCGTAAAGTATATCTTTTTGATCATCCAACCGAATTTTGATATTGTAATTAACATCTTGCTGCCAGTAGGCCTCATGGGGCTTCCGGTTTTTCCAGTAATAAGGATTTTCGGAACTACGGTAACGCTCAGTGAAATTTTGAGAAAATAGATTTGATTGTATAAATACAAATATGAAAAATAGGGAAAGGATTTTTCTTAATATGGCAGCAATTGTCGTTGACATCATATTTACTTACTCTTTGTTTTTAGTTTTCTTTCTGTGAAAGAGGCGCTGTGATCTTACGGAGACCATTCTTGCTTGCTTAATACTGGCGTTAAGTTCAAAACCAATCAGTATTACAATGGCATTGATATAAATCCAGAACATTATAATAAGTAATGTCCCAATGGATCCATAAAGTTTGTTGTATTGAGAAAAATGATTGATGTAATAATTAAATGCCACTGATGTTACAACAAAAAGAATAGTGGAGAGGGTAGAACCTGCCGAAATGAACCTGAACCTTGTTTTTTTTGCAGGTGCAATGAAAAAAATCAAAGAAATGGCTAAAAAAAGTGATAGAATGATTAATAACCATTTTGCCATATATAACAGATTAAAAATCAGTTTACTATTTACAATAAGTTGATTCAGTAAATATTTGAGCATATCTGTTCCAAAAATAATTAGGCTGACCGATAAAATAACTAATAATGTCAGAACGATGACTAAAAAAAACGAAATAATATATTGCCAAAGCAGACTCCTTGTTTCGATGGCATGGTAAGTACTGTTAAAAGCAGCCATCAGGGACATTATCCCATTCGTCGAAAACACAAAAGCCAGAATAAAACCTATTGATAACAATCCTCCTCTTTGCCTGCTTACAATATCTTCAAGAGTCATATGTACCATATCGTATGCATTGTCAGGAACAATGTGTGAAATATTATTAAGCAAAATGATGTGAAAATCCTTAATCGGGACATATGCAATAAGTGTAAAAATGAAAATGACAGCAGGGAATAAAGCCATAAACATATTGAATGAAATGGCTGAAGCTCTTTGGGTTATGGAGCTCTTCATCAACCCTCTGAAGAAGAAAACACTTACATCATACAGAGGCATGGAATCAAAACCCGGTAGTATTATTTTTTTAGAAAGATTAACTATAAAGTTTACAAATACCAGCTTCTTAATGAAGTCAATAATTTTTCTAAACATCTTTTAAATTTCAGCTTTTAAACTTAAATCAACACTGTTGATTTGATGTGTAAGTGCTCCTACTGAGATAAAGTCTACGCCTGTTTCTGCAACCAGCCTGAGATTTTCTTCAGTGATGCCACCAGATGCTTCTGTTTCGTATTGTTTGTTAATAATTTTGACAGCTTCAGAAAGTTCTTTCAATTGAAAGTTGTCAAGCATGATACGATTTACACCTCCACATCTAATAATTTTTTTAACATCATCAATACTTCTCGCTTCAATCTCAATTTTTAAATCCTTTCCCGTACTTTCCAAATATTTTTTTGTTGAACTGATTGCTTTCTCAATTCCACCGCAAAAATCAATATGATTATCCTTTATTAAAATCATATCGTATAATCCGTGTCGGTGATTCATACCGCCTCCAATGCGTACTGCCCATTTCTCGAAGTGCCTTAAACAAGGTGAAGTTTTTCGGGTATCGAGAATTTTAACAGGTAAATCCGAAATCAAAGAAACAAGCTTATTAGTGTAAGTTGCAATACCACTCATGCGTTGCATAAAATTCAAAATCAAACGCTCTGTAGATAAAATTGAGTGGATGTTGCCTTCTACAACAAATGCTATATCTCCTTTTTTTACTTGGGTTCCATCTTTTACAAAAAAATCACACCTTAGTTCCTTATCATACAATTCGTAAATGTTTTTTGCAACTTCAATACCTGCAATAATGGCATGCTGCTTAACAATTAATCGTGCTTTACCTTTAATATTTAAAGGTATTGTGCTTAATGAGGTGTGATCGCCTTCCCCTAAATCTTCTTTTAAGGCAGCTAAATAAAAATCATTTAATGAATTCTTTATTGTCATATAAAAACAAACTTTTTTGTAAAATTATCAATTATTTCCTATTTCATGTCAAAAATTTACACTATATATCTAAGAGCAGTAACTACTCTTGAAAGTTCGGGTATTTTCTTTCACACATTATATGTTGTTTAAGGAAAAAAAATATTAATTTCGCTTTCCAAACCTTACAAAACTTTTATTATGATACCACTGATAACAGAAATTGAAAATCAAGACACATTGAATAATGCTGTTAAAAGATTTAAAGAAAAAGGCATTATTCTTCCAACTTTTAAGCAACAACAAAATCCCGAATTAATTCCGGACAAAATTAAAGAACAATTAAAAAATATTGGTCTTTGGGATTTCCACCCTTTAAATCTGTTCCGAATTACCTGGAAAAATGAACCTTTAGAAAAAGGCGGCTTGTATGGTGACGTTAATTATATTGAGCTACCTAAATCTATTACAGGTGTTAAAGCAAGGATTGTATTACTTGTCGGCAAGTGGTTTCCTACAGGAGCACATAAGGTTGGAGCTGCCTATGGCTGCCTTGCACCACGAATTATCACCGGAGGATTTGATCCGTCATACCATAAAGCAGTTTGGCCATCAACAGGAAATTATTGTAGAGGAGGTGCTTTCGATTCTTTTATTATGGGTTGTCATTCTATTGCCATTTTACCCGAAGAGATGAGTGCCGAACGCTTTAATTGGCTAAATAATGTAGCTTCAGAGGTTATTGCAACGCCGGGTTGTGAATCAAACGTTAAAGAGATTTATGATAAATGCTGGGAAATCAGACGCACCAGAAAAGACTGTATCATTTTTAATCAATTTGATGAGTTTGGTAATTCGGCATGGCACTATAATGTTACTGGAAAAGCCATTAATGAGGTTTATAATAAATTAAAAAATAGTAATTCCCGTTTTTCTGCATATATTTCTGCAACCGGCTCAGCAGGTACTATTGCTGCCGGAGATTTTTTACGCACATTGCATCCATACTTAAAAGTGGTTGCATCCGAAGCCCTTCAATGTCCTACTCTTCTTAACAATGGATTTGGAGGTCACCGTATTGAAGGAATTGGGGATAAACATGTCCCTTGGGTACATAATGTTAAAAATACAGACGTTATTACAGCTATTGATGATGAGGATTGCATGAGATTGTTACGACTTTTTAACGAGAAGAAAGGTGTTGAATACCTCATTGAGCAAGGTGTTGAGAAAGAAACAGCTCAAAGCCTGCATTTACTTGGCATTTCATCCATCAGTAATTTACTATCAGCTATTAAAACAGCTAAATACTACGAAATGGACGCTGATGATGTTATTTTTTCACTTGCTACTGACTCTGCTGATATGTATAAGTCAAGGCTTAATGAACTTACAGATATCCATGGAGCTTATACAGAACGAAATGCCATTAAAGACCATGATGCTTGCCTTATGTCATGTAAAACAGATCATTATAAAGAATTGAATTATGTTGATAGGAAGGCTATTCACAATCTTAAATATTTCACATGGGTTGAACAACAGGGGAAGGAAGTAGCCGATTTAAATACATTATGGTACGACAAAACCATTTGGGATAAACTTTTCCATCAGTTGGATCGTTGGGATGAACTTATTGAAGAGTTCAACGAAAAAACCGGACTATTAAAAAACCTTTAGAAGTTTATGTCTAAATATACTTACGTTTGCTGCAATTGCAAGAAACATTTTTTTGATGAGGGTGTAAAGTATTTATGCCCCGACTGCAGCGCATCAAATAATCCTTCTCTGCCCCCTAAAGGTGTTTTGAAAGTTATTTATAATTATCAAGATATAAAAAAACGTTATTTTCACGAGAATAGGCTTTTCGAAAGCTTGCATACAAATCGCTATATTGATTTATTGCCTATTAAAAGCCCGGACTCATTGTCTCCTTTGAGAACTGGGCATACACCTCTATATTCTTTTTTTTCAAAAAAGCTTAATGATACATTCGAGGAATTTAATGTTTTTTTTAAAGATGATTCCAGAAATCCAACATTTTCTTTAAAGGATAGGGCTTCAGATTTGGTGTCAGCTTTTGCAAAGGAAAATGGTATAAGTACCATAATTGCTGCTTCAACCGGTAATGCAGGATCCTCTATTGCCGGTATTTGCGCTTCACAAGGACAAAAAGCCATTGTAATGGTCCCTGCAAAGGCCCCAATTGCAAAGCTTTTGCAGATAATGCATTATGGCGCACAGATTATTCCTGTTGACGGTACTTATGATGATGCCTTTGAACTCAGTCTTAAGGCGTCTGAAAAATTTGGTTTTTATAATAGGAATACCGCTTACAATCCCCTCACTATTGAAGGGAAAAAAACTGTAGCATTTGAAATCTTTGCAGATTTAAATAAAATATTGCCAGATTTAATTTTCGTTTCAGTAGGTGATGGGGTTATTATTTCAGGACTTTATAAAGGCTTTGAAGATCTTCTGCAACTTGGAATTATTGACAGAATTCCTACTATCGTGGCTGTTCAGTCTGATAAAAGCAAAAATCTTATTGCAAATATGGATAATGACTCTTTTATACTGTATCCCTCTTCTACTGTTGCAGATTCAATTTCTGTTGATGTTCCTCGAAATTTCTATATGGCAAAACATTTTATTAAAGAGTATAGTGGAAAATGTATATTAGTTAGTGATGAGGAAATCATTAAGGCTTCTTCTGAACTCAGCAATAAGACGGGAATTTTCTCCGAACCGGCCGCTTCTGCTGCTTATGCAGGATTTATTAAATATATTAATAAAGACATTATTAAAAAAAACCAAAATGTGGTTATTCTTTTAACAGGAAGCGGACTAAAGGATTTGAAAAACGTTGAAAGATTACATGAGATGCCTGAGGCTGTAGTTCCTGATATCAATGCTATTAATAACATTTTTTAAAGATTAAATATTGTTCTAATTTAATTTCATTTTTCAGTTTTATTCATTTTTTTTATTTATGAAAGTAACAAATAGTTTTATTAAGTGTCTTTTTTTTATTGTTTTGTTTACAGGTTTTCATCTTTCAACATCAGCACAATTTTCAGCTGGTTTAGGTTTTGTTTACGGTACTGCACCTGCCCGACCTGGTCTAAATATCAGAGGAGGTTTTTTTGCAAGCAAGTCGTTTGAAATTTCTGCTGATTTTTCAATGTACAAGTCAAGTCGTTTTATGGAGCTGAATATCAATGCCCAGTATTATATAAACATTGCTCCCCAGTTTGTTTTATATCCTAAAACAGGTTTCAATCTTTCTCATTGGCGACCTGCTGCACCTCTATGGTATAACAATAATAAAGTTGGAGGGTTTAAACCAGGAATAAACGTTGGAGCTGGAGTTGGATACCATCTTGGAGATTTACTGCCGGTGAAACTTATGCCCTTTTTTGAAAGTAAATATGTCATTAGCAGATATAATCAACTAGTCCTCACAGGAGGGGTTATAGTATTTTTAAGTAAATAAAAAATAAACCTCTCCAGAATGGGAGAGGTTTACTAGCTTTATTTAATCACCTTTTACTACTTTTTCAGAGCGAGGTATCTTTTTTCAACTTCTTCCCAGTTTATTATGTGCCAAAATGTATCAATGTAATCGGGTCTTCTGTTTTGAAATTTAAGATAATAGGCATGTTCCCAAACATCAAGACCGAGCAGCGGAGTTCCCCTTTTTTCAACCACATCCATCAATGGGTTATCCTGATTTGCTGTTGAAGATATAAACAGTTGTCCGTTTTCATCTATGCTTAACCAGGCCCAACCACTTCCAAATCTTGTCTTTGCTGCAGTTGAAAACGCTTCTTTAAATTGATCAAAGGATCCAAAAGTACTGTTTATTGCTGATGCAAGTTCCCCTGATGGAGCACCTCCTCCATCTGGTGAAAGAATCTTCCAAAATAAGTCGTGGTTATAGTGACCACCACCATTGTTTCTTACCGCAACTGGAAACCTACTTATATTTTTCATTAGCTCTTCAAGTGACATCATGCTCATTTCTGTGTCCTTTATGGCTGCATTCAGGTTTGTCACGTAGGCCTGATGGTGCTTTGTATGATGAATTTCCATCGTCATCTGATCAAAATGTGGCTCCAATGCATTATATGAGTATGTTAATGCCGGTAAAGTGTAAACTGTTTCATTGTTTGTATGTGTCATAATTATACTGTTTTTTGAATTTGTAATTGTTTTATTTAAAAATATATTTGCGAATATTAGTAATACGCTTAAATGTATGTATTTCATATTTTTATTTTTATTAATAGTATTTAATCTAAATAACAATAAGCATGCCACTTAATTTATCTCTTTAATATAAAATAAAGATTATCAATGTGTTATATTATTATTTTTTTAAATTCCTGACATTTTAATAGCTGCCTTTTTGTCAGTATTTGTTTTGAAAATGATTTTTATACCTTTTCTGTCACATTTTCTAACAACATATTTGGAAATGTTATTTTTTATTAACTTCGTTAAAAAAAACCTTGACTTACATTGATATACATACACACAATCCCAATCAAATTCAGGATGATACTATTTCTGTGTTTAATTGTTATGCTGCGGACAGTAATTGTGTTAATACGTCTTTATTATGTAGCATTGGCCTTCATCCCTGGTATATTGATGAGAATTATGAAAATGACTTAAAAGCGATTTTTAATTTTGCCACACACGATAATGTCGTTGCGATAGGTGAAACAGGTTTGGATAAATTGATTAAAGTAAATTATGAGTTACAAAGAAAAATATTTATTTCTCATGCACAATTGGCCGCTGACATATCAAAACCGTTAATAATCCATGCTGTAAGAAGTATTCATGAAATACTGTTTCTTAGAAAGCATTTTAAAAGCAGTCCGCCTTGGATTATACATGGCTTCAGGGGTAATCTTAAATCTATGTCTGAACTTCTTAACAACGGTTTTATACTATCATTCGGAGTAGCTTTGTTAAACAATAAAATTCAACTAGAGGATGTTTTTAAATCCTGTCCTTTGGATTCATTATTTTTGGAAACCGATAATAGTAATGTGTCAATCAAAACGCTTTATAAAAAAGCTTCAGAATTAAGAAACCAAAGTGAAGAGGGTCTTTCTTCAATAATCTTGACTAATTTTAATAATACTTTTTTGAAAAACAAAATATGACATCTCATTGGCTTGAACGAACAGAACAATTGGTACAGAAAAAAGGACTTGATAAATTATTAAAAGCCCATGTTTTAATTGCCGGACTTGGGGGAGTAGGTTCATGGGCAGCTGAATTTATTTGTAGGGCAGGAGTGGGGGAGCTTAGTATCATTGATCATGACATTATTAAAGAAAGCAACCGCAACCGACAGCTTTGTGCCCTTAAAAGCACAGAAGGACTTAGTAAAATTGATGTCATGTCAAAAAGACTTTTGGATATTAATACCGAGCTGAAATTGAATTCATTTAATGTCTTTTTGAAAGATGAAAAAACACCTGAATTAATAGAACAATTAAAACCAGATTACATTATTGACGCTATAGATACGCTATCTCCTAAAGTATTTCTAATTCATTATGCCGTTACACATAATTACCAAATTATAAGTTCATTAGGAGCCGGAGGCCGGATTGACCCTACTAGGATTCAAGTGGCCGACATTTCTAAATCTCATGCCTGTCGTTTGGCTTTTTATATGCGAAAAAGATTAAGAAAATTGGGTATAAGCAGTGGCTTTAAGGTTGTTTTTTCATCTGAGCTTGTATCCGATGAAGCAATTATTCCTATTGTCGATGAAGATAATAAAAAGTCAACAGTTGGTACTATATCATATTTGCCGGCAATTATGGGAGGTTTCTGTGCAGGAGAAGTGGTAAAAGATATTTTGAGTACACCATAAAAAAAAAGCCCCCTTTTCAGGAGGCTTTTTAATACCTGTTCATAATAATAATCAGCTCAATAAACCTTTAACAATATCAGAGATAACTTTATTATCGGCTTTGCCTGCAAATTTTTTGGAAGCAAGACCCATTACTTTACCCATATCCTTGATACTTTGGGCATTGACATCTTTAATGATTTTACTTATTTCATCAGTAATTTCTTTTTCAGAAAGTTGCTTAGGGAGATAAGTTTCAATAAATTTCATTTGCATATTTTCAACAGCTGACAAATCTTTGCGATTCTGAGAATCATAAATTTCTGCTGCTTCGCGACGTTGCTTGACAAGTTTTTGTAAAATCTGTATTTCAGTATTTTCATCAACAGGTTTGCCTGACGTGTTAGCTAAAAGAAGAGCCGCTTTAATGGCTCTCAAAGCTTCAAGTTTGTCTTTGTCCTTAGCAAGCATTGCTGCTTTTATATCAGAATTAATAGTGTCAACTAAAGTCATAATCTTAAAAATTAATCTGGTTTTTCGTGTAAAAAAGAATTATTAGGTTTGAGTTTTGGCTTCCCATCTTCACTGTCATCAGCACTTAAAGTATATTTTGATACATGAGACTCAGATGAATGAGGAACATCCTGAAACTGTACATTTTTACGCTTATAGGCAGGTTCCCCTTCAAGGTGTGGAATCTGATTGGCGTCTTTAAGTCGGATACTCAATTCTTTTAATAAATTCTGTCTGTTTTCATCCAATTTCCCAATTTGTTGTTTATCTTCAATTGTTTCCTGTTTGAGAATAGGTTTTTGAATTTCTGTTTGAACAGGAGTTGTATTTTGATTCACAACAGCTTGTTCTTTTTTTGAATTTTGCTCAACGGGAGGTTCAATATTTGTTTTTAAAACAAAGCCCTGATTTGTTTCTTTAACTACTTTTGGTTCGTTTGTAACAGTTGTAGTTACTTCTGGAGCAATCTGAGGGCCTTTGATTGTAAAACCCTTAATTGGTTCTGCTACTTCTAAAGTTGGTTCAGGTGTAGGTTGGGTTGAATGTAAAGGGATAATTATTTTTTCGGGTTCAGCAGGTTTCCTTTTTTCAATATCCAATTTAGGTGTATATTCAGTTCCATTAGTTGTTTCAAATCCTGTAGCAATAACTGTGATGCTGATTTTATTTCCCAGACTTGGATCATAACCATTACCCCATATAACTTCAGCAGTTTCACCAGCTTCCAACTGGATATAATCGGTTATTTCCATGACTTCATCCATCAGTATTTCTTTGTCGCCTGAAGCAATATACAAAAGCATATCGCTGGCACCTTTGATATTGTTGTCGTTGAGCAATGGTGATTCAAGAGCCTTTTTGACCGCTTTAATAGCCCTGTCTTCTCCTTCAGCAACAGCTGCACCCATGATGGCTACACCACTGTCTTTCATCACTGTTCTGACATCTTCAAAATCAACATTAACATAGCCTGTCATTGTAATAATTTCGGCAATACCTTTTGCAGCTGTAGTCAGAACGCTGTCTGCTTCGCTAAAAGCCTTTGACAATTCGAGATTTCCGTATAATTCTCTTAATTTGTCATTGCAGATGATGAGAAGAGAATCAACATTTTTGCGAAGTTCTTTAATACCCTCTCTTGCTTGAAGTGCTCTTTTTCTGCCCTCGAAAGTGAAAGGTATGGTTACAATGCCTACGGTAAGGATGCCTAACTCCTTAGCTTTTTCAGCAATCACCGGAGCTGCACCTGTTCCGGTACCTCCACCCATACCGGCAGTTATAAAAAGCATTTTCGTGTTTTGTTCCAACACCTTAACAATATCCTCTATGCTTTCTTTTGCTGAATTTTTACCTACTTCTGGTAATGAACCAGCACCCCTGCCTTCTGTAAGACCCGCACCAAGTTGAATCTTAATTGGAACGGGACTGCTTTGTAAAGCTTGTGCATCTGTATTGCACACAATAAAATCAACGTCTTTAATGCCTAATTGAAACATATGGTTAACAGCATTACTGCCACCACCACCAACGCCAATAACTTTAATTATTGAAGACTGTTCTTTAGGTAAATTAAATTTAATCATTTCTTCTTTCGATGTTTTTATCATGCTTTCCGGC
The DNA here is from genome assembly GCA_028698995.1 of Bacteroidales bacterium. GTDB lineage: Bacteria > Bacteroidota > Bacteroidia > Bacteroidales > PXBB01 > JAQVVM01. The sequence goes on from JAQVVM010000043.1 coordinate 29,320, forward strand.
ATATTAGAAATCGGTGTTTCCGACGCGCTAAATGCTGAAAAGGCGGATTGATTGTTGTTTGCTTTCTCCATAATTTTACGGTTTTTAAAAGTAATTATTATTGTTTTATTGAACAGGTATTTCTTTATTTATTTATTAACATTCTTTAGCTGTAATTGTTAATTAATTAGTCTATTCTATTTCGTCTTCAAAGAGTTTTTTCCCTTTGTTTAGAATATCTTCGAATAATCCTTTTTTCTTTTTCTTTACTACTTTTTCGTCTGTGTTTTTTTCAAATTTTCTTTTTAATTCATAGTTCTGTATGCCCTTTAATACAAGTCCAACACCGGTTGCATGCATTGGATTTGTGATTTCTTCAGATTGATTATTCCCAAGATGCTCATTTGGATAGCCAATTCTTGTGCTGTGACCAGTTACAAATTCTGTAAGTTGTTTGATATCCTTAAGTTGTGCCCCACCACCTGTAAGTACTATACCACAGATGAGCTTATTGGCAAAACCCGAACTTTTGATTTCAAAATCAACTTGTGCCAGTATTTCCTCCATTCGTGCCTGAATTATACTGGCCAGATTTTTTAATGAAATTTCTTTTGGATCCCTGCCTCTAACACCAGGTATTGAAACGATATAGTCATGACTGTTTTTACTTTCAAGGGCAGAACCAAAATTTACTTTAAGATGTTCGGCATATGATTTAATGATGGAACAGCCCTCTTTTATATCTTCGGTTATAATGTTACCTCCAAATGGAATTACAGCTGTATGACGTAAAATCTGATCATGAAATATAGCTATATCGGTTGTTCCACCACCTATATCAACTAAAGCTACACCTGCTTCTTTTTCTTCTTCACTTAAAACTGCCTCTGCCGATGCCAATGGTTCCAAAATTAGATCTTTAGTCTCTAGACCTGCCATTAGGACGCATTTCTGTATGTTCTTTATGGCTGAAACCTGTCCGGTTACAATATGAAAATTACCTTCAAGGCACGAACCACACATACCTACAGGATCTTTAATGCCTCCTTCCTTGTCGATGATATATTCCTGTGGTATCACATGAATAATCTCATCTCCCGGTTGCATGGCTATTTTATACATGCTTTCAACTAAGTTTTCTACATCTTTAACTTTTATGACATCCTCAAGGGAATTAAGCATGATGTTACCTCTGTGTTGAAGACTTTTAATATGATTGCCGGCTATACCCACATTCACTTCTGCAATTTCAACTCCTGATTGTTCCGAAGCTTTAGAAACAGCTTCTTTAATTGATTCTACCGTTTTGTCAATGTTGGCGACAACACCTCGGTGAATCCCAATAGATTCAGCTTTGCCGTATCCCAATATTTCAATTTTACCATTTTCATTTTTTCTGCCTACAATAGCAGCTATTTTGGTTGTGCCTAAATCAAGGCCTACAAAGATGTCTGATGTTTCCATATGTTTTGTTTTATTCGGTACAATAAATTAAATCTTTAAATTTTATATTAATAGTTTTATATTTGTTCCAGCTTGATTTATTTGAAACTTCTTTGTAGAAAATAAGTAAATTCTCAAGCTTTTCCTGTATGTTGTCAACATCTCCAAAAAGTACTTTATGTCCTCCGGTTACAGGAACTAATTCCAAATCCCCATTTTCTGCAGCTATTATTTCTGAAATCATTGCATTCCAAAAATTGTCTTCAGAAATATATAACGCAACTTTATATATATTATTTAATATCTGTCTTGAAAGTGTTAACCCTTTGTTGTCTGTCTTTTGAAGAGCCCTGTATGGTTCATTGATATACCCGCTGGCAACAACAACTCTTTCTGTGTGATTTTGACTTAATGGAAACATAATGCCCTTTTTGTCAATGTAAAAGCTTTCTCCAAGGCTGTTGAATACTCTTACAACTGGTTTACGCTGCGTAATTTCAACAATAATTTCACCATCCAAAGATGAAAAAACTGTGACATCTTCTATCAATTGACTTCTGGAAATAATTCTGTTAATTTTCTGTAAATCTATCTCAGACAATTTTTTGTTGTCAACCAAAATGCCAATTGAATCCCTGATTAATTGTTCAATTTCTTCATGACTGACCAAAGAACCTTCTCTATTGTCATCAATGTTAATAATCAAAGCAGTACACAACCTTTTATTCTGTTGTTTCTGAGATCTTATCAGTAAAAAAATAATTATGGAAGTTATTAATATCCAAAATGTTATTGTTAATATTTTCTTAAATTTCTTATTCATTCTATAAAAATTTAGAAATATTTTTTAAGGTCTTTTCAATTGGAAGTACAAGGTTTTCAATATCTCCTGCACCAATTGTAAGGAAGACTTCTGAATTTCGTTTGAGTATTTCTTCGATAAGGTTTTCTCTTTTACAAATCATTTTATTTTTTGAAGTGATATTTTTGAGAATTATTTCGGACGTAATACCTTCAATGGGCAATTCCCGTGCAGGATATATATCCAATAATATGATATCATCGAGAAGACTTAATGATGAAGCAAAAGCATTTGCAAAATCTCTTGTCCTGCTATAAAGATGGGGCTGAAAAATTCCTGTTATTTTTTTTCGGGGGTATAAATCTTTTACTGATTGTATAAACATCTTTAATTCTTGTGGATGATGTGCGTAGTCATCAATAAAAATCAAATTGTTACTTTTAATTCGGATGTCAAATCTGCGGTAAACACCAGAATATGTCCGAAGTGCTTTGTTTATATCCTTTGTGTTTATATCTCTCAAGTAGCAGGCAGCAACTGCGGCAATTGCATTTTCGATATTATGGAGCCCTCCCTGATTGAACTTTATGTCTTCAACGAGGATGTTTCCCCTGAAATAAATGTCAAAATGATAAGAACCTTCAAAAATTTTCAGATTTTTGATATAAAAGTCACTGTCACCCTCTATATTATAAGTAAAAATATGCGTTTTGGTGGGTCTCAGTAATTTTATGTAATTTTTGTGAATGATAAGATTACCTTCTTTTTCAATTTGGCCAACAAAATCATTGTAAGAATCAATCATATTCTGATGATTTCCATAGATATCGAGGTGATCGGCATCCATTGCAGTTATTATTGCAATGTTTGGGTGTAGCTTCAGAAATGATTTGTCGTACTCATCTGCTTCAGCGATTACAGATTGGGGTGCAATTGCTTCAATACCTGAAATGAAATTCGTGTTGTAATTCTTTGCCAGTCCACCAAGAAATGCATTAAAAGATTTTTTAGATTGTTTAAAAATATGGGTGATAATTGAACTTGTTGTTGTTTTTCCATGAGTACCAGCAACCGCAACAGTAAACGTTCCATCAGTAATTAGACCAAGTATTTCAGCACGTTTTTTCAACGCGTAATTATTATTTAAAAAATAGTTGAACTGTATATGCGTCTTTGGAATAGCAGGAGTATAAATTACAAGGTCAATATGATCAGGAATAACACTAGTAATATCTTCAAAGTTAATGATAGCACCCATTTCAGTTAATTGCTGTGTAGTAATTCCTGCAGTTTTATCATAGCCATAAACCTCAATTCCCTTCGAAATAAAAAATTTGGCAATAGCACTCATCCCTATTCCCCCGATACCCAGAAAATAAACCCTTTTTAAATTATCAATAGTCATATTATAGTTCTTTAACATGATTTAATAATTAATTCCGCAATAACATCAGCAGCGTCTAAACGCTCAAGTTTGGAGATGTTTTTAATTAATTTTTCCTGCATAAAAGCATCACCTAAGAGATCAAAAACGACTTTACCTAATTTTGTTATTGCTTCATTATCTTTAACAAGTATGGCTGCATTGTAGTTGACTAATGCTTCGGCATTTTTGTATTGATGGTTTTCAGCAACATTTGGAGATGGTATAAGAATGGATGGTTTTTTTACCGCACATAATTCGGAAATTGCTATAGCACCAGCCCTTGAAACTATTATGTCTGCGGCAGCATAAGCCATATCCATTTCATTGATAAACTGGAAAACCTTTATGTTGTCATATTTTTTACTTAATGGTGCAGCTTCATTGATAAAACTTCTACCTGTCTGCCATATTAATTGGATATTGTTTTCTTTGAAAAAATCCATGTGGGCAGCTATACTTTCGTTTATAGTTCGTGCACCCAGACTACCTCCTATTATTAATACAGTTTTAAGTTCGGGGTTTAGTTTTAGATAAGCCAATGCGGCTTCTTTCTTGCCTTGAATATTTGTAACCTCTTGTCTTACAGGGTTTCCTGTAAGATATAGTTTGCTTTTCGGGAAATATTTATCCATTCCATCATAAGCCACACATATGATATTTACTTTTTTTCGCAGCAGGCGATTTACAAGACCCGGAAATGAATTCTGTTCTTGAATTACAGTAGGTATTTTCTTACTTGAAGCCACACTGAGAATAGGCCAACTTGCATATCCACCCACGCCAACTACTATGTCTGGCTTAAAATCATTAATTATTTTTCGGGCTTTAAAATAACTCATAATAATCTTGAATGGGAGCAAGAAGTTCTTAAAACTCAACTTACGTCTGAAGCCTTGAATATTCAAACCAATTATTTTATAACCGGCTGCAGGTACTTTCTCCATTTCGAGTTTTCCTTTAGCACCAACAAACAGTATTTCAGCATCTGCAATTTTCTCATGCAAAGCATTTGCTATGGCAATAGCCGGAAATACGTGCCCACCTGTACCACCACCACTGATAATTATTTTAATCTTTTTATACTGATGCATGATTCTCTTTTACTTTTTGTTCATTAATGTCTCTGCTTACACTTAATATTATACCTATACTGATGGCCGAAAACCACAATGACATTCCTCCAAGACTTATAAAAGGTAATGTCAAACCTGTCATGGGTAAAAGACTCACTGTGTAGGCAATATTTATTATTGCTTGTACAACAAGTATTAGTGCACAACCCAAAACAATGAGGGCACCAAAAAAACGAGGTGTTTTGTTCGCAATTCTTATGGCTCTGAGAAATATTATCATATAACACAGAATTATAAATACACCTCCAATAATCCCATATTCTTCAACAATAATTGCAAAAATAAAGTCAGATGGAGCATTCGATAAGACATTTCGCTGTATGCTGTTGCCGGGCAACACACCAAAAAATCCTCCATTAGATATGGCCATTTTTGCAAAATGACTGTCATCAAAAATTGACCTGCTTGTAATTTCAGAAGCATCAATCTCTGGATCGGGCGTAATATAACTTTTCCAACGGGTATCCCATGTAGATGATCTTGGAAGTATTTCAACTTTTTTATTTATTTGAAGCAGTATTACCAATAGGAGTACAATGGCACCAGCAGTTGATAGTAAGTATAATATTTTAACCCTGCCAATAAATAAAAGAATATATACAGTAAGAAAAATTAATGCTGCTGTTGAGAAGTTCGCTCTGAAAATCATTAAACAAATTATACCGGTTGAAATGATTATGGGGCGCAAGCATTTTTTAAAATCAGAGGGATTGTCTTGATTTTTTGAAAGTATCCTTGCTACATACATGATAATTGCAAGTTTTACAAAATCAAATGTCTGGATACTTATTCCCAGTCCGGGAACCTCTATTGATCTTTTAGCATCGTTTATGTCTTTACCTATCCAAAGGGTGAGGATAATTAATGGAATACATAATATTATTGCTATGACAGATAAACGTGAAAAATATGTATAAGGAATAATGTGAATAAGGTAAATGATACCGAAACTGAAAATGACTATGAGAAGATGTTTTGATACCTGTGACCAGCTTGAAGAAACACTTCCGGATGAACTGTAAACAGAAAGTATTGAAAATACGGAAAGCACAAGAACTACAATCCAAATAACAATATCTCCATTAATTCTATTTCTGATATTTTCCATTTCCTTACTTATAAATTCATAACCACTTTTTTGAACTGATTTCCCCTGTCTTCATAATTTTCAAATAGGTCAAAACTTGAACAAGCAGGTGATAACAAAACAACATCACCCGGTAAAGCTTCCTGATAGGCTAAATTTACAGCTTCTTCCATGGAAGTAGCTTCTTTTATCAAGCCTACATCTTTTGAAAAAGCCTCTTTTAATTTTGAATTATCCAGACTTAGGCAAATTAATGCCTTAACTTTTTGCTTTACTAAAGGATGAATTAACTCATAATTATTTCCTTTATCTATGCCCCCTGCAATCCAGATTATGGGATTTTTGTAACTTTCAAGAGCATACCATGTTGAATTTACATTTGTTGCCTTAGAGTCGTTGATATATTCAACACCTCTTATTTTACAAACCATCTCTAATCTATGTTCTATGTTTGAAAAATTTGTAAGAGATTCTTTAATTTTTTCTTTACGGATATTATTTCTGGATGCAGTAATGGAGGATGCCATAGCATTAAGAATATTGTGAGTTCCTTTAAAAGAAAAATCCTCTACAAACATGTTAAATTTATCAGAATTGTAATTCACGTACATTTGATTGTTTTTTAAATAAGCACCATTTTTATTTTCATTTTTTACTGAGAATGGGATAATTTCCTGATGAAATAATTTTACTGCTATTTCTGACATTATTACTTCATCGTCAGCCCAATATATAAACACGTCTTCCGAAGTTTGATTAAGTAGTATCCTGAACTTTGCATCCACATATTTACTTAGTTCATAATTATACCGATCTAAATGATCTGGTGTAATATTCAGAAGAATTGCAACATTCAATCTGGTAGAAAACATGTCTTCAAGTTGAAAACTGCTCAATTCCAAAACAAAATACTTGTAATCCCTTTCACTTAAAGCCAATGCAAAGCTTTTTCCTACATTACCTGCAAGGCAAACATCGTAACCTGCATGATTGAAAATGTGAAAAATCATTGATGCGGTAGTGGTTTTGCCATTTGTGCCTGTTACCCCTATAAGCTTTGCTTCAGTATATCTTGCAGCGAATTCGATCTCCGAAATAATACTGATATTTTTTTTACGTGCTTTTAGTAAAATTTCAATATTATTCGGAATTCCCGGACTCTTGATAATTTCATCTGCATCCAAAATGACCTTTTCTGAATGCATTCCCTCTTCAAATTCAATTTTGTGATGTAAAAGAACTTCCTTGTATTTGTTTTTAATTTTATTTGTATCAGAAACAAATACACTGTGATTTTTTTTCATAGCAAGCACTGCTGCCCCAGTTCCGCTTTCTCCAGCACCCAGTATAACAACTCTTGCCATTTTATCTTGCCTTTAATGTTAATACTGTAACTACTGCCAGCATGATTCCAATAATTATAAATCGCATTACAATTTTTGACTCATGATACCCAAGTTTCTGATAATGATGGTGTAGTGGCGACATCTTAAAAATTCTTCTTCCTTCTCCATATTTTTTCTTGGTATATTTAAAATAAGAGACCTGCATGATGACTGAGAGATTTTCAACCAGAAATATCCCACAAAGAATAGGGATAAGTAATTCTTTACGAATCATGATTGCAAAAACAGCTATAATGCCTCCAATTGCAAGGCTTCCTGTGTCACCCATAAAAACCTGTGCAGGAAAAGAATTGTACCATAAAAACCCGATGCATGCACCCACAAAGGCTCCAATGAAAATTGTAAGCTCCCCTGTATCAGGAATATACATGATGTCTAAATAATTGGCAAAGACTACGTTACCTGATACATAAGCAAGAATTCCTAATGTAACACCTATGATGGCCGATGTTCCTGTAGCTAAACCGTCTATGCCATCTGTAATGTTCGCTCCATTCGAGACTGCTGATACAATTATAATAATGATTGGAATAAAAATCAGAAATGTCCATTTTTCATAATTTCCTCCCAAAAATGAAAGTATTTTCGAATATTCAAATTCATTATTCTTTATAAAAGGAATGGTTGTTTTTGTTGACTTGATTTTTTCTTTTGAGTATAAATTGGTACTATTACTGGTTTCCTGTGACTTGAAAACACTTTCCGCATTTAAATATGAAGTCCTTGTTGTGGCCTTTTCACGTATGACAATATCTTTATGGTAAAGCATAGTTAAGCCAACAATAAGCCCTAGAAAAATCTGCCCTAATATCTTCATAGAGCCTGATAAACCTTTTTTATTTTTTTTAAAGACTTTGATATAATCATCAACAAATCCAAGAAATCCTAACCAAATTGTTGTAACTAGAATTAATATGATATATATATTGTGAAGCTTCGCAAACAGCAAGGTTGGAGCAACCATTGAGCCCAATATAATGAGCCCTCCCATGGTAGGTGTACCTTCTTTTTGATTTTGACCAGGAAGACCAAGATCTCTTATGCTCTCACCTACTTGCTTGTTTCTAAGAATCTTAATAAGTTTCTTCCCAAAAATCATTGAAATAATCAATGAAGTTATTATGGCAAGACCTACTCTTGTAGAAATATATTGAAAAGCTCCGGTTCCGGGAACTTCATAATGCTTGTCCAAAAAGTCAAATAAATAATAGAACATTTTTATTGGTTTTCAGTTAGAAATTCTTTTAAAACTTGCATATCGTCAAATGGGTATTTTACACCCTTAATTTCCTGATATTTTTCGTGCCCTTTTCCTGCAATCAATAATATATCTCCCTCTTTCCCCAATACGCAGGCTGTTTTTATGGCTTCTTTTCTGTTTTCTATAATCAGGATTTTCTTTGTGTTCATTACATCCAAACCCTTCTTCATGTCTTCAATAATATCGATTGCTTCTTCAAATCGTGGATTGTCGGATGTGAGAATAACAATGTTGCTTTTTTGTGAAGCAATTTTTGCCATCAAAGGTCTTTTTTCTTTGTCTCTGTTGCCGCCGCACCCTATTACAGATATTATTTGCTCATTTCCTGTGCGAATATCATTAATGGTATCCAGTACGTTTTTTAATGCATCAGGCGTATGTGCATAATCAACAATTGCTGTTATATTCTGATGATTTTTAATGTACTCAAATCGTCCTTCAACAGCCTTCATATTACTCAATAGTGCAAGAATTTCCTGATCTTTTTCGCCAAGTAATGATGATATGCTGAAAACAGCTAAAAGGTTATAAGCGTTAAATGTTCCTATCAGCCTGAACCATGCATTATGACCGTTTATGTATAAGTTAAGACCTTCAAATAAATTTTCATTAATCTTAGCTTTAAAATCTGCCATTTTTTTGATCCCATAATAATAGGTACTGGCTTTTGTATTTTGCAACATGACCTCTCCGTTTTTGTCATCAATGTTTGAAATGGCAAATGAAGTTCGGCTTAAGTTGTCAAAAAACTTTTTCTTGGCATGTATATAATTTGAAAATGTTAAATGATAATCTAAATGGTCGTGGGTAATATTTGTAAAAGCTCCACCTGTAAAATATAACCCTGCAATTCTTTCCTGTTCAATAGCATGTGAACTTACTTCCATAAAACAATGGGTAACACCTTTTTCATACATCTGAGCCAAATACATATTTAGTTTTACCGCGTCCGGAGTTGTATGTGTTGAGGGTATTATCTCATCCTCTATTATAATGGAAATTGTTGATATAAGACCTGCTTTATAACCTAGTTGTGAAAACAGCTTATAAAGTAGTGTTGCAGTTGTTGTTTTGCCATTAGTACCGGTAATACCAATGAGTTTAATTTTTTCTGATGGGTTGTCATATATATTTGAAGCGGCAATACCTAATGCTTTTGAACTGTTTTTTACTAAAATATATGTTATATCGACATTTCTGTGCTCAGGCAATTCTTCACATATTATGGCAATAGCTCCTTTTTCAATTGCTTTCTTGATATAACTATGACCATCTGTTTGCGTTCCACGTACAGCAACAAACAAACTGTTTTTATTAACTGTTCTTGAATCTGATGTGATATCAAAAATATTTATATCAGTCCTTCCTGATACAGCTTCACAATCAGCCTTATATAATATGTCTTGTAATGTTTTCAACTTCTAAATAGATAAAGTAAGGTTTATAATATCTCCTCTTTGATAACTTGTCCCTGAATTTGGTAATTGGCTCCTGACTATACCATTCCCTGAAAATGACACCTGAAATCCCATATTCTCAAGTAAAAACAATGCATCTTTTAGCGTCATTCCTGAAACATC
>JAQVVM010000044.1 GCA_028698995.1 Bacteroidales bacterium
ATTATTGAGTGGGACGTTAAAAACTACTACGCTTATTTACCCGCAGCATTTATTTATAACGACTTGCACCAGAAATATTTCGATACTATTCCTGAATTGCAGGAATATGCATGGTACAGCCTTGATGATATGGGAAACCGCTACTTAAAAGTGAGCATGGGGGTTGCCATGATGTATTTGCCTTCTTTTATTATTGTACACACATGGCAGTTGCTTAACAATGGTGATACAGGAGGGTATGGTGTCCCTTACCAAAGAGCCATTGCTCTAAATGTGTTGTTGTTTTTATATCTTGGACTATTTGTTCTTTATAAATTATTACTTAAGTATTTTAAGCCATTTATTGCTTATTTAACAATTATCGTCATTATCTTTGCCACCAATATGCTCTATTATGCCACTAATGAGCCGGGGTTGACTCATATTTACAGCTTCTGTTTGTTTTCGGTTTTTATTTGGGCTGTTGATAAATGGCACGAAAATCCCAATATTAAAACAGCTCTTGCTATTGGTCTTTTAATGGGATTCATCACAATCATACGGCCAACTAATGCCATTATTATTGTATTGCTTTTTTTATATAATGTTAAATCATTCAGTGATTTAAAAAAGAACATGCTTCTTGCCTATAAATACCGTCTTCAATGGGTTTTGGCAGTTCTTATTTCATGCTTACCCTGGCTGCCTCAGATAATATACTGGAAGATTGCGACTGGGCACTTCATATTTTACTCATATGGAGTAGAACGCTTTTTCTTTACCCAACCTGAGATTATCAATGTATTATTCAGTTATCGTAAAGGATGGTTTGTTTACACACCTATTGCCCTGATTGCTTTAATAGGCATTATTTTTTTAAAAAATAAGCTTTCATCATACAGATGGCCAGTTATCATTTATATAGTTTTGCAAATCTATATCGTGTCATCTTGGTGGGACTGGTGGTATGGAGGCTGTTTTGGTCAACGTTCAATGATTGAATCTTTCGCTTTATTAGCCATCCCTTTGGCTGCATTTGTAAATTTTATTTTTAAAAAATTCTCATGGCAAAAATTGTCCTTAGGAATAATAATAATACTTTTACTGACTTTAAATATTATACAGACATTTCAATACAGATATACTATAATACATTGGGATTCAATGACAAAGGAAGCATATTGGCATGTTTTTTTAAAACTCGACAAACCAAAAGACATTGACCGGTATTTGGTAGAACCTGATTATGATAAACAACGAAAAGGAAGGTAAAATGGATACAAGATTGGAAGCTTTTAAGCGACTTTTAGACATCATGGACGAGCTGAGGGCAAAATGTCCATGGGACAAAGAACAAACATTTGAGAGTATCAGGCATCTAACGATTGAAGAAACGTATGAGCTCTCTGAAGCCATATTAGAGAAAAGCGGGAATGATATTAAAAAAGAACTTGGTGACTTGCTTCTTCATATAGTATTTTATGCTAAAATTGGCAGTGAACAAAAACTGTTTGATATTGAAGATGTTATAAATAGTATCAATGAAAAACTTGTTAACAGACATCCACATATTTTTGCAAATGTGGTTGCTGAAGATGCCAATAAGGTTAAGGAAAACTGGGAAAATATTAAAATGAAAGAAGGCAATCGCTCTGTATTGTCAGGGGTTCCTCTGTCTTTACCTGCTCTTGTTAAAGCATACAGAATTCAGGACAAAGCCAGGGGCATCGGTTTCGACTGGGAAAAACCTAATCAGGTATGGGAAAAAGTTGAAGAAGAAATAGGGGAGTTGAAAACAGAGCTTGACTTGAATACTTCACCCGAAAAAATTGAAAGTGAATTTGGTGATCTGATGTTTGCACTCATCAATTATGCCCGTTTTATTGGTGTCAATCCGGAAAATGCATTGGAAAGAACCAATAAAAAATTTATCAAACGCTTCATGTACTTAGAAAAAAAAGCATTAGAAATGGGGCGAACCTTAAAAAGTATGAGTTTAGAAGAAATGGATGTTTTTTGGAATGAAGCCAAAGCTTTTGAATAATAATTTTTTATTAATTTTGTTTATAGAATACACTAATAAAATATTTCACATGAAAAACAGAACATTTTTTATAATTTGCCTTTTTTCAGGCTTTTTTTTCGGTTTGCAAACAGCTTTTTCTCAGGAAATTCCTGTGATGCCTTTAAATCCAAACACAAATAAAATTGAATACAGCGGTGTTGTTCAAGTTGAGGGGACAGCCGATGAGCTTTATGTCAGGTGTATTGCATGGATTAATACTTTTTTTAACAATGCCAGCAGCGTAACCAAAGTAAGAGACCGTAATAATACATTAATTGAAGGTGTCCACAGAATCAGGATTTTAAATAAACTTGAGGATGGCACTGAACTTTTCGCAGGGCATGTTCAGTATGACTTTAAACTTCAGTTCAGAGATGGTCGATTCAGGTATGAAATAAACAATTTCTCTGCAAGAGAAATGTCCCGCTCTCCTATTGAAAAATGGCTTGATAAAAACGATCCCTCTTTTACCACAAACACACCCTATCACCTTGAACAAATTGATAAATTTGTTAAGGACCTTATTAAAGATATGACTGAAGGTATGCAACCAAAAGTTGAGGTCAATGAAGAGTGGTAAACACACTCAAGTCTTATTATATTTGATTCTTTTGCCCATCTAAGATGTAGCCCATCATTGTTTCAATCAATAGATACCAGTTTTTTTAACTTTCGTAAAATAACAAGATTTTATTTTCTTTTCAAAAATATTAGGCCTCGTTTAGGAATATAGTAAGCTTTATTTTTGCTTTTTAGCGTAAAAGTATGGATACAAGAGCTTTTGTCATGTGGTTTAATACAAGATTTTCGGAAAAGCTTAAAACACCTGATGGGTGTCAAAATTCTTCACTTCGACCACGTTAAAAGCGGTGTCTGTTACAACCATATTAAATCCTCTCTGATTCGGGCAGTATTCAATGTTGTCAATCATTACAGATGCATTATTTCCTGCATCATAACCCTGAGAAGAAATGACAATATCTTTTAGGATTCTGAATCCCTCTGCAACACTATCCTTTGTCATAATAATTTCAACACCCTCAGTATTGTTAATATTATAAAACAAACATTTGTTGTTATAAATGACTGCTGCAAGAGAGCCCCTATAACCCAAATTATCAATCGGAATTCCTGTTTTTCTAAAGATTTCTTTGCTGCTTTCTTGTAATTGAAGCGTGGCTTCATCTTTCACGGCAATGAACATGAAATGGTCAGAGCGTGTTTCAAGAAACTTGTCTATGCTCAAATCAGAAGCATCAAAAGAATACATCTTAAGTATATCTGTTTCTTTTTCAGGGGTATAAAAAATAAGTAGAGAATCACAGAGAGAGACTTTTAAACTTTGATTCTGCAGTAAACCGCGAAACAAATTAAGATGTGTTATTTTAGATATATACACTGTTTTCATCAAGCTGCCCAGCTAAAAGTGATGCTTCGAGCCGGGTTTTGTAATCTATACTGGCAGCAGTATTATATCTTGCAATATAACCGGTTGTAATTGTTTTATTGTTCAAAGCCGAAATATATGCAAACGGAACATAATCCAGACCAGTCATTAGCTCTTTTTCAAAAGGAGGATAAGTAATAATATGTTCAAAAGGCTCCAGAATTTCAGTCCACTTAACCACTGTTTCATTGGTGGAATAATTGCTTTTTTCAAATTGAAGTTTTGAATACAGGGGTTTCAAATCATATAACTGAAGTATAGGTATAAGAACTATAAAATAACTGAGAATTTTGTGTTTTTTCAGAATCTTAGAAAAAACAAGAAAAACAAAAATTATCAGGAAATAATATACCGGCCAGAAAAGTCGTCCGCTTGACCTATAAGGATTGAGAAGCACTTCAATGATATGAGGGAGTTGAAAACTGAAGATAACTTTGTTGTTGAAAGTAACAATATGGGTTATGGCCAGTATGCCTGTAAAGATAAGGATGACAATGAGCAGTGCATTTCTTTTAACTTTTGTTAAAGCAAAATAATATTTAAAATTCATTGCCACAAAAAACAGGGCGAAAACAAGCATAAGCAATAATCCTAGCCCCAAATAGGCATAGCCCTCAAACATTTGACCGTCAGAATAAAGGGGGTGGGTCATGAGGGAAAAAGAAGAAGTCTTGTTGGCATTATAAAGCGCATTCAGATTTGTAGAAAACCAGCCATAACCTGCTGCACCATAATCTGCACCATTCGAAAGACCGAAAAATCCAAGGATATACCATATTGCCAATACTGAAAATATGAGTAAGAAAAAATTCAACAAGGTCTTTTTTATTGAAATAAATTTGTGAATGAAGCCCATTCTGTACAATATTGCAGCGCAGGGCAACAACACCATGGGTGTGATATAGGGGTGGATAAAAGCGCTTAAAATATTGAAAAACCAAATCCATTTGATATTTGATGAGGGAGAGTCGCTTTCTTTTGAACGCAGATACAACCAAATAACTGCTAAAATCAGCCAATGAACACATAAGGCAGGATGTTGAGGTCTGTTCATAAGAATAGGACTGAAAATTAAAAGAATGGACATGGCCATTTTGGGGAGAAAACTCAATCTGATTTTATTGACAATAAGAGCAGCAAAAAAACCTTGAAGTATAAAACACGAGAGCAACCAAAATCCAATATATTGAGTCTGTTCGGGTAAGATGGGACTTAACAGTTTTCCAATTATAGCCATCAACGGAATAGAGTCCGTATAACCAATATTTGAGCCCAAAGGGTAAAAATAATTGTTGATGGTTCCTATTGGGAAATCCCATGGTTCATTTTTAAAAAACAACCAACCCAGATAATGAGTGGCATAATCATAAGCCATAAGCCAGCCGTTATTTAATGGATTGATTATGGCAAAGCCAAATTTAAGGTAAAAGAGAATCAAGGCAGATACCAAGCTCAGGAAAATGATTAAAACCGGTTTTTTAGTCAGGATTCTGTAAAAAGTATTGTCAGAGATCATTTAAGGAATCATTTTAAATTTGTGGAATTACCTTTGTTTGGGATTTATATCCTCTTTCTTACTGTATGTGAGCCAAATTTTAATCAATTCAATTGGAACTTTCAGCATGTAGAAAACAGATAGTTTGGAGTCTCCTTTTTCAATCCATTGCAAAACAGGCACCTCAATCATACTTTTTAGAGCAATTTTAACAGTCAGGTGATTACGAAGGCGCATAAAGATTTCGAGGTCGAAGAGCCATTTTGTTATGAATGGTTTGCTGAAAGCTACTGCAATGATATCGTGTCTAAAAAGCTTTGCACCACACTGGGTATCATAAACAGGCATTTTTAAAATAATTCCTGCAAAAGTTGAAAACACTCTGCCAATGTAATGCCTTGAGACTTTTCTTTCGACTTGAGCACCCATTCTGTTGATTCTCGAACAGAAAGAAATGCAGTTGTTTTCATCAATATTTATATGTGCTATCAGCCGGTGAATTTCCGAAAGAGGTGTAGCGAGATCGGCATCAAAAAAACCAATGTATTTATATCTGTTAAGAGAAAGGCAATATAACATCCCTTGACGTACTGCTTCTGCTTTTCCACCATTCTGTTCCAAGTCAAGGACGTTTATCAAGTTGGGATACTTTGCTTTCAGTTTATTTAACAGTTCCAGCGTTTTGTCTTTACTCCCATCATTAACAAAACAGAAGTCAACTTCTGGATTTTTAATAAAAAAATCTTCAAATTCTGCTGTCGGCAAACGTTTCTCTTCGTTGTAACAGGGTATTATGATACAGTTTTTTTGCATATAATAATATTTGATAATCCCGGAAGTTTGAGACCCAGAAGTTCAAGAAAACGGGTTTTATGAAAGTCAAGCATAAGAATACTTTCAACAATTTTTGTAAAAATCTTATTTCCATCATAACTTCCAAGACCTTTTTCTTTTTCTGGCTTACTGCCTGTAATGCCTTCCTTTACCTTTTGGATAAAACGCAGTATAAGTAATGAGAAGAAGAAATAGGAGATATAAGTAATACCAAAGTTTGTTTTTGAAATAAGATGCTTTATTTGATTATTGTTATAACGTCTGTAATGTTTCAGAAAAAAATCTCTGGCCACAAAGAGAGATTGGAAAGCAGGAACAGTAATTAATAGCGTGGTGTTGCTGCCGATAAATTTTTGATTGCTAAGGTCCTTAAGAAAAATCAAATCATTTTCAATGTGTTCAAGGACATCTAATAGTAAAACAAGGTCAAACTCGATATTATCAGTCAGATTTAAATCCGACATATTCTTAAAAAGATGTATTCTGTGTGCATTTTTTCCCTTATTACATGCCGTAATAATTTCTTCGGTAAAGGCTGTATCAATGGCCCAAAATTCGGCATGGGGAATTTTTTCAGCAAGTTTTTCAATGAAAAAAGTGTCTCCACAACCAATGTCCAGAATCCTGCAATGCTTATTGTTTATTGGTTCCACATATTTCTTAATATAATGGAAAACAACCCTGAGCCTTGCCAATTCCCATGGATGCCTTTTTTCTTCTTGTAACGACAGGTCTTTGGTTTCCCTTAAATCCATGTTTTTATTTACCTTAATAAAGCAAAAGTAATAAAAATATTTTGCCACAAAAGAATATTGCAGATTGACAAAGTATTTTGTCAAAATATTTAACTTTGCAAGCTCCTTAATAATTTTTACAAAACCGAACAGAAAAACATATTTTATGAAAACCGAAAATCCTGAACCTAATGAAAAGTCTTTGAATTTTATAGAACAAATTATTGAAGAAGATTTACAATCAGGTAAACATACAAGAATACACACACGTTTCCCTCCCGAACCCAATGGATATCTGCATATAGGTCACGCCAAATCAATCTGCCTGAACTTTGGTCTGGCTCTTAAGTATGGAGGTTTAACCAATTTGCGTTTTGATGACACCAACCCGGTAGCTGAGGATGTTGAATATGTTGATTCTATAAGAGAAGATGTCAAATGGCTTGGTTTCGACTGGGAAGACAGGGAATATTATGCTTCTGATTATTTTGATACTTTGTATGAATACGCCATTAAACTGATAAAAAAGGGAAAAGCTTATGTTTGTGAGTTGAGTCCCGAAGAAATAAGCAGTAACAGGGGTACCCCTACACGCCCCGGTATTGAAAGCCCTTTTAGGAATCGTTCAGTAGAAGAAAATCTGAAACTTTTTGAAGACATGAAAAAGGGTCTTTTTCAAAAAGGAGAAAGGGTATTAAGGGCAAAAATTGATATGGCTTCTCCCAATATGCACATGCGCGATCCCATTATTTACCGCATTATACATACACATCATCACAGAACGGGAGACAAATGGTGTATTTATCCCTCTTATGATTTTGCACATGGTCAGTGCGATTCATTAGAAAATATCACTCATTCAATTTGCACACTTGAATTTGAAGTACACCGCCCTCTTTACGAGTGGTTTATTAAAGAGCTTGAAATATTTCCCTCTCGTCAGATTGAATTTGCCCGCTTAAACCTTACTTATACGGTTATGAGTAAAAGAAAATTACTTCAACTTGTCGAAGAGAAATATGTCAGTGGATGGGATGATCCTCGTATGCCAACCATTTCAGGCTTTAGAAGAAGAGGTTATACGGCTGCTTCCATACGAAATTTTGCTGAGAGAATAGGTGTTGCCAAAAGGGATAATGTTATTGATGTGGCTCTGCTGGAATTCAGTTTGCGCGATGATCTGAATAAAATTGCACCCAGAGCTATGGCTGTTATCAATCCTGTTAAACTTATTATCACAAATTATCCTGCCGACAAGACTGAGATTTTTGAAGCTAAAATTAACCCTGAAGATGAAAACAGTGGCAAAAGACATATCCCATTTACCAATACTCTGTATATTGAAAGGGATGACTTTATGGAAAACCCACCCGATAAATTTTTCCGCCTTTCAGTTGGCAAGGAAGTAAGGCTGAAATACGCCTACATCATTAAATGTGAATCAATAGTAAAAGATGCGTCTGGAGAAATTACAGAGATTCACTGTACTTACGACCCCGACACCAAAAGTGGATCAGAAAACATGAGCCGTAAAGTTAAGGGAACAATACATTGGGTATCTGTTAAAGATGCTGCTGAAATAGAGGTGCGGCTATTTGACCGTTTATTTATCACTGAAAGTCCCGATGATGTTGAAGAAGGTAAAACTTTTAAAGACTACCTGAACTCCAATGCATTGAATGTTCTTAAAGGTTATGTTGAACCATTTGCCAAAAATGTAAATATTTTAGATAAATTTCAATTCGAGAGACTTGGATATTTTTGTGTTGACAAAGACTCAACAAAAGAAAAAATTGTTTTTAATAGAACAGTAACTCTGAAAGATACATGGGCAAAAGTTAACAAAAATGCATAAGTTCTTGATGCTTTTTATGATCTGAAAAATATGGATGAGCCGGTAATAGTTGTAAGAGATATTTCGAAGCATTATGCTATTAACGCTTATAGAAAAAATGACAGATCGAAACATATTAAACAAAGACTTGAACATTTTCCAATATTCAAAAAAAAAGAAAAATTCAAGAACTTAAATGTGCTTGGCAATATAAACTTTACCCTTAACAAAGGTGATGTTTTAGGTGTTGTGGGACCTAATGGCTCTGGGAAAAGCACGCTTTTGAAGATAATAACCGGTATAACAAAACCAAGTGCTGGTGATGTACTCATCAGAGGACATGTAGTTTCGGTCATGGAGCTTGGGGTTGGTTTTATTCAGGAGCTTTCCGGAAGAGAAAATGTTTTTCATACAGCAGCCTTATTTGGTGAGAAAAGCAGGCTTATAGCTGAAAGCTATGATGCAATTGAAGCTTTTAGCGGATTGGAAGGTTTTATGGACATGCCCGTAAAATATTATTCCAGTGGGATGTTTGCCCGTTTGGCTTTCTCAATTGTAGCTCATATTGAAGCCGATATTTACCTTTTTGATGAAGTTCTTGCTGTTGGAGATAGCGATTTTAGAAGAAAAGCTCTTAATAAAATTAAATCATTGGTGGACAGCCATAAAACCATTATTCTGGTTTCACACAACCTTAATGAAATTGCAGAAGTCTGTAACTTAGTCATGCTGCTCGACAAAGGAAAGCTTAGAGCCTATGGCAGTCCTCTTGATGTTATTGACAGCCTTGCTCAGCAGTATTTTAACACGGGTTCTGAAAAAGGTTTAGACGATGGTTTTTCTGCCCTATCATGGAAAGCTCCGGGTTTTGAAAAACAAGGTAACATTTTAAGCCTTCAACACATTGAAATTAAACAAGAACCGCAAAACCAGAATCAAGGACTCAATAATCAATTTCCTGTAGATATTTTTTTTAAAGGCTTTATTATTGATGCTTCTTTTTCTTTTGAAGTTGCATTAACACTGACACTTCAATCGGGTTTTCCTATTGTCAATACATCCCACGTAATAATACCATCGGAAGATAAAAACAATGCCTCGTTTCTATGGCAAGTTCAAATTCCGACTCTTTTTATGAACCCCATGATTTATTTATTGGATGTATATGTTGTGGCTATTAAAAATGACTCCTCAAAGCTTATTTACAGCCTCCCGAAATGTCTCACTCTAAATGTTGAAGGAGAAGCAAATAATTCCAATTTAAGAAGAAACATAGGTGTTATAAATGCAGACTTTTTATGGAAACATTAGTTTATTTATTAACCAACTTAATTAAATGAAATTAGCTCAGTCTTTCAGAGTTGGTGAAGCTTTTTTGATGAGTGGCTTTTTTATGATAGCTGCTGTTTTTGCTATTTCGGAATGGCATTTTGATTTATTATTAAAAAGTATATTGATTTTTCTGTCTGTTTTTTTTCTGATTTTATCAGTTTACGCCTTCAATGCCTTGTGCGGCATACACCATGATAAGTTTAATTTCAGGCTTTCTGCTTTAAGAAAAATACCCTCAGACATGTATTTTATAGCGTTTTTAGTTTTTTTGATTATATCACTTTTTTTAGCATGGCTCATTTCGCCCCAATTAATTATATATATTATCTCAATAAAAATATTTTGGGTGTTTTATTCTTTACCGGTAGTTGGACTGAAAAACTTTGCTTTTTCTGGTTCCATATTACATTTTGTGACACAAGTGTTTCACTTTAATATGGTTTTTTCTGTTTATCAGGATATTGGCACACATTCCATATTGATATCTTTATTTTTTGCCTTTATCTTTGCAGCAGGACATCTTAATCATGAAGTTATAGATTTTGAAGCAGATTCATCTGTAAAATTAAAAACAACAGCTGCTGTTTTGGGCATTAAAGCAACCGTGAAGCTATCTACAGCTGTTTTTATTACAGCACATTTCTTTTTAATTCCTTTGTTCTTATTCGATTACATTTCCCTTTATGTGTTGCTGTGTTTCTTGGTTGCTTTACTTTTTCAGCTTTTTAGCCTGATTAAATATTACAATCACTTTTTAAGCGACATGAACACTCGCATGACATATCGAAAAATATACAGACTTCTATACTTTTTTGCTTGCCTGTGTATAATTCTGATAAAATTTGCTTTTTAGAAGAGAGAAGTAAAAAAAACTTAATACTGTTCTTTAATGTTAAAAATCTAACCGCAATGGATGAAGCTTTTAACAATTGCCATCAGTTCATCATCATTTTTAATTTCTGCTCTTAAATTTTTATCATTAAAGGCTTTCAATTTGCTTACGGTTCCATCAATGATGCTTTGAGAAAAGACGTCATATTTTTTGTAAATATCCGCATGTTTTATCAAACAATCTGCTGACTCATAACATGATGTCGGTAATTTTTCCAATTCATCACATTTATTTTTATGAGCTTCCTTAAAAATATTGATATTTACATAGGTTTTGTCTGTAAAAGCTAAAGCATCGGACATTTCAAATCCATGACGTGCAGCTACAGCCAATCCTGCTAAAAAGAGATATACATCGGCAGAACCATCAGGACTTCGCATTTCAACAGTTTGCTTATACGTAAAAGAACCTTGATTTTCAGCTTCCAATGGATTAATTTTTTTCACCATATCGCTTGCACCAACCCATCCAAGAGGGACACGAACAAGCACAGAACGATTACGATCGCCCCAGCAGATATTGGTGGGAGCCTCTTGATGTGGTACGAGACGGAAATAGGAAGTGGGATTTGTATTGCCGAATGCAGTAAGTGATTGTGCCAGACTTAGATAACCGGCTATGGCTTTTTTGGCATTGTCATTAAGTTTACCTTCATTATCTACCATCATATTTTTTCCGTCTTTAGTGAGACGTGTATGAAAATGCATGCCACTACCTGCTTTACCGACAGAAATTTTTGGAGCAAAGGTTATTCCAACACCGTATTTATAGCCCAGCATGCGTAATATCCATTTACACATTACAACCTGACGAGCAGCCTCATCAAGGCATGTAGGTAAAAATTCAATTTCATTTTGAGTATAATCATGTGTTTCTGTTGAAAAATTACCCACTTCAGAATGCCCGTATTTAATATCTGAAAAACATTGAGAAAGTAAATAAAGAGCTTCACATCTTAAGTTGTCCCAGCGTGCAAATGGAGGTGATTCATGATAGCCTCTCTGATTGGTGCCGGGAAACAACGTGTTTTTTGGACTGATGACGTAATATTCCAATTCTCCCATAGCTTCAAACTGCATACCTGTAACTTTGGTAAAAGCTTGATCGGCTTTGTTCATTATGTTTTCAGGAGCACCATCGTAGGGGATGCCGTCCTTGTTGAAAAAAGTACAGAAAATATCCATGGTGGGAATTTCTGCAAATGGGTTTATAAAAGCTGTTTTAAACTTAGGAATTACGTATAAATCGCTTGAGCCTGTTTCAATATGAGAAAACAAACTGGAACCATCAAGTCTTTCTCCCGATGAAAATACCATGTCTAAATACTTTTTGGAAGTAATGGGAAAGTTAAGTGTTTTCAGTCTTCCGTCTCCTCCCACGTAACGAAAATTGAACAGTTTAATGTCGTTTTCTGCAATATAACGCATCAAATCATTTTTTGTAAAATCGTTGGATGGTTTTCCTAGAAAACGCTCCAAGGGGTTTTGAGTTAAGTTCGTTGAAAAATTTGTCATTTTATATATGTTTTTATGTTTTGCCTTAATTTGTAAAAAAAGTCTAACTAAAAATTATAGCCAGACTTTTCTTATAATAAATGATACTAGTAAACAACAATGCGTTTTACAAGCCTATTTTCTCCGTATGTAAAGTTAACAAAGTAAGTTCCAGCCACCAATTTGTTTTCAGCTCCGAAAGAAAACTGATGAGAGCCTTCTGAAAGGTTTTCATCTTTAACGACAGATACTTCCTTACCTAAAATATCACTTATACTGATTCTGATGTGGGCATTTTCTGCAAGAGTGAAAGTAATACTTGTTTGTTCTGTAAAAGGATTCGGGAAAATATTTAAATCCAGATATTCGCTCAGACCATCTTCAATACCCACATTATCATTATAAATATTGATGTCATCAATGTACAAATTATTACCCCCCAAATGTGTAAATTCAAATTTGAACATAACATTTGGATTTCCAGATATATTATTTAGTGCGGCAACTACTTCTTCTCTCCATTGATTATTTGTGGGGACAAATTCTGTTTCGCTTACCCCTGCAGTGCTGACGTTAACACCACTTATAATTTTTCTTGGTTGCCATGTCTGACCACAATTTGAAGAAACATATACTTTTAATTCTCCGAATACATCAATATTTCCTCCATTGAGTTGGTCAGCAATTGTACGTCCCTGATAGGCAAGCTGGAATTTCAAACGAGGATACTGAATGTTTGAAAGATCAAACGAGGGGGTAATAATGGCGTCCTTACTGTTTACAAGAGCGTCAAAGCTGTTAAGTTTTAAGGAATAACTGCCTGAAAAAGAAACACCACTTTTTCTTTCCCACTTAATTGAATCGGGGTCAGAATCTTCTGTAACCCATTCTGAAAAACTAGGGTTTGAATTTTCAAAACCATAGGCATAAGGTGCCGGATAATTACCGGTTGTTTCACCTACATAAATAAAGTTTTGTTTGGTAATGCTATCCGATCCGGAACTATTTGTAACGATCAGCGTTACATCATAGATGCCGGGTGTATTGTAAACGACAGTAGGAAATGTATCTGTTGAGCTTGCAGGAGTACCACCAGGGAAAGTCCATTCCCATTGATCAGGTGTGCCATTATATGAAAAATCGGTAAACATTGTGTTGCCACCTGCACATAACATTTTTTTGGAAGCAATAAAATCTGCTACAGGTGCACAAATTGAAACAGTAGTGTCAAGAACCCCTGTGGCAACAAGATTTTCATAAGACCAGAGATTGCGTCTCGTACTCATCAGGGTGGCATTGATGCGGCTTAACTGACCATTTGTAAAAATATTCTGACATTGCCCATTGGCATAATCCATATAGTTTTCAATCATATCTGGTTCATCTCCATATCCAGTGATGCTGGTGGAACATGAATTAACACTGCCGGCAGCAGGACAACCTTGAGTTGCTGCAGCTACAGGGGGTGTGTCATCAACCTCATCACCGTTTATCCCAAGAAAGGACATATGGGTGCATGGATCAATACCAGCTATTTGGGCTAGAATATTTTGAAATGTATGATAGAGATTGAAAAAATGACCTGATTCATGGGTCATGACCCTGTTGAAGTTATTTATTCCTGAACCGGCCATACTCTGAGCAGTGCCAATAGTTCCTACACAGTCGTGACGTACCAGAACACCGTCTAAAAGAGTATCTCCTGCTGTGGGTGAAAGAGGATTGTCGGGTGTAAAAGGAGATAAGCCCCCAATGACTGCTCCGGCAGGAAGAATCATTCCTTCGGGGTAAATAAAGTTGACAGCATACACATTCATATACATTGAATAAGGCCATGCATTATCACGCATAACATTAAAATATGCATAATCTGTCCTTTGGTCAAAAGATCGGGTAATACCATCTGTACAGTTGCCCGCGGGATCTATTTTTGCCAGACGAAATTCAATCTGGTTGTTTGCAGCACGAGATTTAAACAAATAATGGGTGTTTGCAGTATCTGAGTTTTGCCTGTTATAATCCAGATTCAAATTCATAATGGCATCTTCTACCTGCTGACGGGAAATATTCTCTACTCCATATTTATGAATAACATGAAACACAACAGGAATAATTCTTTTTCCATTTATTAATGTATCTGTACCCCTGTCACTTTTCAACAAAGGGGAATTGTTGTTAAATTGCTCCATGAGTTGATTCATATTTTCTTCATAAACAAAATAATTATCAACAATCTGTGGGTTTTTTCGAGCATTTTCTAAAACAACTTCATCAAGAAAACAATGGTGAATTCTTAAATCGTTGCTTTTATTTTGGTGTTCTGCATGGTCACACTGCGCTACTAAATTATTATGAGCTAACAGGATAAAAAAGATAATGGCAATAATGCCGGTAATTTTAATTTTCATGTGCTGTAATTTTTTGTTGTTGCAGCAAATATATGAAAATTTTATAAATAGGGTATAAAGAGAGAAGTTTTGAAAAAAATCATCTTTATGCAACCTTTTTATTTTTTATTTGTCTGTATTAATAGAAGCCAAGAATTTTAAATTTATTATAAACCTTAAATTTTAATGCCATGAAAAAGACAGTACTTTTATTTATTGCAATTGTGAGCTGCATAAGCTTACTCGCACAAAATCCCAATGATTTGGTTATCAGTGGTTATGTGACCAATTCAAACGGATTAGCTATGAACAACATTCAGGTTTGTGTTCATTCTGACAGTATGAATCCAAATCCATTTTCTCAATGCGTCTATACCAATCCTAACGGATGGTACACCATTACTGTTACGAACGGAAGCCTTACAGGTTCCAATCAGATTTATATGGTATATATGGTTGACTGTAATAACCAGATGGTTATTGATACGGTTCAAAATATGCAGGGCGCTTTAAATGCTGTAACAGTTGATTTCGTGTACTGTCAACAAGCTCTGTGTGATGCCGGTTTTACTTATCAGGTAAACGGATTAAATGTGAATTTAACAAGTTCAAGCACCAATTCATCTTCACAGCACTATTGGAATTTTGGTGGTGGTTTAACTTCAACGGTAGCTAATCCGACAGTAATTTATCCAACAGCAGGTACTTACGATGTTTGCCACCATATATGGGATAATAACTGTTCTGATACTGTCTGCCAGACTATAGTTGTAGGAAATACAACAAATTGTACTGCAAATTTTACTTATCAGCTAAGTGGTCTTACTATTTCTTTAACTCCTGCTATGGCTAATACTTTAGCAACCTACAACTGGAGTTTTGGAGACGGCAGTACTTCAACACAGTATAATGCTACCCATACTTATACTGCAGCCGGAACCTATACTGTTTGCTTGTTTGTATCAAATGGCTCCTGTACTGACAGTACTTGTCAAACAATAGTAGTCGGGAACACCACTAATTGTAATGTGAGCTTTACCTACTCAGGAGTTAATACTCCTCCCAATCAAATTCAGTTTACGGGTTCAGTATACCCCGGCATTTCTTTAACACAATGGCATTGGAATTTTGGTGATGGTACAAGTGTTTCCGGCCAACAAAATCCGCTGCATCAATATGCCCAGCCAGGAATCTATAGTGTTTGTGCAAGTATTGTTCAAAGCGGAGTTGTATTGTGTTCTTATTGTGATTCAGTCATAGTTGGCAATACTATTAATTGTCAAGCTTCCTTTACTCACAATCAGAATCCGAATGGGACTTATACCTTTACAGGTAGTTTCAATCCATCATCAGCAGCAACACAATGGACATGGAGTTTTGGCGACAGCACCGTTGGAACCGGACAAACAATCACACACTTATTTCCAAACCCGGGTTATTATAATGTTTGTCTAACTGTAACTTCTACCAGTTGTCCCGCTGTAACCACATGCCAGACTATTTATGTACAAGGAACCACATCAAATTGTAATGCCAATTTTACCTACCAGCAAAGTGGTGCTATTGTTCATTTTTACAACAATAACTCAGGTATTTCTCCAAGTCTAACCATGCATTACTTTTGGGATTTCGGTGACAATACTAGCTCATCTCAGGTAAATCCTACTCATACATACACAAGCCCTGGTTCATATAACGTTTGTTTGACAGTGTCTGATTCATTAAACAACTGTTATAACCAGTACTGCCAAATAATTACTATTGGTAATAATACAACTTGTCAGGCTTCATTCACTTTCACTTATGGGTCCGTATATAATGCCGCTTTCTTTGGCTCTTTCTCTCCCATGTCCAACAGCGTACAATGGCATTGGGATTTTGGAGATAGCACTACTTCAAATCTTCAGAACCCTATCCATAATTTCCCCGGTCCCGGAACATACAATGTTTGTCTTACGGTGGTTACTTCAACAGCTACATGTCCTACAACTACTTATTGTCAAACAATTACAATTCAAGGAAACCCATCAAGTTGTAATGCCTATTTCAACTACCTTATGAATAATGCCACGGTATATTTTCACAATGTTTATCCCTCGACTTCAACAAGCATGAACTATTTGTGGAATTTCGGGGACAGTACCACCTCAAATCTGCCTAATCCGGTACATACATATCTGACCTACGGCACTTATAATGTGTGTCTTTTTGTATGGGACAGCCTTTCAGGTTGCCAAGATCAGTTTTGTCAGACCATTGTCATTGGTAACAATGGAGGATTTAGTGGTAATGTTTTTGCAAGCGGAGTTCCTGCCGATATGGGGATTGTATATCTTTTAAGTGTTGTTCCTGTCCCTAATTCAATGACCAGTAATATTGTCGCCGTTGCCTCAACGCTTATTGATTCCGGTGGTTATTATCTTTTCCAAAATATTCCTTATGGCAATTATTTGGTACAAGCACATCTCGATCCATCCTCAACTTTCTTCTTCAGCCACCTGCCAACCTATTACGGAGATGTATTATACTGGTCGCAGGCCACTTATGTAAATGTTGGTCAAGTCGGATTAACAATTCAGTACAATATCAATTTGATAAGCACGGTTGCTCTAAGCAATGGCAACGGTCAGATAAGTGGAAGTATCGTTCCCGGTGCAGGTAGTAAATCAATAACTGATATTGAAAATGTACAAGTTGTTCTTCTTGATGAATTTGATACACCTTTGATTTACACTTATTCTGATGCAAATGGAGACTTCAGCTTTGATAATTTACCTTATGGTACATATAAGATTTATGCAGAAGTCTGGGGCAAAGATCCTGTTTCTGCAACCGTTATTCTCGATAACAGTAATTCTACAGTCAATAATGTGATTATTACCATAAACGAAGAAACCGTAATTGCAAGCATTAAAGATCTGCAAAACATTTATCTTGAACATATCAGTGAACTTTATCCAAATCCAGCAAGAGATAATGTTTATCTAGACTTTGATATGAAACAAAATGCTAAAATTAAGATGGTGATACATAACATTTACGGGCAAGAAATCAAATCTGAAGAAATCAATGCTAACACAGGTGCTAACCGTCTTACTTTCAATGTAAACAACTGGTCGGATGGTTTATATTTTGTCAGCTTGACCTTTAATGATCAATACCCGACAACAAAAATTCTCAACAAACTTAAATAAAAGGTTTTAAAAACACTGAAAAGGCTGCCTGATGGTGGCCTTTTCTGTTTTCAACTGTTACTTGTTTTATGCGCAAAACAGGTGATGTTTATTATACCATATTAAACCGACTTTATTTTTATTTCCATCTCAAAGTACTTGTCAGGTTTGGCGTATGGGGTTAGAAAAGATGAGGAAAAATCTTCGGTCAGATACACTGCACAAAGGGTATTGCTTATATGAAAAATTCTTTTTCGCTTTTCGGGAGGACTCCCATCCAGAATGCCTAACATGACATCATAACGCACTGTTTCGGGAGAGGCTGCATAATCGTGCCAGACAATGATAGAATCATCCTTTTTAATAATATTGAAAGCTGTTTGTGTGTCTTTTTTAACAGACTCATAATGATGGTCACCATCAACAAAAACCATATCAAATCGGGTTCCTAAACTTTCAAATTCAAAACTGTGTGAATGGGCTGCAATATGTTTGACATTTGATATTTTTTTTGAAAAAAACCTGTGTGAATCTATATAAGCCTGTGTTTGTCCCATCTTAATCAATTCTTCATCAGAAAGGTTAAGGGACACACAATTTCTGACATGAGGAGCCACATTTGCTGCGCTTTCACCACGCCATGTGCCAATTTCAAGATAATCCTCAACTTTGTATTTTTTTGCTAGTGCTCTCAGAAGAGCCAGATCTATTGGAAGACTAGATCCATCCAAAAAAGCATAAGGGGAAACAGACTCATTAAACTCAGGAAAAATGGCTTCTATTTTTATTTGAGGGAAACCACATTTTAAATTATATTTTTTGATTATTTTTTCCTTGTATAAATCTTGATTTTCAACAATCAGATTAAGTAGATGCGGTTTTTTTAGTATGAGCTTGATGGCTGTTATCAGCTTATTTATTTTGTTCATTTTTGTAAGTGTGAATAATATTTCTAATTTCTTTAAAATCGTTTTTTGTAACTAATAGAACACCGAAGGACAACCGTGTAGTTCTTAAAAATGTATAAAAGGCAAATATGCTCATTCCAATAAAAGAAATTTGTGTGGCCAAAGCCGCTCCGTAAATCCCCCATAAAGGAATGAACCAAAGGCATAATCCAACTGTAAGTATCAATCCTATAATAGATGTTAGTGTGTTGATATGATACTTGCCCAATCCCGAGAAATAATGACCGATAATGATACATGTATTATATATTAAAATACCCGGAGCCAGAATTCTAATGATGGTATTTACATCTCCAAATTCAGTTCCGAACAAAAAAGTATAGAATTGTGATGGCAGCAACATTATCGGCAGTATCAGTAAAAAAGCAATAATCAAAGATGCTTTGGAAAGTCGTATGCTGAGTAACTGAGAATATTCTTTGTCGGAACTGTTGGCTATTCGTGCGTACTGCACTGTGGCAATACTCTTACTGACAAGCCATACAGCCTCAGCCAGTGAAACAGCATTAGAATAAATGCCAACTTTATCTTCGCCAAGATAGTAGAGTAAAAAATAATAGCTTAAACGGATACTCAGTAGTTGGGTTATGTGGCTTAGCTGATTCAGAAATCCGTATCTGAACATGTCTTTGAGAAGTGCTTTCATGTTTCCATCAAAATCACTCTTTTCAAATACAGACCCAAATACAAAATAGCAACTTAAGAGAAAACTTAAGCCATAGCCAACATAAAGTGCTGTAATATAATGGTTTATAGAATGTTTGTTTAGAAGTGAGTAAAAAAAGATAAGAGTTAAAACAATGGCTACAATCTGAATTAGCCCAACTAAGTTCTTTTCCTTTATTTTTTCATGCCCTAACAAAATCATAGAGTTAATAGCCATAAATGAATTGATGAGGGTTAACAGACATATGTGAATAACATATTGCTGTGGTATATCTGGCAATTTGTATAAAAGAAAGTAAACAACAAAACATACAACTATTGTCCATGTGTAAGCCGGCAGTAGAATTTTAAGATTGTTATATCGTGGCACAAGATAAACAAGGGACGCACCTCCGGCAATATTACAAACCAAAAGAATAAAGGCTATGGTAGTAATAAGAATACTTTGCTGTCCTTTACCTGCTGCCCCGAGATATCTTGATACAATAACAGCAATCACTAAATTGAGTATAGCAATGAGTACATTTGTGCTGAAAGTATTAATGATTTTTTTTAGCAAGGTCTGTTATATTTATTATTAAATAAACTTACATTTTGGGTGTAAAGCAGAGAACTTATACATTCAGTTAAAAATTTATTTTTTCAACAATATTAAATTATAAATTTCAGTGAATTTCTTTCCCACACTCTCATAACTGAAATTATCCAACGCATATTGGTGCAGTTTTATTTTGTCATAGGTTTGAAAAGTATCAAGCATTTTGTTGCACAACGCCAAAAGTCCTTTTTCGTCTCGAGGTTCCATCAGCAGACCTTTATCTGGTGTAAGGTGTTCGGCAATACCGCCTGCCGTTGAAGATACTACAGGTAAACCTGAAGCAAAAGCTTCAACAATCACGCAGGGAAGGTTCTCATAATTACTGAAAAGAATAAAAAAGTCAGCATTTTTCATCTTCTCTGCAATTTCTTTAGTGCTCATAGTGCCAAAGAAAAAAACATAATTGTTTAACAGATTGAGTTCTTTTGCTTTTTGGATATGGGAGGAGGCATCTCCGTCTCCAACTATATGAAGCTCGAAATCAGAACGTATTTCGCTTAACTGTTTTACTACATTTAAAATACCACTTATGTTTTTATGCGCATCCAGCAAAGAAGATACATGTAGTATGATTTTTTTATCCCGTGGATTTTGTGTCTGTTCAATATTAAAGTGTTGAATGTCTGTTACATTAGGCACTATAAAATAGTTGTTGTAAAATCCAAGATGCAACATGGCTTTTTTAAGATCCAATGTAACAGGCAACAAAGCCGAAGCATTGAGGGCTATTCGTCTGCTTATCCATAGTGAAAAAATATTTTGCTTTGCTCTTGTTGCTGGCAGATAACCAGTCCAGTTTTCTGTAATGACATAAGGAATACCATATCGGAATCGTATAAAAAGAGCAATTATTCCTACAGGAAATAAAATATTAAGATGTACAACATTTGGTTTGCCTTCTTTTTTGATAAAATTGCTGACAGCTACTCTATAAATATTAAAAAAACGAAAGGCTTTTATGATTTTATCAATGTAATTTTCTTTTTCTTTCTTTCTGAAATAATATTGGTGTGTTTTAATGGTATTGTTTTCTGAAAGAACATATTCGATTTTTTCTCTCATGTTGCTGTCTGCAGCCACATGAATAACTTCAACCTGATTGTAAAGGGCAATGGCTTCGCTAAATTTTTCGTTAAAATTACCCAATGTGGCATTCACCCTGGTGGGATACCAACTTGATAGTACCAGAACCTTCAATTGATTAGTCATCAAAAATAATAATAGGACAAACCTACAAGTTTTTCGTCAAACAGCATTCATTTTATTAAAGCATATGGACTTTTTTCCTTAATTTTTTTTACCTTTGAAATAAAAAAATGCAGGAAAAACTTTTTAAAGGGGTGGCCATTCAAAAGACTGATGCCAAGTGGGAGGCTTCAGTTAAACGAGAAAATGATATTGATTACAGAAAGGAAGACATACGAACCGAATTCGAAAGGGATTATAACCGTATTTTACACAGTAAAGCATACAGGCGTCTGAAAAATAAAACACAAGTGTTTTTTGCTACTCGCAACGATAATATATGTACCCGTATAGAACATGTGAATCATGTTTCTTCGGTTAGTTATACAATTTCTAAATTTCTTGGGCTTAATACCCAACTCACCATGGCTATTGCCATAGGACATGATCTGGGTCATGCACCTTTTGGGCATTCAGGAGAACGAATTATCAAGAGCATTGTAGATAAAGTTCTTAATGACAACTTTTGGCATGAAAAAAACAGCTTGAGGGTAATTGATTCTATTGAAACGCTGGAAGACAGCACGGGCAAACATAAAAATCTCAATCTAACATATGCCGTGCGTGACGGTATTGTTTCGCACTGCGGGGAAGTAAATGAAAATGCACTTGTACCCAGAAATGAAGTCATTGATTTACATACAATAAAAAAACCAAATGAATATGCTCCTTTTACATGGGAAGGCTGTGTGGTGAAAATTGCCGATAAAATCTCATATCTGGGCAGAGATATTGAAGATGCGCTTACCCTCAATATCCTCAATCGCGATCAATTGAGTGCATTGAAAGATATTGCCGGTGAAAATTATAAAGCCATTAACAATACTATTCTGATGCACGATTTTATTATAGATCTATGTAAAAGCAGCCATCCTGATATTGGTATTTGTTTTTCGGAAAATTACCTGCGTTTGATTAATGATGTGAAAAAATTTAACTACCAGAATATTTATAACCACAAAAGACTAAAAAATTATGAGAAGTACGCTAAGTTAGTTATAGAGTCAATTTATGAAGCTTTGTGTGGTTTTTATGACGGACCTTCTACAATAGAGAAAATTAGCAGCTATCAAAGGTCTTTTCCCATTCTGTGTACAGCTTTTATTCAATGGCTCGAAAAATACGACAAGAATTCCCGATCTGAAAAACTTCTTTTGTTGGAGAATAAAACACTCTACGATTTGAATATTGAAAATGATTACAATAAAGCGATTATTGACTTTATTGCAAGCATTACCGATAATTTTGCCATTGAAATTTTTAATGAATTAAGCAGTTTTTAATATGACCATTACTATTTTAATAATAATTGGAACTGTCATTGTTTCGATTGCAGCTTTTCAGAAAAGAGAACTTCACGAAAAGCTGATGTTCGACCCTTATTCTATTGTCATTAACAAGACATGGTATCGTTTTTTCTCTTATGCCCTCGTTCATGCCGACTGGGGTCATTTGTTGATCAATATGTTTGTGCTTTATTCTTTTGGAACTAATGTTGAATACCTATTCAGTTATTTTTTCGGAGGAAAAGCTGTTCTGTATTTTTTACTCCTCTATGTGGGCGGGGTATTTGTTTCTGTGATACCGTCTTTTGAAAAAAACAAACACAATCCATATTATGTGGCTGTAGGTGCTTCAGGAGCTGTTTCTGCTGTGCTTTTTTCGAGCATCCTCATGTACCCGCAGGGCGAGATAATTTTTTTACTGCTCCCAATTCCTATTCCGGCTTATATTTTTGGCATTTTATATCTTGTGTATTCTTGGTATATGGCTAAGCGTGGCAGAGACAATATCGGGCATGATGTGCATTTCTGGGGAGCCATTTTTGGTTTTGCTTTTACCATTCTTCTTAAACCGCAACTTTTTTTATCTTTTATTCATGAAATAACATCTTTTCTGAGATGAAATCATTTGTAAATATTAACGGTTTAATAAAAAAAACCAATACATACTTTCCTTTTGAAAAAAACAGGGCTTTTTATTATGGAGATGGCCTTTTTGAAACAATTAGGGTGTTTAAAGGGAAACCTTTGTTTGTAAAGTATCATTTTGAAAGACTTTCAAAAGGACTTGAAGTGTTGGGAATTATCGTTGAAAAATTTTCTGATTTAGCATCATTTGAGAAGGAATTACTAAAAACGATTCAAAATAATGAAATTATAGCTTCCGGACGCCTAAGATGTGCTGTATTCCGCAATGAAGGCGGCTATTATAAACCTTTAACGAATAATGGCTCTTATTTTATTGAAGCCTTTGCCATTTCTGAATCTGATTATAAAATTGGAGATGGGATTCTTCTTGATATTTGCGAAACCATACAAAAACCTGTTAATTTTCTATCAAATCTCAAAAATCCCCATGCGCTGATATCTGTTCTTGCTGCAAAAAGTATCAATGAACCTTATACAGATATGATTTTGTTGAACACTTATGGCAATGTTTGCGAAGCACTGAGTTCCAATATTTTCATAATCAAAGAGGGTATTCTCTATACACCCCACCTCAATCAAGCTTGTGTTGAAGGTATTATGAGACAGGTCGTTATTAATAATGTCGCTCCTGCTCTAAATTACAAAGTTGTTGAAACAGCTATAAATTTGTTTGAAATAGAGGAGGCTGATGAAGTTTTTTTAACCAATGTTATAAATGGTTTAAAATGGGTAAAGTCTTTTAGAAAGAAAAGTTATAAGAATGACAAAACCATTCCTATTCATAATGTGCTCAACACATTAATATCTCAACAATAACCAAATTTTAAAAACATCCGAGTTGGCACTTGGTGATTTTGATGTTGTTTTCATTGATTACTTTTGCCACATCGCTGATTTTTACGTTGCAAGAAAAAGCCACATCATAAGCTGCATTACATTCAATTTTCCATTTACCGTCTATGTTTTGAGAGTGTTTAAAAACCTCTTCTTTTATTTTTTCTTTGTCCATGGTTGTTTTTATACAAAGTTATGAAATATGAGAACAATTATAATGAAATACTGTTAAAACATATTTATAAAAAATGTATTTTTGTTTTTATTACTGTAAAAACTATTAATGCAAGAGGGCATATTGTCTGACACGTATTTTATGAAGGAGGCCATGAAAGAAGCCCAAAAAGCTTTTGAAAAGGATGAGGTCCCCATTGGTGCTGTAATTGTTTGTAATGATGTTATAATAGCCCGTGCCCATAATCTTGTTGAAGCGCTTCAAGATGTAACAGCTCATGCAGAAATTCTCGCCTATACTGCTGCAGCAGAATATCTTGGGAACAAACTTCTTCCTCAATGCACCATGTACGTAACATTAGAACCTTGTCCCATGTGTGCAGGTGCTTTGAGCGCCGCACGAATTGGCCGTCTTGTTTTTGGTGCTCATGATGAAAAAAGAGGGTATAGCATTTTCAATAATAAATTGTTACACGCATCGACTAAATTATCAACCGGTTTCTTAAAAGACGAGAGTATTAACATTCTGCAAAAATTCTTCAATAGTAAAAGAGAATAAAACTAGATTATTATGAATAAAAAAAATGTGGGGATTTTTATAGTTGAAGATGTGGAACTTTTTAGAAAAGGACTAACTTTGGTCATTAATAAGTTTGAAAATACCCGCGTTGTAGGCGAAGCAGGTACAGGAAAAGAATTCTTAAACCTTTTGCCTGGTTTAGATGCTGATATCATTCTTATGGATATCGAGCTGCCTGATATGAATGGAATAGAAATTACCAAAAAAGCTCTGGCTGTTAAACCTGACTTGAAAATCATTGCACTTACCATGTATGGAGAAGATGAGTACATTGAAAATATGATTGCTTCAGGAGCAAAGGGTTTTTTACTTAAAACCATTGGCAAGGAAGAGCTGAAAAAAGCCTTTGCTGCTGTTTCAAACGGTCGGTTTTATTACAGCGAGGAACTGATGTCCTATTTTTGTAAAAAAATGACCAAAACCAAAAGCGATGATAAAATAAAAGACATACTTACTGCCAGAGAACTCGAAATTCTTAAGTATATTGCTAAAGGTCTGAATGATTCTGAAATAGGAGATGCTTTATATATCAGCCCCCGAACAGTTAGTACACACAAAAGCAAAATCTTGTTCAAAACAAATTGCAACAACACGGTTAAACTTATAATCTTTGCTGTCAAACACAATTTGATAGAATTGTGATAAGAAAAAAATCTAAAACTGATAAATAAAAGCGAGTAAAGCCCTGAGATTGGCTACTTCTTTTGCATTTGAAATTTGTCCTAAAGAGTTCGCCTGGCCATAAGCAGCTACAGTATATTCAACCTCAAGAGCGATGGCTGTTTTGTTGTGCTTAGCCACAATTCGTGGAGATACCCTGTAAACATAATCTATATTCGATCCACGTGCATAAGCTGTAGAACCTGGCAGCATATTATAATCTGTGCCAAAATTTTTAGAAAAACCGCCAAAAACACCGGCAGTAAATTTGCCGATAGTTGTATAAAGCTCTGTCCAGACACTTCCTGTTGTGAAATTAGTGTATTCTCCAATTCCTGTGAGTGTATCAAAATTAGTGTTTTTAATACCGTAACCACCCATGAGTAATAGATCAAATGCATTTTGTGCCACAAGAGCTTGTAACTTCCATGTTGTGTTTTTAATTTTAATCTTTGAAAAAGCTGTAACAGAAAGGCTTTCTAAAGTGTTATCATTCTTGAAATTTTTAGCAGTTACAAGTTCCGGTTTAATAATTTTATAGTCGGCACCAACGCCAAAAAGATGTCCTTTGTTGCCAGGTGCAAAACTAACACACAAATTAGTGTTGGGAATAACAGCATTTCTCATGTAAACATTGCTCACGCCGAGTGGTCCTGTGCTTGAAAAATCTCTTTGAGCAAAAGCAGTAGCAGCAATCGAAATTGGTCCTATTTTATGAGTAAGCCTGATCTGTGGATTGCGTGAAAATGGCTGAAAAGGAACTCCCGTGTTAAAAGAAATCACTTCAGGAAAAGCTTGTGGGATAAATAGGGGATGCCAGTATTGACCTGCCAGAAGCTCTGTTTTATTCCAGTTAAGTTTTACAAATGCATGACGCAACCTGAATCCGTTGATATCAGCATCCGTATGCCCGAAAAAGGCTCCTTCAATCACCCCTGAGGTTTTGGCACCAAAAGCATCAGGCCCTTTGATGTTGCCGGTAAGACGGCTTTGTATGGCAAGCATATTGAAGTTCTGCTGCGCATTTATGTCTTTACCGTTTTCATCTAATTTTATATTGGCAGGAAATAATAAAAAATGGCCTTCTCTTGAAGCAATAGTTTGTCGGGTATCGAAAAACACATCATTTTTTACAAAACCACTGAATGTAATTCCAAAGGTCCTTTCTTCATCTGTTTGTGAGAATAATAAAGACGACGTAAATAAATGTATTACTGTTATAAAAAATAAAAATTTTCTCATAATTATAGATTTATATTGGTTTAGTTAATGCCGGTTTTTGTTTCATGTCTGATAGGTTCAGCAGTTCTCTGTTCAAGGTCTGTGGAAGTTCTTATTTCTGTGGGGAGCAGCAGTGGGGCAGGTGCAAAACGGGTACCTACATTACGAGAAAACAATTGGCCGTTTTCATCATATTCATCGGCTCTTTGTGCCACTACCGACCAACTGAATGAAGCATCTGACTGGCCGTTATTAAGTTCAATCACATCAAATCCTGTCTTGCTTTTATTACTTGTATAAACACCATTACATTGTCCCTCAAGCTGTATAAATACCATTATGGGATTGTTTTCGTCAACAAATATATTGTGAGAATAAATAGGATCTAAATCAATTCTAGCTCGACCATTTACCAATTGTCCTACTCCGTAATCCATAAAAAGAATATCAGGTGTTTCGGGACAATACATGATGACTTTATCATTATTAGGGGTGCTGACTATAGAGCTGGCTGTTCCGGATCCAATAACTTTATAAACCGTTCCTCCGCTTGTCTTACCGCCAACATATGCATAATTACCAGCTGCATTGCTGAAATACCCGCCCCAGGTATCATTGGCATTATTTACTGCATAACCATAAACACCGATTCGTGTACCCGAAAAAGCACCTCCGCTGCCATCGGTAAGAACGGAACCAGTAACATTATTGCTGAGCCCGATTACACCGGCTCCTCCAGTTGCATTCGTAGATACGCCGTATAAGCCTGCTCCGGTTCCTTTAAAAATACCTCCGGCTCCACCTATATAGGTGCTCAGCCCTAAATTATTTCCTGATGCAGTTACCCCTGTTCCATCTAAAGCATCTCCTCCCCATAGGGCTAAGGCCACCTGTGTACCTTTGAATGCACCACCACTGCCCGATGTAAGATAGGTTACACTCTGGTTATTACCGCCTCCGGCTATGGCTGTCCCTGATGTATGGGTGTTCCATCCAAATAAAGCTCCTCCGCCCGACTGGCTCGACTGTGCTCTAACACCTGAGCCATCTCCAGTTCCTAATGAAGCATTGTTTATACCTAATATTCCGTCCCCAGATGGATTGATGTTGACTCCAGTATTACCAGAATACACAATAGAATTTGAAATACCATAAACACCATCTGTTGAAGCACCTCCATTTCCAAAAACTCCGGCACCGGTGTTTGAGTTACTAACACCTAAAATGCCACTATTTGTATTGCCTAATTGGCCATATATATCATTGGTATATTTTCCTTCAACGGCAATGGTGCCTCCTCCTCCAATAACATGCAATTTCATAACAGGGGATGTGGTTCCAATACCCACATTGACACCGTTGTTATATAAAATACTGTTGGCTGTCCATGTGGATCCGTCGTGTCTTAAAGTCTGACCTGAAGTGCCAGCAACTAAAGGTCCGGTTGCGCCTGTAGAGCCAGTTGCGCCTTGTGCTCCTGTCTGACCGGTTGATCCTTGTTGGCCGGTTGCTCCCTGAGTACCCGTAGGTCCCTGTAACCCTGTTGGGCCTTGAGCTCCGGTTGCACCAATAATTCCTGTAGGACCGGTAGGGCCTGTTACTCCTGACAGACCAATTATTGGAGCCCATTGTGTGCCATCAAAAAACCAGAACTGGTTTAAATTGGTATCGTAAACCAATAATCCTGTAGCTGGATTGAAAATATTTGTACGCTCAACACTGGTCATTCGGGGAATCAATAAGCCCTTTTCTGTACTGCTTACATCAAGCATAGCAGTGTTATGCGCAGCCTGACCACTTGTGTTAATAGCTACGCCTTGTTGCGAAAAAATATTTTGAACGCACACCATCAGGACAAAAAATAAAACTAATTTTGTTCTCATATAAAAGGATTTTTTATCAGGTTTACAGTAAAAGAATTACAAAAGTATAATTTTTCTTTTTCAAAGTTAAAAAATATTCATAATAGGACAAGGTTTTATTACTTTTTGTATTTTAGCAGATAATGTCTATGAAAATGATGACAAATCACCCCTTATGGAATTTTCTTCGTAGGTTTATGTTGCTCCTAGCCGCCTTGTATTGTATTTTTCCTTTTATAATTCTTGCAGTTTATGCAAATCCTAATGCGGAAGATTTTTCACATTCTTTTCTTCCCAAAGTTAGCTCAGTATTATATTCAGTTTTTGATTTTTTTAAAAATAAAGAAGCCCGAATCTTTACCAACCTGCTGTATGCATTAAATCCTCTAACATTTGGCTTTAAAGAAGGCTATAAGCTTTTGCCTCTCATCCTAATCTTTTTTTTCTTAACAGCACTAAATGTATTATTTAAGAATATTTTCTCTATAAAAGAGCTGTCTAATTTTAGTGGCTTTACAGCTTTATTTATACTGTCTCTATTTTTTGCAGGTATGCCCTCTCCTGTACACGCATTGTATTGGATGTCGAGTAGCTTTAATTACTCTACCTCTCTGATTCTTTGGCTATTTCTATTGTCACAGATTTTGGCCTCGATTAAAAAAATAAAAGATTTTGAATTGGTTAAAGTTAAATCTCTTTTTATGGGTGTTATTCTTATCTTTTGTATTGTACTATCAAATGAAATTTATATTATTACCCTGACCTTGTTCTTCTTTATGTTATTTGTTTTTGCTTTTATAAGAAAAAATCCCATGTCTTATTTTTTTCTTACTTATTTATTTGTAACCTTGTCAGTATCCTCTATTTACTTGCTTCCACATATCATCATGTCAGATTTATCACCTGTTGTGATTTCTTTTAACAGCAGTATTATTAATGCTGCTTTGTTGTTGTCAGTAAAAAACACTTTCTTCAATTTGGTATCATGGGTTTTTCTTAATCCTTCACTTATAATTTTGTCCTTGATTTTTATTTTTATGTCAAGCATAATATATCCCTATAGCTCGAAATTGAAGGCAAAATTTGTGTTTGTCAATTTTTGGTTTTATATTCCCTTTGTTTTTATTATTCTTGCAAGCTTACTCATTCCCTATTATATGTTTCGCAATCCCGAACATCAACCACAAAGAATATTTAATATTCAGTTTATGATTTTTCTTGTTGCATGGATTTATGGGCTGTTTAATTTTATCCTGAGAAATTTTAAAAAAATAGATTCTTTTGCCTTAAATAAATCTGCTCTTTTTAAATTGATAATTTCTCTAGCATTTGTGGTTTCAATTATAGCAACTAAAAATATAAAAGTTGCCTATAGTGATATTTTTTCGGGCAAAGCAGCAGCTTATAATAATGAAATGAACAAAAGATTTGATGTTATTTCCAATGCTCAAAACAGTTCTCACAAAACCGCAGTTGTCGAATACATCGAAAATAGACCGCAGAGCCTGTTTTTCCCTCCTGAAATTGAACCGGAAAGAGCTGTCCCTATGTGGAATGAGGCGTATGAAAATTATTTCAGTCTAAAGGAAATTATACTTTTAAATCATCATAAAGATTCAATTATTAATAAAAGGTAATGCAAAGAAATAATTACATCATCACATTGGTTTTTTCATTATGCATAAGCATGAGTATTATTTATTATATTCTTGATTTCAGATATAACAGTGCCATTTATACACTTATGAAAATCAGTTCTCTTAGTGAGCAGAATAATCAAGAAATTAATCAGTTGTGTAATCTTGAATCTTTTGCAGACAGCCTGAATGCCATGTTTTGGGTTTTTGAAAACAATCCTCTAATTAAAAGAGACAGTGCTTTTATTGTAAGTATGAGACAATACTATAGTGAAGGGAATTTTAAAAGTTATTTTTTTCAATTGTATAACTACATAAAAACAATAGATGCCTCAATGATATATCAAATTGAAAAGAGAAAAAACCGGCTTTCTTATGTGTATCAAAGTTATAAACTTGGTTATTCAAATATAAAAGTAGTTTTAAAACTTATTTTTCTAAGGGAAAAAGGGACGTATCTATTACAATACATTGATAAAATTTATTGTTCAACTATCTGACAATATGAATTAAACAGATTTTGTGCCTCCTCGCTACCTAGTTGTGCAGCCGCTTTCCAGTCCTTGCATACATCTTCGATATTTCCAAGCTCTATATTAACGAGTGCACGGTTCAAATAATTTTTAATGTTTTCCGGATTGATATCAATCGCCACATTAAAATCTGTTAGTGCACCTAAATAATCTTTAGACTGATATCGCAGCCAACCACGATTGATATAAGGTAGCTCGAAATCAGGGTTCTGAGCCAAAGCCATGTCATAATCATTTAGTGCTCCCTGAAAATCATTCATTGTAAATTTTAGCCATCCTCTGTTATTGTAGGCAATATCTAAAGTAGGCTTTAATAGTATAGCCCTGTCGAAATCAGCCATTGCTTTTTCATATTCATTTGTCAGAAACCATGTCCAACCCCTGCTGTTATAAGCTTCTGCATAATTAGTATCCAATTCAATAGCTTTTGTATAATCAATTATGGCTTCTTGGTTTAAATCCATACGATGCTTGGCAAGTCCTCTGTTGTAATAAGCCATGTAATGTCTGCCGTCAAGTTCAATGGCTCTGGTAAAATCAATAATGGCCTCTGAATTCAAACCCAGTTCCAGTTTGCTGTTTCCACGATTATAATGAGCCTTCACATATTTGGGGTTATACTTTATCGCATTGTCAAAATAAACAACAGCTTCCTGATACATTTTCTTTTTATTATAAATAACACCGATGTTATTATAAGCCAACCAAGCTTCCGGATATTTAGCTATAGCATCTTTAAAAATGCTTTCGCCATCTCTCCAAACTTTGACCCTTTCGTGAGAAATATATGAGAAAGTAAAAGCGCAAATCAATAAAAAAGATAGCATCATTTTTTTATAAAACCCTGATTCAAGGTGCGAATATGAAGCACCGGCCAGAAAAAACAAGCCGATATACGGCAAATACGTATAGCGGTCTGCCGTCACAACAACTCCTCCAATAGAATTTACTATATGAAGGACAAGGGAAATATGAATCAGAAAAAACATGGATCCAAAAATCAGTTGACGAGATTTTTTGTAATTTTTATAAACATAAAAACAAAGTGCACTTACGATTACAATTGAAATGACCGTGGCAATATAGTAAATGGCAGGAAGTACAACCCCCTGAACCGGATAAGGATAGAGCAGCGACAACTTAGAAGGCACAAAAGACTTTATGGTGTAAAACATAAACGAATAGCCTCCCAGAAAAATTCTGTCCAAAAAGGTGAATTCAATTTTTTCGATGTGAGTAGGTGTTTTAACCATGAAGTAATAAGCACCAAATAATGCCATAATAAAAAGAAAAAACAGTTTTTCTGCAATGACCTTTTTATTGATTTCTCTCTTAAAATAATAATCAAGCAGAAGTAAAAGGGCAGGGAAAGTAACACCTGCCGGTTTTGACAACATCGAAATAGTGATTAAAAGAAGGGTGTAAAACAAATAACGGAGTTTGTAATTATTTGTAAGATATTTTATATAACTTATAGATGCCAGTAAATAGAACAAGGCATAAAGCAGATCTTTTCGTTCTGCTATCCAGACTACCGATTCAACGTGTAATGGATGAATAGCAAAAAAGAGTGATGCAATCAAAGCTGTGCCCGATTTTTTTGATACAGCATAAATAAATCTGTAAACAAGAATGGTGTTTATAAGATGAAACAAGAGATTTGTAATCAGATAAGGGTAGGGCAGGTTATCCCATAAAAAATATTCCAATGCATAAGTGAATAAGGTAATTGGAATATACCCATAGTAATAGAAACTAGTAAAGATAGTAATGATTCCCTTAACCGAAAAATCTTTTATAATGCTGTTTTCAAGCACATAGACATCATCATCATAATAAATAAAGTTATTGTAAATAATGTTTGAAAATACAACAATCGTCAGCAGCAAAATACCCAAGAGCAAGAAATTCGGATTCCTGAAAAGTGCAGGAACGCCAGTTTTTTTTAATGCCGGTTTTTTTTCATTAATAGATTGAAATGGGCTCCTTTTTTTCTTTTTCACAATGTAAAATTATTCTTTATCAGTAATTTTTGAAAAAAAACGCTCTATCTGCATATATAATTCATTAAAACCATGGTTGTTTTGAATGATAAAGTCGGCTCTTTCAATGCATTTCGACAGATTTTGCTTGTTGGGATCATCGGTGTGCATTTCCCGCTTTTCGTTTTCAATAAAAGTATCAAAACTGATTTGGTCGGTTTCAGAATTTCTGTTCACTATCCGTTCATATCTTATTTTAGAGTCTGCATCTACAGCTAAGAGGTAAAAATTTTGTTTTGTCTGAAGCAAGTCAATTTCTCCGGGGGTTCGAATACTTTCAATAATGGTATGGTCTCCTTCTTTAAAAGCTTTCAGATAAAGTTGTTCAACGATATAGGCAGGCCCGAATTTTAGTCTGAGTTCATTGGCTATTTCAACCATTGAATCCCTGTTTACCTCCATGCCTCTTTGTCTAATGATATCAATTAAAAAAGTCCTTACCGAATAGTGTCTGAAATTCTTCTTTTGTATCAGATATTCAACGACAGTGCCTTTACCTGCTCCGATGGTTCCTGTAATACCTATTATTATCATGCAGTGAAGAATTAGTATTTTAAAATTATTGAAATTTATATATATTTGTCAACAAATTAATTAAATACAAAACTATGAAGAATTTGAAAAAAATGATCTTATTTGGACTTTTATTTTTATTGTTTGGGATAATATCTGTACAAGCATGTACCAATTTTATAGTTACAAAGGGTGCTTCAAAAGATGGTTCTGTGATGGTCAGTTATGCAGCCGACAGTCATCTTTTGTATGGAGAACTTTACCATTGGCCAGCTGCGAGATATCAGCCAGGTGCAATGCTTGATATCTATGAATGGGATACAGGGAAATTTTTAGGCCGTATTAAACAAGCTGCAGAAACCTACAATGTTGTTGGTAATGTGAATGAACATCAGGTTGCTATAGGTGAAACTACTTTCGGTGGCAGAGAAGGACTTGAAGATACCACTGCAATTATTGACTATGGTAGTTTGATTTACATAACATTGCAAAGAGCTAAGTCAGCCCGTGAAGCTATGAAAATTATGACTGAACTGGTAGCTGAATATGGTTATTACAGCAGTGGAGAGTCGTTCTCGGTTATTGATAAAAACGAAGCATGGATTCTTGAAATGATTGGTAAAGGCCCGGGCAACAAAGGTGCCGTTTGGGTTGCAAGGTTGATACCGGACGGATATGTGTCCGGTCACGCTAATCAGGCCCGAATTACAACTTTTGATTTTCAGCAAAGCAACAACTGGTTTGACCCTAATCAAACCGTTTTTCACGCTCCTGATGTTATCACATTTGCACGGCAGAAAGGTTATTTCAATGGACAGGACAGGGAATTCAGTTTCTCAGACACATACAATCCTCTGAGTTTTGGGGGAGCACGATTTTGCGAAATAAGAGTTTGGGCTTTTTTTAATGCCGTAACAACAGGAATGGAAAGCACATGGGAATATGTCAAAGGTAATGTCCAATTTGATGAAAAGGGTTATGCTGTTAATAGGATGCCTTTATGGGTGAGGCCTACCAACAAGCTGTCTCATTTTGACATCATGAAATTAATGGGCGACCATCTCGAGGGTACTGAACTTGACATGACTAAAGATATTGGTGCCGGTCCTTACAATTGTCCCTACAGATGGAGACCCCTCACATGGACACTTGACGATCAAAAATATTTTAACGAACGTGCCGCAGGTACTCAACAAACAGCTTTTTCTTTTGTCGCTCAAATGCGTTCATGGCTGCCTGACCAAATTGGTGGTATCAACTGGTTTGGCCTTGATGATGCTGCAACCACACTTTATGTACCTATGTACTGTGGTATTACAGATGTACCACGTTCTTTTAAACAGGGGAACGGTAGTTTAATGGTGTTCTCCATGGAGTCTGCATTCTGGATATTTAATATGGTGTCAAATTGGGCTTATACGCGTTATAGAGATATGTATCCCGACATTCAAAAAGTTCAGGAAGAGATGTATGCTTTGTATGCTGCCGATATTGAGCGAAATGACAGAGAAATTGCCGACTTATTCAATTCTAATAGGGAAGAAGCTA
Organism: Bacteroidales bacterium; assembly: GCA_028698995.1. GTDB lineage: Bacteria > Bacteroidota > Bacteroidia > Bacteroidales > PXBB01 > JAQVVM01. Next base: position 34,678 of record JAQVVM010000044.1, read on the forward strand.
TTAATAAAATTACCGATTACAGCGTAAACGCAGGTGCATTAGCTCATCAAAGATGGGTGGCTTTATACGGCTTTTTGTTTTCAAAATACCTCGATGGCTATATTAAAACTCCGGCTGAAGTTCCTGAGGGATATAAATTTCACGTCCCTAATTATGAATGGCCGGGTTATGGGGAAGAATGGTATAGAAGAATTGTTAACGAAACCGGTGATCAGTTCAGGCAAAAACCTACGATGAATGATTAAATAGTTTTAAGGAACTATTTACAATACCTTAAAATTAATTCCTCAGACTGGAAAATGTTTAAGTTTTTAGCAGTAGAAAAATCTTTGCAGGCATTCTCAACTTCACCCATGCGGATAAATATTACGCCGCGATTATAAAAAGCTCTTCCATTAGTAGGATTTAATTTTATTTACTGATTGAGGTCTTCCAGTGCGCCAACGAAATTATTGAGATTAAGCCTTGCAATAGCTCTGTCGTTATAGGCATTGGCATCATTGGGCATAAGTGCTATTGCTGCAGTATAATCCTGTGCCGCTTTCTCAAAATTCTGTAATAAATTATGCACCAAACCCCTGTTATATAGTGTAAATCCATACGAATCATTAAGAGCAATAGCCCTATCATAATCTTCAAGGGCTTTTTGAATTTCATTCTTATAGTAGAATGCAATTCCCCTTGAATGGTAAGCATAAAAACTGTCGGGGTGTTTTTCTATTACATCATCAAACAAAACAATCCCATTAGCCCATACCTTATTGCGATGGTGGGATTGCAAAGTGAAAAACATTACAAAAATTACAAGAACCAATAAGGTTATAACCGAAATGCGCCCCTTAAACTGTAGGTATTTGTCTGCAATATATGCTATCCATACTGAAAAACCGATATAGGGCACATAGGTGTAACGCTCTGCCACAATAGCACCTCCAACCGGAATAAATTGAATAACAGTAAATATGGTAAAAAGAAAAAACAATAATCCAAATGCAAAAACCTTTTTGTCCTTTAGCAGGAAATAGAACCCTGAAACAGAACCCCAGATGATTACGGGACTCGCATAATATATGAAAGGTAAAGCCCCGTTTTCAGTTACCGGATGCGGATAAAATGCCGATAGATTTATGGGTAAGAAAAACTTGTACAAATAGAACAACAAGGCATAATGGGCTACAAAAAATCGCTGAATAATGGTATAGTCGGGTGTTAAATACTGTGTTGATGCACCCTGCGATTTTAATGCAACAATGCCAAAAATAAGGGATAAAACAAAAAATGGTATTATTGGCAGGTATCTTTTGTAGTTGAAATCGGATTCTTTAAAAAAGACACAAATCAGTAGTACTAAAGGCAGACTTACTGCCGCAGATTTTGACAAAAGAGACAACACAAAGAAAAGAAGAGATGCTAGGTAAAGTTGTATTTTTTTTAATTCAGAAAATCGCAGAAACATAATCAGTGAAAGCAAGTAAAAAAAAGTATATAGAACATCTTTCCTTTCTGAAATCCATGAAACTGATTCAACATGTAAGGGGTGAATAGCAAATAACAATGCTGTAATCAATGAAATATTGCGATTTTTAATCAATATTTTCAAAAAAACAAAGACTAAAAAAACATTGCAAATATGTAACAATAAATTACTTACATGATAAGGTTTAGGGTTCAGTTTAAAAAAATGAAATTCAAGGGCATAAGATAATGTTGTCAGAGGATGATAATTCCCCATGTGAAATGATGAGAAGATATTTTGAACACTTTCGGCTGAAAGTTTTTTAATAGCTTGGTTGTTTAATATATAACCATCATCATCCCAGTTGTTTACAAAATCATTGTCTAGTGAGTTAGCATAAACAATAAAGGTAAAAATTAGAACAAGAACGATATAAAAATTATATGAAACAGACGAGCCTTTTGATAGGCTTTGCCTGCTTTTTATTTTTGCTGCGGACTTTTTCATTTAGGATATTTTAGCCCAAGGGAAATAGCTATTTACTTATAAAGTCAAGAATATATTTTTCAAAATCTTTCTTAGCCATTTTTAAATCTTTAGAAGCAACATTGTCAATAGTGGCAATCACATCTTCATATTCATGCAATTTTCTGATGCCCATCTGAGATAGAAGCGTATCCTTCAATTCATCATTTAAATCATTAATAGAATAAGCCAAGAGTTTTACATCAACATCTTTCATTATTTCTTTAATGATTGATTTTGGTAAAATGTTAATTTTTCTTATATTAAAATTTTCAATAAGCTTTTCAATTTTTTCTTTGTTTGTTGTTTTTGTCTTTCTTTTCTTCATCTTTCTTTTAGGTTTTAAAGTTTGAGGTTCTTTTATATTTTGCTCTTTTTTTTCTGTCTTCTCTGTGTTTTTTTTCTTAACAGGCTTTATCTCTTTTTTAATTTCAGTATTGACAATTTCCGGAACGATGACTTCTTTAAAATTAACAATATTGTTAATCCTTATAGAGAAATCAGCAAGAACATTCATGTAATTAATAAATGCCTCGTAAGGACTTGGATATGGATTAAAATATTTATGCACTTCGCCATCTGAAAACCATTTGGTGCACATATAATAAAAATGATCACTGTTTTGAAGTCTTAACCAATCTCTTTGAATATTTTCATCGTTGCAGATGGTAATTTTTTCTTCCAAATTATACAACTTATTAAAAGCCTCATCCTGCAATTCATTTCCGAGCCAGGCAGTTACATCTCGCTCATCATCTGCCCATGAAATCGGATATGGAACACTGATGGAAGATACCGGTTGCAACTTTTTCCACAATTCGTTTGGTTGACTAAACATGTAATTTGATGAACTTAAAACAACCTTGGGCAATTGTTTAATAAAATCAAAGATACCTGTTTCAGCCCATTGATGTTCTCCAAATGTTTCATAATCCATAAAGAGGTTGATTGTTTCGTTAAAAGGGTCTACATTGTTGAGCCATCCGGTAAACTTCTCGGCTGTGAGTGGCCATTCAGCCCATGATCTATCAGAAAAACGAAAAGCAATGTCATCACTGAGTCTAAAATTTTTAAGCAATACCTTTAGTTTGGGATTTATGGCATTACAATACATATAATTAGGGCTTTTCCATCCTAAAACATGCTTGGCTCCTTCTGTAATCATTGTCCTGAAACCCATTTCCGCAATCTGCTCACCAATCAAATCCGAATAAATTAACTCGGTATTACGAAATGTTTTGGGCTTTTGCTTAAACAAAACCTCAATTTTTTTAGTGTGGGCATTGATTTGTTTGATAAACTCATTGTTGCTCTTTAGTGAAGATAGGGAATGTGCCTGTGTTTCAGCAAGGAATTCTACATTGTTGGTTTCTGCCAGTTTCTGAAAACTTTCTAATACGTCTGGTGCGTATAGTTCAAACTGAGCAAGGGCACTTCCCGAAATCGAAAAACTGAGTTTAAATAAATTGCCGTATTCTTTTATCATGCTCAGTAAAAGATTATTCGCCGGCAGGTAACATCTTTCAGCCACTTTACGCATGATATATCTGTTGGCGTAATCATCAAAATAATCATGTTTGTGTCCGATGTCAAAAAATCTGTAAGTTCTTAGCCTGAACGGTTGGTGAACCTGGAAGTACAAACAAATATGTCTTTTATTCATTATCAAAATATATTTAGTTTTCTTTAATCATTATTTTTTAAAAGGGTTTTCTTATAAACATCCTCAACGTTATAGGCAGCTTTATCCCATTTTATAGAATCAACTTCAGCCTTGGCATAAATTTCAAACATCTTATTGATACCGTTGTAATGAAGAAGTCCGTAAATGGCATCTGCCATGGCATCTACATCCCAGTAGTCAACTTTTATAGCATGCTTAAGTACTTCTGAAACACCTGATTGTTTTGAAATTATAACCGGCACATTGGAGCGCATTGCTTCAAGTGGAGCAATACCAAAAGGTTCAGAAACCGATGGCATGACATAAACATCACTGATACCATACATCCTGTCAACATCATCTCCTTTCAGAAATCCGGTAAAATGAAATTTGTCGGCTATTCCAAGCTTTGCAACACGTTTTATTGAGCGGTTGAGTAAATCACCGCTTCCGGCCATGACAAAGCGGACATTCTTTGTTTTTAATAGTACCTTATTTGCAGCTTCTATAAAGTAATCGGGACCTTTCTGATAAGTTATCCGTCCCAGAAAAGTTACAACCTTTTCCTTAAAATGCTTTTCAAATTTATCACGACCAGCATTTTCATTTGGCTCCACACCGTTGTGAACTGTAATTACTTTTTCTGGCTCAATTCCATAGCGTGACAGGACAATGTTTCTTGTAAAATGACTGACAGTTATTACTGCGTCTGCAGCCATCATCCCATCTTTTTCAATATTATATACTATTTCATTGATGTTTTCTCCTGAACGGTCAAATTCTGTAGCATGCATGTGAACAACTAATGGTTTGCCGGATATCCTTTTTGCCGCTACCCCTGCCGGATATGTCAGCCAATCGTGGGCATGAATGACATCAAAATCATTTTCCATGGCAATTTGAGATGCTACCAGG
>JAQVVM010000045.1 GCA_028698995.1 Bacteroidales bacterium
TTCCTATCATTTTTGCAAGGTTTTATACAACAAAGATACATTTTCTTGCAAATATAAACAAAGAAAAAGTGAGTTATTTTATTGATATTCAGTAATTTAGAATGTTTTTAAGGAGCGACTATTTAAGCACATTCCCAATCAGCTCTGCAGCTTCCTTAAGTGTTATAGCACTAAATACTTTTAAACCTGAATTATCAATAATTGTTTTGGCTTCTTCAGCGTTGGTGCCTTGCAAACGAACAACAATAGGTACTCTGATTTCTCCGATATTTTTATACGCATCAACAATCCCATTGGCAACTCTATCACAGCGTACAATTCCACCGAAAATGTTAATAAGTATGGCTTTTACATTGGGGTCCTTAAGAATAATACGAAATGCCTGTTCTACCCTTTGTGCATTGGCTGAGCCTCCCACATCAAGAAAGTTGGCCGGATCTCCGCCAGATAATTTAATAATGTCCATAGTAGCCATGGCAAGCCCTGCTCCATTTACCATGCAACCCACGTTTCCATTGAGCTTAACATAGTTGAGATTGTATTCTCCTGCTTCAACTTCTGATGGGTCTTCCTCTGTTACATCTCTCATTTCAGCAATGTCCGGATGTCGCATCAGGGCATTATTGTCAATGGTTACTTTAGCATCAGCAGCCATGATTTTATTGTCAGAGGTTTTCATGACAGGATTGATTTCTATAAGTTGACAGTCAGCACCTATATAGGCTTTGTAAAGAGCTTGCGTGAAATTAACCATGGACTTAAATGCCTGTCCTGAGAGCCCTAGATTAAAAGCTATCCTTCTAGATTGGAAAGGTAGAATTCCTGTCTTTGGGTCAATTTCTTCAGTGAAAATAAATTCAGGTGTTTCTTCTGCAACTTGTTCAATGCTCATACCTCCTTTGGGTGAGTACATAACAATGTTACGACCCAAGCTGCGATTGAGTAAAATACTCAAGTAAAATTCCTGAGGTTCACTTTCCCCCGGGTAAAATATATTCTGTTCGATAAGTATCTTATTAACCTTTTTCCCCTCGGGTGGGGTTTGTGGGGTTATAAGCTGCATTCCAATAATGGCACGTGAAAATATAGAGATTTCATCCAATGTTTTGGCAATTTTTACACCACCGCCTTTTCCACGCCCACCTGCATGAATCTGTGCTTTTACTGCCCACTTATCTGAACCTGTCAGTCTTTGAATTTCTTTAGCTGCTGTTACTGCCTGTTCAGGATTATCAGCAGTAAATCCGAGAGGTGTTTCAACTCCAAATTTTCTTAATATACTTTTAGCTTGATATTCGTGTAGGTTCATATTTTTCTCAATTTAATTGTATCCAAAAATACAAAAAATGTTTTTATTCAGTTTTTTTTTATTTTTTTGTATTAACAAATTATTGCAATTTCCCCTTTCTTTAATAAGATGCTTTATTTTTAAAAAATAAGATGAGGATAAAGAATTTATTGATTGGAGTACTATTTCTACCTTCTTTTTTAATTGGCCAAAACAATCTGAAACAGGCAACTGCTCTTCGAATTTCTGAAAAAATAAAGATTGATGGTATATTAAGTGAAGAATCTTGGAAGAATGCTGAATTTTATAACGACTTCAGACAATATGATCCTGTTTTTGATTTGCCCCCTTCTCAACAAACAGAAGTAAGGATTTTATACAGTGACAATGCCCTTTATATAAGTGCTTTTCTATTTGACACTGCACCTGATAGCCTTTTAAAGCAATTGGGCAACCGTGATGATAACCTTAATGCTGATGCCTTTGGTTTTATGATTGATACCTATAACAACCAAAATGACTTTTATACTTTTGAGGTAAGTGTTTCAGGTGTGCAGAAAGACTCCAGAGATTTGGATGCTCGTTTTAATGCAGTTTGGGAAAGTGCTGTCTCAATTAATGATTCCGGTTGGATTGCAGAAATTAGAATTCCATATTCAGCAATCCGATTCCCTAGGAAAAATACTCAATTATGGCGTATTCAGTTTTACAGAAATCTGAGACGAAAAAGAGAGTGGTCGCAATGGGCCTTGGAAACTAAAGGTGATGCCATCAAAAGTAGTTACTGGGGAGAACTTCATGGTATTGAGAATATCAACCCCCCATTGCGATTGTCTTTAACTCCTTATATGACTTTTAACGCTGAACATTATCCCTATAATATTCCTGATAAAAAAAACAGCTCAACTTCTTTCAGTGGTGGCATGGACCTGAAATGGGGTCTTGATGAAAGTCACACTCTGGATTTAACTTTATTGCCCGATTTTAGTCAGGTGCAATCTGATAATCAGATTAAAAACCTCACTGCTTTTGAAACTGTGTATGATGAAAAAAGAACTTTTTTTCAGGAATCAATAGATTTGTTTAACAAAGGTTCACTTTTTTACTCAAGACGCATAGGACGCATACCTTTGAATTATGATTTGGTTTCATCGCAACTCGATAGCAACGAGTATATTATTAATAACCCTTATCAAGCTAAATTAATCAATGCCATGAAAATTTCAGGCAGGAATAAAAAGGGTTTTGCTATTGGCTTTTTTAATGCCATTACAGATAATACGTTTGCTATTATCGGAGATTCTTCAAAAGGTGAACGTAAAATACTTACTGACCCCCTGACAAATTATAATATTTTGGTTCTGGATAAAGCTTTTAAAAAAAACTCATCTGCTTATTTAATCAATACTAATGTGATCAGGGATGGCAGCTACCGTGATGCTAATGTTACGGGTGGTGGTATAAACCTTCTCAACAGAAACAATTATTACCGTATTAATCTGACAGGTGCTTACAGCCGGATTTTTAATTCATCGGCCGATAAAGTCATTGAGGGATATAAGTATTATGCATTAATAGGAAAAGTTAAAGGGAATTTTTTGATTAATATTTCAAGAAGCCTGGTTGATGACGGTTTTGATAACAATGATTTGGGGTTGATGAATAATAACAGCCAGGTTGACAATGTGCTCACAATGAATTACAACATCTATGAACCATTTTCAAAATTTTTGTATTTAAAAAATTCTTTGGTGCTCAGAAATGATTATCATTTTAATACAAAAAAAATTACTTTCAGAGGTCTCACCTTGACATCCAATACCACACTAAATAACTATCTGACTATTTGGGGTAATATTAATACTGATTTCTGTAAAAGGCATGACTTTTATGAGGCCCGTTCACCCGGTCGTTTCTACCTCAGACCAATAAATACGGGAGGATCTATTAATTTTTCTTCGGATTATAGAAAAACATTGGCATTAGATGGCAGCATGTCTTTGATATGGAGACCGGAAACCGAAGGGTTTTATCAGGCCTATAAACTTATGCCAATTGTTCGTTTAAATAACAGATTTTCATTTAATTACAGCTTTTTTATTTCAAATAATAAGAACGATATTGGTTATGCTGGAAATGACAATAGCAATAATATTTATTTTGGACGCCGCCAATTGCAAAATATTGAAAACACTTTCTCTGGTCTCTATGTTGTGAAAAATGATGTGTCTTTTAGTTGTAGGATACGACACTATTGGATTACAGGAAGATACAGTGATTTTTATAGGCTTGAAAATTCCGGACTTCTCAGCAGTTCAGATGATTTTAATACAAATAAAGATTTTAACTTTAATTCTTTTAATGTTGATGTGTTGTTTAACTGGCAGTTTGCACCCGGAAGCCAATTAAATCTTATTTGGAAAAACGCCCTGCTTGAAGAAAATAATCTGATAACCTACAATTATTTTGATAATTTTACTCAAACATTGGGTTACCCACAGCTAAATACTCTTACATTAAAAATAATTTATTACATAGATTATCAGAATGTTAGAGAGAGATTAAACACTAAAAGAGTGTGATGTGACAAATTTGATTTTAATTGATTCTGCAAATTTTTATTTTAATTCCACTTATGAAACTCATTGAATCAATTATTGCTTTTATTTTTAATGTTTTAATCAAAAATGTATGTTCATTTTTTGTAAGGATTTCCTACCCTGAATATGTTGAAAGTAATAAATTTCATTATGATATTAATCCTCATTTTTCTATTCAGGGACGCACTGATTTATTTGCTGAAAGTGTGCCTTTACCCGAGAATTTACATATCTTTTATTTGGGAACAAACAGCTTGTATATCAGCGATGGGAAAACAGGTTTGTTGATAGATCCCTTTTTCACAAGACCAGATGTAGATTGGAAGAAAATCGCCCTGTTTAAAAATATTCAGATTGCACCTGATCCCTTAGTCATTAGTAAAATATTGCAAGGGGCTCATATCTCAAAAGTTGATGCGGTGTTAACCACGCATTCACATTATGATCATGCTCTTGATGTGGCTGAAGTAATGAAATATTTTATTGCCAATTCCGAAAATAGCCCGATGCTTTATGGGTCAAAATCAACTTATTTTATCGGTAAAGGTGGAGGTGTTAATGATGAAAACATTACTATAGTTAATGAATCTGAAACGTATAGAATCGGAGACTTTGAAGTGCAGTTTATTTTGTCAAAGCATCTTCATATACCTATTGTTGGAGAAACTATTAGTGGTCAAATAGACAAGCCACTCGTTCCTCCTGTTAATTTTTATGATTATAAAGATGGGGAAACTTACGGTATCTTTATTAAACATAAAATGGGTACAATCCTGAATTTGGGAAGTGCGAATTATAAAGAAAATGCTTTTAAATTTTTGAAAGACAAAGTAGATGTTTTAATATTTGGAATTGCCGGATTCGAAAAATCTGTAATTGCTTCTTTTGACCATCCTGCCTACAGGGATGATTTTTACAATGAAGTTGTTTTAGCAACAAAACCAAAGAAAATTTATTTTTCACATTATGACGATTTCAATCAACCTTTGAATAAAATTTCGGATTGTATAGGTAAACCTCTGAAAACCTACAATTATTTTACTTCCCGAAATGACCAGTTAAAACCTTTTTTTCTACCTGTTGGAAAATATGTTAAAATATAATCCCTAACTCGTGTCAAGTTATCGCACAAGCCATTAATAGCTGGTTTCACATATTGTAAATTGTAAATTGTAAGTGCTTCGCACATTGTAAATTGAAAATTTATTTTCCTTCGCACAAGCCATTAATAGCTGTGTTTCTATCAAATTTAAAATTTACAATTTGCAATTTCCAATTTACAATTCTTCATTATCTCACAATCACCTTCCTCAAACCCACGCCCTGCGCACTTTCTTTCAAAAAATATTGTAAATTGTAAATTGTAAGTGCTTCGCACATTGTAAATTGTAAATTTATTTCCTACACTTACGCCAATTTATTTTATATTGTTGTTTTTCAATGTTTTAACAGATTTAGCTACGATATCACAAATCTGTTGATTTTCATTAATATGTTTTTCAAACTCTTTTTTATCAAGTAGTTCCGACCTTTGTATAAGCTTTAACCAAAAAAGAGATTCTCTAGCTTCTTTAAGTACAATTTGCATCTTATGTGCAAAATCTTGTCTGCTTTCTGCTCCTCTAGCTTCTTCATAATTAGCTCCTACAGATGTAGCAGAGCGAAATAGTTGCAAAGCAATATGTTTGTTTATAGGGTCGTTGCCTAATAATTTTACAAGTTTTATTATTTCTGCACCAAAGTTTAAAAACCTTTCTGATAACGCATCAGCTTTATTTTCCATTAAAAATTAATTTATAAACAAAAACACAAATTTAAAATTTACAATTTAAAATTTACAATTTCCAATTTCCAATTATTCTTTCATAAACGTTCTATTACACAAAACATTAAGGGAATTTTTTTTAAGTGTCTAAGACATAAGTATAATACCCCAGCATTACTAGAAAATATAAGAAAAGAAACTGCAAAGGCCTTAATACACAATGAGTTTCTTTACTTTAACTGCATCATCAGTAAGGCATCTGAACAGATATATACCTGCAGGAAGATCTCTGAGTTCAATTCTGTGGGTATAAGAACCTGAAACTTCCTCAACCTTGTCGCTATACACCAACTGACCGTTAAAGTTATAGATCATCAGCTGCACATTGCTCAGTTCTCCTTCAAGAACGATGTTGAGTTCGCTGTTTGCAGGATTGGGGTATATATTCCAATTAAAGTCATGGTATCCCTGTTCCGGTAATTGTGAACAAACAGTCCAAGTTACTGCTGTTGTATCAATTGTTGAGCAACCGTTGGCATTTGTAACAGAAACATATACAGGTGAGCATCCAAGTCCAAAACCGGTGCTGTCAATGGTTATTGAATTTGAAGTCGATCCGGTTGACCATAAATATGAACTGAAACCACTTCCTGCATTAAGTGTTAAGAACTGACCTGCGCAAGCAATTGTGTCCTCGGGTAGATTTACAGTCGGGAAAGATAAAATAGTGATGGTTTTCTGGAAGGTGCTATTGCATAAACTACTGTCAGTTACAGTTAAAACTATCGTTTTTGAACCTGTGCTTGTATAAGTATGACTTATATTTTCACCTACATAATCAGTGGTGCCATTGTTGTCTATATCCCATAAAAAGTAAGCATTTGTATGAACAGAACTCATATTTTCAAAAATTGTAGGCTGTCCTAAGCAAACTCCCGAATGGTTAAAGTTTGCTGTAAAACAAGTCTTCCACCCGTCATCAATATTGCTGAACCCTGACTCATTCAAGCCGGAAGAATTTTGTGCTGCTTTAACGGAATAATAGTAAAAATCACCTCCGTTCACCGTATTGTCAATATAGGTGGTTGGCGTAATCCATCCGGTTATGGCAGTGCCATTACTTCCGGCAACGGTACTTCTGTAAAGTTTATAATGTGTAGCTCCTGCAAGGGCATCCCATGATACATGTACACCATCAGAAAATGTTCCGTCTGATGCGGTCAGATTTGCAGGAACGGCAAGAACACCGGCTTGATTAACTTCAATAACATAAGGGCTGTTTGATGCTCCTGCAGCAGTCAGTGTTAAATGACCTGTCCTGAGTGTGCCTGAATTGGCATTTACTGTATATTTAATATATCCAAAATTACTTCCTGAGTTGCTCCCTGTTATGCTCAGCCAAGTAGGGGAATCTGAAGTAACACTCCAGTTCATGATTCCGGCACCCGAGTTACCAATATATAAAGTATCCGTTTGAGCTGACGAAGAGAGTTGAACAATTGTGGGGTTGGTAATTATTTCTGAAACGCCCTGATTGCTAAAACATAGGGTGTCATCATTGATACCGTTATTACCGTTATCAATATAAATACAAACATCAGCATTTTGTATATTATTCCAGTTCATCACAATAGTATGGGTGGTGTTTGCATCCATAACAATTGAAGCATGCTCAAATAAACCGGTAACAGAAGAAGAAATATACTGTATCCTAAGATCATACGCTGTAGCGATACCTTCATTTTTAACCTTCAATTTGTCGTTTGTGAGTATGTTAAAAGTAATGTTTGAATTTGAGTTTAAAGGCAAATTGAGAACACCAAATGTTTTTTCGTTGCCGGCATCATTTGCAATTGCCTGTACATTGATGGACTTACTTACATTATCAGTATTAATATATTTAACACCATTAGCATCTATTTGAAATTTGTCGTGATGCGATAACAATGCCTGGCTTCTGGAATAGAAGTATGAATTTAGTTCTGTAATTAATGAAAAATCTGCAAGGGAGTCGCTGAAATTCTCCATTTCAACAAAGTAGGTACTTTCGGGCAGCATATAACCATAAGGTGGTTGATTTCCTGCAAAGCCGAACATTGGCTCTGCACCGGGAATATTGTTTGTTAATACATTATTAACAAAACTTGTAGTATTACCACTTAGGTCATTGATGGTAGTGTTTGAATTTGTAGAATTATAGATATCAAATGTCAGATTTTTATCATCTTCTGATAATCCTGTCTTTTTAAGAGAATCTACATAGGACGGTGCATATAATGTGCTTGAAGGTAAGAACATATACATGCCTTTGTGGGCATTGTCTCCACCCCATTCACTTTGTGCAATGGCAGCATTTCCTGATAAATTATAATACCATGAATTGAGAACTTTATTGATCTTAACCCTTCTTGTGGTGTCATTTGGTTGGTTGTTGTCATACACATAAATATACTCTATGTTTGGGTCAAGGGTATCAATTTCAACTTTATAAGGACATACAATGTGACCTCCTCCACCATTCTGATTGAAGAAAACCAATCCTCCTTCATCCTTATTTGAGTCCAAAAGCCGTATTTTAATTTTTTTCAAAGCTTCATTTGGTGATAAATTTCCATTTTGATTATAATACCTGAAATACACTTTTTGACTTTGTTTTAACTGTAATTGATTGATACACCTGCGGCTGTGATAATTTATCGGAATCTGATATATCTCAGTATAGATATTCCATGGATCTACGTTAGGATAATTTGACTTGAACAGAGGCATATCGTTCCATGCCATAAAACTTGACATGGTAAATCCAAAACATGAACCACCCCAATTGTCTGTCATGTTATACCATTTATTAAAAACAGAATTTTTTATTACCGGTATATTATTGACAACTGTATAACAGGACTGTTCTCCAAATGTTTCTACAAACAATTTCCAATCCGGGAACAAAAAGTTTTGTACAACATTCCATTGATTGTTAGCGTAAATTTTTGGGAAAGGTGCCTGTCCATAACGATAGGGGTCGGTATTATAATCTATTTGAGAATAATAACTATGGGGCCATAAATTTGTAGAACTATTATTAAAATGCCATCCATTTGGATTTGGACGGAAGCCTATATCGCAGAACGGCATATAAAACCCTACTGTGTGGTTGCTTGCATTCTTATAAAATCCGACTATAAAACCATAGTTATTGATGTCCTGAACCTGAATATCGCTGGTCCCAGACTTGACAATCTCTTTAAAAACACCTCCTTTGTAAACAAATGAACGCGATAAATCAAAAGTGCCAACAACCATATTACTGTCATTAATTCCCATCAGTCTTGTTCTAGTGGCTCCAGGGTAATTCAAATCTGTTAAAGAACCATCTGCTTCTCTTATAAATCCATAGTTCTGAGGTGCATCAAGCCAAAACCCAACGGCTCTGTTCGAATTATTTATCCCGTTAATAAATGAAGAGTTGTAATTGTAATGAAAAATTATATCACTACCGCCACACGAAATATGACAAACACTGGTAGAAGGACTAGTTCTGTGATCACCAACAATACAACCGGCATCGTTAATATCTCTGGAAACTTTGTATGTTTGTGCCAACCATGTAGTCGTTTCATTAAAAGTTAAGGTTGCATGGTTATACTTAAAGCCTTTATTGTCGGCAATATTACCAGTTGTATTGTAGGAACCTACAACGATTCTGTTATTGTTGATGCCGTAAATTCTGGTATTCGTGGCTGAAGGATAATTTACAATTACGGTATCGGCAGCGTTTGCAAAATAAATAAAACCTCGTTCCTCTGTGCCATTGTAAAAATAGCCTGCAATATCATTAGAATCATTTACACACGTCACATAGGTATCAGTTGCTCCTGATATCATAAATGTAATTAATTTGGCCTGCACTGTTGACTGGGCAGTTGAATAGGTTACAGCTACTATTGCTGCAAAAAGCAACATGACTTTAAAAACAGATAAATGTTTCATAAGTTTAAATTTTATTTGTAATTATTTTCTATAATTGAAATACTTATTTGGGTGTGACAATATAATTGTTGAATGCATTATTACTTTTTCTCAAAGCCATCTAAAACCCTGAGACATACTGAAAGCATGAGCCCTGCATCATCATCACCCAATAAATTAATTCTCTCTATAATACGTTGGCTCAGATTTCTGTTTTTAGAAAGCCCTGTTGACTCCAAAATTAAATAAATATTTTGGTTTAACACATCAATTTTTCCTCTATCCGGTAATTTTTTTTCTTTAACAACAGTTTTTTTTAAAGCAGATAATTCGTATGCATACAACATAACTGCTTGTGCCAGATTTAAAGAGGGGTAAGGTTTCTTCAGAGGAATACTGCTTACAAGATGGCACTTCTCCATCTCCTTATTGCTTAAACCACTTTCTTCCCTTCCAAAAAGCATGGCAAGCTTCTTTATTTTCTTATGACTTAAAACAGATTTTAATTCTGTAACTGACAGGTAATCCTCTTTGACTCTTCTTTTTTTGGCTGTAGTTCCCACGATAAAATCCATGTCTTGGAGCGCTGTATTAATATCTGAGAATACCTCTGCATTTTTTAGTATGTCGTGTGAGCCGTGTGCCAGCCACATTGCTTTATCATCAAGATGGTTACAGGGATTAACAAGTCGTAACTTGCTAAAGCCCATTGTATTTATAGCCCTCGCTATGGCACCAACATTTTCGGGAACAGCAGGATTGACAATGACAAAATAAATTTCCATCCTTATGGTGTTTTCAATTACAAATTAGAAATCGGTTGTTGAATAAAAACCTCTTCCAGCTTTGTTTTCACTTCGTCAGGACTGAGGTTCCTAAACACTTTTCCATACATGGAAAAAGCAATTTTCCCTGTTTGCTCTGAAACTACAATGGCTATGGCATCTGTGTTACTTGTGATACCGGCTGCTGCTCTGTGTCGTAATCCTAAATCTTCCGGAAAGTCTGAATCGTCAATCAGTGGTAGAACGCATTTAGCTGATTTAATACGGTTGTGTGAAATAATTATGGCTCCATCATGTAAGGGGCTGTTTTTATAAAAAATACTTTCAATCAACAAACAGCTTATGTCCGAATTAATCAACTCACCTGTTTTAACAAAGTAAAGCAAATCATTTTTTTGAGTTATAACAATAAGTGCTCCTGTTAAGCTGTTGCTCATCTTTCTGATTGATTCAATAATTGGAGGTAAATCAAGTATTTTATCTTGTACAATATTGAATTTACCAAGCAATATGTTTTTCGCTTTAATTCCTTTACTAAACATCTTTGCGCGTCCCAATAAAAATAAAAATTGTCTCAATTCCTGTTGAAAAACAATTATGAGGGCTATAACCCCTACGCTGATGAATTGACCTAATATTTCTCCCAACATTTCCATTTGATAGGCACTGACCAAGCGGTATAAAAAGTAAATGGCAATAATTCCTATGAAAATATTGATGGCTACAGAACCTTTAATTAAATGATAAATAAAATACAACAGATAGGCCACTAACAATATGTCAATGATATCGAGAATACGGACATGAATAAAAAGTGTCATAACTAAAGTTTTATAAGCTTATATCTTTCTGTGTAATTTTTTTTACTGACTAATAATGTATAAATACCTTGAGCCAAAGACTTTGTTGATATAGATAATGGTAAACACTCTGTTTTTGAGTAAACCAGGGTCCCGTTTATTGAGAATATTTCTATTTTGCAGGGCGTTGATTTTTCGGTTAAACTCTCAAGATTCAAATAATCAGTAAAAGGATTTGGATAGACTTTAATTTGAATCTCAGACAAACTATCCCTGATCGAAAAATCCAAATCATTTCCCAAAATTTTAAAATTGTCAAAACGATTGTTTCCAAGACTATGGGTAGCACCTCTTATGTATATTTTAATCTTGAAATTAGGGTTGTCATTTACAGCTGCTATTGATGAGAAATCAACTGTGCGAACCACCCAATCATAGTTAAGAGCATAAAAAGAAGTAAGCGAGTCAAAAGTTAATCCATCTGTAGTGTAATAAATACTGTGTGTGTCATAGCCCGTTGAGGTACCTCTTGCTGCATAAGAAAAAACGATATCTTTTTTAAAAGTAGTGGGCACATGAAGGATTATTGCGTTGTTATTGTTAATCATACCTTTTGGAGAAAAACTACTTCCTGCCTGATCATTTGGTAAAGCGTTTATCAAAGATCCCTGATATGCTCTGACGTCAGGAAGGTTATGTGTGAGCATACCGCTCCCTGTGAATGCAGGTATCAAAGTATCCCATATCTCATTTTCGGCAGGGGCATTATTATTGAAGTTCCAATAGTGCAGAGCATCCGTAAACCCTGTTGTTACATTTTGAAAAAGTCCTGTAGAGTAAATTAAATTGTGAACGGAGTAAATTTTGTAATAATAACTTCCCATCTGTGGCAAAAAGTCAATTGTGGAATCAGCGGTAGATGTTATAACAAAACCGTTAAGCTCAGGACTGAGACCATTGGCGTACATAATTCCATCAACAGGGTCTTTAAAAACGCCTGATTGATTTCTGACAATTAAAACATCATCATTTGAATCATTTCTTTGCCACTTGAGTTTTGTTTGGGTTTCGTTTATAACAGAAACAGAAAATGTGGCTGGTGGATCTATACCATAAGCCCTGTTAACAAGGGTCGTGTCTAAAATAAATGGATTTACAATCCCTGTTTGTAAATTTGCTGTTATGTCATTTCTAAGATATTCAGATGAATCGGGTTTGTCGAAATTGTGCCAACGTCTCAAATATTTGATTTGAGAATTGAAAAAAAATGGATCGGCATTATCAGCTTCACTTTTATACATGGTGTAGAAGTAGAAAACAGCTCTTGCAATATCACCTTTTCTGATATCCCGAACTTCAAAACCATTTGTAGCTCTTTTGCTGTATTCTTCTTTAAGGGTATCAGGTATAGTTGTTTGTGAATAATTATGCCGCCACCAACGAGATACAAGAGAATCAGGAATATCCATATAAGGGAGGTTGTTTCTTGATGAGTTTACATCAGATCGTATGGGAAATAAATGGAAAAGGTCGCTGTTGGCATTACCCGACATGGCTCCTTTACTTTGTGGATAGGAATGTTCTGTATTAAAACCTTTGGCATCGGCTTGTGTGCGTGGAGAAATTGTATCAGAAAGATCAATTCTTATGGTATCTCCCGTATATTGACACTCAACAAGACCTTCCCGATAAAATACCTTTCCAAACAATGAATCTCTTGCAGTATCATATAAAAAAACAAATTGTGTCTTATAATTTGCTGCCAAACTGTCTCTTAAAACACTTCCGCTTAGACCAGGATAAATGACAGTTTGTTGCCCCTTAGCATTAAGGGTAAATAGAATTGAAAATAATAACAATATACGGACTAAACGATTCATTTGACTTTTTTTTGTAAAATTAAAAAAAAGCCGATTAAAAATCGGCTTTTTTTAAAAAAACAGGGGGAAATATATATGTTGAGTGGAAGTGCTGTGATTGAAATTCAAATTTTATGCCAAAAGTTTTGTGTTTTTTACCAATTCACAACTGTTTTGTTAAAAATATCTTCAACCAAAGCATCTACAATGTTTTTAATGAGGGCATCTTCAACTGTCGAAAGGCTTAACTTGCTGTCATAATCTTCGTACCTGCTGAATGTGGATTCAAAGTTTTTGGTCTCATCAAATTCATTGATGAATTTAACACGTATGCCCACTGTAAGTCTGTTGAGAGCAGCTTTGTCGTCAGATTGAATGGCTACGGGAGCAGTTATATAGTTGACAATGGCCCCTTCAATACTCATATCTGCAGCACCATTCACCACATTCAGACTAGTTTGAGATAGAAACCGATCTTTCAGAGCATCAGTTAGTGTCTGACTTAAAATTGGCTGAACCTGATTGGCTTGATTTTCGAAATGTCCGATGGAAATAGTTTTAACTTCAGGGGGGATAGAAGCACCAGTAAAAGAATAAATGCCACAGCCCGAGTATATCAATGCAAAAAATAGTAATCCTACAATTGAAAGTATTTTATTCATAGGATTTTTAAATATTGTATTCTTTTATTTTTCTGTATAAAGTTCTTTCCGAAATACCTAATTCCTGAGCTGCCTTTTTTCTCTTTCCGTTGTATTTATCGAGGGCTTTTTTAATCATATCAATTTCCTTATCCTGCAATGAAAGGCTTTCTTCATAAACCTCTGCGGTATCATCAAAATCTTCGTCAGCATTGTCGGGTTTTGAAATCCTTATCTCTTGTGCCGGTATTACTTCAGGTTCCCCTTTACCAAAATTAATATCAGAATGAATGTCGTGGTAAATTTTTTGCAATGCCTGACTGCTTTTCATATTTTGCCCAACTTCTTCATTTTCATTATTTACAATGATGTCAAATATCAGCTTTTTGAGTTCGTGCATATCCTTTTTCATATCGAAAAGAAGCTTGTACATAATTTCTCTCTCAGAAGAAAAGTTCTCTTCGCTCTTTTTATCTTTGTAAAGTACAGGAAGTTCAGAATTCAGGTTGCTGAGATATTTCGATAAGGTAATACCTGTAATAAGTCTGTTGTTTTCAATTATTGAGACCTGTTCGGTGATGTTTTTAAGTTCCCGAACATTACCGGGCCATCTGTATGCAATTAATTTCTTTTGGGCTTCTTCATCAAGCTGGACAGCGGGCATACGGTACTTTTCTGCAAAATCGGAGGCAAATTTTCTGAAAAGCAATAAAATGTCATTTTGTCGATTCCTTAGTGGGGGAATTATAATGGGTACCGTGTTTAAACGATAGTAGAGGTCTTCTCTGAATTTGCCCTTTCTGATGGCTTCCGGTACATGTTCATTGGTGGCAGCTACAACCCTGACATCTGTTTTTATAACCTTTGATGAACCAACTTTCATAAATTCACCGGTTTCCAAAACTCTTAACAATCTGACTTGAGTTGATAAAGGGAGTTCTGCAACTTCATCGAGAAAAATGGTGCCGCCGTTAGCGGTTTCAAAATAACCTTTTCGTGATTCGTGTGCTCCGGTAAAAGAACCCTTTTCGTGCCCAAAAAGCTCTGAATCAATAGTCCCTTCGGGAATAGCTCCGCAGTTTACAGCTATATATGCGCCATGTTTGCGCGCACTTAGTTGATGTATAATCTTTGGAAAAACTTCTTTACCAGTGCCGCTTTCCCCGTAAATGAGCACAGAAATTTCTGTTGGGGCTACCTGACGTGCAATATCAATAGCTCTGTCTAATTGCGGGTCGCTCCCAATAATGCCAAATCTTAACTTAATACTCTGAATATCCATGAATTAAATTACCTGTTTAAATCCAAGTGCAAAGATAAAATTTATAATTCATACTGAATTTATTTGTGATTTTTTGTTTTGGCAAAAATGCATTTATTTAAAAAAAAGTTCTAAGTTTGTTGTTGTTATGACTGGAAATACTTTTGGAAAAATATTAAAATTAACAACCTTCGGTGAGTCTCATTCTGTGGCAGTGGGTGGAGTCCTTGATGGTTTTCCTTCTAATATTTCAATAGATTATGATTTAATTAAAGCCGATGTACAAAAGCGTAAAACAGGCAAATCATTTTTTGAAAGTCAGAGACTAGAGAATGATGAAGTTGTTTTTCTTTCCGGAATTTGTGAAGGTAAATCGCTTGGAACACCAATAGCTTTCTATGTACTCAATAATAATGCATCAAGTAAAGATTATAATAATATAAAAGATGTTTACCGTCCTTCCCATGCTGATTTTACGTACGAAAAAAAATTTGGCATCAGAGATTACAGGGGAGGGGGAAGAGCTTCTGCACGCGAAACTCTGGCTAGAGTAATTGGTGGTGCTTTTGCAAAAATGCTGCTGAAATTGTATAAAATTGAAATTTCAGCATTTGTTTCTCAAATAGGACATATTAAATTGAATGAACCTTATTGGAAATTTGATTTTTCAACTGATATTAAACCGCCCTTTTACTTTCCTGACAGAACCTCTGAAAGCAGCATCTTAAAATACCTTACCGACCTTGAAAAAGAGGGAGATACAGTTGGAGGAGAAATTACATGTGTAATAAAAGAGTGTCCCGTTGGTTTGGGAGAGCCTGTATTTGATAAATTGCAGGCTCAATTGGCTTATGCCATGATGGGCATCAATGCGGTAAAAGGATTTGAGTTTGGCAGTGGTTTTTCTGCTCCCGCCATGAAGGGCTCTGAACATAATGATGTGTTTGTGAAAGAAAATGGACAAATAAAAACACTTACAAATTTTTCAGGGGGTATTCAAGGAGGCATATCTAATGGACAGGATATTTATTTTTTTGTAGCTTTTAAGCCCGTAGCTTCCATTAAGAAAAATCAACAAAGCATTGATAAAAATAGGGGAAAAGTTACTTTTTCGATTGAAGGAAGACATGATGTGTGTCCTGTACCTCGTGCTGTACCTATTGTCGAGGCTATGGCTGCTCTGGTACTGGCAGATAATTTATTGCTGAATAAAAGACTTCATTAATAAACCTTATAATATCCTTTTTATGCTTAAAATTTCTTCTAAAAAGCTTTTAATTGCTTTTATAATTATTTTTGCATTCATTGCATTATTCCCTCTTCTTTTTAAGAATTCCTTCCTTAAAGAGTTCAACAGACAGATGCAGCTTCTTGAAAATGTTACAGCTCAATATTCTCATGTCGATTTGTATTGGGGACGCAGTTTCCCCGACTTTACCCTCAGGGTGGATGATTTGTCCTTAACAGGAACAGACTTGTTTTCGGGACAGAATTTGGCTGAAATTGGCAGGGTAAAACTAACTGTCGATTTTTGGAGTCTGGTTTTTGGACAGCAGATTAAAGTTAAATCCGTAAAACTTAACAATGCTGATATTCATTTAATTAAACAAGAAAACCAGTTTAATTTCATCGATATTAAAAAGGCAAAAAAAGAGGGTGATAATTTTGAATTATCCCTTGATAGATTTATTATTATAAATTCTAATATTTCATATCAAGATTTTGACGATGATTTCGAAATATCAGCTTTAAATTTGAATCAATGGATTAAAAGAGTTAAAGGCTTAGAAGGAAATAACTACAGTATGACCTCAAGAGCTGATTCCTTTACTGTTTCAAGTCACAATATTGATCTTTTGCAGCATGTGGCCTTTCAGTGTAAAATGTTATTCCATTTTGATCCTTCTTTACATCATTATATTATTGAGCCAACAAAAGTTAATTTTAATGATTTAACTCTGAATGTAGAAGGAGAATTTGGATTTGAGGGGGAACAGACCTTCCTAAACATGAATGGAAGCAGTAATGGTGATATTAAACAACTTTTTTCTGTCGTTAATGTTTTTTATGGACCTGATTATAACAAAATCATTTCTGATGGTACTTACAGTATCAATGCATTTTTAGAACTTACAAGTGATGATATCTATAACGAAAAATATGATTTTTCGCTGAAAGCTCAAGATGGCAGCTTGAAATATGATTTTTTGCCTGACGGTTTTTCTGAAATAAATATTGATGTTGCTTTGAAAAAAAATGCTGAAGAAAATAAATATTTTGTTGCTGATATAAGTTTGAAAACAAAAGCGGACTCGTTATGCTTAAAATTGTACCAGAGTGATGAGGAGGAAAAAACCATTTATAAGAATGAAATTGATGTTGTAATGGATTTCTCAACTTTAAACTCAATAATTCCTGATACAAAGCTCGAAAAAATGGGCAGATTGATTATTGATTTGAATTTCAATGGTACTTTCAGCAAAATTTTACCTGATCTGAATGAATTAAATTCCGAGGGGTATATAGCTGTTGGAGGCTTGAATTATCAAAAAAGTTTTGATTCGAGACCTGTTTTTGTTGATACAGCCTATCTGGCTTTTTCCGATAATAGTTTTGCTATAAACAAGCTTAGCACTCGTTTTGGTAAAACAAATTTAGAAGCAGAGGGTAACTGGCAAAATTTTATTAATTATGTGCTTTTTGATGAAGTTTTACGTGGCGAATGGCATCTGAAAGCACCTTGTCTCAATTTAAATGACATCATGGCAAGCGAAATTCAGGAAACTCATAATTCAGACACACTCATTACCGGATTTTCCAATTTCTTTGTACCTCGAAACATCGCTCTGAAATTATGGTTTGATGCAGATACACTTATTGTTAACAACACCCTTGTCGGAAGTGCACACAGTGTTATTGATTTTGAAAATGAAACAATGACTGTACATGCTTTAAATGTAACTTTCAAAGAAGGAAAAGGCCTTCTTAGAGGTTTGTACAGGAATACTATGGATGAAGGCGTTAGCTCTTATTTTACGAATGACTTTGAAAATGTAGATATTCAGGATTTTGCACAGATTTTTCCTGTGTTGAAAAATATATGGCCTCAGATTATTAATGCTAAAGGTAAGATTAATACAACTATTGACATTAGTTATAACAAAGGATTTTCTACCTACATGAAAAATTCTGACTTACTGAGTGCGCCATCCATTTTTTACAATGAACTCATTAAACAGGATGATTCTGACATGCATTGGTTTCTTAAATCCAGGATACCTGCTTTGGAAATTAGGGATATTCCCTTTTTTGAGGAAATTGCTGATAAGTTGCAGCTGGAAATCTTGGAAAAAGGTATCTTTAATAACGCGATGATAGAAGTATTTTTTGTACAAGGAAAAAGCTATGTGAAAAATTTGTCTTTCAGTATTGATGACATCGTTTTTAATGCCACCGGATCATGGAATGTGGAACACCGGCTGCAATTGGATTTTAAGATTGAGATACCCCCAAAATATTTTACCGGAAAAGCTCTTGAAAATCTCAACAGTTTAGCTTCTGAAAACAATATTAACCCTGATACTCTACTTTCAGAAGCTGCTGTGATTTTTTGCGTCAGTTTAAAAGAAAATGAAGAAAATACCGTTATTGATATTGATCTTTAAGCTGTCTTATGTAGTTTGCTGAATTGAATAATGATTTAGCAAGTAATTAAAATAATACTCAAATTCAATGATTTGTTGCTGCTTAATATTGTATTATTCTTATTTTTGCAGGTGTTTTGAAACTAATTCCGGGTATAAGAAATGAGAATATATTTGCTTATAATATTATTTAATATTCTGACGATAAGTGCTTTCACACAAGAAACTTCTGATTGCCCTGAAATTGACAACAGAAGAGCAGAGCGTTTGGTTAAAGATGCTGCTGATGAAATGCGCTCAAAACGTTATCTGCAAGCAAATAATTTGCTTAAACAGGCTCTGGAATTAGAACCTGAATATGCAGAAGCATATTTTATGCTTGGTTTGATAAACATTCAAAGGCGTGATTACAATTTAAGAGCAGCACAAAATTATTTTCTGAAGACCTTGGAGGTTTGTCCCACCTATGATGTGTATGCCCACTATTATCTTGGAGATATTTATCTGGGTGCAAGAAATTATGATTCAGCAGCCATCCATTTCAGAGAATTTCTGCGGGATGTTGAGAAAATTAAGACCGATGCCGATTATAATGATGCCACAACAAAATATGAAACTGCAAATTTTTACGCCAGGGCTTTTAATCACCCCGTTCCATTTAATCCCAGACCTGTTCGTGGCATCTCTTCTCCGCTTGATGAGTATCTGGCAATTATTACCCCAAATAATGAAATGGCATTATATACGAGGAAGATTGAAGTGCAGCAGAGAACTGCTTGGGCCAGTGAAAAACGTTTTGTTGAAAGATTTTTGTTCAGTAAAAGAGGTGATGATGGTGAGTTCGATAATGGTGAATTTATGCCTTCACCATTCAATCAGGGAAATGATGAGGGCGGAGCAACAGTAACCATTGATAACAGGGAGATGTTTTTTACAGTTTGTAAAATGACAAGCGTCAACTATTACAATTGCGACATTTTTACTTCAAAACTTGAAGGGGGTTTTTGGTCTGAAATTGTAAGCCTTGGTGCCAATGTCAATACACCTGATACTTGGGAAACCCAACCAACAGTTTCTTCTGATGGTAAGACACTTTATTTTGTCAGTGACCGACCGGGGGGAAGCGGAGGTTATGATATGTACAAAACCACAAGGAACGAAAATGGAGAGTGGGGTAGGGCTGTCAATATGGGAAATGTCATCAATACACCCGGAAATGAACGATCTCCCTTCATCCATACAGACAGTCAGACATTATACTTTGCTTCCGGTGATAAAACAACAACTGACAACCAGATTTTTAAAGGTCATCCTGGGGTTGGTGGTTATGATATTTTCTATTCAAAAATGAATGATAACGGACAGTGGGAACGCCCTAAAAATATTGGCTATCCAATAAATACCCAATCAGATGAAGCCAGTTTCTTCGTCAGTACAGACGGGAAAACGGCCTATGTGGCATCAAACAGTCTGCAGGGAGGACCGGGAGGTTGGGATTTGTACGCTTTCGAATTGTATGCGGATGCCCGACCCGAAAAGGTTTTGTTTATCAGTGGCGAAATCACACAGGAAGACAATGCCATCCCCGCTGATGCAAGAGTTGAACTAAGGAATGCTGTTACCAGAAGAGTGACCTCCATTCCCGTTAATCAGGAAACAGGACGCTATGTGGCTGCTGTCAGATTTGACGGTGATTATATCCTCACTATAAAACAAGAAAACTATGCCTATGAATCAACTTATATTTCAGCAGAAGACACTACTTTCAATACACCTGCAAATATTGATTTTGAAGTGAAGCCCATTGAAATCGGTAGGGAGTACACCATTAAGGATATCTTTTTTGAAACGGATAATTATGACCTTACCAGACAGGCAAAATTCCTCATTGAAGAATTTTCTGAATTTCTTAAAGACCATCCCCACATAAAAGTTGAAGTTCAGGGTCATACCGATAATATTGGTGGTCCCGAATATAACCTGTTTCTGTCTGATGACAGAGCAAAAGCGGTTTATGATTACCTCATTCAATTAGGCATCAGTTCATCTCAAGTCGGTTACAAAGGCTACGGTCTGACAAGGCCCATTGATAGCAATGCAACTGAAGCAGGAAGGGCAAAAAACAGAAGAACTTCCTTTTTTATAATTAATAATTGATTTTTAATATTTCCTTTTCTTTTTCGGAAAATTCAGTGTATTTTTGTGTGCCTCATTTTTTGATATTATTGTAAAGTATGATTGATACATTCAGACACCAAGGATTACGCAGAAAACTTGTTGAAACAATAAAAAGCAAAGGCATTAAAAACGAAAACGTCCTTGACGCTATTGGAAAAGTTCCCCGGCATCTTTTTATGGATAATGCATTCGTTGAATTTGCCTATAAAGACAATGCTTTCCCCATAGCAGCAGGCCAGACAATATCCCAACCATATACTGTCGCCTATCAGACAGAATTGTTGCAAGTACAGAAAGGGGAGAAAATCCTTGAAGTCGGAACAGGATCGGGTTATCAGGCATGTGTGCTGCACGAAATGGGAGCAAGGGTCTTCACTATTGAACGGCAGGCTGAGTTGTTTAAAAAAACCAAAGCTTTTTTACCCCAGATTGGTTATAATTTAAAGATGTTTTTTGGAGACGGATACGCAGGCTTACCAACTTTTGCCCCTTTTAATAAAATCATTGTTACTGCCGGTGCTCCCGAAATTCCCAAAGCCCTTATTGAGCAACTGAAAGTTGGCGGTATTATGGTTATTCCCGTAAACCACATAAATTTTGATGGCATTCAGGTGATGACCACAGTAACCAAAATTGATGAGCAAAATATTGAAATTAAAGAATGGGACTCTTTCCGCTTTGTTCCGTTGTTACAAAACAAAAACTATTAAACTATGGAGCTTCATTTGATATATGCCGAAAATTTTAAATTAGATGGTGGTGCCTGTTTTGGCGTAGTGCCGAAAGCCATTTGGGAAAAACTATGTACCGTTGATGAAAACAATATGGTCAATATTGCTTTAAGAAATTTACTTGTTGTTGATGGTGACAGAATAATTCTTTTTGATACCGGTATTGGTAAAAAACAAAGCGATAAATTCCTCAGTCATTATTTTCTATTTGGAGATACTTCCCTCGAAAAGTCATTTCTTCAAGCAGGTTATGCCTTTGAGGATGTTACCGATGTCGTGTTTACACATCTACATTTTGATCATTGCGGAGGAGCTGTTAAGTTTAATGATGACAAATCGGGCTATGAGCCTGTTTTTAAAAATGCCACTTATTGGGTCAGTAAATCTCAGTGGGAAAATGCCATCCACCCAAACCCACGCGAAAAAGCCTCCTACCTGCCCGAAAATTACATGCCTCTTTTAGAAAAAGGCATCCTTAAATTTATCGAAAATGAACAATTTATGACACCTGATGTGTTTCTGAAAATGGTTAACGGACATACCCCCGGACAGCTTTTTCCTATAATCAATTATAAAGGGAATAAAGTGGTATTCGGAGCTGATTTTATAGCCACTTCTGCAAATATTCCTCTTGCCTTCATTCCAAGTTTCGATACCCAACCTTTGTTAAGCATGCAGGAGAAAACCGAGTTTCTTCAGGAAGCTGTAGATCATAATTATATCTTGATTTTTCAACATGATTATTATGTTGAATGTGCCACTATTCAAAAAACAGAAAAAGGAAATTATAAGGAAAAGGAAATTTTGAAATTAAAGGATATTTAATCCCACCCCAAAACTCTTTTTTGCCATAGCTCATTGAAGCACAATATGTTCTAGAAAGAAACATGGGCGCGTATGCAGCAAGGAGTAATAAACCCGGCTTAGTTTTACACACCTGTTTTTCAAAAAATCTATACAA
The DNA here is from genome assembly GCA_028698995.1 of Bacteroidales bacterium. Taxonomy (GTDB): domain Bacteria; phylum Bacteroidota; class Bacteroidia; order Bacteroidales; family PXBB01; genus JAQVVM01. Next base: position 22,480 of record JAQVVM010000045.1, read on the forward strand.
AAATTATTTATACCTGAAAAAAATAATATATTTGTATGTCAAATTTTAACTCCGGCATTTGTAAGTGCTTATATGTGTTTACAAACGTTTAGGGTTGAGCCTAGCAAATAGTTATGTTTAATGCTGTTAAGAAAATGCGGAAATGAATTGATTAATTTGTATTTTTACAAAAAAATAATATGACAGTTTTGACACAGACACAAGTTATTAATCCAAATAAATTGCCTTTTTTGCAAGCTCAGGTATTGCAACAAATCTATTTATCACTCGCTGAAAAAAAGGAAACAACAATTCAAGAATTATCACAACTAACTGACTATCCTAAAGAGAGCAAAATACTTGCTGATGCAATAAAAATGCTTGTAGACAAAGGTTTCATTAAAGGCGATTTATTAAATGGTTTTTCCATTCCAGAAAATTGTTTTGATTTATTTTTAAAAATTATAAAAAAAAACGATTATAAACGAAAAGAGTATTCTGAAAAAATAATAAAATTTGCTGAATCCAAATACGAGACACCTTCTACTCTTTTTGAATTTGAACAAACCATTAGCGACCTTAATAAATTTGGAGTTATACATAAGTGGTATGACTACCTAGAAGATTTTCCATATTCACTTATTGAAGAAAAAATCATTGAATATAAGTTAAAACCTGAATCTTTAATCGTTGAACCCTTTGCTGGTAGTGGAACAACTTTAATTTCCGCAAATTTATTCAAATGTAACGCGGTTGGCTTTGATGCTAACCCTTTAATGACTTTTATTTCGGAGGTTAAAACTACTTGGGATATTGATTTAGTTCTCTACAAAAATGAAATTTTAAATATTAGTAAAAGGTTTGTAAAGGAAATTCATAACTTTGATAAATTACAACTGGACTTAGGTTTCATTAATGTAATGCCTAAAAAAGAAATTAATCAGTGGCTTAGTCCTGCTTTACAAAAAGAAGTTATTTTGTTAAAAAATCTTGTTGACGAAATTAAAAATAAAAAAATAAAAAATCTTCTTTTAATAGCATTGTCGAAATCTTGTTTTGACGCTTCTTATGTTTCTTTATGCCCTGGAACAACATTTTATCCATTTAGAGAAAAAGAAGATTTTTGGGATTTATTTACAAAGAAAGTAATTCAAATTTATAATGATTTAAAAGCTGTACAGAAACATAATCATTATGGAAAATCTGAATTAATTACTGACACTTGCTTAAATGCAAGAAAACATTTAAAACCTAAATCTGTTGATTTTATTGTTACATCTCCACCATATCCCAATGACCTAGAATACACAAGACAGACTCGATTAGAATTATATCTTCTCGATTTTGTTAAGAGTATGGATGATGTACAAAAAATCAAACGGAAAATGGTTAAGGGTAGTACAAAATTAATATTCAAAGAGAGTGACTCTGAAACATATGCTTTAAAATTTGAAGATGTAAAAATTGTTAGTGACAAAATATACGAACAGACAAAAGATAAAAATTGGGGGTTTGATTATCCTCGAATGGTTAGAGAGTATTTTGGGGATATGTATTTGTGTATGCAGGAATTCTATAGCTTAATGAAAAAAGATGCAAATTTCCTTCAGGTTGTTGGCGACCAAACAATAAAAGGAGTATATATTCCTGTTTGCGACATCTTAATTAAAATGGCACAAGAAATCGGATATAAAAATTGCAGAAAAGAATTATTTAGAATGAGAAGAAGCACAGGTCATAATATTTTATTACCAGAAGAAATAGTTATTATTCAAAAATAGGTTATGAATCCAAACGAAATATTTACATTTCCTGTTGAAAATAAATCAACAGAAGCAAAAAAGGCAATAAAAAATCACTATTGCAAATTTTTGGAAGACAAATGCGACAAGCAAAGCAGAACAATAAATTATCCAATGGGTGTATGTTCTGTAAATCATAGCAAAACAAAGCCTATTATCTGCCCTCATAGGTTTTTGGAAAATAATATTGTATTTCAAGATGCATCTAAAGCGGTATTTGGTACAACCAATAATGTTCTACTCTTTTCAGAGGTTCATTTATCAAACGTTGGTAGTTTTGATTTTGTTTTAGTAAAACATAAACCTATAAGCAATAAGATTGATGATTTTTGTATTGTAGAATTTCAATCTGATTCAACTACTGGCACTGGTGAATTAGTAAGGGCTTTGAAAGACTTTATGAAAGGAATAGATGTTTTGGAAAACAAGTATAAATTTGGAATGAACACTTATAATACTATTAAACTTTCATACATCCAAATGCTTATTAAAGGACAAGTAATGGAAAAATGGAATAAAAATATTATCTGGATAATGCAAAAGTTTGTTTATGATAATATGGTCAAGCGTTTCAAACTTATTGATTTAGATTATAATAAACAAGACTATAATAAATATTTTATTTATGATTTAAAACCAAAAAAGGGAATATACAATCTTCAATTAGTTGACAAGACTTCTACAACAGTAAGCAATTTATTAAGAGCTTTTACTCATCAGCCTACACCCAGTTTAGATGAATTTGTGTCTGTGCTTGAAAATAAAATCAAATTAAAATTAGGGTTATTTATTGAATAAAAGCACTAAAACATAACAGGCATTTGCTGCAAGCAGTTTAAAACTCTCCTTGAAAAATGAGTTTTCCGTTAAAAACCGCCAGCAGTAAGTGCCCGCCGTTACCAACTCAAAGTAAGCCATTCAAACTTTTTGTTTGCGGTGAAAAAAATATATTAAACACCGCATTATTGCGGCAAATAATATGTGGTTTTGTCGCGAATTGATTTTTAGCCTCCTTTTTGTCTGTTAAGCCTTATTTCTTGTACTTTCTGAAAACAAGCTCCACGGTAGCTCCTCTTTTAATCATGCTGGCAAAAAAATCCATTACAATAGCCAATGGCATGCACAGAGCAAAAAAAAGTTTCTGAAAGAAGATGCTTGTTTTTGAATAATTCTTAGTATATGCTTTATTGCCTTTTAAGTGTTCAAATAACACTTCTCTTTTACTTAACATTTTGTTTAAAATGCTTTGAACCAAACCAAAAGGATTTTGTTCAAGAGAAAAGTACTTTTGAGAAACCAGGTAATAACCTTTGTACTGCATCAGACTGATAAAAGTAGTAGGGGCCATGAAAAATAAATGTCTGGGGGGATCGAGGTGTAGCCATTTGCCTTTGAAAAAGCGACTCTGAAAACTAAAAATATTGGGAAATGAAAAAACCACATGTCCCTTGTCTTTCAGTAAGTAGTCAATATTTTCAAGTGTTTGTCGGGGATTTGAAAGATGTTCAAAAACATGAAACAGGGTTATTAAAGAGAATGATTCTTTTTTATAATGTTTTACATTCAAATGCCCGAGGTTTAAGTTAATTTTATTGTGGGCTGCTGCTCTTTGAGCCGATTTTCCTTCCAGTTCGGTGCCGTATAAGTTATAGTTACCGTACTTCAGAAGCGATATTAAGAAGTTTCCATTCCCACAACCAATATCAAGAACATCATCATTGTCTTTTAGAAGTTTGCTGCATTGTCTGGCTCTTTTTCTGCGGAAATAATCAAGTACAATTTCCACCGGCCCGTTAAATTTTTTATCGCTTGCTCCGTAATAGCTGTCATCATAAGCTTTAGCAAGCATTTGTTGAGAGGGTTGGGGATTCAGAAAAAAAGTTTTACAAACATCACATTTATGAAGTTGATATTCATTATCCCACATATCTTTAACAGGGTAGAGGGCTGAGCTTTCTTTATGCCCACAGAAAACACAATCAGACATATATAGGTTTATTTTTTAAGTTCAAAAATACTAAATGTTGCAAATCCCCATTTTTGCAGACGATACATAAGGGATGTTTTTAAAACACCAAGACCATAGATGGCGCTGTTTTTAAAATTAATGGAAGAGGCTTCGGTGAAATATTTTGTAGGACAGGTAAGTTCTGCAATCTGAAAACCTGCAAAAAAAATCTGAGCGAGCATTTGATTATCAAATACAAAATTGTCGGAATTGGCTTCGTAATTAATTTTTCTTAAAACATCGGCAGAAAAAGCCCTGTAACCTGTATGGTATTCGGAAAGTTTTTGATTGATAATCAGGTTTTGAAACAGGGTGAGAAAGCGGTTGAACATGTATTTATAGAAAGGCATACCTCCTTTGAGTGCACCTTTACCCAAAATTCTTGATCCTAAAACAACAGGGTAAAGATTTTGAGCAATAATGTTGACAATTGAAGGTATCAATTTTGGGGTATATTGATAATCAGGGTGTAACATCACTACAATATCTGCATTCAGTTCAAGGGCTTTATTATAACAGGTTTTCTGATTTCCTCCGTAACCTTTGTTTACCTCATGCCTGATAACGTGCCTGATGCCTAACTCCTTAGCAAGTTCCGCCGTATTGTCCTTGCTGCAGTCGTCAACCAAAATAACTTCATCAACAAGGTTAAAAGGGATTTCATTATAGGTATCGGTAAGCGTTTTTTCCGCATTATAGGCGGGCATCACAATAATTACTTTTTGACCATTGATCATTGATGAAAAATTTTAATGTCCAAAAATATAAATAATTACATTAATATTTTTTTAATTTCATATATTTTGACTCTCGTTATGTTAAATTCTGTAGTGTGAAATTTCACCTATCTCCCAACCCATCGACTAAAAAACAATGAAATATAGAATGTTAGAAAAAAAATGCAATAAAATTTGTAAGGTGATTTTAAACTATTATATTTGCACCGCATATAATACTAATTTAATATTTAAATGTTTATGAAAAAGATAAATGTAATTATTATCGGTGCTGCGGGTAGAGATTTTCATAATTTCAACACCTATTACAGGAATAATGAAATGTTTAACGTTGTGGCTTTTACAGCAGCTCAAATACCCGATATTGACGGAAGAAAGTATCCTGCAGAATTAGCAGGTTCTCTTTATCCTGAAGGTATCCCGATTTATGCGCAGGATGACTTAACCAAATTGATTAAAGATTTGGATGTTGATACATGTATTTTCTCTTACAGTGATGTGTCTTACCAACAAGTGATGAGCTTGTCAGCTATTGTAAACAAAGCTGGTGCAAACTTTGAATTGTTAGGCCCGAAGAAAACACAGATAAAAAGCACAAAACCCGTTATAGCTGTAGGTGCAGTCCGAACAGGTTGTGGTAAAAGCCAGACTTCACGCCGTGTCATTGAAGTGCTTATGGAAATGGGCTTAAAAGTTGTAGCAATCCGCCACCCCATGCCTTATGGTGATTTGGTTGCTCAGAAAGTTCAAAGATTTGCTACTGTTGAAGACCTTAAAAAACATAAATGTACCATCGAAGAGATGGAAGAATACGAACCACATGTAGTTAGAGGCAATGTTATTTATGCTGGTGTTGATTATGAAGCTATTTTAAGAGAAGCAGAAAAAGAAGCCGACATTATTTTATGGGATGGCGGTAACAACGATTTCTCTTTTTATAAACCCGATCTTATGATTACTGTTGTTGACCCACACAGACCTGGACATGAGCTTCTTTATTACCCCGGTGAAGCCACTTTAAGGATGGCAGATGTGGTTGTTATCAATAAAATGGACAGTGCAGGACCTGAGAATATTCAAACAGTAAGAGATAATATCGCAAAAGTTAACCCTCATGCATTAGTTGTTGATGCTGCATCTCCACTTACTGTTTCTGACCCTTCATTAATAAAAGGGAAAAGAGTATTGGTTGTTGAAGATGGTCCAACTCTTACACACGGTCACATGAAAATTGGTGCCGGTACTGTTGCTGCAACAAAAATGGGCGCAGCCCAGCTGGTTGATCCCAGACCTTTTGTTGTGGGTAAACTCGCTGAAACATTCAAAATATATCCTAATATAGGTATTTTATTACCGGCTATGGGTTATGGAGACCAACAAGTTGCCGATCTCGAAAAATCAATCAATAATACCGATTGTGACAGTGTGGTAATTGCCACTCCAATTGATTTAACCAGAATTATTAAAATTAATAAACCTTACACTAAGGTGGATTATGAATTACAGGAAATCGGAAAACCTGATCTGGGTAATATCCTTTGCGATTTTGTCAAAAAGATGAATATCAACGCACCCTGTTGTTGTAAATAAATTTTAAAAGCGGCTTTATAGTCGCTTTTTTTTTTATCAATAATTTAATAAAAAGAAAATTAATGAAAGGAAAAAGTTTAATATCAATCAACGACTACTCTAAGGAGGAACAGATAAAAATTCTCGACCTTGCTGCAGAGTTTGAGAAAAACCCCGTGCAGAATATCCTTGAGAAATATGTCGTAGCAACACTTTTCTTTGAACCATCAACGCGTACAAGGTTAAGTTTTGAAAGTGCTGTCAGCCGTTTGGGAGGAAAAATTATCGGCTTCTCCGATTCATCTTCGTCAAGTGTGAAAAAAGGAGAGTCTCTGAAGGACACCATTATTACTGTTAGTAACTACTCCGACCTTATTGTCATGCGAAATCCTGTTGAAGGCAGTGCCCGTTATGCCAGTGAGGTTTCAAAAGTCCCTTTAATTAACGCCGGAGATGGTGCTAATCAACACCCCACTCAAACCCTCCTTGACCTTTACACCATCCGACAGACTCAAGGTAACCTTGATAACTTGCATGTGGCATTTGTAGGAGACCTTAAGTATGGTAGAACGGTACATTCTTTAGTTATTGCATTGTGTAATTACAACACTACTTTCCATTTGGTGTCTCCAATAGAGCTGAAATTACCCAGTGCTGTCAAAATGCATATCAAAGATAAAAATCTGACCTATTTCCAATACACAGATATGAATGATGTTATACCACAGGTAGATATTTTATACATGACACGCATTCAAAAAGAGCGCTTCTCAGATTCATTAGAGTACGAACGGGTAAAGAACCTCTATATCCTCAATAAAAATATGTTAAAGGGGATTAAGGAGAACCTCAAAATTCTTCATCCCATGCCAAGAGTTAATGAAATAAGCACTGATGTGGATAACACCCCACAGGCACACTATTTTCAACAAGCTCTGAATGGTGTATATGTTAGACAGGCATTAATTTGTTCAATTTTAGGATTAAAATAATGGTAAAAGAATTAAAAGTATCAGCCTTAGAGAATGGAACTGTGATTGATCACATCCCATCTGAAAACGTTTTTCAGGTAATTAAAATTTTAAACCTCGAAAAATTTAAAACACATCTTCTTATAGGTACAAATCTTGAAAGCAAGAAGTATGGCACAAAAGGCATTATTAAACTTAGTAATAAATTCTTCGATAAAGAGGATGTTAATAAGATTGCCCTGGCAGCTCCTAATGCCACATTAATTGTAATAAAAGATTTTCGGATTATTGAAAAAAATACCGTTAGAATTCCTGATAAGATTGAAGGTATTGTCAAATGCTTTAACCCTAACTGTATTACAAATATTGAACAGGTACCCACAAAATTTGAAGTCATCTCAAAAGATGATTTAAAATTACACTGCCATTATTGTGAAAAGATAACAAATAAAACAAATATTGTTTTTATTTAGATTTTATTTTGTAGGTGAACTCTGTTTTCTGTTTGCAGGTTCTTTTCACGATTTTTTTTGTATAATAAGATGCGTTTTTTATAATTAAAATAATTTATGTACTTAAAAGTCTTTACTTTCAACCCCTATCAGGTAAACACATTTCTTTTGTACGACGAAACAAAAGAATGTATCATCATTGACCCTGCTTTTAATGATGATGGTGAATTTGATCGTTTTAAATCTTTTATAGCTGATAATGAGCTGAAACCGGTTCTCTTTTTTAATACACATTGTCATATTGACCACATCGTTGGCAATTACTATATCAGTAAGCATTATGAAATTAAATATGGCATTCATGAGGCTGGAGCAGAATTTCTTTCCCATGCAAAAAACTATGCCGACATCCTTGGATTTAACCTCAAAGGACTTATAAAACCTGATTTCTTTGTTAAAGAAGGAGAGGTAATCACCTTTGGTAATTCTTCATTGCTTGTTATTTATACACCTGGTCATGCTGATGGAAGCATCTGTTTCTATTCCGAAAAAGATAAGTTTGTAATTGTAGGGGATGTTCTCTTTGAAGGTTCAATAGGTCGTACAGATCTTCCTACAGGTAGCTTTGATGTTTTGGCAGACAGCATCATTAAAAAACTGTTTACATTGCCTCTTGACACCATTGTCTATCCCGGTCATGGCAATAAGACAAGTATTAATAATGAAATAAGACACAACCCTTTTTTTAGTTAAGACTCCTCTGACAGCTTTGCATAATTGATTTATTAAATCGGTTTTTTATTAGTTTCTGAAAACAATTTTATTTGCGCTTTCTTCTGTTGATTTTAGCAATTTATATTTACATTTGTACAAATTCTATATATTAATAATCATTTTTTGTATATATCTACATGAATAATAGCGATGGTAATTTGAAATTTATAGCAGATAATAGTACTGATATATTTTGGGTGTTTAACTTATCTCTTATGAAAATTACATCCCTTAGCTCTTCTATTTACAAATTATTAGGTTTCACAGTTGATGAAGTAAAAGATATGGGGAAAGAATTTTTAAGTATGCCCGAATCTTTAAAAAACCTTTTAAATAAATTACCCGAGAGAGTCGAAGAATTTAAGAACGGTATTATTAAAACATATACCGACCAATATCAATGTGTAAATGCAAGTGGTTTCATGATGTGGTTTGAAACGCTTAGTGTCTTTCGATACAATACTGATGGAACAATAGAAGTACATGGAATTTCAAGAGACATTACAGTCTATAAAAATACTGAAGCAGCCCATATTGAACGTATTAAAGAATTACGTTGTTTGGAACATATAAATAAACTTATAAATGAAAATAGGAATCCTGAAGATGTATATGTAAATATTTTAACTTTATTAAAAGAAGCGATACAATATCCTGAGTCTGCATTTCCTCAAATTACCATCGGGAAAACTATCTATAACACCAAAGGTTTTTCTGTTAAATACAAAAATGTTATTCATTCAAAAATTTCAGAAAATGATAACCCTTCTATAAAAGTTTCAGTTTATTACAAGGGCAAATATAAATTTTTGGATGAAGAGCAGAATTTAATCAATTCTGTCAGTGATATTATAAGAAATTATAATGTGAGGGTTAATATGGATACAGTTATAAAGAAAAGTATTGACCTTTTGAATAGGATTGGTTCTATGGCAAAGATTGGAGGATGGGAATATGATGTAGAGACCAACAAAGTAACTTGGACGAAACAAGTTTTCGAGATTCTTGAAGTTGATTCTAATTATGTGCCCCAAATTGAAAAGGATGTAAACTTCTTTGAAGGAACTCATAGCGAGCTTTTACACAATTCCTTAATGGATGCTCTTGAACTGGGAAAGTCATATGATTTAGAGCTTAAAGCGATTACAGGAAAAGGGAACAAAATATGGGCCCGTTCCATTTGTCAACCTTACATCATAAATGGAAAAACACAAAAGCTGAATGGTTTTTTTCAGGATATTACTCAAATAAAAATGACAGAAATTGCTCTTCGTAAGAGCGAAGAAAAATACAAACTTATTGCCGAAAATATGGGCAATATTGTTTCTATTATTGACTTGAATTTTAATTTTTTATACGTAAGTCCTTCTATAGAAAGACTTTTTGGCTACACTTCTGATGAATGTTTGAAATTCTCCCTGGAAAATATCATGACTCCTGAATCTTTTAAATTGGTAAAAGAAACTTATGTCCATGAAATGAAACTTGATACTTCCGGAGAAGCTGACCCCAATAGAATAAGAGTACTGGAACTTCAGGAATACAAGAAGGATGGGTCTCTTATCTGGGTTGAGAATGTCGTTTCCTTTATCAGGGATGATAATAAAAATGTTGTCGGGTTTCTGTCTGTTTCCCGCGATATCAGCGAAAGAAAACGTACAGAACAGTTAATTCAACTGCAGAATAGATTTCAGGAAATGACCGTAAAAATTTCTACTGATTTTATAACTGTAAGCAGTAAAAATATTGATTGTAAAATAGATACGCTTCTCAGTAAAATTGGACGTTTTTTTGAAGTTGACAGATGCTATTTTTATCATATTAATAAGGATTCTGAAATTTCTGATGAAACATTTGAATGGCGCCTTGGAAAAACTAAACTCAATAAAAATTGCACCAGTGATAATTTTAAAATTAATTGTCCATGGCTGATAAAACAATTAGAGAAATCTGAACCTGTATTTTATGCTGATATTGAGAAATTGCCAAAAGCCGCAGAATCAGAATGTTATTTCTTTAGAAATCTGAATATAAAGTCATTTTTACTGGTTCCGGTTATTAATAAAAAAGGAATGATTGGATTTCTGGGTTTAGATTCTATAAGTATTAGAAAGGACTGGACTCCATTTCAAATAAAGTCCCTTCAAATCCAAGCGCATATTCTTGCTGAAGCCTATTTAAAAATTGAAGTTGAGAAACAACTTATTCTTGCAAAAGAAGAAGCTATTGAAGCCAGCAAAGCAAAATCCGATTTCCTTGCCAATATGAGTCACGAAATAAGAACCCCCCTTAATGGTGTTATCGGTTTTACTGACTTATTAAAAAGCACCGTGTTGACCCCACTACAGAAAGATTTTGTAAATAATGCAAACACTTCTGCCCATGCTTTACTTGAAATCATTAATGACATTCTTGATTTATCAAAAATTGAGGCCGGTAAATTAGAAATTGAAAATATAAAATTTAATATCTATGAACTACTTGAACAAACGCTCGATATTATCAAGCTGAGTGTGGCTGACAAAAAAATTGAATTACTGTTAAATATAGACCCCGAATTGCCTCTTTATGTCTATTCCGACCCACTGAGATTGAAACAAATACTGATTAACCTTTTGAGTAATGCTGCTAAATTTACGCAAAAAGGTGAAATTGAATTGAAAGTTGTATTTAAACCCCTTAAAAATAAGGAAGGCCTACTCCATTTTTATGTTAGAGATACCGGTATCGGTATTTCAAAAAGCCAACAAGAAAAACTCTTTAAGGCCTTTTCTCAGATTGATGCTTCCACAACCAGAAAGCATGGAGGAACAGGACTTGGTTTAATCATTGCAAATCTCCTTGCTGCAAAATTGGGTGGAGAAATTGAATTACAAAGCAGCATTAGAAAAGGAAGCACATTCTCTTTCTCAATTCCTACCAAAATTGAAAAATCCGGTTCCGAAATTTCTGTGCCCCTGAAAAATCTTAATAAAGCACTCATTGTAGATGATAACCAATCTCATTGTGCCATACTTAAATTCACCCTTAACCACTGGGGTATAAACACTGCCGTTTGTACGGATGGTTTCTCTGCATTAAAACTTCTTGAAAAAGACTCCTCTTTCGATGTCGTTTTTATTGATTACGACATGCCAAAAATGAAAGGCATTGATCTCATTAAAAGCATGCGTCTCATGAAGGGTTTGATGAAGAACAAACATCCTTTTGTTTTAATGAACAGCGCATCTGAAAAAATACAAATGAGTAAAGATTACCACAAAATTGGGATTGATTATGAACTGACAAAACCTATAAAAAACACAGAGCTTTATACTTGCTTGAAAAATGTGAGCAGTGGCGCTTTTATTATGCCAAAACCAATTACAGATGTTGTTTCCGATACTGATATCCTGCTAAAAAAAATAAATACAATTACCCCGAAAATTTTGATTGCTGAAGATTTAAGAGAAAATATGTTTTTGGCTAAAACCATTGTTTTGCAGTTAATTCCCGGTGCTGAAATTATACAGGCTAAGAATGGTAAAGAAGCATTGTTTTTATTCTCAGCAAAAAAACCTGATATAGTGTTCATGGATGTTCATATGCCTGTAATGGATGGCATTGAAGCCACTAAAAATATCAGGAAAAATGAAAAAGATTCAAAAACAAAAATACCCATTATTGCACTTACAGCCAGAGCCATGCAGGGGGAGAAAGAAAAATGTATAGAGTCCGGTATGAATGCTTTTATTTCTAAGCCTATTCAAAAAGATATTATCAAGAATATGCTTATTAAATATTTAATTTCTCCCGAACTTATAGATGAGCCGTCAATTGAGGATAATAATGCTGATTTGCAGCATTTTAATTTTAATAATTTAATTGAACAATTTGATGGGGATGATTCCTTTTTAAAGGAACTATTAGATTTAAGTCTGCCAAATTTAACCGAACAAATCGAATTCCTGAAGGATGCAATTTATAATAAAGACAGCAGTGCTATAAAACGAATTTCTCACACAATCAAAGGAGCCTCAGCTAATGTACGCTTTGAGAAACTGGCTTATTTAGCTCTTATCCTTAACAAAGATCCTGAAGCAAACCAGAAATCTCTGATATCCGTTTATGACAAAATTGTTAAAGAGTTCAAGTTCCTGAAAAATTATTTAATAAAATTCAAATCAAATGAATAGAAGTTTTTTAATATCATGCTTGTTGAGCGTCTTTTTCTTTGCTTCAGAAAAAAAATCCTATTGTCAGTCATTTTATGATTTGAATACGGTTCAAAACATAGAACTTTATTTCAGTAGTTCTAACTGGGATTATATGATGGATACTGCCAAAGCAGGATCCGAAAGTTATATTATGGCTGACTGGGTGCGTATAAATGGTGTTCAATTAGATTCTGTTGGAGTCAGGTACAAAGGAAATAGTTCATACAGCCCCAACAAAATTAAAAACCCCATTCATATTGAACTGGATCATTTTGTCGAAAACAACATTTATGACGGTGTTACAGATATCAAACTTAATAATGGTTTTAAAGATCCATCTTTTATCAGAGAAACTATGGCTTATAGTATTGCCCGTACTTATATGGATGCACCAATGGCTAATTATGCGAGATTGTTTATAAATGGCCTCTATATTGGGATTTATACAAATGTTGAATCTGTAACCAAAAAGTTTGTTGAAAATCATTTCTTTTCAAATAATAATGCCTTTTTTAAATGCAATCCGGCTTATTCCACAAACAGTAAAAGCAATCTTGCTTATATAAGCAGCGACAGTACTGATTATTTCAATAGTTATGAAATAAAGTCTGATAATGGTTGGGGTGATTTGATTGCGTTATGTGAAATCTTAAAGTTTACACCAAACGACATCAATGATGTTCTGGATATTGACAGGACCTTATGGATGCACGCATTTAATAACCTGCTGGTCAATCTTGACAGCTATCTGGGTTCAATTTGCCAAAATTACTATTTGTATAAAGCCTACAACGGAAGCTTTAATCCCATTGTGTGGGATTTAAATGAAGCCTTTGGTTGCTTTAATAATACAGGCTTAGGGGCACCTCTTAATTTGACGCAGATGCAACAAATGTCGCCATGGTTACACCTTTCCAATACCGATAGACCTTTGTTGCAACGTCTTCTCAATATCCCCATTTATAAAAAAATGTATTTGGCGCACTACAAAACAATTTTCAACGAGTATTTTCAAAATGATTATTACCTTGCTTTGGCCGATTCATTTCAACAGATTATTGATTCATCTGTGTTTGCAGATACTTACAAATTGTATTCTTATGCGGATTTTAGTAACAATATAACTCAGAACATTCAAACCGGTATGGGTTCAATTCCGGGTATTTCTGTGCTTATGAGTCCCCGAAAAAATTATCTTAACAACCATGTTGATATGCAATTACTGCAACCGGTAATTTCAAATGCCGTTTGTGCCGATACAAACCTTATCGTAAGTGATACAGCTGCTTTCAAAGTTCATGTGAATGATGCACTTTCTGTCTATTTCGGTTTCAGATACAACCAAACCCAAAGATTCACCCGTGTTTTGATGTTTGACGATGGTCAGCACCAAGATGAACTTGCAGGTGACTCGATTTATGGCGTTCAGATACCCGTCATGTCAACAAATTTAGAGTATTATATCTATGCCGAAAATGCAAATGCAGGCAGGTTCCTCCCTGAAAGGGCTGAATTTGAATTTTTTAACCAAAGTTTCGGCAGTCAGATGATTTCTCAGGGAGATGTTGTGATAAATGAATTCATGGCTGTCAACAACAGCATAATTTCCAATGCCAACAATCAGTATGACGATTGGATTGAATTGTTTAATAATACAAACAATGCTATAAGCCTTGATGGGCTTTATCTTTCAGATAATTTCAGTCTCCCGCAAAAGTGGCAGCTCCCTTATAATGCTACAATTCCTCCCAATGGCTATCTGCTGATATGGGCCAGCGAAGATAGCAATCCAAATGAACTTCATGCTCCTTTCAAACTATCCGGAAGTGGTGAAAGGATAATCCTTTCTTATGAAAATGGTTTTGTTGTTGATAGCCTGAGCTTCCCCCTTCAGACTGCAGATATTGCTTATGGCCGTTATCCAAACGGCACCGGAGCCTTTACATTTTTGCACCCGACTCCCTTGGCCACAAATACGCCTCTTGAAATTATGGAACATAATAAAAACGAATTCTTTTCTGTGTTTCCAAATCCCACCCAGAGTGTGTTTAGTATTGTCAGCAATAAGGTTCTATTAAATTCAGTAGCTGTTTTTGATATCCATGGAAGGATGCTGTTTCATGAAGTTGACTTAAACCTCGACAGGATTAACATTGATGTGGAAAATTTTGAGGATGGCATTTATTTTATTTTTGTAAATGATATTTACGTGTTGAAACTTTTGAAACAGTAATTTCCGAAATGGGAAATAAAAAGTTTTTGATGTTTTTCCTATCCAAGTAAAAAAACTCTTAAGTTTGTAAAAATTTTGTAAAACAAGTACATGATTGTAGATATTTTTATTCCTTGTTATATAGATCAGGTATATCCGGAAACGGGTATGAACATGGTTAAGGTGTTAGAACACCTTGATGTTGGTGTTAACTACAATCCTAAACAAACCTGTTGTGGTCAGATGGCCTTCAATAGCGGATTCTGGGATGAAGCTAAAGCACTGGGCGAAAAATTTATCAATGAATTTACAAACGACCGCTATATCGTATGCCCTTCGGCTTCCTGTGTTGGAATGGTCAGAAATTATTACCCCATCCTTTTTCATAACACAGCTTTGCATAACGAATACAAGGTTATCAGAAAAAATATTTATGAGTTCACCGATTTCCTTGTCAATGTGCTCAAAGTAACCAAAGTAGGTGCAAAATTCGAGAAAGTAGTAACTTATCATGAGTCGTGTGCAGCAAGAAGAGAATATGGTCTCACAGATCAACCACTGGTTTTATTGCGTAATGTTCAAGGTCTTGAAATAAGGGAAATGAAGGAGATTGAAACCTGTTGCGGATTTGGAGGTACTTTTTCCATTAAACATGAACCCATTTCTACTGCTATGGCCCAGCAAAAAGTTGAGAATGCCCTGCAAACAGAAGCCGAATATATAATTTCTACCGAAGCTTCCTGTCTGATGCATCTCGAAGGCTATATCAATAAAAACAAAATCCCAATAAAAACCATGCATATTGCTGATATCCTTGCACAGGGTTATTAGTGAAGACTAAGCCTGAGGCGGCCTATAGGGAAATTGTAATCTTTTTTCATTTTTTTTTCATTTTTGTTTTTGGTTATTAAAATTTAATTACTTTTGCAGCGGAGAGATGGCAGAGTGGTCTATTGCGGTAGTCTTGAAAACTATTGGGTGTAACAGCCCCGGGGGTTCGAATCCCTCTCTCTCCGCAACCACCTCAAAATCAAGCCCTTCGCAGAAGGGCTTTTTTATTTCAGCCCACCGCAACCACGAAAATTTATTTTCGCATGGCGAAGGTGGGCTGAAATAAACAGGCTTGCATAGCAAGACTGATTTTGAGAAGGTTTAGCCTCCCCTCCGGGATAATGAGTCCCGACATTTAAGTCGGGACGAATAATCCCCTATACAGCAAGAGTTTGAGTTTGAGTAATGAGGGGAATAGGGTACAATCGGTGAGAAATAAACTGTGTTTTGCGTAGCAAGACTGATTTTGAGAAGGTTTAGCCACCCCCTCCGGGATAATGAGTCCCGACATTTATGTCGGGACGAATAACCCCTGATACAGCAAGAGTTTGAGTTTGAGTAGTGAGGGGAATAGGGTGCAATCGGTGAGAAATAAACTGTGTTTTGCGCAGCAAGACTGATTTTGAGAAGGTTTAGCCTCCCCCCCGGGATAATGAGTCCCGACATTTAAGTCGGGACGAATAATCCCCTATACAGCAAGAGTTTGAGTTTGAGTTTGAATTTTGAGTAATGAGGGGAATAGGGTACAATCGGTGAGAAATAAACTGTGTTTTGCGCAGCAAGCCTTATTTTGAGAAGGTTAAGCCTCCCCCTCCGGGATAATGAGTCTCGACAATTAAGTCGGGACGAATAATCCCCTATACAGCAAGAGTTTGAGTTTGAGTAATGAGGGGAATAGGGTACAATCTGTGAGAAATAAACTGTGTTTTGCGCAGCAAGACTGATTTTGAGAAGGTTAAGCCACCCCCTCCGGGATAATGAGTCCCGACATTTAAGTCGGGACGAATAATCCCCTATACAGCAAGAGTTTGAGTTTGAGTAATGAGGAGAATAGGGTACAATCGGAAAAGTTCAAAAATAAATAATGTTCATGTATTACTGTA
>JAQVVM010000046.1 GCA_028698995.1 Bacteroidales bacterium
GGCGCCTCAGGAGATAGTTGTCAAATGCAAATCTATCATTGGTATTGTGAGCATACTGTGGCGTCCAGAAAGATTCTGGGTCGAACAAAGGAATTAAAACAATAGTAAATTGTATGCCGTACTAAAATGGGCAAGTCAGGAGATATAGAAAAATTCAGGGATTTCCTCCAAGGAGGACTCACTGCCTATGACAACAAATAATTCTGTATTTAATAAGGCCAGAAGTTATTGTCGTACCAGATTTTTTCAGTAAGTTCTTTATTCAAATCAGCAAGGATGGTGAGATGGTCTTTTTCCCAATTGGCCAACCAGCTATAAAGTGCTTTTTCATTTACATCAACAGCAGCTTCGGCTCTTTCTGAATATACACTGATGGCTTTGTTCTCCATATCTATGGCAGCAGAAATAGCAGCAGCTTCAAAGCCTGAAGCAGATATTTGCTTTTTCATATCTTCTGACAAGACCAATTTTGCAATTTCACCATCTTCCTTTAAACTGAAAAAATCAAACTTATTTGTTTTCTTATAACTTGAAAACTGCTTCCCTAAAAACTCAATGTGAAGTTGTTCCTCATCAGCCATAAGGTTAAAAATCTTCTTTACGTCTTCTATTGTTGTTTGTTCTGCTATTTTTTTATAAAATGCTTTACCTCTGTGCTCCATCAAAAGAGCCATTTTCAAAATTTCAAGGGTCTTTTCTTCTTTCATGAGTTATATTTTTTATGATTAATTGTTCTTTATTAAGCATTGCAAATATATTAAAATTTAAATATAAATGGCATTTAAAAATACTTAAAATTGAATTAACAAAATTATTTCATTGATAATCAGTGATATAAAAAATAATTTAGTACTATGTATAACAAGGTACTATTTTTTATTTTATATTTGCAGCATGAATAAAAATATTGAAAATAACAAAGCACAAATGCGCAAGGGGGTTATTGAACTGTGCATACTCAGTCTTCTTTCACAGGAAGACATGTATGTCTCAGATATTGTTGAACGTTTAAAAGAAGCAGACCTGATAATTGTAGAGGGTACTCTTTATCCCTTACTCATGCGTTTGAAGAATGAATCATTATTAACATATCGTTGGGAAGAATCCAAAATGGGTCCACCGCGAAAATACTACAAAATAGAACCGGCAGGATTAGCTTATTTAAAGGAGCTGAAGGACAGCTGGCAAGAACTTATTGAATCAACAAAAAAAATAATAAATTAATAAACCATGAAAAAAACAGTAACAGCCAATGTTGGAGGTATCGTATTTCATATTGATGAAGATGCCTATGAAAAATTAAGTAAGTATCTCAATTTTGTTGGTAATAGGTTTACCGATACGGCAAGCAAAGAAGAAATAATGCACGACATTGAACTCAGAATTGCTGAATTGCTTAAAAGCAAAACCGGAGATTTAAAACAAGTTATTACCATTGCTGACATCGAAGAGGTGATAAAACTGATGGGTTCACCCGAAGATTTTGAATCAGACAAAGAAACTGAATCGGAAAATGAAAAAGAAGACACAGTTAAAAAGTTATACAGGGATGATGACAATAAAATTATAGGTGGCGTTTGCAGTGGTATAGGAGCCTATTTCAACACAGATCCTTTGTGGATAAGACTCATTTTTGTATTTTTCTTTTTTGTAGCGTCAAGCAGTTTTTGGGTTTATATTTTACTGTGGATTATAGTTCCCAAAGCAAAGACCACTAGAGAAAAATTTGAAATGAGGGGCAAGAAGTTTAATGTTTCAAATATCGAGGCCTCTATTAAAGAAGATCTCAATGATATCAAAGACAAGTTCAACAACCTGCGAAAAGATCCTCAAATAGACAAGAACAAGAAAAAATGGATAAATTTTGTCTTTAATCTGGGAAGATATTTTGTAAAATCTGTTGGTGCCATCATTGGATTTCTTTTCATATTTGTAGGGATTTTTCTGGCGATAGGCCTAATCAGTTCATTTTTTGACTCTTACCATATTGCATTAGGAGATGGTACTTTTAGTATTTCAAGCATCTCGTTCCCTGAATTTTTAAAGATTATTCTTCCTTCATATATGTATATCTATATGGCCTCTATTGGAATATTATTACTTATCGGAATTCCTTTACTGATGCTGATATACCATGGAACAAAATTAATTTTCAATATA
Source organism: Bacteroidales bacterium (assembly GCA_028698995.1). Lineage (GTDB taxonomy): Bacteria > Bacteroidota > Bacteroidia > Bacteroidales > PXBB01 > JAQVVM01. Next base: position 2,161 of record JAQVVM010000046.1, read on the forward strand.
AAATACACCAGCAGGATAATAGGTTTTACAGGGTTTTCATTATGGATAGTAGGTATGATATTCTGTCTGATTACCGGATTTCAAGCTGCCAAGTCACTTTCTCACAAAACTGCAAAAACGGAGGAATTTCCCATTGAACAGAACATGCGAGATAATTTCGTAATTGATATTTATCAAACCGATGAAATTTTGAAAGTATCAGAGAAAGAAGCCATGCAACTGGGCAGACTAAACTATTTGAATATTGACGGCAAGGTTAAGTTGTTTGGAAGACCTGAAATCATCATCAACCAAAAAAATGATATTGAAAAAGTTGAAATGTTTTTACTGAGCACTTCGAGAGGTTACAATGAAAAAAATGCGCTTGACAATGCTGCATTGATTAATTATCCAATTACCATCAATGATACAATTATTTCCCTACCGAACTATTATACAGTTGAAAATAGCAGGTGGTGTAACCAAAGATTGAAAGTTATTTTGAATGTCCCTGAAAGTAAAAGAGTCAGACTTACACCTGCTGCATTAAGTTTATCCATGGAGAAAATGTAGGACTTTCTTTCCGAGACAAAATAAATTGCTGAAAAGCTACTCAGTTTTTATAAGAAACAAACTCGATATAAAATTACAAATTGGGAATACCATTATTAATAATGCTTTTCATCCATTTGCAAATTTTTTATCAGACAACAGTGAATTAATATATTGATTATTTTGTAATTTTGATTTCAAAATCAAAATCAATGGATAAGGATATCAATCATTTAAGTGCTGAAGAATTCAGTCATCTTTTTCCGGTTGAGATTGTTCCTTACAACCCTGCATGGGTAGATGTTTTTGAAAAAGAAAAACAACTTCTAACGGCTACTTTAAGTTCAGAAATTGCATTGTTGGTTGAGCATTTCGGAAGTACAGCAGTTCCCGGACTGGCATCAAAACCCATTATTGATATTTTATTAGAAGTTCCTCCAATGTCAGAATCCCAAAATCAATTATTCCTGTCGAGAATGAAAAGCATTGGTTATGTAATGTTTACGCGTGTTTTTGACAGATTATCTCATATTATGTTTGCTAAAGGTTATAACACGAGTGGTGAACATATTCAGATTTTTCACCTTCACGCAGGGCAAAAAGATGACAGCTTGTGGGATAGATTGTATTTTAGGGATTATCTTATTGCCCACCCTGAAACTATGAAAGAATATGAGTTGCTAAAATTACAATTGGCCGGAAAGTATAAATTCGACAGAGATAATTATTCATATTCCAAAACAGAATACATTATAAATATTACCAAAAAGGCCAAAAGTCTTGCTCTGAATGGCACAATTTGAAATCCAAAACATCTTGATTTATTACTATTTTTGTTCCCGTAATTTCTTATACAAATTAACTTTGAAACCAACTCCTATGAAAAAACTCATAGTCATTAGTATTCTTGCAATCTTGGTATCGTGTAAAACGAGGACACCCCAGCCTGATAATGACCTTTTACAAGTAGCGGCAATAAACAGAGACACTACAATCTTTCAAGAAATAAAGGTCATCGAAAATGAGAGAACATTGCCAATCAATATCAGCACAGACACTACCGAATATTATAGGGAAGACTACTTGCGCTACAGCAATTATATTTACAAATCCAATATAAAAACAGTACAGTTTCATAGAATGGGATGGGAGATGTCAGCTCCTATCATGGAACTTGGTAAAAATGAGAAACTTAAACTTTCATTTGATGATCTGGAAGCAGATTTAAAAAATTATCAATACACTATCATTCATTGTAATTCAGATTGGCAACCATCAGAACTGCAACAAGGTGATTATATTCAAGGATTTACAAGTGATTATATTACAAGTCATAAATCATCCATGAATACTTTACAACCCTATACCCATTACAGTTTAACATTTCCGGGAGAGCAAGTCATACCAAAAGTTTCGGGGAATTATATTTTAATCGTTTATGTTGACAACCCAACAAATCCTGTTATCACACAAAGATTTATGATTTTTGAACCGCTTGTAAATATTGAAGGAAGGGTCAGGCAAGCCACAGTTCTTGAAGACAAAAATTACAGACAAGAGGTCGTATTTACAATACAACACAATTCATACAGAATTTCAAACCCCTACTCAAGTTTAAAAGTTGTTTTGCAGCAAAATGACCGAACAGATAACCTCATTACAAACTTAAAACCCTCGATGGTAAGAAACAATGAGCTCATTTACGAGTTTGAATACGGGAATGTGTTTGATGGAAATAATGAGTTCCGTCATTTTGATTTAAAAAACATTCGAAATGCTTATGAAGGCATTCAAAGTATTCAGATGCGGGACAATGCTTACCATGTTTTTCTAAGTGTAGGTGAAAGACGTTCATTCAAGCGCTATATTCAGGAAGAAGATATAAACGGCAGGTATGTCATAAAAAGAGAAGATGCCATGGACAGTGAAACAGAATCAGAATATGTTCATGTTTATTTCACACTTTCTTATCCTGTACCTTTGATTGATGGCCATGTTTATCTATTAGGAGCTATGACTTCTTGGGATTTTAATGAGTCTTCAAAGATGATTTATAATTATCCTGCAAAAGCCTATGAAAAATCCCTTTACCTTAAACAGGGTTATTATAATTATGCTTATGCCTATCTCGAAAACAGAAGAAGTGATGCAGATATAGGTTTTATTGAAGGCACACACAGCATCACGGAGAATGATTATACCATATACATATATAATAAAGAACCCAACGATAGATACGACAGATTAATAGGAATCAGTCACCTGAACTCCAGAAATTAGGTAAGATGAAAGGTCATTAAACCTGCATGCCGCCACAAACATTAATCACTTGCCCACTGACATATCCTGCAAGATCTGAAGCAAGGAAGAGGGCTACATTGGCAACATCCTCGGGTACACCTCCCCTGCGTAAAGGGATATTCTGAATCCATGCGTCTCGCACTTCATCATTGAGCTTGGCTGTCATATCTGTCTGAATATAACCCGGAGCTATGGCATTGCAACGAACATTGCGAGAACCTAATTCTTTTGCTATAGACTTCGTAAAACCTATGAGTCCGGCTTTTGAAGCTGAATAATTCGACTGACCGGCATTACCTGAAACACCAACGACCGAAGCCATATTGATGATAGAACCACTTCTTTGTTTAAGCATAAACCTTTGAACTGCTTTTGTCAAATTAAAGGCAGACTTAAGATTTACTTTAATTACCAGATCCCAATCCAATTCATTCATACGCATGAGTAAGTTGTCGCGTGTTATGCCTGCATTATTAACTAAAATATCAATCTGACCAAACTCTTCAACAATGGCATTTACCAATTTCTCGGACTCATCATAACTTGAGGCATCAGACACAAAAGCTTTTGCTTTGACTCCTAATGCTTTTAATTCATTTTCAAGGCTTTGAGCATTTTCATCATAAGCTATATCAGAAAAAGCCACATTGGCTCCCTGAACAGCAAATTTGAGAGCGATGGCTCTGCCAATACCTCTAGAGCCACCAGTAATAAGAGCTGTTTTATTTTGAAGAAGTTTCATAATAGGTTTGTTTTTAATAAATAATTGTATCTGTTAAATCCATCTTATTAGATTAAAGTCCATGCGATGTGGTAAAAGTTGATTTTTAGCGTACATTCTGAAAGCATAATCAAAAACACCTGTTCTGGTAATAAAAATATCACAGGCATAAATTGCAATTTTATTGTCTTCATGAATGAGCTCCAGTTCGTTCTTATAAGTTATTTTATTGATTTTATCCATGACCTTCTGACCAAAAATAACTTCAATCCCTATATCTTCGGGATTAAGTTCAGCAAGGTCAATTCTAACACGGGCTTTGAATTTTTCACCAAGTTTCATGGGTTTGGTTGTAGAGTCGGGCACTTCGATACTCAGCACATCAATACTTCCCCAAGCTCTGATCATTCTGTTTTTCCAAGCTGTCAGAATTTTCAGGTTTTCAAAGTTATCTTCAAAAAGTATTTTCGATCTATTATATAATTTTGAATAATACTTTTCATAATAATCATCAATCATCCGCGTCATAGTAAAGTGAGGGGCAATATCAGAAATGGTATTTTTCACATAAGAAATCCAATTAACAGGAATATCCTTCTCATTGCGATTGTAAAATACCGGAATAATCTCATCGCTGATAATATTGTAAATAGTTTCGGCATCAAGTTGGTCCTGAATAGGTTGTTCTCTGTACGTTTTTTCTTCCTTCAGAGCCCATCCTGCATTTGGCTTATAACCTTCTGCCCACCAGCCATCAAGCACGCTAAAATTAATGACACCATTCATTACAGCCTTTTCACCGGATGTTCCGGATGCCTCTAAAGGTCTGGTGGGGGTGTTAAGCCACACATCCACACCCTGTACCAACTTGGTTGCAAGACTCATGTCATAATTTTCTATAAAAAGAACCTTACCTAAAAACTCTTTCATTTTTGAAACTTCAACAATTTCTTTTATCAAATCCTGACCCATGATATCATCGGGATGTGCTTTGCCTGCAAAAATAAACATCAGTGGTTTATCGGGATCATTTACCAATTTCGATAATTTTTCTTTATTTTTAAACAACAGATGTGCTCTTTTATAAGTAGCAAACCTGCGTGCAAAACCAATGGTCAGAGCATTGTCATTAATGGCATCAATGGTTTCAAAAATGAGGCGGGGACTTTCCTGACGATGGGTCATGTTTTGCATGATCCTGATTTTAATAAAATCAAAAAGCACTTTACGCTGGTTTTGCCTGATACTCCAAATGGTCTCATCGGGCACATTGTGAATTTTTTTCCAATAGGATGTGTCTGACTGATGATGGATATAATCTCTTCCGAACTCGCGTTCATATAGTTCTTGCCACTTATTGGAAGCCCAAGTTGGGAAGTGTACACCATTTGTTACATGACCAATGTGGATTTCTTCAGGGAAAAAGTCAGGCCACATTTTACAAAACATCTCTCTTGACACCCTGCCATGAATTTTACTTACACCATTAACCTCCTGAGAAGTATTCACTGCCAGAACACTCATAGAAAACTCTTCTTCATGATCTCCTATTCTCATTTTACCGAGGTTGATAAAATCCTCCCAACTCATATTAAGTTTTTCGGCATAATGAGCCAGATAAGCGCGTAGCAAATCCTCAGTAAACAAATCATGACCGGCAGGAACAGGTGTGTGTGTTGTGAACAAGGTTGTGGCTCTTACAATCTCAAGGGCTTCACTAAAAGAATGTTTGTCCAATTGAATATATTTACGCATACGTTCAACTGTAGAGAAGGCAGCATGACCCTCATTGCAATGAAACAGTTCGGGTTTAAGTCCTATGGCATCCAATAACTTAATACCACCAATGCCGAGCAAAATTTCCTGCTTCAAACGGTACTCTTTTCCTGTACCGTAAAGCTGATGTGTAATAGTTCTGTCAAGAGGTGAATTTTCCTCAATATCTGTATCTAAAAGATACAAGTTTACACGACCAATTTCTACCTTCCATATCTTAGCATAAAGTGTGCGCCCCGGTAAGGAAATATCGATCATTACCCATTCATTATTTTCATCCCTGACAGGAAGGACAGGCACATCAGTAAATTTCTGGGGAATGCGTTCTGATATCTGATTACCTCCTGAAGTAATTTTCTGATAGAAATAACCATACCTGTACAAAAGTCCAATACCAACAATATTCTTTCTTGAATCACTGGCCTCTTTCAGATAATCACCTGCCAGAACTCCCAAGCCCCCTGAAAAGATTTTTATTGAATCATGCAAACCGAATTCCATACTAAAATAAGCTATCAGACCTTGTTCATGAGGTTTTTCACTCATATAAGCCTGAAACATTTTATAAACGCTTTCCAATCTTTTCAGAAAAGCCTCATTTTTTTCAAGCTCAATCAACTCATCATAAGATAGATTGTTAAGAAAAGCCTGTGGATTATGTTCACATTGTTCCCATAAAGATTTATTAATCGACTCAAAAAGCTCCTGCCCTTCCCTATTCCATACCCACCAAAGATTACGTGCTAAAGAGAGTAGATTGATTAACTTTTCGGGAACGAAAGTCTTAACCAGGACTTTACGCCATTGGGGTGGGTGTTTAACAATTTTGTCAAAGGGCATGGGAGCTTCCATCCTTTTGGCTACAATTTTCTCAGGAAGCCTTTTATCTGTGGCTCGAAGTGCTGCTGAAAAAGCCATTTCATAATTGACAAACAAATGCTGCCATGAATAGATTTCAGAAAACTGAATAGATTTGCCGGCAAGTTCTGCCCTTACATTCATCAGTGTTTCCAAAGATTCAAGAATATAATTACCAATAGATTCTACAGTATCAACGAAACTTTCATCATTCCTTTCGGCAATAAATAAAAAATTATTTGAAGTAATATTTTTATTGGTCAACCATTTACCAAAACCTGTGAGGGTTGTCGTAATAGTAGGGACTCCATAAGCGAGACTTTCCGGAGGTGTATAACCCCAAGGTTCATAATATGAAGGAAATATGGTGAGGTCAAATCCGGGGAGTAAATCATAATAGGGTTTGTTAAAAATACCATCAAATCCATTCAGGAAACAGGGCACATAAATTAACTTCACTTTACTGTTAACTTCATTTTTCAAACCAGAATTTTTAATTTTTCTGAGAATGGCGTCACTTGCTTCATACTGAAGGTTGTGTGTAAGGTATTCGTTAGCAATAAAGCTGTCTAAATCATTACGGTTTAAACGGGCCAATACATCTTGCTTTGTTCCTGTGTGATGTGCAGGCACCATTATAAAAGCAAGAATGTTTTTATTGAGCTTTTCTGAAGAGTTAATTTTATCCAGAATATCAACAAACATATCAATTCCCTTGTTGTGGTACTGATAGCGGCCACTGTGTCCAATTAAGACAGTATCATCAGCAAAATCGTAATTAAAAAAAATCTTTGCAATATCCAGCAAATTTCGCTTTGCCTCTATGTGATCATCAAATTTATAAACACTTTCAACAGCTTTATCAAAACCATTGTATGTAATTACATCGGGGATTCTTCCCAATATTAATTCGCATTCCTTAGCTGTTGAATCTCCAACAGCAGTCAAAACATCGGCCTGATTAGCAGCTATATACTCAAGAGAATGTTTAGCTGTAACATTGTATTCGGCTGCAACTTTTCCGGGATCTAAACCGGCCATATCTGTAAAAAGTCGGTTACCCCTGTCTGCATAAGCATTGGCAAGTGTAGTTCCATGAATTGTAAGTACCGTTGATATATCCGGCATCTTTTCTTTGAGGTATAATATGCCACTGCTGCTCATCCAGTGATGAAAATGTGCTACCACACTATCTCTGCTGTAACAATTGAAAAGATAAAAATTCTCAATAATTCTTCCTGCAGCATAGCCAAACATAACGGGTTCAATATAATCCCATTCACCGGAAATAGAGTCAAGTTTGTATTTTTCCCAGAAATCAGCAAATATTTTATTCCGTGAAGCAAAATACATAGTAAAATCAACAAGAATGATGATAGGGCTTCCTGGAACATTCCATCTGCCAATTCTAAAACTTAACCCATCTTGTTGAGCATGCAGTTGCCATGATTTAAATAAAGTCGGATGCTCGATAAACTCATTGGCTTCCCATGTTGTCTGCCTTAAATCAGGTCCAATAACTATGTAATTATCTTTATATAGCTCAACTGCTGTTTTAGCTTTTGTTGCCAATACTGTGTGGATGCCTCCTACCTTATTACAGGCTTCCCATGATATATCAAAAACCAGATCCGGTTTTTCATTTTCTTTTCTCATATTCATTTTTTAAAATAGAAATGCAAAGTTAGAAAAAATAGGAGAAAAAGAGTCTTGTTTTTATTAACATCCCAAATTGTTTTAAAAAAAAACTTTTAAAATAATTTATTTTGTTTCAAATTTTATTTATTTTTGCAATCCCAAAACAAAGATGAATAGATAATATTCATTTCGGGCCTATAGCTCAGTTGGTTAGAGCACCTGACTCATAATCAGGTGGTCCCTGGTTCAAGTCCAGGTGGGCCCACAAAAAACCGGTAATACCGGTTTTTTTTATTTTTATTAATTTACTGTTATCCGATAAAAATCTTGCCTTAAACACCCGTTGGGGTCATTAAAGGGGAAGCACAAACTTTACGAGGGCAGCGAAAAGCCAAAGTACACTTGTAAGTACTGCGGACAGAGTTTTGGCACCATAAGTTCAATGGTTTCTGCAAGTTGCTTAAAACATCCAAACGGCTCCCTGAAAGGCAAGCATGCACCGGCATTGTAAGAAAACATATATTCTTTAATGCTGACAAAGGAATTTTTTTCATTTGTAAAACGATGGAAACAACCTTCACTGCCAGAGATTTTGAAACTGCCAATCCTTTGAGCTGGAGTATCTGCAAGAAAGGACTGGTTAGGTAGGAAGCAGGTGTTATTAGTATAAGAAAACAAGAGCACTCTGAAGTATCCACAACATCTCCCTCTACTACCACAATTCCTTGAGCGATACTCGGGCTTGCGGGGAGTTGTATTTGAGGGATTTGAGGGAAGGATAGGGGTGGCTTCGACTCCGCTCAGCCACCGGTCCAATATCACCAGACGGACAATATTACCCGGGGCCTGAGGTGGTCAGTGAGCTTGTTATACGGCTTGTCAGATACTCTTTGTGAGAATTTCTGACCCCGGTAATAATTGAAGATGTTTTTGTATTTGTTGTATTTCATATATACATAAATAGCTTTAGTTCCTTATATATCGTATAATAAAATTTTGTAATCAAAAATAGACATTCTTTTTAATAAAATATATTTTCTTATCTACCAGCTTAAATCCAAAACCGGTAATACCTCTGTTTTTTCATCCAATTGAATTCTTTCATTATACGACAAGCGCATACAATTGATAAGGCCTTTTTGACCCTTCTCTCTAATAATATCACCATCCCTGTATACCGCTTGTGCACCTACTCTTATTGATTTAAGCCAGAACTTCTTGACCAAGTGATTTTTATATAAATTGTAATTGCCCGAATAATTTATAATAGGCAGAAACATGTCTTGGTGTATTATACCCTTGTCAATCATATTTAAAAGCAATTCCTCAAAACAGTAATAAAACTCAGCGCCATGAGCACTTACCTTTGGAAAACTTAAATGGGTAAGTAAATGGGCATATTCATGCAAAAACACATGCAGGAAGCTGTCTTTATCAAGGTCGTTATTTATGCATATTTTATGCTTCCAATCATAACAACCCAGTCCTTCTTTTCGGGGAGTTTCTATGCGTAATAAAACAGAATGTTTATTAAGCATAGCCACCACTTCATCAAGCGCATTGGCAGAAAGATACGGGGCTAATGCCTCTTGCAAATCATAGTGGGTTTCTTTAACTGTTTCATCGTAAAGGACAAACCCTTTCATTATTTGCTTGCGGTTCGATAATTCGACAAATTGGATGCAGCTTCTCTTTTCCATCTTTAATTTTTTTTGGTAAAAGTAGAAGATGGAAGCGACAAAGGGTGACGGAGGAAGAAAAAAACCTACAATGACTTTTAAAAAAGTAGTGATGCTTGAAATATTATTAAAACACCTTAGAAATTATTTGTGCGGTATTCGCAATATTATTATCTTTGTATTAATCAAATATATTTCATCATGAATGACCAAGAATTATTTTTAAAAATTGTCAGATACATCAATACAATTGATAAAGTTACCCATGATAATTTCATAACATCTTTGAATGTTTTGGACCATTCAGATTGTTGCCTAAAAGCATCAGAATTGGCAAAACATTTTGGGCCACCTGCAAACAAAAGTGAAAATCCATCAGGATATGTTGCCCATATTTGTAAAATTGTTAAAAAAGAAACATATTTATCTGAGGTAATAAATATTGTAAAAAAATCGTCCCCTAATAATTATTGTAAAACCTCAAAAACAAGAGATTTTTTGAACTTCTATAATAACTTATAAATTATTGTAAAGACACATTTAGACCTTCATAAAAGGCACCTCATTAAAATGAGAGTGTTATTCCGGAATTTTCTCTCCAAGCATAAACAATGCTGACTGTAAGGCAAATACTCTTTTATCAAGGGATTCATTTTCATAAATATTTGTTTTTTGTGCAAGGCTGTTTAAAAGCCAGTTGGCTTTGATATTGCTTATGAAATGCAGTTCTCTGGCCCTTTCTGTGATTTCAGGAAATTCCCCAAAACTAAATTTTTTACAATTCGGATTGCGGTTTTTTCGTGTCTCGACATTTCCCATGCCCCATGCCCATCCAAATATCAATTCAGGAGGTATTTTCTCTGATTTAACTTCAAGCAGATAGTGCCCGACGAGTGAGCATATAGCCGCACCAACCCTGCCATCATACATGGTAAAGCCATCAATATAAGCCGCATATATTTTTGTAAAACCCGAGTTAATATAATTTGGGTTCAAATCGTAAATGCATACCTCATCTTTTATTAACTTATCCTTCATGTGATTAAGGAAGTGTAAAACATTTCCAATGGCACTCAATCTGTCATAGTTGTTTATGCTGCCCCATTTTACAATTTCCACACAGGTTTGAAGTGCTGTGGCGTTTTCTGTTGCTGTAACAAGTTTTGTTTTAAATCCTTGAAATTTTTGATATGTCGCTTCATATCCAATATCCTTAACCCATAAATACTCCTCTACTGCATTTTTCAAACTGTCAAACATATAATTTTCAGATAGTGTTTTCAAACTTATTTCTCCTGAAACATAAGGCAGTAGCCATTCAATAAAACCTTTTGTTACAGGTGAATCCAGAAAGAGATGTTTGGAAAGTATGCCGCTTTCAATGGAATCAGCAAATGTGTTTTTCATTTTAAAATTGTATAAGATAATCAAAATTTAGCCTGTAGCCAGTATTCTTCTGAGGGTATCCTGCATGGCCATTTTAAAGCTTTCATCCTGAGAGATGAGCCGGTATAAATCAAGTTCGTTTTTTCTTTGTTTCCCCATGACATCATCAAATATCTTACGGAAAGCAATTTCCCTGTTTTGGATATCGGCATTATCGGCATATTTGTTTTTGTAATCGGGATGCTCTTTCATACGTTGGGCAAGGTTTATAAATTTTACCCGCTGTTCGTCTGGGGTGGCTTCCCATCCATGGAACCAGCGTTCGTTGAAACTTTTTATAATTATATCCAAAGGGTCTTTTTCTGCATCTCCACCATGTGCACCTCTTGGATTTGGATTTTGCGGATCTACTTCTGTTTCTGATGCATCAAGTCCAATAGAGATGTTTAATTTAACCCTCTCCAGCCCATAAGTTGAAAGGTCAACGGCGTTCAAGAGTTCATCAAGAGCATCTTTTTCTTTATCTATAATAATGAGCTTGGGAACCAGAAATTTGAGAAACCAAAACAGTTTTTCCCATGCAAGTATTTCATAGGGCATGATGGAAGCCATTTGCCCGTATATTTTCACAAATTGCTTGGCTTTAATTTTATAATCGGCTTTGGCCTTTTCATCCAATTCAAGGTCGGAATTAAATCTTTGAGCCGCAGTGTCTATAACAGGACTCAGCTCCTGGGCATTCACGCCTTTGAAATATTTTTCCACAAAATCCTCTACCTCGCCCCATTCATAAACTCCTGCATCATCTAAAGCCGCTTTAAGCTCGTGTAGCACATTGATATCGGTTATCTCACTCAATGAAGTTGATGTGTAGAATGGGTCGAAAGCCTTTTTGATGTCGTCAGTTGAATTGTAAAAGTCGAGGATAAACAAATCTTCGGTTTTCTTGCCGAGATAATCAGCCGAACGGTTTAGTCGTGATAATGATTGTACAGCCATTACACCCTGCAGTTTTTTATCTACATACATAGCGGTGAGCTTGGGTTGGTCGTAGCCGGTAAGGTATTTATTGGCCACTACCAACATGCGGTAGTTGTCCATATCCACATAGCGGGCAATTTTATCACTTATATAGCCGGGGTCAGTGGGTTTAGTAGTGTCCAGATAAGCAGGAAAATCGTTTAGAATGTCTTCAGTATATTCAACACCTCTTAACTTTTTTACACCCGAAAAAGCTACGGCAATTTTAAACGGATTACCCCTGTCGTTTAATAGCTTTTTAAGTGAAAAATAATAATTAATAGCCGATTCAATACTTTGGGTAGCTACTATAGCCTTGGCTTTTCCTTTCAGCTTCTTGGTGTTGACCAGTTTGGTGATAAAATGGTCGAGCATTATTTCAGCCTTGGTGGCAATGGTTTGTTTGTTCTGTTCCACATAGGTCCTTAATTTCTTCTGGGCCTTAAGCGTATCAAACAGCGGGTTTTCTTCAATAGATTTTTCTATCTCATAATAGCTTTTATAGGTGGTGTAATTGGCCAGCACATCCAAAATAAAACCCTCTTCAATGGCTTGTTTCATGGAGTATAAATGAAAAGGTTTGTAGGTGCCGTTTTCTTGTTTTGTTCCAAACTTTTCGAGGGTTGAATTTTTAGGGGTGGCAGTGAAAGCGAAATAGGAAGCATTCCCCCGCATTTTACGCGAGCGCATGGCTTCTAATATTTTTTCCTGTGCATCAAAAACATCTTCATCTTCATCAGATGTGCTATTACCCATCGCCTGATTCATTTTTCCTGATGCCGTCCCACTCTGACTGCTGTGGGCTTCATCAATAATGACAGCAAAACGTTTGTCGCTTAAATCGGCAATGCCATCAATAATAAATGGAAACTTCTGAATGGTGGTGATGATGATTTTTTTACCGCTTTCTAATCCGGCTTTTAAGTCTGCTGATGAATAGGCCGGTGCCACAATATTTTTAACTTCCGAAAAATCTTTGATATTTTCCCGCAATTGCTTGTCTAACAAGCGCCTGTCGGTAACAACAATGACTGAATCGAACAAAGGATTGGCTCTGCCTTTACTTCCTGGTACTGTATCAGTTTCGGGATAGGTTTCGATTAATTGATAGGCCGCCCAGGTGATAGAATTTGATTTTCCTGAACCGGCAGAGTGCTGAATAAGATAGGTTTGTCCCACGCCTTTAGTGCTTGCATCGGCAATTAATTTCCGAACCACATCCAATTGATGGTAACGGGGAAAGAATAAAGTCTTTTTGCTTAAAGGGGTGGTGTCCTTGCCATCGAAACGCACAAAATGCTGTATGATATTGGCCATGCTGTGGCGGGTAAATATTTCCTCCCACAAATAGTTTGTTTTATGTCCGAAAGGGTTGACAGGATTGCCTTTCCCAAAATTACACCCCAGGTTGAAGGGCAAAAAGAAAGTGCCGCCACCATTGAGTTTGGTGGTCATGTAGGCTTCATCTGTATCGACGGTGAAATGCACCAGACAACGGCCAAAATTAAGCAGGGGCTGGGAAATGTCTCTTTTAAATTTGTACTGATTTTGGCCATGAACTTTAGCAGTTTGGCCCGTCCATGGGTTTTTGAGTTCAATGGTAGCAAAGGGCAGCCCATTAACAAAAAGCACCATGTCAATTTCTTCAAGCGGGTTGCTTATAGAGTAGGTGATTTGGCGTGTAACGCTGAACTGATTACTCTCGAAGTTATTTTTAACGGTATCGCTGCTGCTGGCCAAGGGAAGGGGGTAGAGCAGGGTAAAATGGGCATCGTCCACATCCAGACCTTTACGAAAAAGGCGTATGATGCCATTCTTTTTTATCATACGGTCGAGACGTTCCATTATTTTGAGTCTCCAATCACTTTGCTTTTGGAGCTTAGCTAATTCCTCTTTCTGTGTTGTTTGCAAAAAATCCCAAAAACGCAGCTCATCAATGGCATATTGGGCATTAAAATCATTGGCATTGCCACTGTAATAACCATTACCGGCACGGTACATTTCTGCTCTTTCCGCTGCAACATTTGAATCTATGCCCTGTGCTTTCATTTCTTCAAGGCAAATGCCTGTAAGGTGTTTCTCTATGGCGGCTTCGAGGGCTTGTTCGTTGGTTTTACTGTTCATATTCTATTCTCTAATTGTTTTTTTAGTTCCTGACCTTTGGCGGTCAATCGGTATTTCTGGTTTGGATGCTTTGGGGTATCAGGAAAGGTCATTTCAACATAACCTTCATTTAATGCAGGATCTAAATAATTTTCCCTGAAATGTTCCCTGTGTTTCAATTGAAGTACTTCCTGTATCTCAGCACTTTTCATTTCTTCATAGAGTACTAATGCTATTCTTTTTATTGCTTCTGTAGCTTGTCCGGTAGCTTGTCCGGTAGCTTGTCCGGTAGCTTGTCCGGTAGCTTGTCCGGTTACTGAAGTACTAAGTTGTTCAACAACAGCACCAGGCCTCCAAATAATCAGTTTGAATCCTTCTTCAAAATCAAATGTTGGTTCTTTTAAACCTGCTTCTGCCGATAAACGATAAATTTCGCCGGTACCTGTTCCAAAGCGTTCAATATAACCGGCTTGATACATAGGTTCTGCCAAACGCAGATTCGTGGGATATGAACTGTGGTCTTCTTTTAATTTCACAAGACTTAATTCAGGAGTAAGTTTACCTGGGTTAAATATTTCGAGTCTATCGGCAAAGAGCATTACTTGAACACTGCCATTGCTGGTATAATCACGATGGGCAACAGCATTCACAATGGCCTCCGAAACCACCGCCTTGGGTATTTCATATTTTATAGGAGCTTTTGTGCTAAATTCACGTGTGCCAACCGATACACTAATTTTCGACAATACAAAATCAACTGCTTGGTCAACTTGTTCAAAAACATCACCATGAAAGACTTTATGGTCGGGGATTGGCTTTTCGACTATATATCCATGAAAATGTGCACATTTTGTGGTTGCCATTGGGAAAAACTGCTGAGGATCTTTACCAAAAGCGAGTAAAGCACTGTTGCAAATTTTATTACCTGAAAGTAAATGCAGATGAGTTAATACTTTTTCGATAGCAGTGCCTTGCTTTAAGGGAAATCCTCTTTTGAAATTTGCCAACCCGAGGAAATTATTAATTTTGGTGGGGTCGATATCACTTAATTGTGCTGTAGGGTGCAAGGATTCGTCAAATGAAGTAAGCTGAACAAGTCCTTTGTGCTTTAACAAGGTAACTAATGCAGAATTTATACCTGAGATTAATTCTTGCATTGAATCAAATCGCTTGTACGACAGTTCATTCTGCACTTTTCGGATAAACAGTATCTCTTTTTCGTGACGTTCTACATTGCTGCTGCCTTTTATAAAGGCAAGACTGTCTAAATGATGTGCCTTTGCATGTTCATACTCCAATTCGGTAGGCGAAATGCCATTTGCATTTTCGTAGCCATACTCTTTGCCCACAAGCAACAAATATACCTGTGATTGCTCAACCTCTTTAAGGTACACTTTGTCCGGTGATTGGGTTGCTGCAGGCAACTCTTCAAATAAAATGGCCTCAAAAAACTGACTTAAAAGCGCATCGGTCTTAAAGTGCAACGAAAGCTGCTTACGCTCTTCTGCAAATTCTTTCTGTACACTTGATATAAATATTTTTAGTTTTGGCATCGCTTTTATAAGTGTTTTATTTCAAAAGTAATCATTTTTTATTTTTGAATGTATTGAGGGCTTGTTCGTTGGTTTGTGACTTATTCATTGTTTTGTGTATTAAAATATTCTTCAATATATTCAACAACTTTATTTTTGTGATTTTTTATACAGTTTTCAATTTTCTCAAGAGACGGCGCATCATTGTCCCATTCATTTAAAAGAAAAAATATAAAGGATTTTAAACTATCTATTCTATTTGTTGCTAGTTTGTTTTTAAAGATTTCTCTCTTTTCATTAATTGGTTTCTTTCCATAGCTTGAGTTAATACCTGTTGTAATTAATACAAGATTGCCAAAATCATGTAATAAATTATCTTTTAATGCTCCATTTTCGGAATTTGGCTGAGACTGGGGGTAAATATGCTCAACAGAATTCTTAAAGCTAAACTTATAATCATTCCATATTTTTTTATATTCTTCTGTATATAAATCATTATGTATATCAAACAGTTTTTCTCTGTTTAGCCACAAAATGTATTCTGTTTTGTAAAAACTATATTTTCCAAATAACCTATAATCGGTATTATTTTCATTTTTTAATTTAAATAAGAAACTACTGAAATTTTCATTTGTTAGTTTTGGTAATGCTACCATGCACTCCCTTCCTTTTAGCTTGTATGTAAGATTACTATCTTTATTACTACAAAAGAAATAATTGTCAATTGTTTCCAGAACCTTTGAGCCCTTGTAGTCATTTTTTAAACAATACAAATATGGAGTAAGCCAGTAATGAGGTTTAGCCTGACTGTGATATAACATACTTTGAAGCATTGATATGGTATCGTCAGATTTATATTTATATCGGTCCCTTTCATAATTGCCATCTTTATTTCTTACTTTTTTTAGTGTTAAGATTTGGTGATAAATACCATCTTCGGAATTAACCCTTTTAATTATGAATTGATCGAACACCATTCTAACATGAACCAATGTTTTAATAAAGTCTATCGAAAAACACTTTAACTCATTTTTGTAAGGCTTAAAAAAGCATTCATTAAATGTTGTTAATAATTTTTTTTCGTCAATTTCATCAATATCTTCTTTCCCATTTTCAAAAAGAAAAATCCTTAACGTGTGCAATAGAAGTAAGTTAAATGAAATAATTGATTCAGCATTATTTTTTGTTTTAAATTTTGAGTCGTATTCTTCTTCAACAGGGGCTGTTAATACTTCTAATATGCTTTTACTATTATCGTTAGTTTGTCTTAAGATTTGAATTCCATTGTTAGCATTATCACCATCATTAATGTTGTAATTGCAGTAATTCTTAACAAATTCTTTACTATATTTTAAAATACTTGACTTACTACCATCTTCATCATCCTTTTCATCTGATCTCTCGGACATCATATCTAATAATACATGCCATGTCAAACCTTCAATATCTGACTGAAACTTAACATTGTTTTCAAAATAGTCAGTCATATCAGAGCAAGCGTTCCACAACTGCATTAATCTTTCATTGTCAGGCAAATATTTACGAAATTTAGCTTTTAATATCTCATGTTGCTCCAACTGAAGCCCTCTGGCATTAATAATTTCAAAAAGTTTATTTAAATTGGCTTTAGCAGGCACCTGAATTAAATTAAATGTCATTTTTGTATACAGGAATTCGGTTAAAGATATGAGTTCTTCTCTGTCAATTTTTAAGATATTTTCATTTTTATTGAATGAATCATTAAAGTAATTCTTAATCTGAGTAAATGCTTCGCAAATATTATCAATATCATCAATTTCCTTAGAGTTTTCAACAAACTCATTCTTTCTAAGTAATTCAAAAAATTCTTTAACACCATCTCGAATTGAAAAAGATAACCTAAGCTCCTCGCCAATAAATGCAAATTTTTCTAAGTGATTTAATTCTTCATTGTTTTTTATGTGATTAATAACAGATGAAATCAGCCACATCATTGTAAAACGTTGTTGGCCATCAATTAATTCATAGTTTTCTCCCCTTTTTGCTACTACAACAGCACCTATATAATAATTTGCGTTACCGTTACTTTTTTTACTCATTATATAGGCTCTAAACAAATCATCTAAAAAGGTTTGAATTTGTTCATATCCCCATACAAAAAGCCTTTGATAAATAGGGATATTATATTTAAAATTCTTTTCAATAATATCAGTACTATCTATTTCTGAAATATCCTTTAAAGAAAAAATATCTGCTTTATACTCATTCATTTTGTAAAAAAAATTTCTATTAAAAATTTATGCTTATTGTCATAATTGTTACGCAATTCATTTACAGTAATTTCCTTAGGAGTATTAAATTCTGTAAAAACATTTTTTTTATGGTTCCATTTTCCAGCAATGTATGAAATAAAATCATTATTATAATCTTTCATTGGGTTACTTGGAGAACCTAAATTCAAGTTATTTGCAGGTATTTGCGTTAATAGTTCTTTAAAGAGCTCTTCCTGACTGTAAGAATAGTAAATTTTATCAAAAAGTTGTCTTTTTTTAATGTAGTTGGGTAGAGTGTTTTCTCTTATGCTATAGGAGAACAGTCTTAGATGCCCTGTTGCATAGTCCCAACATAAAATAAAATTCAATAATTTACCAATACCATACTTATCAATGTATATGAGTACTGCCGTTACAAATGCTTGTTTTATGTATATTGACTGATTGGCATATACTCTATTAAAAAAAATCTGAAATTCTTTTTGAGATTCATCTTCAAAAATAAACCTTAAAATTTCGAAATACTTTTCAATGTATTTAAAAAAACAAACACCCTGTACCAATGGCTGTCTTAGAGAAATGGGGTAGTCTCTGATTTTTGATGGCAAAACTGAGGTTACAATTAAAGCATCTCTATTATCATCGCATTGAATTTCGCAATTGATTGAATTATTGAATTCAGGATATGTTTTAAAAGTATTTGATTTTGCTTCACTTAAATTTTTGAAAAATTCCTTTTCAATACCCTCATCATCAGCAAAATCAGCATTCCCAAACTTCCATGTTCTGGCTCTCCATAAAACAGTTTTTACGAATTCATACATAAAAAAGTGTTTAAGCCATGGCAGAATTTCTCCATTTACTTTGTTGTTCTTATTTTTTTCGTATTTTTCAATAAACTCCCATTTTTTCGCCAATGATTCTCCGAGTTTTTCCGAATCAATAACATTTCTTAAATGAACGGCTTTTAACAAATCCGTTATTTTTGGCTTAAGACCTCTATTGTTCTGAGTATCAAATAAGTTAAATGCATCATCTTGGGATTCTGTTGTAATAGTAATAAATCTTATTTCATCTATCGCTCTACTAATTAGTTCAACAAAATTATTTTCTTTTAAACCCTTGTTGAAAAAATAATTCTGACATTTTTTTATGTTATATCTTGATAGTCTGCTTTTAAAAGGAAAGTCCACATTAAAGCTTGAATTTTTTAAATATGAATCTTCAAGATTAATTATAAAATCTATTATCAAAAAAGTTGTTATTCTTTGTTGTCCATCAACAATTTCATATACTTTATTTTCATTTTCAAAATAAAGGACAATATTCCCCAAATAATACTCTTTTAATTCTTCTTCTTTCCTTGTTGATATATAGTCAAGTAAATCTTCTGATAAACGAGTAAAATTGTCATCGTTCCATACGTATTCTCTCTGATAGTCGGGTATTTTTAATTTACAACCATTGTTTAAAAAGTTTGAAAAAAATGATTTGAAGCTTTCTTTGTTTACTTTTAATTCACTCATATTAAAAATTTCAATATTAAACTCAATCCTTAATATCACTCCTTTTATTTAAATCGTCAATAATATCTCTTCTGCCTATAAAAGGATTAAAGCGCTTAATAATTCCCATAGTATTAATTTATTTAAAAATTACTCTCATCCTCCCAATCTCCTCCCTGTCTATTTTCCCAATCCTTATTTATATCTCTTCTCCCGATTATTGAGTTGAATCTAAAGACAGTCTTCATAAACGTCATTATCTTCCGGCATTATTAATAATATGTCGGGGTTTGTTTCGTGACGAGCAAAAGCACTGTTGTAGTGCATTCCTTTGAAAACCTGATTGTATTTCGGGAAAAGGTCATCAGATATTTTTTGTGCAACCATGTTCAATTCAAAAAAATAATCTTGCTTTTCGTCAATGGATTTATCTTTAAGAAATGGTTCAATGCCATATTTGATAAACCCCCTATATAAATCAAAAGAGCCGCTGATAACAGCAAGCCTAAAAAGATGATTTGCAGGGAAGTTTACCTGGGCTAATTTGGGTTCAATTTTAAGGATTTCACTTAATAAAAATTCTAAATCATCTGTTTTGTAAGTAGTGATGCTATTCTTAAATAATTCTGTAAACAGCTTACTCGACTCAGAAATGTTTTTTTTAGACATGAGTTGAGCCAACAGCTCTTTGTCAAGCATTGGTAAAGAATCGTACAATTTTCTAAAAATTTCTTCTGGTTTCATTTTATCGTTTTTTGCTTATATTTTGTTTATTTCTATGCTGTTCATTAAAATTTTCAAATTACCTCCTATACCCAACCAAGGGATTTAATTCGTGTGCGAGGGCTTTTTCCAAAGGTTTAATAAAACTTTTCATAAAATCAGGGAAAGCATAAATATGAAGGGTTACAACTAAATTTAAATCTTTTTCTTTTCCCCATTGAACCAAGTTTAACCCCCCATAACTGCCTTTACTATAATACCCAAAATGCACGACTATTCTACCATCTATTTGTTTTTCAAAACTTCCAACATAAAGTACGTAAGTTTTATTAATGGGCGGATTGCCTTTTAATGCCGGAGTTGACCGTTTGTCTTCAACATTTTTTTGACTTTCCTGAAATTTTTTATACGCGTCAAAAATTCTTTTATTTTCAAGAGGAATCTCAAAATAATAAATACAAGGTCCTTTAATATCTTTAAGAACTGAGTAAATTTTTTCTTTGTATTTTACCTGATTTTCTGTATTATTTTTATCAAATTCGGGATCAGGAAATTCGGCAATTTTAATGTCAGGAATGAAATAATATTCCACTTCTACCTTGTCTTTTAAAATAGCATCAAAAGCATTTCTTCCATTCTCAAGAGATTTTTTAAAACTTTCAGGTAATTGATCTTTTTTCATAATATTAAGGTTTTGGCAATATTTCGATTTTTTTTCGACAATTTTTTTAGCATACTTTTATCTTCCCCCTCACCACACTATCTATCAATGTCGCCTTATACTCCTTCAATTTCTCTATCTCCTTTTCTTTAAGAGTAATGGCAGTTGCAATTCTTTTGGATGCTTTTTCAATATAGTTTGCTATTGCAATTTGTTCTTTTTCTGAAGGCTTAATTATTTTTATATTAATTAACTTGTCTTTAGTTAAATGGCCAATACTGACTTTATTTACAATTGCATCAAAAAATCCCATTTTACCAGTAGTATAAAATAAGTATAAAAAATACTCTTGAATATTTTCTTTAAAAAAAGTTATTTTATGTGCTGAATTTTGAATATAGCATTCATTTAATTCATTGTTCCAAATACAAGTTTTTCCAACTTCACCACCTTCACTTAATACTAAATCACCCTTTTTTAGTCTATAATCATTCATTTCTTTAATAGAGAACCACATCTCGTCAACTGTAGAAACATCTACATTTAGCCACTGAATATTTTTTGATTTTAAATATGGCTTAAGCTTATAATTTCCTTTGTCTTCATTGCAAATCATTTTCCCTAAAACAACATTTGCAACATACTTCAACCTCTTCACCTCCCAGCCCTCAGGTATCATTCCTATCCATTCCACACCACTGTCCTTCATTTTTACATTTGGGTTTAGCCCACGTGTAACAGCCCTATGTATTAGTATTTGCCTGCGCTCTTTGAGCAGTGCTATTTGTTTTTGTTTTATGGCAATGGCTTTGTCTATCAGGGCGGTCTTTTGATCGAGGAATTGGGCTATGGCGGTTTGCTCTGCTTTGGGGGGAATAACAAATGGTATTTGTGTCATTCTTTCCTTCGACAAATCCCATTGTCCGATTCGTACACCATCAGATGCAGAGCCAAAAAATGAAACGTAAAGTTTACTTCTAATTGCTTTATGAAAATACTCTGGCCTAACTTTATCGTGTAAATTAAAAATAAAATATGCTGGGCTAACAATACCATCGAAATCTGAAATTCCATAGGAGCCTTGCCAAGCTTTCATTTTATTCATCCCAAATTGCCCTGCTTTTAAAACTTTATAGTTAGATAAATCATCTGGAATAAAATTGTGATTTTCATCTTCATCATCCAAGTCTCTTAAAATAACTCCCTTTTCCCTTGTAATTGATAATAAAGGTAAATCAAGGCGATTTCTATCAGAAACTGGGGTTAACAACAGACCTAATCTAGTGAGTTTCCAATGCTCCGGAATCTCTCCCAGCCATTCTGCACCTGATGGTTTATATGCATTGTATGTGGGGTAGTTTTTCATCAAAATGGGGGTTTTTACTTGCTGAATTTTTTGTTCAATTCTTCTTCAATTTCTTCAATACTGGGCAGGCTACCTTTAAATTTGTCGGGCAACGCTCTGGTAAGCTCATAATCAGATATACCAATGGGTTTATTGATATCTTTCAGAGCATATTCTGCAAACAACTTATCTTTTCCCTGACACAATATTAACCCAATGGTATTTTGGTCAGTAGCGTGTTTCAATATATCATCCACAGCTGAGCAATAGAAATTCATTTTACCTGCATATTCGGGTATAAAATCGCCTTTTTTAAGTTCAATAACCACAAAACAACGCATTTTCAGATGATAAAATAAAAGGTCAATATAAAAATCCTGATCGCTGACAACAAGTTTGTATTGCCTACCCACAAAGGCAAAGCCGGCACCTAATTCGAGAATAAATTTTTCAACATTCTTTACCAGTTCCAGTTCGAGCTCTCTTTCTGTATATTCTGTTGCCAGAGTTGTAAAGTCAAAAATGTAGGGGTCTTTGAGCATTTGCTTTGCCAGAACAGATTGCAAAGGAGGCAATGTTAATTCGAAATTAGTTACAGTATGTCCTTGTCGTTTGTGTAATTCATTCTTGATCATATCTGACAGTGTATCTCTGCTCCAGCCATTTGTTATGATTTGTTGCATATACCAAAGCCGGGTAGTCCTATCTTTTACTTTCTGAATAAGTATAATATGATGTGCCCATCCTGTTAAAAGAATTAAATTGTTCTGTGTATCAGTATTTTGCAATTGTGCAACGGGCAGTTGCCCAATTGAATTTTTAACTTCAACTAATTTTGAAACGTGCAGTTTCTGATTTTCTTGCTCATTAGTTTTTAATTTGGCAACAGGTAGTTGCCAAATTAACGAAGCATCAGAATATTCAAGATAAAAATTTACCATATTTCTCAGATTCCTCTCAGAGAAACCTTTTACATCACTTAATTCATTTTTTAAATCTGATGCAAGGCGAGGGATAACACCTTTTCCCCAACCTTCCTGTTGTTGGCGTTCGTGTATCATTTTCCCAATATCCCAATAAGCAGCCAACATTTCGGTATTGGCAGAGAGGCTGGCGCGCAGTTGCCCTATTCTGACACGTTTTTTTATTTCGTTTAATAAATTGTGATATACTTTCATTTCGTACATAATTCAAACGTGCATTAAATAAATGGCAATATTTCTTTAATTCTGTTTTTATAATCTTCCCATTTCTCAATGCGGTAGTCAATATGCCTGTATAATGGAATTAATGGTCTTCCCAGTAAGTTGTTTTCTTCATTTACAGGAATGAGCTGTGGGTTATTATAAATCGTTCTTGCTGATCTGAATTCTTTTTTGTCTTTTAATAAGGCCTTGTAAAGTTCATCTGATGTTAAGAATACCGGCACTTTAAGGGGGATTTTTAAATCATCAAGTTCTTTTTTCAATGACTCAACCCAACGATTTGCAGCCTCCTGCCAAACAGCATTATCTTTTGTTACTGCTGTAAAATAGTTTCTGCACAGGTTCTGTACGTAAATATCACTCAGAGCTAACCCCACTTGCTTTAGGTTTCTTAGTACGATGCTGAAATACCTGCCGTCTTTATTTTTTCCGGTAATAGCGAAAACCGTCTCCAATTCTTTGGTTGTACCGTCGGTGTTAGAAAAATTACTGGGGTCACAACCCAACACTATGGCTTTAATTTGTTCCGGGATTTCAATTATTTCAGGATAGGGTTTGGGGTAAGGCAAATCCAGAACCTTTCCCGGAAATAACTTTTTTAATTCTTCGGTTTTCATTATTTCAGATTTAATATTTCCTGAATCAGGCCATCACTCTCTTTTTCCAGTTGTAAAATATCAGCGCTTACTTCTTCAATGCTGCGCAAGGGCTTGTGCCGGTAAAAGTATTTGTTGAAGCTTATTTCATACCCAATTTTGGTGGCATCGAGGTTAATCCAGGCTTCAGCCACATGAGGTTTTACTTCACGCGAAAAGTAATTGTAAATGTTTTCTTTAAGGGGTACATTCTCGGTGTCGCGCAAATCGCTTTCGGTTTCGTATTCAAGATATTCACCCTTTTTATCAGTGGCATAATATCCAAAGTCTGCCAGTTGGCTTTCAGTGCAATCCAGATGTTTCAGCAAGCGTGTCAACTTGTCGCCACTCAATATAATAATGCCCTTTACAACTTTTTCTGCATTGGCATCGTACCAGCTTACAGCATTCAATAGGGTGTTTTTCTCTGAGGCAGAAAGTTTAATTTTTTTATGTTTTAAAACATCTTCGACTTTATTGCGAAAAATGTTAAAATCATCATATTCATCATAACCAACGGCCTGCATGATTTCAGTGGCTGTTTCCAAAAGTTCGAGCTGTTTGTTCCAAAGTGAAATATTCAGGAGGCTTTTGCTTTGTTTGCTGCTGAGGTTAAGTTCCTGCTTTTCGCACCATTCAGCAATTGCTTTTTCATATCCGGAAATATTTTTATAGATATTATTTCCATAGGTTTCATAAGCCCATTGCATGGGTTCTCGGAGTGTTTTTTCGAAGCGAAGTTCAGCAATGCGTTCGGGTGTGAATTGTGCTTTGAGGCGTTTGGGGCGTTCAATGGTTACTTTGTAATAGCCAAAATCGCTGTTGTCAAACACTTTTGCGGCTACGCCTTCTTCTTCATTAGTTTCTGGTTTAATAAGGCGTTCCACATTTTGCATCTTGGTATAAACAGCTACAATTTCTTTGATGTGTTCAGGCGCAAATTCACAATTTTTATTGCCGAGGTTTTTACGCAGTTTACGGTAAAGCAATCCGGCATCGATAAGTTGCACCTTGCCTTTGCGGTGGGCAGTCTTATTGTTGCTCAATATCCAAATATAAGTGGTTATGCCTGTATTGTAGAAGAGGTTGTTGGGTAACTGTATGATGGCTTCGAGCCAGTCGTTTTCGATGATATGCCGGCGGATATTGCTTTCGCCCCCACCTGCATCGCCGGTAAACAAGCTGCTGCCATTATGAACAGAAGCGATACGTGAGCCTAAAGGGCTTTGGGAGAGGGGCTTCATTTTATTAACCATCTCC
Organism: Bacteroidales bacterium; assembly: GCA_028698995.1. Lineage (GTDB taxonomy): Bacteria > Bacteroidota > Bacteroidia > Bacteroidales > PXBB01 > JAQVVM01. The sequence goes on from JAQVVM010000046.1 coordinate 27,292, forward strand.
ATCAAAAACAACAACTGCCCGTCAGAAGACCGGGGTGTGGCATCAGTTTCCTCTTCTTTGCCCCAATAATCCTTGAGTACAATCTGAAAACGGGGGTCAATGATGTCTTTGCCATCTTTGATGTATTTGAGGTCACTGGCCCATGACTTGCCGTAAGGCGGATTGGACAGCATGAAATCGAACCTTGTGCCTGCAAATTCATCGGTTGAGAGTGTAGATCCTACACGAATATTTTCAGGGTTGTTGTCCTTTATAATCATATCCGATTTACAGATGGCATAGGTTTCATCGTTTATTTCCTTGCCATACAGGTATACATCGCCCATAGCTTTAATTTCACCTTCTTCATCTTTAATAAAATTCTGCGATTCAGTGAGCATGCCACCACTGCCACAAGCCGGGTCGTAGATGGTTATGACAGGAGGCAAATTGTCTTTTACCGGTTCAAAGATGATATGAGTCATCAGGTCAATGACTTCGCGGGGTGTAAAATGTTCTCCGGCTTCCTCATTATTTTCTTCATTGAATTTGCGTATCAGCTCTTCAAATACATAGCCCATGCCCAGATTGGTCAGAGGAGGCAGTTTTCTGCCATCAGGATCGTTTTTCTCAAAGGGAGTGAGATTTATCCAGGGTGAGGTGAATTTCTCAAGTACGTTGAGTAAAACATCTTTTGAGGCCATGTGTCTGACCTGGCTTTTGAGTTTGAATTTGTCAATAATCTCTTTTACATTATTGCTAAAGCCATTCAGATAATCTTCAAAGTTGGCCAGCAAAATTTGCTGGTTATTGGTGGCTGTATCGTGGAGGCGTTGTAGTGTCCATGTGCTGGTATTATAAAACACATAGCCGGAGGCTTGTTTTAAGCCATTCTCATCCCATTCGGTAAATTTGGCCACATTACGCTGGAAAGCCAGCTCTTCCAATACTTTTTCTTTTGTGGGTTCGAGCAAGGCATCTAAGCGGCGCAAAACCACCATGGGTAATATAACGTCGCGGTATTTCCCGCGGACATAAACATCTCTCAGGCAATCATCAGCAATGGACCATATAAAGGAAACTGATTTGTTGTGTACGGCTGTGTTCATTTAGAAATTAATCTTAATATCGTTAATAAAGTGTCAAATATATAGAATATAATAATAGAAAATTGAAAAACCATAATTGTGAAGTAAAAATGTAAGCCTTCCCTGAAATATAAAATCGCTCTGACTTGTTTTTTTAAATTTCACCTGTATCTAAGTTTGTCACAATAATAAATGGCTAAACCATTTTTAAAATTTCAAATATTTTCACCATCCCTAAAGTATCGAGGTGGCAATAGGCTAAAAGATGCTCTCTTGTTTTGGCAATGGTTTCAGCATCAGTGCAATAGTATAAATCCTGAAAAGCATTGCTGGCAGCCATACCTTCACCAATTTCAAGCTCATCATAGGATAATTCGGGACAGAGAATAGGCAATACTATTTTAATACCGTATCTTCTCCCCATACTTTCAGTATGGTAATATTTTCTGCGAAAAGGAATAATCAGGTCAGCCATGCGTGCAATAATATTTTCAAGAACATAGGCATACTGAGGAAAATCTCTCATCATTTCTTTTATACGGGTGCGTTCAAAAGTAATATTATAAACCAAAATAGTTTTGGCCTCTTTGGTTTCCTCAATCATTTGTTCTATTAAACCAATCCGGGGATCAACGTTAATGTCGCATTCGGCTAAATAGTGTGTATGGCGAATGGGGCCGTTTTCATATTCCTGCAAATGCAAAGAATATTGAAAAGGTATTTGCTGGTAAGGACGAGACTCATCAAACAAAGGCACTCCAGGCATAATCGTTTCAAAATCGAGGTGGGCAATAGGGTATTGGATTTCAGACACAAATTTCCTGACCTCAGCTTCTTTTATTTCCGGAGTGTTGCTGAATATCTCCGGGGCTTCATTTTGAGTTGGTAATAAACTTTTACAGTACCCTGTAAAATCACAGGTATAGGGAGAGCTGCATTGACAGCCCATTTCAACAATTGGCTCATCACCTTCAAGCATTCGTTTAAGTATTGGCAGGGTGTTTTTGATTTCCTCCTGCAAAAGCAGCACTTTATCTTTGATGCTATCTGCTGTAAAAAGTTTGTTTACTTCGATAGCTCCACGTCTTACATAATACCGGTCGAAGTTCATAAGAAAAGCATCCGCTAAGGACAGGCCACTTCCGGTAACTACATAATACTGTATAGATACATCTTTGATATATTCTGGATAGGAGTTGTTTGTACTTTTAACCTCATAAAGCCTCCATTCTCCGTTTTCCTTATGCAAAATATCTACAGCTACAAGTGTATCATCAAAAATGAAAGTAGCTTCGTAAATAGTTTCCACACCTTGCGCAATAAACTCCTGAGTGCGTTTTGCTGATGCATAGCCGGGGTAATCTTCAAGTACAGCCAATTTGCCGTTGGGAAAGTACTGCTGTGCCTGTGCTCCTACATTTATGCCTCTTCCAAAGACAGCCATTGTGGCTTCACTGTAAGCTTGTTCTTCTTTTTTATGGACATAAAGCCATAATGATTTGTGGCAATTTGCTCCTCTGATGTATTTGGATTTTGATAACATAAAAAGTCTGTAATTGTAATATTTAATTTTAACAAAAATAGTTGATTTTCAATATTGATTCAGTATTTTTCATTCATTTCTCGAGAATATTAATGAGTGTAAAATAAGTATCACATAATGTCAAAATGTGTCGTTCAATAAAAATTTCGCAACGCCACCCCTTGTCGCCCACCCCCCATACCTTTGAACAAAAAATTTAAAGATATGGAAAAACCTAAAAAATTAAAAGTGCTTAAAAGCATTGGCAGGGTGTACGAAGCAGCTAAAGGGAGCAAATTAGAAGCAGGACTTTTTGAAAATATCGATACTGAATTAAAAGAGCTTGCAGCTTATTTCAACACCACCGAAAAGCAAGCCTTCTTTCTGTCTATAGTATTCACCATGAACTATAAAGGGGATACTGTTGATATTAAAGACCTCGTGGATCTTTTCGACTGTAATCCTATCAGCGTACTCGAACATTCTGATGATATTGATTTGCTCTTTAAAAGAAACTTTTTTATTAAAATGAAATCAAATCATCCTGTAAAAATTGCACGAAGCAACGACCAGCTCATTATACATAAAAGCTTGAGTGAAGCCATTCTTAAAGACCAACCACTACCCTATTTAGAAAAAGAAAAACCAGCTACTTTGGTTGATGTGCTTGAAAAAATTTACAACATTGGAGAACAAAGATATAACGAAGAAATTTCAACAGTTGAATTATTTGAAGAACTAAACAATGTGATTGAGGCAAACCTTGATTTTCCATTGATTAAACGTTTAAAAAACATGGGCTTGGATTTGGGCGATACCTTTCTTTTGATGTATGTCATATGGAAGACCATAATAGGTAATGAATGTACCGACCTGGGTGTGGCTGTAAAAGGCATATATGATATATCCTCTGTACGTTTGTATTACACCCAAAGTATTATGGCAGGCAATAACCCACTTATTAAAATGAATTTCCTTGAAATCGAAGAAGCCCGCTTTTTTGATGACACAAGAATTAAGCTATGTGATACCACACTTGATATTTTAAAGGAAGAAGGAATAAAACTCTTTGCTTCCAAAAAAAAGAAAAACAATATCATAGAACCACAAAATATAAATTCTAAAGTGTTGTATTTCAACAAGGAAGAACAACAGCAAATGGAAATGCTTAAACAAATCCTTAACGATACGCGCCTGAAGGAGATACAATTAAAAATGCACAGCAAAAGTCTCCCCACAGGAATTACAGCATTACTTCATGGCTTTCCCGGTACAGGAAAAACCGAAAGTGTATTACAGATAGCTAAGGAAGCTAACAGAGATATTGTAAAGGTAGATATAAGCCAGACAAAGTCCATGTGGTTTGGAGAAAGTGAGAAAATAATCAAACGTATTTTTACAGATTATAACGAATATGCAAAAGAATGTAAAACAATACCAATACTTTTTTTTAATGAAGCCGATGCCATTATTTCGAAACGTAAAGATATCACAGATTCTAACGTGGCTCAGGTAGAGAATACTATTCAAAACATTATTCTTGAGGAGCTTGAAAACTTTAAAGGGATTTTTATTGCTACTACAAATATGTTGGATAATATAGATGCGGCATTTGAAAGACGCTTTCTTTTTAAATTGCAATTTAAAAAACCGAGCATAGCTGTTAAGGCAAAAATCTGGCATTCGAAACTGCCATTTCTTTCGGAAAAAGAATGTTATGAACTGGCAAAGCGTTTCGACTTTTCTGGCGGTCAAATAGACAATATTGTCAGAAAAATTGACATGCAGGAAATCATTAAAGGTGTGCCTATTGGCTTCATTGAAATTATTGGTTTTTGTGAAAATGAAAATTTTTCACTCAAACACAGGACAAAAATCGGATTCTAAATTAAAAAAATTATAACGTCATATATTGTCGTTTTAAAATTATAACTTTGTAATAAAAATAAATAATATGTCAAAACGAGAGTCCATTTCCAGATATAGTCTCATCATCAATAAGTTGCGTAAATATCCGGCAACGTTTGAAGAAATTCAAAGTTACCTTGATTTAGAGTCAGAAATACAGGGGTATAATTTTAATATCAGTTTGCGGACCTTTCAGCGCGACTTGATTGACATCCGAACCATTTACAAGATAGATATCCGCTTCGACCGCATCAAAAAGATGTATTACATTGATTTTGATGAAAAAGATGACATCAGTGAGCGTATATTAGAGGCATTTGATACTTTTAATGCCCTCAATATTTCTGACCGCCTCTCATCAGAAATATCTTTCGAGAAACGCCGCCCTATGGGCACTGAAAATTTTATGGGGCTTCTACATGCCATTAAAAACAAAAAGCAAATTGAATTTTCGTATTGCAAGTACTGGGATGAGGTGGTCACCTTACGTATTGCTGAACCATATGCCCTGAAAGAGTTTAATAACAGGTGGTATGTGCTTGCCCTCGATCATAAGGACAAGAGCGTTAAAACCTTCGCTCTCGACCGCCTCTCAAATCTTGAAATTAGCAGAAAAAATTTTATTTATCCCACAGATTTTAATATTGTCAACTATTTCCGTAATTGTTTTGGCATCATTACACCGGATAAAGGACAAAAAGTTGAGGAAATTATTTTATCTTTTGATGCATTTCAGGGCAAATACATTAAGTCCATGCCCCTGCACCACACACAGGAAATACTTAATGATACGGATAAAGAATTGCGCATAAAGCTGAAGTTGTATATTACTCACGATTTATTCATGGAACTTTTGTCCTATGGTGCAAGTGTTGAAGTGTTATCACCCCCCGTTCTTATAGAAATGCTATCCTCAGCTTATTCAAAAGCCTCGGACTTGTATGCTCCTACTTGTGGTGAGTGCATTTGATTTTGTACCTCTTTTAAAAAAATTACTTATGATTATTTATATTTTTTGACTCATAAAGTCATTAAAATTTAAATTATCAATAAATTGTCACAAATTAAATTAGATGACTATTTGCCTTCATAGAGCGGGTTTAGATAAATTTCAGGTTTTAGTTTAAAGCAATATCAAAACAAAAAAGATTAATCAAAATTTAATTAAAAAGCCTGTCTTCTTATAAAAAAACGTAAATTTGCAAAAATGTTAAGAAAAAAATGGTAAAAGAGAAGAAAAAAACCGACTATTCCCATTCCGAGGAATTGGAAGGGCAAAAAGAGCTTATTCTTTTTAATGATGATTTCAACACATTCGATTTTGTCATCGAAACCCTTATTGAGGTATGCAAGCATGAACCGGAGCAAGCTGAACAATGCACCATGATTATTCATTATAAAGGGAAATGCCCTGTAAAACAAGGGGTTTATGACAACCTGAAACCTTTATGCGACGAATTAAATAACAGGGGACTTACTGCTTCTATAAACTAAAAATAAAGCTTTGGCTTTTTACTAACATGTATTTTTTTAAAAGAAATTTAATTTCCACTGCCAGATTGTTTTTATTGCTGTTATTTCTTCAAATAACAATTACAGCTGCATCTCAGGATACTTTGAAAGTTGCTGTCTATAATTTATTGTACTACGGTTTGGAAACAAGTTATTGCAACAATACGAACAACAATCTGGAGAATAAAGAGACCTATCTGCGTAAAATTATTAAACACATAAAACCAAGTATCCTTGCTGTTAACGAGATAGCTGCCTCTACTGCAATGTGCGACAGATTTTTAAGCAATGTTATGAACACTGAAGGTGTAAACTATTACAATCGGGTTAGTTACTTCAATGTTTCAAACTCAGAAGTAGTCAACATGTTGTATTATGACAGTCGAAAATTGGGTTACCATTCCCATAAATTGCTTTCTTCTTACGTCAGGGATGTGAACATGTTTAAACTTTATCATAAAAGCCCCGACCTTAGCACAAGCCACGATACAGCATTTATCTATTGCATTGTAGCTCATTTAAAGGCAGGAAACACTGAGAATGACCTTTATGCGCGCAAGATGATGACACTTTACGCCATGAATAATCTTAACAGTTTCAACATCAATGACAATATTTTAATCATGGGTGATTTTAACACCAAAACTTACCAAGAAGAATGTTTTCAGAATCTCATTAACCACAGCAATACCAACATCAGATTCAATGATCCTGTTGATCAACTTGGCAGTTGGTATGGTAATTCAACTTTTAAAAAATATCACACACAATCCACCAATGTAAGTTCCAATGATTGTGCATCAGGAGGAGGACTTGATGACAGGTTTGATTTTATTTTGATTAACGATAATGTTAAAAACGACAACCTTGATGTCTATTACATACCTGATTCTTACGGAGCAATCGGACAGGATGGATTGAGATTCAACCAATCAATAAACAATCCTTCAAACACACTTGTTCCTTCCGATGTAGCTTATGCGCTTCTAAAAGCTTCCGATCATCTGCCAGTAAGTTTAGAATTACGTGTGAACCGCTTACCTGCTAATACTGTTACCCTTCCTGATAATGTTATTGAGTTGACAAGCTTCAGTTATCATCAGAATCAACTTGAGATGGAATTTAATTCACTTCAGAATGAAAGTCTGATTATTAGTTGCCATGGTATTAACGGTCAACTTTTATTCCAGCTTGATGCCGAAATAATTCAAGGTACTAATACAGTAAGCTTTGACAATATTTCCCTGCAAAAGGGGTTTTATTTGCTAAATATACAAGGTCAGCACGGACACTTTAACCGCTCTGTAAAACTTCCTGTTTTAGGCAATTAAGTTTTGAGATTAATCTTTTCTTTCTACCTCACGCCTCTTCTGTTCAGTGCTCTCCTATATCGTTGAGCATTAGCGGAATGCTGCTGATGTGTTTTTGCAAAAGCATGATAACCTGAAAAGTCTTCTTTGGCACAAAAGTACAGAAAATCATGATGTTCATAATTCAGCACATAATCTAATGTATGAAGCTCCGGAAGGTTGATGGGACCTGGTGGAAGACCGGCATACTTATAGGTATTGTAAGGAGAATCTATCTGAAGATGCCTTCCTACAACCCTTTTTAACTCAAAATCACCCCAGGCATATACAACAGTGGGATCTGCCTGTAACAACATATTTTTGTTCAAACGGTTGATATATACTCCCGCAACTCGGGCCATTTCATCCTTCTTTCTTGTTTCAGCCTGTACAATGGAAGCCAAAACAGAAACTTCAACAGGTGATAAACCAGCAGCAGCAGCTTTATCGAGACGCTCTTCAGTCCAGAAAGACTTGTATTCCCTGTGCATGCGTTCCATAAATTTTTCAGCAGACGTATTCCAATAGAACTCATAGGTATTGGGAAGAAAAAGCACTAAAATATTATCGGAATTGAGTCCAAAATTTTCAAGGTAGGGATTATTGTTCAAAAGATTCATAATTTCTGTAGAATCAGCTTCAATCTGACGGGAAATACGTCCCGCAAGTTGTTCTCTGGTGCGGATGTTGTTAAAAATCAATCTTACTGGCTCTTGTCGTCCCGAACGAAGTAAATTAATCAGCTCATTATTACTCATTTCATCAATAATTTTATAACGTCCGGGCTTAATATTATCCGGATAGTTTTTCAATTTTGCCACCCATTCAAATGTATGGCAGTTTATGATAATTTCTTTTTCACAAAGGATATTGAGAACACTATCAAACTCAGATCCGGTTGGGATGCAGACATAATCAGTTTCTTTATCTCCTAAGTTAACATTAGCCTGAAAAAGCGTATTATAAAATTTAAATCCTCCGAGAAAACCACCTATAACCATAATAGTTATAATAACAAAAATAATTTTGAAAAGCGTAAAGTTCCCTTTTTTCTTTCTAGCAGCCATATTAGGTAAAAATAAGTTGATAAAAATACTCGTTGGCCCAGTTTGTATCCTTACGAATCCATTGCAAACGTTCTCCGGTTTTAACAAAGCCCGCTTTTTCAAAAACCCTTATACTCCCTTCATTATCTGTAATAATACTGCAATAAAGCTGATGAAGGTGCAAGGTATTTTTTGCATAAACAATAACCTCTTTTAGGGCTTCCGAAGCAATACCCTTACCTCTCTGATTATCTGCAATATAAAGGCCTATACCTGCACGGAGGTTGGCAGGATCAAAATCAAAAATATCTATGCACCCAACAGTAACCGCAGAACAATTTTCCTTTTCCACATCTATCATCAGACGTAATTGCTTTTGTTCAAAAATATCCAGATGAGAATTTAAAATGTACTGTTCGAGCACATAACGGGAAAAAGGTTTTAGTGTGCCGCTCAGATGCCATAAAGACCTGTCATTTTCCCAATTATACAACATATCAATATCATTGTACTCCATGGCTCTTAATCGAATAATAATTTTAATTTGCATTTTTTATTTTTTCCAAAAATAGTTATTTACAAAACTCTAAAATAATTTATTTAAAAAATTAATTGCATAATAATATTGAATTTCGTTCCTTTGCTACAAATGATTTCTAACAAACAATTTCATTATATGAAAAAATTATATACGACTCTTAGCCTTATACTGCTTATAAGCTCAGCAGTATGCTCTCAAACAGCAAATCCAAATGACCCAAATGACTTTCAGTATGTGTTTGTAGAAGCAGGCACTTCCCATACTGTGGCTCTTCGATGTAACGGTACAGTAGCTTGCTGGGGTGATAATTCTCTGGGACAACTCGGGAACAATAATTCCCCTACAGATAGTAATGTACCTGTAACTGTAAGAATTACACCGGGGACCAACAACCTGACTGACATTATAGCGGTTGCTGCCGGAGCTAATCATACGCTGGCATTACGTTCTGATGGTACAGTATGGAGCTGGGGACAAAATACAAACGGTCAGTTGGGAGACAACTCTACAACCCAAAGAAATTTTGCAGTTCAGGTTCGGGATGTTCCTGTTGCCGGATTTCTTTCTAATGTGGTTGCAATAGCTGCCGGAGCCAGCCATTCTTTGGCCATTTTAAATGATGGACGTGCTGTTGCCTGGGGATTAAACACCAAAGGCCAATTAGCTGACGGAACTACCACTCAAAGAAACAGACCTGTTTATATGACAGGTATTGATGCTGGCAATACGGCTTATGCCGTTTCTGCCGGCGACTGCCACACTTATCTCCTCCAAAGCAATGGAAGAGTAAAAAGTTGTGGTTGCGATGATGATGGTCAGCTTGGAAATGATGGCAACTCCGGTATGACTGAAACTACCTCTCTTATTTATGTTAATACGAACCAAACAGGTACATTACCTCTTGAAAGTATTACAGGTATTGCTTCAGGTCCAAACCATGGACTTGCTCTGGATAGTACCGGAACCATATGGTCATGGGGCATAGCTGGATCTCCAAATTATTGTTTAGGTCGTGTTGCAAGCACACCAGCATCAAAGTATGCAGGTCAGGTTAGTATCATAACAGATGCAGTTGCTATTGCTGCAGGAACAAATACCGGTTTTGCCTTATTAAGTGATTCTACAGTTATGACTTTTGGCACCGATAACTTAGGTCAGTTAGGATTAGGCACTGGTGACAACAGTACAATTGATCCAACACTAATTCCCTCACTTGCTGGTGTTAAAGCAATTTCTGCTGGAGGACCGCACACAATAGCTCTACTCGATAATGACAGTATTTATTCTTTCGGAGACAATTCACAAGGACAGTTAGGTATAGGAATAACAGGTGGAGACAGACAAAGCCCTGTTAAAGTTACACTTTTCAATTTGGGAACTATCATTGCTGACGCAGGTCCTGATAAATTTATGTGTGTTGGTGATTCTGTTCAGATTGGGAACGAAACAGCAAATTACAGCTTATACACTTACCTTTGGCAACCAATTACAGACTTAACAGGCGGCACTATTGTAACTAACAGGCCTGATACATTAGCACGTCCTTTTGCTAAATTCCCTCTAGCCAATACCATAAATTACAAACTAATTAAAGATTACAGAGTTGGTGGCAATGAGGTTTGCCTGACCATAGATACTGTAAAGGTCAGTGCCACAGATCAAGCTGAAGCTGAATTTATTTCTTCTGCCCCAGCTTGTGTTGGTGATAATCTTAATTTTATAAGTACTGGAAATGCAGGTCCTTATACAACCTATCAATGGGATTTTGGCGCAGGGGCTATTGTGCCATCAGGAATGGACACTGTTTACAATCCAACAGGAATAACCTATTCAATTAGTGGTCTTAAACTGGTTACATTATTAGTTACCGACTCCTGTGGAAGTACTACAACAACCGATACATATTCGGCTGGCGTGTTAATAAGAGAAACACCAACAGCTTCCTTTTCATCAAACACTCCTATTTGTTCACAAAATTTTGTGAATTTTACAAATACCGGATCAACAGGTGCAGGATGGACATACTCATGGGATTTTGGTTCTGACGCTATCCCCGGAAGCTCAACTGCTCAAAATCCGACAGGTGTTACTTATTCTACACCAGGCATAAAAACAGTAACCTTTACCATCAGTAATGGTTATTGTTTTGACACATATATTGGTAATATTACAATTAATGAAGCTCCTGTTGCAGATTTTGTGTCTACGGCTCCCCAGTGTACCGGATTGGGTGTTAACTTTACCAATACAGGAACCACTACCGGCACATGGACTTATACTTGGGATTTCGGTAGCGGTGCCACACCGGCTACTTCTACTGCTCAAAATCCTTCCGGCGTTGTGTACAGCACCGCAGGTAATAAAACTGTACGTTTTATCATTACCAATGGCACTTGTTCAGATACCATTTTCAAAACCATTACCATACATC
>JAQVVM010000119.1 GCA_028698995.1 Bacteroidales bacterium
AAAAATAGATCTAAAAGTAAAGACAGATACTGCTTTTAGAATTGATACCAATGGTATAGGTATGGCCACAATAGAAAACATAGGTTATATGAAAGCTATTGTAAAACATGGTTTTTGCTGGGGAACTACAACTGCACCCGATACGAATAATTCAAAAAACAATTTAGGAGCTCTAAGCAATCTTGCATCTTTCACAGGTACCATAACAGGTTTGGACTTAAATACCACTTATTATGTCAGATCTTATATTGCCAACGAAACCCATATTGCTTTTGGGAAGGAATTTATTTTGAAAGCTGTTTGTGGTGGTGAAACAGAAATTTCCTACGAATCTCAATCATATAAAATAGTGCCTATCGGAAATCAATGTTGGATGGCGAAGAATTTAAATGTGGGAACTTATGTTGAGAGCACTTCTTCCTATTATCCTCAAAGTAATGTAAGCAATAACAGTTTTGTTGAAAAATATTGTTATGATAATAACACCACCAATTGTGATAATTTTGGCGGGCTATACGATTGGAATGAAATGATGCATTACACACAGAATGAAGGGACAAAGGGTATTTGTCCAAATGGCTGGCATATTCCCTCAAACAGTGAGTGGGAACAATTGGTTCAATATCTTGGTGGCTATTCTGTAGCAGGTGGTAAACTGAAACCTTTAAATCCTCATCAGTTTGATGCTTTAATGGGTGGTTACAGATTAAGTAACGGTTCATTTGTTGAATCCGGTTTAGGAATAAGATTTTGGTCATCAAGCATCAATTCTGAAGGTTTACCCTTTTACAGGTATATTGCTGATAACAGTAATGCTATTTTAAACAAAAATTATAATAAAAGTGGTGCATTTCATATCAGATGCATTAAAAATCAATAAAAAATATTGTATTGTTGTTTAATCATATAATTAATATATAGAGCTACATAATGAATAAAAATAAATTTCTTATTATTACAAGCTGTTTGGTTTTAGTATTTTCTTACACCTCTATACAAGCACAAAAAGTTATTGTTGGTGAAAGCAAACCCATCGAATTTTTAATGGTCCCCAAAAATGACATAGACCTCCCTCCTGACTTGTATGCACATCTTGCTTTTATTGATGAAAGTGGCAACGGTATTCTTGAAGCTGATGAAAATGCAGAATTGCAGATAACTATTTACAATTGCGGAGAAGGCAGGGCACAAGATATTTCTATCTTACTGGAACCACAAACCAGGGGTACAGGGCTTGACATAGAAAAAACATCCCATATTATACCTGCTTTATTTCCTAACGGACTTACGACAATAGTTTTTCCATTCAAAGCAAGCGCAAGTGTACAATCTATGGAGCACAAAATGAACATCAAAATAACGGAAAAAAACGGACATAATTTTGAAGTTATAAAGTTTACTTATAATACCATTGTTGCTGCCCCTCCCAAAGTAGAACTTGTAGGTCTCGAGGTTATTGATTTTGGAGAACATGCCATTACCGTTGATGCTGATGGCCGTCTTCAGCATGGAGAAAAAGTTAATCTAAAAATCTTTGTACAAAATACAGGCAAAGGTGTTGTTAAAGATTTACAATACGAAGTCTATTCAAAAAATAAAGCAATTACAGTTACAGAAGGAACAGGAAATTTAGGTAATTTTTCATACGGTGATGTAATAAATTTTATTGTTTCCGTTAGGGTAGCTCGAAATTATTCAGGTGAAGGTAAATTACCATTATATTTAACTATTAATACCGGAAACAGAGTTGGTGGATTTACAATGCTTCAACTACCACTTGAAATTGAAAGAGCCTCTATTGGGGTAAACCCCAATAATATAGGCAGAGATCTCGACAATTATATTTCAAAATATGCAGTCTTTGAATTCTCTTCACATAGAATCAATGCCAGAATGGGTAGATATTTTCCCCCATTGTTTACTTCAAACATAAAAAATGCAACTACAAGGGCAAGCAGTGGTGGTTATATTGTCCCTTCAGATTTAAGGGTTATCGCACGTGGTGTTTGTTGGGCTGTATCTACAAATCCAACTCTTGACAATAATTTTACCGTAGATGGTAGTGGGTTTGGACCATACACCAGTCAGTTAACAGGTCTTCAACCATCAACAACTTATTATGCAAGAGCTTATACCACATATCCTGAAGGTACAGTTTTTGGGAACCAAATAAGTTTTACAACATTAGAGCTTCCTGTGCTTACAACAACCACAATTAGTAATATTACAGCAACGAATGCAATGTCGGGAGGTAATATAACATCAGACGGAGGATCTCCAATTATTGAAAGAGGTGTATGCTGGAGTCTTGCTGCTAATCCAACTGTGACACAAAATAAAATGACAAGCGGAACAGGTACTGGCAGTTTTACAACAAGAATTACAATGTTAAATGCCAATACCACTTATTATATTCGCGCCTATGCCATAAGCTCAGCAGGTGTTGCCTATGGAGACCAAATGACCTTCCGAACAAACAGAGCATGTGATGGTATTGATTACTTTGTCCATGAAGGTCAAAATTAT
>JAQVVM010000047.1 GCA_028698995.1 Bacteroidales bacterium
TACTGCAGGCAGTCTGACTTTTGAGGAAGCTGTGATTCAGTATTCGGATGATCCCAGTAAAAATAATGCAGGCATCATTGTGAATCCCAATTCACTTTCTTCAAAATTTGAATCTTCTCATCTGGAACCGTCTGTGTTTTTTGTAGTTGATAAAATGATTCTGGGTGAAATTTCAAATCCTGTCCCAATGCGTACAGAAGAAGGTTTACAGGCTTACAGGATTCTCTATCTCAAATCAAGAACTGAACCCCACACTGCAAATCTTATAGATGATTACGACAAAATTCAGAATTTTGCATTGACAAACAAACAGAACGAAACTCTTCAGAAATGGGTCAATGAAAAAATTAAAACCACTTACATCAATATCATTGATGACATGGAATGTGTTTTTAAACAAAATTGGAATTTATAACAAACGAATTTTTATAAAAAGAGGAAATAAAAATGACATATTCAAACGATGTTGAAGCCTTAGATGCATTTGTAAAAAAATACCATGCCCTCAAGTCAGAAATCTCTAAAGTTATTATAGGACAAGATGTGGTTGTTCAGAATCTTCTTATTTCGTTGTTCAGCAAGGGACATTGCTTGCTGGTTGGTGTTCCGGGGCTGGCCAAAACCCTTCTTGTAAATACCACAGCACATGCATTAGGACTGAAGTACAGCAGAATACAGTTCACTCCCGATTTGATGCCATCAGATATTGTAGGGACAGAGATTCTTGATGAGAACAGAAAATTCAGGTTTATCAAAGGCCCAGTTTTTGCCAATATCATCCTCGCCGACGAAATTAACCGCACACCCCCTAAAACCCAATCAGCGTTGCTGGAAGCTATGCAGGAGAAGAAAGTAACGGTAGCTGGCAATTCTTATAATCTTGAAGAGCCTTTTTTTGTGCTTGCCACTCAGAATCCTATTGAACAGGAAGGCACTTACCCTTTGCCTGAAGCACAACTTGACCGCTTTATGTTTAATATAAATCTTGATTACCCTGCTTTTGAGGATGAAATGCGGATAGTGAATGAGACAACTTCGGATTTGACTAAAGAAACAGATATTATCCTTAGTTCCGAAGAGATAATTTACTTTCAGGATTTGATAAGGCGTATTCCTGTTGTTGACAATGTAATAAGATATGCTGTTGAACTGGTTTCTAAAACCCGTCCCAATACAGAAAAGGCAACAGAGCTGGCCAATAAATACATTTCGTGGGGAGCAGGTCCTAGGGCCTCACAATATCTTATTCTGGGGGCTAAAAGCCATGCAGCACTGAATGGCAAATATGCACCCGATATTGAAGATGTTAAAAAGTCAGCTCATTTGGTGCTGAGCCATCGTATCGTTAAAAACTACAGAGCTGAAGCAGAAGGTATTAGTATCAATGATATCATTAACGAGTTGATGAAATAAGCTTGCTCGAGTTAAGTTAAATGTTTTTGCCCTATTGAGCAAAGCGAAATATCTCATTTACAGGAATATAGATTCTTCACTTCGTTCAGAATGACACTTACCTTAGCACTAGATTTCAGCAAATTTTATAATATTTTCCCATAAGACTTTTACATTCCTTTCAAGCGAAAAATTTTCGACGATATGTTTATGCGCTATAAGACCAGTTGTTCTGGCAATAAATCTATTAAGCGTCATTAAAACCATATGATTTGCCATTCCAATAATGTCATGTTCATTGACAAGAAAGCCAGTTTGATTTTCAACAACGATGTCTTTAATCCCTGCATGACGTGTTGCTATAGCAGGCAAGCCACAGGCACCTGCCTCCATGATGACCACGGGTGCCCCTTCCCTGTCTCCATCCGGGGCAGTTACAGAATGCAAGACAAAAGCCCTCGACTTTCTCATTTCTGCGGCAACAGCTTCAGGGCTTAATATTCCGACAAGTTCTATGCTTTGAGCCAGATTCAATGCCCTGATTTTTTCCTTAACTTCTCCGAGAAGCTTTCCGGTTCCAACAATCTTTAATCTGACTTCAGGGAAATTTTTTCTGACAATGGCAAATGCCTCAATCAGAGCGATGGGATTCTTTTTAGGTTCAAGTCGGCCAACCATCAAAAAATGAGGTGGATTTGCAGCTACATCGGCATATTTAAAAACATTTAAGTCAGCCCCGCAGGGATTGTAAATTATTTTATCCGGTGGTGCTCCACAATTCTGAAGTTGCAGGACCATTTCTTTTGAAACAGCAAAAATACCGGCAGCCTGTCTGAACATTTTTTGATATAAATGCATGTATTCTTTTATTTCGGCTTCTCGGTACAGATCATACCCATGAAAATAAACAAATAATGGGATATTGGTTATTGCAGATACTTCTGTCATGGCTACACCCGAAGGACCATAATGTGCCAACAATGCTTTAATCTTATTTTCCCTGCAATAAGCTGCAATGTTATTAATAAGTTTCCTTTTCAAAATCGCAGCACCATATTTTAATAAAAGCCGGTTACTTATGGGTGGTAAAAAGCTTTGATTATGGTTGTAATAATAGGGCAGGTAAGCCCCATATAAATGATGAACACATGCAGGTAAATATTTATTCTGGTTATGAATAAAAGTTTCTGAATATTTGTCTTTACTTACAGAAATAACTGCAATATGCTGTTTATTCATATCTTCTGAATTTAACCAAAGAGCTATCAAGCAAGTTTTTATCAAAAATCATCTGTAGTGCTTTTTCAGCGTAAAAATCATTCAGCCATTTTCCGGGGTGTGGATTTACAGGATTTGCCCATAAATCCTTATCATTTACATTTTGAAAAGCTTCTTTCATTTCAGGTTGCAGATTGTAGAAAGGGATTCCTGCTTCCTCTAACAAAGAACTTATGGTCGAAAAAAAGAAATCGCCATTGCCATTTAAGGTATTGGGTGTGAGCAGAAAAGCAGTTTTTAAATTATAATTATGCTCCAAAAGCTTGATTTTATTTAACAGCTTCTTGTACTTTTCCAAATTATCTTTTTCATAAAGAGCGTTAACCCACTTATCATAAGAATCTGCAAAAAAATAGCTAAGAACCTTTGTGGTCAGTCGGGGAAATAATTTATTAAGAACATGAAGTTTTTTTTCCCATCGGGTATCAAGATGTTCAATATCACCCATATCGGGGTCATTGTGACAGAAAGCAAAGAGTAATAAATCAATAGCATACTCATTTCCTTCTGATACAAAAAAATTATATTGATCAAGGGTTGACCAACCCCTGAGTCCCCATGAAAAAAGCTCCACATTTTGAAATGCGCTGTCCATTTTTGCCGCCAACTTATGACTCCAAGTTTCGCTGTATGAAATACCATCGCCATAAATAAATGAATCACCCATAACAGCTATACGAAAAGTGCTGTCAGGTTTATCTTTGCTTCTTTTAATATCTGTAAACCCATGTGGATTTTGCCTTGCAAAAACATGATTGGTTTCATTAATACTATCATTAAAGGCTCTGAATTTTTTTTCAAGAACCATCTGTTCTTCATTAACTAATAATAAGTCCGACAGAAAAAGTGCAAAAATGATTGCTCCCAGAACAACAATAATTTTAATAATATGTATCCTTTTTAACATCATTGATTTCTGTAGTTGGCAAGAGATTCATTATACCTGTTTAAAAAATCTTTTAAAAGAGGGTCTTTCCCGGATATGATAGACTTAATAAGATTCTTCGAGAAATGTACACATACAATAGGCCATTGACCATTGATAAGCACGTCTGTTCCACATAAAACTCTGGCATTTTCAATTTGATTCCAGTAAGCAACATTGCAGCCTCTGTGCTTTATGACAGCAGTCTTTTCGAAAAGAAGAGGAACAAAGTCAAGATATTTCTGATCGTCGAAGAGTCCCTTTCGAAGAACTTTTGCACATTTGAAAAGACAGACATCTGCCCACCATTCGAGCATCTTGATACCATCAGCATTTGCGCCGATAAAACCTGCATTGTAAAACCCATCTGTAAAATTCACCAGGAACCAGTTTGTATTCTTATGGGGGTGGTTACACCTCCAGTGAGGGCACAAAAAGACGTTGTCTGTAATCAATGCTTCAAAAAGAAAGGAAAAATCATTGAAAAAGAAAATATCATTATCTGCATAAATAATCTGTTCATATTTTTCCTGACTTAATAAAAAGTGCATGAATACCGGCTTTAAACACCATCTGAGTTTATCAGCCGAATTTTTGTATTTTTTAATTATTTTAGGTGCGATGTAAGCATTCTTTACCTCATCAAGGCTAAAATAAAATGTGTTTCCCTTTGATTCGACATTAGAACTGACTTTATCTTCAGTAATCAGGATGCAAAAATCTGTATCAGGACAATTTTTCAGAACCGAATCTCGAAGGGCTAAGGTATGTGGTAAATGGTCGGGTGTTGTAATAGAACAAACAGCTCTTTTTTTGGTAAACATAATCTGAAAATTGTTAAAAAACAATTGTTTAATTTTCGCTCAAACTCTCAATATAATCCCAAACAGGCCAGCCCTTTCTTCCAAATTCATGATACACATGTAAAAAGTATGGTTTCATAAAAGTCTTCATATTATCCTTCGAGAAACCTCTTTCTATATCAAAAATAATATTCTTGTTGTAATAATCTGCCAGAAAATTATATTTTTCCGATAAAGTTTTTTGTTTTTGCAATCCCATTTTCCATACAGTAGCAATAAGAGTCCCCTGATCTCGTGTACGCCATTTGCTATCGGCAAATATGACCATGGTCATGTTGTGCCAGTTTTCAAGAAAATCAATGGAATCTTTATCAAAAAGGAATACACCGCCGTTCCAATGTTGCCAGTTATAATCTGTAATATCAATATTAAACTTTATTTTAATAGTGTCAACAAGATGATCACAACTTGCTATATAGGCATTTTCATGAAGGTCATCCAGCCAGTACTTTTGTTTCTTATGCCATTTAAAAAAACTTTCCTTTTCAATCTTTTTATAAAATCCCCTTACATCATAGGCCACAATTGATCCATCTTTTGAGTGCCATATTTTCAATTTTTTATCATAATAAAATTCTTTATTAAAATGAAAAATCCTTTTAGACATAAAAAATCTTATGACCTTACACATATACTGCAAAGGATTTTTCTTTGATTCTAAAAGAGCTTTAACCAACAGATTAAGCTTTTCTTTAATGATGGGATCCGTGATTTTAAGATTGGGGTTATACTTTTCTTGTAAGCGGTTAAGAATTTCTGATTTATTTTTTTTATTTTCAAGACATCCACAAAAAATAGCCGAAGGACTGAAATTTTTAATATTACAATGATCGGGGGCGAATGTAACCGGACCATAATTTTGCTCAAAGATACTGTCCACTTCGGTACTGACAGCGATTACATCTGTATCTAGATAACAATACCTGTATCGCATATCAAGAAATTTATGGAGACCTGTTTTTAAAAAAATACTCGCTTGATGATGATCGAGATGTTCAGGGGTTTTAACATTCAAGATATGGTCGTGTTGAATATCTTTGGTATTTCGAGAGAAATCGGTAACAACAATAATTCCATTTTTTGAAAAACGACGCAGGTAAGGAAGTGAAAAATTAAGCGTGTCAATATGTTTATCTTCACCACAAACTACAAACACAAAAAATTTATCAGGGGTCATTACTTTTTCATGTTTAAAAACCAGTCAACCATTTTTTTAACGCCCGTATCAATATTTGTCTGGGGTTTAAATCCTATAAAATCGAATATTTTATCAACATTAGCATAGGTAGCTGTCACATCACCTTCCTGGAGTGGTTTGTTGATTATAGTCGTGTTTTTACCCATGTGTTTCTTGATACAGTTTAAATAATCAACAAGTGTTACCGGCATGCTGTTTCCAACATTGTAAAGCTCATAAAGGGGAACTCTTGAGTCATCCTGTATCATTTTCTCCATTATTAACTCTATACTGCGGGTAACATCGTCGATATAGGTAAAGTCCCTCAGTGAAAACCCGTTATTATACAGATTGATAGTATTGTTCTCGAGCACTGCTTTCATAAAAATATAAGCAGCCATATCTGAACGCACCCATGGTCCATAAACAGTAAAAAACCTCAAACCTATATTGTTGAAACCATACAAGGAACTGTATGCTTTAGCCATCAGTTCATTTGTTTTTTTGGTAACAGCATACATTGAAACAGGATTATCAGTAATAAAATCCTCCCTATAAGGCATATCGGGGTTTTCACCATAAACGGAAGAACTGGAAGCAAAGAGAATTTTCTTGATATTATATTTTCTGCATGTTTCAAGAATATTATAAAAACCGTTGATATTGTTTTTCATATAAATATCCGGTTGAGAAACAGACTGCCTCACTCCTGTCTGAGCAGCGAGATGTATGAGGATGTCACAAGGATTTTCCTTAAAAATTCTGTCTATTAAAGAGATATCGGTAATGTCTGATTTAATAAATGAACAATGACCCGACTTAATGGTATGTCCATAAATAATATCTTCTCTGCAAAAACCTAATTGTCCCAGTCGTTCAAATTTAAGATGCCCTTCGGGACAGTCCTGCAGATTGTCTAAGCCTAAAATATTATAACCTTTAGCAACTAATTTTTCTGTCAGGTTATAACCAATAAATCCAGCTGCTCCTGTAACAATTATATTTTCCATCCTTCTGATTTTCGCAACAAACCTAATGATTTTTTTTAAATTATGCGCTAGTGTGCTTCCTTTTTGATAAAACAAAACTCATTAGTCCATATATCCTTTTAGTCTCATGTCCTCCCCCATTTCAGATTTAATGACTTTTATTTCCTCATCAGTAAGTGTGTGCGTATTTTTAACATAGCCCTTTTCAAATTCAATAAAATCCAATATTTTCTTTTCAAAATCTTGTGTATAATTGAGTCCGAGATGGGAATAAATTTTTTTTATCTGTTCAGGCGTATTTTCTTCCAGATCTTCAAACTTTACTTCAATAAACCTATTCAAATCAATCCCTTTTAAATCGGTTTTAATTTTATCTGTCATTTTCCTGAGTAATGTTACTGTTTCCAAAACACCAGGTTTGTTCCATCTATTGTTGAGTTTGTTTTGGTTGGCAATAATGTCCCACATTCTGATGGTTGAGGGCACAAGCATAAGGGGGTTTCTGTAAATATGAATAAAAAGTGCATCCGGAAATATGCTGTTTATGATATCAATACGCATGGAGTGAAACGGGTTCTTAATCAGAATGCGTTTTTTGCTCATAAAGAATAACTTCTTATAGAAATAGACCATTGCTTTTTCCCAAATTCTGATACCGGACATATCAGGAATTAAGTTATCATTACAGCAAAGAAAATATGTTTTTTTCAAAGGGAAAATAATATGTTGTAAAGGTGAGTTTTGAGTAAGGCGAAAAAGGGCAAATTCATCTTCCTGAGGTGCATCCGGGCCAAATTTAACATTGTCCATCGGGCGTTTATTGTCCATTATTTTATACATGACCGGTTTGTAATACTTTTCGATGGATATAAAACAGCCGGGTACGGTTACATGAAAAACACTTGGTGTTATAAAGGTATCATCAAGAGACATCAACTGGTGTAAAAAGGTGCTTCCAGTGCGCCAATGACCTACAATAAAAACGGGTTTTACAGGCAGGGGTAAAGCATCAATCTTTTTTTTATAACGAAAATGTTCAATTATTCCAAAAACTGAAGACCACACAGCAGCCTGAAAAAGTAAAAAGAACCGGAAAAAATATTTGGGATGCAAGGCAAAACGACCTTGCCAAAAAAGCCTGAAAAGCTTTCCTATAGCTGTACCTATGGTTACATAAGAATTATTCATTATGCCGAATAGAGATTATTGTAGAAATAAAAACTCAAAAGTATAAAAAAGATAGGTGCATTAGAAATGAAACCTTTGTTCTAATTATAATAATTGCCAAAATTGCTTCAGTAAATATTGCAGGAGCACTTTGAAAAGGAAATTTGGAAATTTAAACAACAACTATCAAAAAAACTTTCTAAAATATATATGTATCTAAAAATACAATATATTTGTGTGTAAAATTTAATCTTAAACATTTTTAAATACTTATAAACGTTTAGGGTTAGATTTATAAATTAGTGGCAAGTGTTGAAATTCTGACTACTTAAATAATTAAATAGTAAATTGTGAAAAGACTGTAAAAAGAAATATTTTAAGACAGAAAAGCCGACACTCATGCCGACCTGAAGTTCTTTATTTTTTTTGCCACCGCACTTTTTTTAGTATGTTTGTAAATGAATTTTGTAGAAAAATTTGTGAACTATATGAAAATATCTAATTATATGCCGACACACATTGCACACATTGCCAAAGCCCCACGAGCCAACGCTGTAACCAAAGCTTTGTCAAAGAGTGCAATTTTGTCGACACATAAAATAAGTGTTGAAAACTTTTTAAATAATACTTCAATTTGTAAAGTAAAATTTATTAAATTTGACATATTATGTCAATTAATATTATGTCAACAGAAACTACAGGAGATAAATTAAGGCACATTCGAGAAGAAAAGAAGCTTCCATTGCGGAAAGTTGCTGCATTGCTCGAAATTGATGTAGCTATTTTGAGCAAAATGGAGCGTGGCGAACGGAGAATTACTAAAGAAGTCGTTCTAAAACTTGCCGGCATATACAATCACAACGCAGACGAACTTCTGGTTTCCTTCCTGAGCGATAAGATTTTGTATGAAATTCAAAATGAAGATTTGGGAATTGAAGCACTTAAAGTTGCGGAGGAGAGAGTAAAATATTTAAAAACTATGAAGAGAAAATGACAATACAGGAATTAGAAAAAATGTGGTCAGCGTTTGCTGATATCCCAATCAATATAGATGATGAAATTGAATTAGATTTTTATTGTTGGAAAAAAGGTACAGATCGTTTTGAAATTTGGCATTGGTTTGATGAGAAGCTGCCAAATGGTCTGGTTAAGGATTTTAATTTGGTTTAAAAAGTCATGGCGTTACCTATCAATGTCTCGTAAGTTTACAAAAGAGCCAGATTTTTGCCGACAGACTACCTAAATGGAGACTGAAAACACTGTTGAAATTTTGGTTGATTTTTTAAGAAACTTGCTAATAAAAATGTACTTTTGTTTTAGATATATTGATAAAATTATATTATGTCAACGCAATTATTTGAACAACATATTATCGACTTAAATTTCTCTTTATTAGACGATAACAAGAAGAGTGGCGTGCTGTTGACAAATAATTTTGAATATTTGGATTCAAATTTGGCATCACCAGAGATACTTTTCGCACTGGAGACTGCTAAAAATAAATTTCAAGCTGATGCTGTCTATTTTAGACACTTCCAGGATGGCAGAGCTTACGTGCCTCAATTATATCTGTTTGATTATACTCACAAAAAAATTACTCATGAAGATAAGAACAATATACATATCCAAATGTGGAATGGCTATCAAGTTCCAGCCTATATAATAATTGAGCAATCGTCTGTAAGTATATTTGATTCGCGAAAAAAACCAAAAGAAGAAAAAAATAGTTATGCCGAAGAAATATTAACATGGTCGGGCGAGGCTATTAAAGACTTTAATGCAAAAGAATTTGACAGCGGAATATTTTGGGATGAGCAAAATGAGAAAAAGGATTTTCGTTTTGAGCAATCTGCAACTAAAGATTTGATTAGGGGGTTAAAAGAAGTTTTCAAAAGCTTTCTTGACGAATCAGGATTGAATCGACACGTTGCCTTAAAGCTTTTAGTTCAAAGTCTTTTAATAAAATACCTTGAGGAAAGAGATATGAAAAGTGCCAGCGGTTATTTTGCAGGAACATATTTCAGGAAAAATTTCCAATGCTCTGATTTTTGCGAAACTATTCGGGAAGGCAAACTTCTTAATTTGCTTGACAAATTAGCAGAAGATTTTAACGGAAAAATATTCGAATGGGACAAAGAAAAAGAAGCTATAGAAAGAGAAGCCATTCAGCAATCAAAAGTCAAAACCCTAGCTCATTATTTGTACGGTAATATCCAAAACAATCAGTTTGTAATCTGGCGATTATATTCCTTTACGCATCTGCCCGTTGAGGTTATTAGTTCGGTTTATGAAGAGTTATTGACGGATAGTAAAGATATTGTATATACCCCCGAAATGATTGTTAGCACTTTAGTGGATGAATGTATGCCATTAAAGATGCCCCAAAAAGATTTTAAAATAATTGATGTTAGCTGTGGTTCTGGAATTTTTCTTGTGAAAACCTACAAACGTATCGTTCAATGGTGGAGATATGAGGAGTGGAAGAAAACAGGAACACTCATTAAACCGTCATTATCAGTTTTAAAAGAGCTTTTATTACAAAGTATTCATGGTGTTGATATTGAACAGGATGCCATTCGTTTATCTGTATTTAGTTTGGCACTAGCTGTTTTAGATGAGGTTGATTTAGACCCACCAACATGGGAAAAATTAAAGTTTCCCGATTTAAGTAAAAATATAATTACTAAGGATTTCTTTGAATATATAATGAGCAAACCGAATGCGAATTTCGATTTGGTTATCGGCAATCCTCCTTTTAATTTACCCCCTGTAAATGGTAAAGAACCTAACAGAACAAAGTATTTTAAAGAATTTAAAGATAAAATAGGATACAAAAGTGAAATAAATATTCCTGATGAGAATCCTGCGTTTCATTTTCTTGTTCAATCTTTAAAGCTGCTAAAAGAAAACGCTTTACTCTGTTTTATACAGCCATCTGGGCCGATTCTTTATCAAAAAGACCTGCGTTTTAAGCAAGATTTATTTTTTCAATATAATTTACTTCAAGTTATTGACTTTACAAAGCTTTCAGATAAGCTTTGGGGCAGGAAAAATGTAGCTACAGCAGCGGTTTTTATTCAAAATTCGAAACCCGACAATAGGGATGTTTTGCATCTTGTTGCAAATCGTACCTTTTCAAATACGAATCGACTATTTTTAGAATTTGACCATTACGACTTTCATCTATTATCAAAAGACGCCCTTTTAAATAACCCCCATGTTTGGAAGGCAAATTTGATGGGTGGTGGTAGATTAGGACAACTGATGGAAAGGCTTTCTAAAATTAGAACTTTATATGAGTTCTTAGAAGAAAAAATGATTCAAGGATGGGAAAAAGGAGAAGGCTTTATTGAAAACAAAAAAGGTAAAGAATTAGATTATATAACTGGACGAGAATTCCTTCCAACAATTGGGTTTTCTGAAGATGGAATAAATTATTCCATGATTGAAAACTGTACAGTTGAAAAATTTCATAGAAGGACTAATCCTAACATTTTTAAAGGTCCTCATTTACTAATTAGAAAAATTCTTCCACCCAGCAAATTAATTGTTGAATATGTTGAAAAAGACCTTGTTTTTAAAAGCGATATTTTAGCGATACATGCACCAACTGAATCTGCAAAAGAACTAGAGAAATTAGAGAACTACATTAAGTCTAACAATCTATTATTACGTTTCTATATTCTAGCAACAAGCAGTAGGGTTAAAATAATAAAAGCTACGTCCCTATATGATGAAGATATTCTAAATATTCCTTATCCTATAAACTTTAAGGATGTTAAGCTTTCAGAAGCGGAGGAGATCGTTTTAAATGACTCAATGACCTATTTTTTAAATTCTGGTTCAAAAAACATTCTTGAAATGAATATCTCTGAGAATGACATTTATGAATATTCAGTTATTTTCTGTAAAACGCTGAACAGCATTTATCAAAAAGAAAAATCATTTCAATTGTTTAAAATAATTGATGCTGGTAAGTATTATGCATTACATTTTGAATTCTCAGATGAAACAATAAATCCAGAACAAGAAAAAGTCTGCGATTTAGAGCAATACATTGAGGAAGCAATTCCAACACGAACGGAGAATCAGCAAAAAGCACATATACAAAGGATAATAAAGGCTTATGGAAAAGACTCTATCGTATTAGCCAAACCAAAACAACGTCGTTACTGGTTGCCGTCAATCGCATTAAGGGATGCCGATGATACTTTTGCGGACTACGTTAAAACCCGATACCACAATGCTTAAAGATTCATTGCCAACATATCAAACGCCACGAGATAATGACCTTAGTGTAGCTCCAAATTTTGAAGTGGATTTAGTGTTGTCATTTATTGATACGCATGTTCCGAATTTTTCTTCATATTACCTATCAACAAAGGATTCAGAAAAGGAAAATAGAATAAGTGATATTCTTGTTAACCATTTTGAATTATGTAAACATGAATCTGGTGGCTATTTTCCTTTTAGGTTTAGTAAAAATCCAACGCAAGCAGAATCGGATAAAGAAACAGATATTGGCGTATTTGTGATGACTCGAAATCAAACACCTCTCCCAATAATTGAATTTGAAGCAAAAAGATTTTCAGAATCATCAAATAATAAAGAGTACGTATGTGGGTTACGGGGAGGAATTGAACGTTTTAAAAGAGGGCACCATTCTTCACATCTTAAAGTTTGTGGCATGTTTGGATATATTCAAAGTCGTACTTCTCCTGATTGGATTGAAAAAATAAATAATTGGATTAAAGAATTGTCTGTTAGTAATGTTGACAACACAATAGATTGGACAGGAAGTGAAGAAATGCTGACAAAAACAGATTCCTTCTCATTCGTTGATAAGCTGTATTCATTTCACACTAGAAAATCTACGGATGATAAGATTTTACTTTGGCACTACTTGATTGAATTGATAAGTAAGAATTGAATTCTGAGTGATGTGCCCGCACTTCGCAACCACACACATTGTCAAGTCGCTATGCTGCAAAAACAAAGGGTTGTAGCAAGAGATTATAGAAAATTGCAGATAGTATTTGGAAGAAACTTTCTGCAAGGAGATTAAATAGGAATAAATAATATGGACACAGACGATTTATCTATACCCACTTATAATGGAATCATCATAGAAGCCGAAAAGTTTAATCACGATTTGACTTTGCAGTTTGGGGTATTAGCTTCTCAATGTAAAGAAGATGATGATTATTTGAACAAAGCAGAAGATTTGATTAAGGAATGGCTTATAAAGGATCATTTCGAGGATATCATTGATGATGTTTTCTATGGAGAATCTGTTAACGAAAAAGCGTTCAGAAAAATATTAGATATAATATTAGCTAATATAAGTGAAATTAGAAAAACACCAATGGATAAAAGGGAATTTGAAAACTGGTAAAAACAGTAAATAATGGAACCATTCTCTGAAAACACGCAACACTTCCGCTCTCTTTTCAAAGGACGAGAAGACGTGTTTGCCATTCGTTGGGAAAAGGCTAACAAATCCGGTTATATGCCAGCAATGTTTTATGACCCGTATCGCTTAAGGGCTCATAAAATGAACGGCTGTACATTTCAGAACTTTTCCGAGAAATCGTATTTAAGGTTTGATGATGAACAAATCCATAAACATTTGGATGGTTATCATCAAGTAGGTGTTTATCCGCTATTCAAGACAATACATCGTGGTTCTTAGCAGCTGATTTTGACAAGGCAAATTGGCAAAAGGAAGCTGTTACTTTTCTGAACGCTTGTAAAGAAAAGGAAATCCCAGCCTACTTGGAACGTTCCCGTTCGGGAAACGGTGGACACGTTTGGATATTTTTTGATAAACCCTATCCTGCTGTAAGAAGTCGTAAAATATTCATATACATTTTAGAGCAATCGGGTGCATTTTCAATGTTTGATAAAAGCTCAAGTTTTGACAGGTTATTTCCCAATCAGGATTTTCTATCGGGCAAAGGTTTTGGCAATTTGATAGCTTTGCCACTTTACAAGCCCACTTTTGAAAAAGGAAATAGTTGTTTTATTGACACAAAAACTTTTGAACCTATTAAAAATCAATGGGACTATCTAAGAAATATTCAAAAAGTTTCAACAGATTATTTAAACGAAATCTATTCAGGGTTATCATCAGACGCTCAAACACAAATTCCAAAAGATATAGGCGATAAGCTTTCTATAAGATTAAACAATAAAATAAGGTTAAGCAGAAATAGACTCCCTCCTTTACTTATCAATTTTCTTAAGGATGAGCTGAATTTTGCTAACTCTGAATTCTTCATCAAAAAGAAATCAGGCAGAAACACCTTTGAAACACCACGTTTTTTTAAAATGGTTGAAGAAACAGAGGGTGAAGTTATTATCCCCAGAGGGTTTATTGGTAAACTTTTAAGATTTTGCAAAGAAACCCAAATTAATTATGATTTTTTAGATGAAAGGAAACTAAAACCATTGTCAACTTTTGTTTTTAGTGCTACGCTTCGAAAACATCAGCACCAAGCAATAGAAGACGTTAGCAAAAAGGATTTCGGAGTAATTGTTGCGCCACCAGGTGCAGGAAAAACAGTTGTCGGGATAAAAATTATTGCCGAGAAAAAACAGACTGCACTTATTATTGTTCATCGAAAACAATTATTGGAGCAATGGACAGAGCGAATTGAAGCATTTTTGGGCATTCCTAAAAAAGATATTGGGGTAATCGGACAAGGAAAAGCAAAAATCGGCAAACAGATTACAGTGGCAACTATTCAAAGTTTGCCCAAACAAATTGATAATATTAAAAATCAACTCGGATTAATTATAGTTGATGAATGTCATCACATTCCTGCTGAAACATTCAGAAATACTATAGAAGAATTACAAACTTTTTATCTATACGGATTAACCGCTACACCTTTCAGAAAGTACAATGATGGGAAAATGATTTTCGCACATTTGGGTGAAATTATTGCCAACATTCAAACCACAGAAATTGAAAACTTTAAACAGGCTAAAATTATTATCAGAAATACAGCATTAGAAGTACCATACAACTCCAAAACCGATAGTTTCGAAGCTTTATCAAAAATCTTGGTTCACGATACTGCCAGAAATAAACTGATTTTGGAAGATGTAAAAACAGAATTGAATCAAGGTAAAAAAGCGGTTGTTATTACCGAAAGAAAAGAACATATTGATTCGCTGTATTTGTTTTTGAAACAGTCGTTTGAAGTCATCACCTTAAGCGGAGGAGATACAGAAATTTCCAAAAAGAACAAATGGAAATTTTTGCAAAATGGGAGCTTTCAAGTTTTAATAACCACAGGGCAATATTTTGGCGAAGGAACTGATTTGCAAAATATTAACTGTTTGTTTTTGGTCTATCCGTTTTCTTTTGAAGGTAAACTAGTTCAATATATTGGCAGGGTACAACGCTCGGAAATCAACCCTGTCATTTACGATTATCGAGACTATAAAATTGATTATCTCAACAAACTTTTTTTCAGACGCAATGTTTATTACCGAAAAATTGAGAAGCAAGCAACTTTATTTGATGAACCAAGGGAGGAAAGCACAGTTTCAAATATCATTATTACTTTAGAAAAGAAAATTAAAATTCCAATTGATGAAATGGAGTTCCACTACGGTAGTGTAGCATTCAATTATAAAGTGGTCGAATTGAATACAAAATTGCAATTTCATGTTGTAAACGGTGAAATTAGACCTGAATTTGAAGTCTTAAAATCATATTTTTCCAAAGAGTTGAAATCAAAGTTTTTAACAGTAGATGTATTTGTGGAATTTGAAAACGGGAAACCTGTGTCTCAATTAGCTTTATCAACTGATATTGAGCGTATTAATAAAGAGGTTATTGAGGGTGTTAAATTCCAGTTTTTAAATAAAACGTTGATGAAGCAATTCTCCTCCAAAAATAAGAATGTACTGACTTCGGATGAATTACAAGGGCATGAAAAAATTTATCCTAATGCAGAAGACTTATTGAATGTGATTCTCAAGAATAAGCAATACAAACATTCTCAGCATATTAAATATTTGGCAGAAAAACATGAAACCCAGATAATGAAAATCCGCTTCGTGTTAAATCCCTTTTCATTTGTTTTTCTACTTGCTGGGGAGAATAGTTATTTTATTGTTTTGGAAACATTGGACACAGAAGAAGCTACCTATATTTGGCAAACACAAAAAAATAGAATAGCTCTTATTGAAGAAGTTAAAAAAATTGACACCCAATTAAGCATTATTAGAGAAAAAGGAAGACAATCTTTTTTGGAAAACAGCCCTACAAACTTTACCCGTATTTTACACGATTATTCTGATAACAATAAAGGATTTGTAATATGGAGAACGGTATTAAAAGAAATAATTTAATCCAACTTGCAATTGCAAGCACATTTAAAAACCGCACCAGCCAATGCTTAATCCAAAGTTTTTAAAAGAGCTTGCAAAGCCATCACAAAGCTAGAAATTAGTTTTGCAATTACCGACACTTAAAAAATAAAAAAACAGCAAAAAGAAATGAAACTGATAGCAAACAGCATCAAAAATGGAAGTTTTGCACCCTGAATAAAAGTGAATTAAAACTGATTTAGGGTGAAATGCTGTCTGATATTGTTATTGCTGTTCGATTTCTAGTGGCTGCCTGAGAGTTTTGTGAACAAAAAAAATGACAAATGCGAATAAGTTTTTTTCAGTCCCATGCTGGCGTTTTTTATAGTAAAGGCTGTCCGTAATTTGTTGACAAGGACATACCTGAATGAAAGTGCTGAGACGTGGCATCAGCCCATAACAAGCTGCGGGCTTCAGCGGCAGGAGCATCTTTCTTTGACATTTTTGGTGGTTAATTGGAAAATTCTATATCTTTGTGGGTAGGTTGGTGGGTAAAGTGCCGCCGAAAGCCAAAGCCTTGTCCGTTAGGCATCAATGTAATACGAACCGTCAGAGTAAAGACTTGCTCAAAATCGACAAAATAGATGAAACAAAAAAGGGAATACCGCTTATTTTTACAAAATAATTAAATATAGATAGATTTAAATCAACTTATTATTACTATTTTTGCAAATAAAAATGATTTTATGGGAAGTATAAGTCTTATTCCAACAGAAAAAATAGTAGAACGCTTACGTTATGAAAATCCTTGGTGGATTAACAAACAAATACCTGAAGTCTACAGCAAAATGGCCAAGCGACTATATTTTAGTTTGTTTTATCCCTTTATAACTGAAAAAAACGTAAAAAGAGCTTTGGTTCTTATGGGACCAAGACGTGTTGGGAAAACTGTAATGTTATTTCACAGTATACAACAATTATTGACTGAAAATGTAAATCCGCAAAAAATATTTTTCATAGGCATAGACAACCCAATTTATGTGCACTTAAGTTTAGAAGACATCTTAAATCTGTGCAAACAATCACTCAATCAAGAAAATCTAAAAGATTGCTATGTTTTTTTTGACGAAATACAATACCTAAAAGATTGGGAACGCCACCTTAAAGTACTAGTTGACTCCTATCCTGAAACGAAATTTATTGTATCAGGTTCAGCTGCTGCTGCATTAAAATGGCACAGTACGGAAAGCGGGGCAGGCAGATTTACAGATTTTATGTTGCCACCACTTACATTTCAGGAGTACATTCATCTTAAAGAGATGAACCATTTAATGTACAATGGAAAAATAAGCTACGGAGAGAATCAAATTTCATATTGTCTTACACACGACATAAAAGTTCTAAATAAAGAGTTCGTACATTACTTAAACTTTGGTGGTTACCCGGAAGTTGTTTTAAGTGAAAAGATACAAAGCGATATGGGACGATATGTAAAAAACGATATTGTTGATAAAGTATTGCTAAGAGATTTGCCAAGTTTATATGGCATAAAAGACGTGCAAGAGTTAAACCGATTTTTTACTTATATCGCTTACAACACGGGAAATGAATTTTCTTATGAAACGATGAGTAAAGAAAGTGGTATACAAAAAGACACTTTGAAAAAATACTTAGAATATTTAGAAGCTGCATTCCTAATCAAAGTATTAAATAAGGTTGACGTAACGGCAAAACGATTAAAACGAATAACCAGCTTCAAAGTGTATTTGACTAATCCTTCATTGCGGACAGCCTTATTTTCACCCATCAGTGAAACGGACAATGAAATGGGGAATATGGTGGAAACAGCGGTATTATCACAATGGATGCACAGAGAAAAATTAAATTTAACCTATGCCCGATGGAAAGAAGGGAGAAATGAGGGTGAAGTAGACTTAGTATTGGTTGATGATAAAATATATAAACCTCAATGGGGTGTTGAAATAAAATGGAGTAATCGATATTTTGAAAAACCAAACGAATTAAAAAGTTTAATTCATTTTTGTAAGAGCAACAATTTTCAAAATGCTTTGGTAACATCAATAGACCAGCTAGGAATAAAGCAAATAGAAGGGTTATTATTTTCATTTTTACCAGCTTCGATATATAGCTACAATATTGGCGACATAACATTGAAAATGAAGAATCAAATTTAGAATATGAAAACAACGAACGCACAACACGCGGAATAAAAAATTGCAGGGACAGGCAATTAAGATGTATCGCCATTTTCAGATAATGTTCGAGAAATAAAATGCAACCTCTTTTGCTTGTGTTCCAATAGAATGTTAGCATTAAGAATGGGAATTTACTTTTATAAGATTTGCACAATACCAAAAACATCTTAATTTTGCATTGTAAAGTTGAATAAATACCATTTTCATAGATGAAGTTATCAATCATTGTGGCTATAGCCAACAAGAGTGTCATAGGAAAGGACAATCGGTTAATCTGGCACTTGCCGGCAGATTTAAGGTATTTTAAAAACCTGACAATGGGTTATCCGATAATCATGGGACGCAAAACGTATGAATCTATTGGCAGGCCATTGCCGGGAAGGACCTCTGTTATCATTACACATAATATGAATTTCCATGCTGAGGGATGTATCATTGTTCATTCGCTTGAAGAAGCCATAAAACAGGTTGCTGCTTTTGAAGAGGCTTTTATAATAGGTGGTGCACAAATTTATGCACAAGCTTTACCCATTGCAGATAAACTGTATTTAACAAGAGTGTTTCACACTTTTGACGGAGACACCTTTTTTCCTGAAATTATGGAAAAGGAATGGCAATTAATTGAGGAAACACAAATGAATGCTGATGAGAAAAACAATTACCCCTTTGCTTTTATGGTATATGAACGCGTAAAAACAAATCAATAAAACCGAATTATGAAAAATGACATGCCTGAAATAAAAAGAGACATTAAACGCCTTTTAAGAAAAATCCTTACTTTTTTCTTGCAGGGTCTATTGTATGTAGGACCTGTTTTTGTCATCTTGTTCCTTGTTTATAAGTTTTTTATCCTCATTGACGGCTTATTGCCTTTTAATGTGCCGGGACTCGGATTCCTTGTAATTTTTGCTTTTATCACACTGGCTGGTTACCTCGGAAATACCATTATTGTACGGCCTATTTATAAATATCTGAAAAAGCTGCTTGCCCGTGTCCCACTGCTAAAAACCATATATGATTCTATAACAGAACTATTGTCGGCTTTTGTGGGAAACAAAAAGAAATTTAATGCCCCTGTAATGGTTAAAATGAATATTGAATCAGAAGTTTACAAACTCGGCTTCCTGACTCAGGATGACTTATCCACTCTTAAAGTCAGGAAAGGCCTCGTAGCTGTATACCTACCCCATTCTTATAATTTTTCCGGCAATATGTTTATTGTTCCTATTGAGAATGTTACCCCTCTGGATTTACCCTCATCTGACGTCATGAAATTTATTGTTTCGGGAGGTGTTGTGGATATTAATTTATTGGGAAAATCAGAAAAGGAGCCAGATGAAGACCCTCGTACCGAACAACAGGCGAAGTAAATCCCGTTGTTATTTATTTGAATTTTTCTTTATCAATGAATATTAAAAATAATACCGCACCAAAAATACATCATCAGGGTAATAACGACTGCACCAATCAAATTTAGGATTAAACCTGTTCGTGCCATTTGACCTACACTTATCCGAGAAGTCCCAAAAATAATGGCATTAGGAGGTGTTGCTACCGGCAGCATAAAAGCCATAGATGCCGACATTGTAGCCGGAATCATAAGTAAGAGCGGGTTAATATTTGAACTTATGGCAATACCTGCTAAAACAGGAAGTATCATTTCTGTAGTGGCTGTATTGGATGTTAACTCTGTTAGAAAGGTTATAATTATTGCAATGATAAAAATGATAATGATTGGATGAAATGAAGCAATCCCAATTAATTGATTACCGAACCATAAAGAAAGTCCTGATTCCTTAAAACCGGTAGCCAGGGCAAACCCTCCCCCGAAAAGCAAGAGAATATGCCACGGTAGTTTTGATGCGGTATCCCAGTCTAAAACCATTTTGCCTTTTTCTTTCTTTGATGGAATCAGAAATAAAATAACAGCCATCATAACAGCAACAGTTCCATCATTTATAAATTTGCTGGCCGGAAAAACATTTGACCATCCGGGTATTACAAAAAAACCAAAATTTAAGTCAATACGGAATAGCCATAACAGCGCGAGAAATGAAAAAGCCACGAAGACAATTTTTTCTTCAAAACTTGTCTGACCCATGGATTCCAGTTGAAATTTAAATGTGTTTTTGTCAATCGGTAACCACTCCCCTTTTTTAGGTCTGAACATTAAGTGAAGAAGAACCCATGTGAAGCCGAATAAAATGGCAGAAACCGGCAGTGCAAACATTATCCACATAGAAAAGGAGATTTCCTGTGCTTCAGGAAAATAGATATGAAATATTCTGACAAACGACAAGTTCGGAGGTGTTCCCACCAGTGTAGCCATCCCTCCTATCGAAGCACTGTAAGCAATTCCCAGCAACAATCCTACGCTGTATTTTGCAGTGCTTTTATTATTCAAAGAATCGTCCAATTGGCTTATAATGGACATCGTTATCGGAATCATCATCATTACTGTGGCGGTATTAGATATCCACATTGACAGAAAGAAGGAGGTAAACATAAAGCCGAGGAGTATCCTCGAAGGACTGACACCGGTAACACACAGAATATTAAGAGCAATGCGCTTGTGGAGATTCCATCTCTCCATGGCAAGAGCCACAAGAAAGCCTCCCATAAAGAGGAAAATCACATCATTAAAATAGGTTGATGAAACATCTTTCCCATCCATGACACCAAAAAGGGGGAAAAGCACAACAGGTAAAAGCGAAGTTACTGCCAAAGGCACCGCTTCAGTTATCCACCAAACAGACATGAGTAAAGCCACACAGAAAGTCATGGTAACTTTCGGATTTCCGGGTTCCAGATCGGCAAACAGAATAATACCCAATATCAGCAAAGGAGTTATGACAAAACTGATAATCTGCTTAATTTTCATTTATCCTTTAAAGATTTTAATTACAGCAAATTTATAAAAAGTAATAATATGATTTTTCGGCAAAAAATTTATATTTTTGTAGAATTGATAATAAAAGGAAGGGTTACAATCAGATGGGAAAACCATTAATACTGATAACAAACGATGATGGCTTTAATGCACCCGGCATAAAAAATCTAACCGAATTTGTAAGAGATTTAGGGGATATTTGTATTGTCGCACCGGAGCGTCCACAGTCAGCCATGGGTCATGCCGTTACAATTTCTTCACCGCTCAGGTTAAAAAAACTGACCGAATCAGAATCTTTTACGGAATATACATGCAGCGGTACACCTGCAGATGCTGTTAAACTGGCTCTCGACAAAGTCGTACCACGAAGACCCGACATCATTCTTTCAGGTATTAATCACGGTGCCAATTCATCGGTTAACGTTATCTATTCAGGAACAATGAGTGCTGCTATAGAGGGCTCTATGAGTGGTATAACAGCCATAGGGTTTTCACTGCTCAACTTTTCCCATGATGCAAATTTTCTGCCTGCACGAAAATATATACGTTCCATTGTTTTGAGCACCTTAAATTCTGTTGAATTGTCAGGTAAATGTTTAAATGTAAACATTCCTGATGTGAGAGAAGATGAAATTAGGGGTATTAAAATATGCCGACAAGCCAAAGCTAATTGGGAAGAAGAGTTTGATGAAAGACTTGACCCCCACAATAACAAATATTATTGGCTGAAAGGAGTTTTTAAAAATAAAGACAACGGTAAAGATACAGACGAGTATGCCCTCTCTCAGAACTACATAAGCATAGTCCCTATCACTATAGATTTTACGGAACACAGCACAAAAGAAATATTAAATACCATCAATTTCAATGTTTAAAAAAGATTACTTTTTCGTTGGTGTTGTTTTAGGAGCCTTATTACCACTTATAATATCGGTTATTATAAATGTTGTATATAAAATGCTGCTTGACAAAACAGATTTTGACATTATGACTTCAAAACCAGCATTAATGGGATGCCTCATTCTTAATATTCTTTTGTTCAGGGTTTTTATGGTTAATCTTAAGAAATATACCATGGCTAAAGGATTACTTTTAGCGACACTGATATTTGCATTTTTAATTTTAATGAAATAAAATGCGTTATTATATTATTGCAGGCGAAGCCTCCGGTGATCTTCATGCTTCAAACCTGATGAAGCAGTTAAAAATTAAAGATGCACTTGCAGATTTCAGATGTTGGGGAGGCGACTTGATGAAAGCACAAGGTGCTTTTCTTGTTAAACATTACAAAGATCTTGCTTTTATGGGTTTTTTGGAGGTGATAACCAACATCAGAACAATTTATAATAACCTCAAACTTTGTGAACAGGACCTATTAACCTATAAACCCGATGCACTCATACTTGTTGATTATCCCGGGTTTAACCTGCGTATGGCAAAATTTGCAAAGTCCGAAGGGATTAAAGTATTTTATTATATCTCTCCTCAGGTTTGGGCATGGAAAAAGTCAAGGGTGCATCTTATTAAAAAAGTTGTGGACAAAATGCTGGTTATACTTCCTTTTGAGAAAGAATTTTATGCACAATTCAACTACATGGTTGAATTTGTTGGGCACCCCTTATTGGACGCAATAAACAGCGATTATTTACGGGACAAAGTTGAACCGGCGATTACCTCCGAAAAACCAATCATAGCGCTATTACCCGGCAGCAGAAAACAGGAAATAGAAAAGATGTTGCCAAAAATGCTGACTGTAAGACATAAATTCCCCGAATATAATTTTGTGGTATGCGGTGTAAAATCAATTGATGTTGAAATTTACAATAAAATTATTAATAAGCAGGATGTTACAATTGTTTATAACAATACCTACAACATACTTCGTAGTGCATTTGCCGCTCTGGTTACATCGGGTACAGCAACACTCGAAACAGCTCTTTTTAAAGTACCGCAAGTGGTTTGTTATGATGCCAATTACATTTCGTATATTATTGCAAAAAACCTTATTCAACTTAAGTTTATATCTCTTGTAAACCTCATTATGGATAAAAAAGTTGTTACGGAGCTTATTCAGAATGACTTAAACGAGGAAAATCTCATTGCCGAATTAAACCTCATAACCCGAGATACAAAAAACAGGGAAAGAGTTATGGAAGACTACTCAATACTTCAGACCAAACTTGGAGGCATGGGTGCATCCGAAAGAGCAGCAGGTATTATACATAACAATCTGCTTCCTTAAATAGAGTCTGCTTTTCCAATAGTTCAGATCAGCAGACCCTAAATATACCTGAATTTTCACTTTTCATTTACCGTTGTTTAACAACTCAGAATTGACATTAAAATATTTGTAATTTTGCAAAAAACTTAACAATGCCTATATCTGTCAAAATTACAGGAACAGGACACTTTTTACCGGGTAAACCAATACCCTTTGGTGAAGTTGACAGTTATTTGGGTTCTATTGAGGGTGCACCACCCAAAACGGATAAATGGTTCAGGCGGATAAAACCCCTCATGTCCGAAATGCTTGACATCGATTTTTATCATTTTGCCATCGATTCAGAAACAGGTGGATTTACTGAAGATAATGTGAGCATGTCGGTGAAGGCTGCACTCAAAGCCCTTGAAAAAGCAAAATTAAAAGCTTCGGATATTGATTTTATTGCATACGGCAGTGCACATCAACACCAGATGCCAACTGCAAGTGTTAGGATTCAGGAAGCACTTGGGATTGAACATTGTGCCGAGATATCCATACATGCCAATTGTACGTCAGCGTATAAAGCACTGATGGTTGCTTTCGATGGTATCAGGTTGGGCAGGTATAAAAAAGCACTTGTATTGTCTTCGGGGATGTCTTCTTCGGAACTGAGAAGCAGCTATTATAACATGGCCCTTGTTAGAAAAGAGGAGCTTTTTCTAAGGTACTTTTTAAGCGATGGTGCAGGTGCCCTTATTCTTGAAGCAGACGTAAGCAATCAGAAATCAGGGCTTTACCTCGAGCATTGCCACAATGAGTCAATCGGAGGAAAGAAACCATCAGCCATGGGCAATAAAAGACCCGCCTATTATCTTAATCCGAAATATGAATACGACCACGGCCTTCATCATCTGGCACAGATGTTCAATGAGGATTTAAGTCTTCATTTCAATGAGGCTGACGGTTCCGTCTTTATAAAAGGGCTTAAACGCATGTTGGTTGATTACCCTATTGAGCTGAACCGGATTAAATATTTTCAGGTTAATTTCCCTTCAAAGCACATCTCAGAAATGATTATGGATGAATGCGAAGGTATGGGCATCGGTCGGCATACACTTTATACCAAGCTGCAAACTATGGGATACACAGGCCCACCTATGGTATTTATGTGTCTTGATAAAATTATGAATGAGGAAGCTTTCAATAAGGGAGACATACTGATAAGTTTTGTTACCGAAGTCAGTAAATTCATGCAAGCAGGGTTCATTTGCAGATATTACTAAAAGTCAAGATCAAAAGACAGCTTTTTAAAACAAATTATTTTTGAACTGACAGTTTTTTTATTTGAATACGACCATTGCTATCCGTGATTTTCACCATATACAATCCTGTTTTCAATTTTTCTGTATTTATTTCAACAGTATTAATACAATCTGACATACTTAAAACAGGGACTCCTGTCACACTATAAATTTCAAGGTTAAAATTATTATTACAGGAAACATTAAAAGAGCCATTTGCAGGATTTGGATAAATTGTCGGTTCTTTTGCCCCCGAAGAAAAATCCACAACAGAAGTATTACACATCACAGCATTCATTTTTTGCCATATTGTATCATTAAGCAGGCTGGCTATATCACCACTTGAAGGAGAATCCCCCATTCTTACCATTACAAGATTTTGAGAAGGAACAATATTCAATATCTGGCCATTTTTACCTAAAGCGGAAAACATGTCCGAAGGTGCAGCAGGGCTTAATGAACCATTAAATACATATTGAAGAGTCGGCATCATAAAAGAGTTCTTGCCGTTGAGCCACCACAAATATCCATACGATTCATTCAGCCCCTGCGATGTGTTGACCATCGCATTAAAATAAACAGAGTCTGTCATCACCGGCGCAGCTGCCCATTTGCCTTTATTAAGTATCAGGATTCCAAAACGTGCCATACTTCTCGCTGTGCTGAAAAACACATTGTTATATCCGACATTTACAAACATGCCTGTCATCCCCGTGTAAGCCTTAATTTTTTGATTAATATAGCTATTCAGAGTCTGCCCTGTAGCCACCTGTATAACACCATCAAGAAGGGTATAAGGGCCGTTATGATAAGACCATCTGCTTCCTGCTGGGGCTAAATAATTCAGACATGTATCAAGGGTGCAATGATTATCAGAGACTCCATCATCCAGACCACTTGTCATTGTAAGCTGATGGCGTATTGTAATAAGTCCTTCTTGCTCAGGGAGGCAGGATGTCCACCCTGCCCCAAGATATTTTGAAGTGCTGTCACCAATTGCCAGAAAACCTTCCTGCTGGGCAATTCCTACTGTAAAAGCGGTCAATGATTTACCTGCCGATGCCCAATACCAAAGACTATCTGCAACAAAACTTCCAAAATACTTTTCCAGTACAATTTTCCCGTCTTTGAGAACTATAAAGGCTTTGGTATTTACCTGATCAAGATAATTATATAATAAATCAATTTCAGGCAAACACCATCCTAATGATTGGGGAGATATAGTATCCCATGTATTACCTACTAATGGTGGAAAATATAAACCCTGTGCTGAAGCACTTTGCTTAAAAGACAATACAATCAGTAAAACAAATAAAAAAAGTTTTATTTTTTTCATAAATAGCGTATTACAAACACATTGTAAATTTAGAAAAAAATGTGTTTCTAAAAGATAATTTGAATTTTCGGTTTCATCTTTTTATAAGGTGTTGATAAAATAAAGAATATGGAATTTTCACACTTCCAGAAAAATATCAGAGGCAGGCTGCAAGCTACGGTTTTGTCATGGAATTTGCTTTGCTTCGCCGCAAATTCACACGCCAAAACCATTTTCTTCTTTTCTTTTTGCCACGGGTTAAAACCCGTGGCTATTAACATTGTTCCCCGCTGGGGAACTTTGGGTTCATCACTGTAATATTTGTACGCCAAAACCAATAATCTTATTTTTTATACCACGGGTTTCGCTTCGCTTCAACCGTGGTAACACATATAGCAGTCCTCCGGACTGCTTATTAGCACACTACAAATCTAAAAGGATAGAAAGAATCATTTGGCATTCACGTTTACGAAGCGCGAAAACGGCCTATTAAAAATTTGCGTAAAAATTGAGGATTTCATTACACAACTTAAAAATCAATTTTTAGGTAGTTAAAGCAACCAACGAGTGAGGGTGTTGTATTTATTTTCGTCAAAGAATTCATCCCCGAACGGCTTTGGTTGCGCCGGTAATGAAATCCGATTATTTTAGCAAATTTTTAAGCAGCCTTGACTTTTGCGTTACTTTGTGTCAAGACAAAGTAACAAGAAATAAAATAAATAACAGCTCTCACTTTTTTGTCGGCAAACTCCGATTCATTTTTGAAACACAAACTTATGCTACGGTTTTGTCATGGAATTTGCATGGCTTCGCAGCAAATTCAAACGCCAAAACCATTTTCTTCTTTTCTTTTTGCCACGGGTTAAAACCCGTGGCTATTAACATTGTTCCCCTCTGGGGAACTTTGGTTTCATCAGTGTAATAATTTCACGCCAAAACCCATGATTTCTTTTCCTTATACTATGGGTTGCGCTTTTTTCACCCGTGTTAACAAATATAGCAGCCCTCCGGTCTGTTTATTAGCACACTACAAATCTAAAAGGATAGAAAGAATCATTTGGCATTCACGTTTACGAAGCGCGAAAACGGCCTATTAAAAATTTGCGTAAAAATTGAGGATTTCATTACACAACTTAAAAATCAATTTTTAGGTAGTTAAGGCAACCAACGAGTGAGGGTGTTGTATTTATTTTCGTCAAAGAATTCATCCCCGAACGGCTTTGGTTGCGCCGGTAATGAAATCCGATTATTTTAGCAAATTTTTAAGCAGCCTTGACTTTTGGGTTACTTTGTGTCAAGACAAAGTAACAAGAAATAAAATAAATAACAGCTCTCACTTTTTTGTAGGCAAACTCCGATTCATTTTTGAAACACTACCTTGTGTTCCGGTTTTGTCA
This sequence comes from Bacteroidales bacterium, assembly GCA_028698995.1. Taxonomy (GTDB): domain Bacteria; phylum Bacteroidota; class Bacteroidia; order Bacteroidales; family PXBB01; genus JAQVVM01. Next base: position 27,439 of record JAQVVM010000047.1, read on the forward strand.
TGGAATATGTAATGCATTGCAACAGATTTGTAAAATTATACAATTTTAACGCTATACCCTGATGTTTTCAGAAGCTAAATATCTTTTATCTGACAGCCCTGTAAATGAATTTGTAAAGTCAACAACTGTAATCATTTTTTAGATAATTTTGAGAAAAAATAAAACGTCAAAATGTTTAAAGGTTTTCAAAAAGATTTGCACGAATGGTTTGATGAAAATAAAAGAAATTTACCTTGGAGACACACCTCAGACCCCTATATCATTTGGATTTCAGAAGTTATTTTACAGCAAACTACCGTTGATCAGGGTTTAGATTATTTCAACAGATTTGTTGACAATTTCAAGAACGTATTTGAACTGGCTGCCGCTAAGGAACAAGATGTATTAAAGCTTTGGCAGGGCCTTGGTTACTACTCACGTGCACGAAACATGTATCAGACAGCAGGTATCATTGTCAGGGAATACAAGGGTGTCTTTCCTGAAAACCATGAACAGTTAATCAGACTTAAAGGCATTGGACCCTATACGGCAGCAGCCATCCTGTCATTTGCTTTTAATAAACCTTATCCTGTAGTTGACGGTAATGTCATGCGTGTTGTTTCACGTTTGTTTGGAATTACAGAACCAATTAACACTACTCTTGGAATAAAGGCAATTAAGGAAAAAACACATTTAATTTTTGATAAAAAAAATCCGGCAGCATTTAATCAGGCCATCATGGAATTTGGTGCGCTTCATTGCAAAGTTACTAATCCTTTATGCGATGATTGCTTTGCGAAAAAAACCTGCATCTCTTTCAATCAAAAAATTCAAAATCTTCTTCCGGTAAAGACACCAAAAAACATTAATCGACAACGGTTTTTTCTATATGTAATACCACTAATAAGGAAAGAATCAGAAGTTTATACTTTTATTAAGAAGAGGGATAAAAAGGACATCTGGTATAACCTTTATGATTTTATACTTTTTGAATCAGATAATGAAATTAAACCCCACAAAATTTTTAAAACCAATGATTTTTTGAACACTTTTAAATCTAACTTAAACAAAAAAAATATAATTCATACATCAAAAACAAACATTCACAAGCTGACACATCAGACCATAAACACCAATTTTATTGTTTTAGAAACCCCTGATTTTGAGCTTGATTCTCCCTATATAAAAATTAAATTTTCTGAAATTAATAACTACCCCGTACCAAAACTGATAGAAAACATTGTGACTAAATTAGGGTCTGCTGATCCAATGGATTTCAGAACAGCAGATCCCAATTTAATGGGGCTTTTCCACCCATAAACCGTCAGCTTTAATCAAAGTAATAAGTTTATCAATTGCATCGGTCTCGTCAATATTTTTCTCGACGGGGTTTTTGCCTCTGTAAAGATTTATTCTGCCGGCAGCATTGCCAACATATCCGTAATCAGCATCGGCCATTTCTCCAGGACCATTGACAACACATCCCATAACACCAATTTTCAATCCCTTGAGATGACCTGTAGCTGCTTTAATTTTTTTAAGGGTATCTTCAATATTATATGAAGTTCTTCCACATGATGGACAGGCTATAAAATCAGTTTTACTGATTCGTTTTCTTGCTGCTTGAAAAATTCCCAGAATACAACTTGACACAAATGCCAAATCTTTTCCTTCAGTTTGACACAAAACACCGTCAATACTGTTTTCTAATATTAAATGGCCTAAAAATACAGTTTTCTTTATAAGCCAGATATCCTGCTCTTCAGCATCAAAAATGCATTTAATAAAAACAGGCGTTTGAACACCCTGTTCTCGAAAACGTGAAATGTCTTTTAATAATTCCTTGGGATTATTATTGCTCAACACAAGACCAACATCATCTTTTTCCTTTAGCAAACCAATTAGAAATGAATTTTCACAATCATTTTTATTGCATTCAATAAAAATCTGGTTTGACGTGCTAATATGGGGGGTTTTAATAAATGCATCAGCTTTAATTATTATGGCTGTTGAGACGTTTGATTTCCTATAATCGGTATGATTTTTTGAAAGTATATTTTCATAAGGTAAACACACAAAATCTGCAAAAGTATCTTCGGAAAATTCAAAATTTTTACTTTCTTTAGCTAATAAAACGGCTAAAGCAGGATAACATAAGGCTCTCTTCCACTTCTCTACCAAGGGACTTAGCTCAATTTTTTCAATAAAAACTTGTTCCTTTTCGGTTACATTTAAATATGTACCTCTAGGATAATTCTCAACAAGTTTTTTTGCAAAAGGTATTTCATTTACAGGATCCTCTGTCAAAGATACCCTGATGGTATCTCCAATACCTTTTTGAAGCAATGTACCAATACCAAGAGCTGATTTAATTCTGCCGTCCTCACCCTGTCCTGCTTCTGTAACACCCAAGTGTACAGGGAAAAGCAGGTTTTCGGAAATCATTTTTTCAACGAGTAATTGGTTGGCGTTAATCATCAGAAGAGGGTTACTGGCCTTAATTGACACGACTGCATTACTGAAATTTTCTGCTTTCAGTATCTGCAGGAACTCCATGGTAGCTTCTGCCATTCCAAGTGAAGTATTTCCGAAACGGTCAAGAATCCTATCCGACAAGGAGCCATGATTAGTTCCGATGCGAATGGCAGTTCCATATTCTTTGCAAATCTTTAAAAGAGGTCTGAGACGGGATGCCATTTTTTCAAAACCTGCAGAAAATTCTTCCTCAGAAAATTGTTTCGTATTTAACCTTCTTTTTTCTGTATAATTACCCGGATTTATTCTGACTTTTTCAATAAAACGGGCACAATATTCTGCTATATCAGGAAGGTAATGTACATCCGCTATGAGAGGAGTAATATAACCATCCTGACGTAATCTATTTTTAATTTTTAATAAATTTTCGGCCTCCTTCATACCGGGAACAGTGATTCGAACATACTCACAACCACTTTCAATGAGTGCTATGCACTGTCGAACAGTTCCCTCAAAATTCATTGTATTGGTATTAGTCATGGACTGTATCCTTACCGGATAATGTCCCCCCATATAAACACCACCAATATTAACCTCTGATGATTTATATGTTTTGTTATTTTTACTCACCTAAAAAAATATTAGAAAAATTTAATTTATTAACTGTAAATCAAAATCTTATGAGCTATCAAATTCATTAAACCATTATAGCTCAGCAGCTTTACTAATTTTTTGTCTTCAAATTCATAGATATCTTTTCCAGAAAGTACAAGATTATGATTATAAACACTTTGTTCTCTTAATAAACCATCACTATTAAATAAAAGAAGTTCATAACCCAGAAACACATCATTGCCATTGTAATGATCAATCCTTTTCACAGAATTATCAAACCACTCATGAATTTCATATCTGAGTAATGCAGTTTCTCCCTTAAAATAGGATTTTCGCCAAAGTATGTCCATGCTGTCATATTCATATAATATCAGACTGTCTACAACACCTTCCTGATTTAAAAATTCCACCCTGTTACAAACTCCCGAATTATTATAAAAAAAATGAATTTCAGACGTAAGTGTTTCCCCTATATAATTCTTTGTTTGGGAAAGAAGACCGTTATTGTATGAATTTAATTCTTTTTCCAATTTGTTACTTTCTGAAATTAAAGTTTTCTTTTCAACAAGAAAGCCTTCTGAATCGTAAGAATATTCAATCTTTTTTTTAACATTTTCATCAATATCAAAATATGTAGAAGTTAAAACAGAATCATTTTCTGTGTATTTATACCTGACATAACCTACACATTTCTGATCTTCGAATTGATAGGTTTTACAAAGCAAACCTGATTTGTCAAGATCGCAATCAAAAGCAATTACAGGATCTTTCTCACAATTTGAAAAAAAACAAATATTGAGAAACAACAATAATATCAATATTAATAAACCCTTTCCCTTATGTTGAATCATATTCAAATCTTCAATTTAAAAAGAGCTAACAGCTCTGAAAATGCGAATAAAATTAATAATTTTTCCCTAATATTAAGAAATCTGACTTTATTAAAAAAACTTATTGTCCTTTTGAAATTTTCAAAAACTTCTATATGATAATGAATTTGTTCACTTCATAATCATTAAAATCATAGTTTGCACTTTCTTAACAGAAAAGATTTGAGGAAAATAAATCCTTTATCTAAAAAGAATTACTTTTGTTAAAGAAATTTGAAACAGAGCAATAAAATACTTTCAACCATTTACTTATGAAGGTACTTTTCATGGATACAGCCCATCCCATTCTTGAAGCAAAACTTCATGAAATGGGCTTTGAGTGCGAACATTTATTATTAACAAAATTACCCATGCTTACTGAAATAATTGGTGACTATGAAGGTATCATTATCAGGAGCAAAATAAAAATTGACAAATCCCTTTTGGATAAAGCACTTAAACTGCGTTTTATAGGGCGCATCGGTTCTGGTATGGAAAGCATTGACACAGATTATGCACAAAGTAAAGGCATCGTTTGCCTTAACTCACCTGAAGGCAACAGAATTGCTGTCGGAGAACATGCTGTCGGACTCTTGCTTTGTCTTTTAAACAAAATTGCTTTATCCGATGGACAATTGCGCAGGGGCGTACGTATTAGGGAATCAAACAGAGGCACAGAAATTTACGGAAAAACCATAGGTATTATTGGTTACGGAAATATGGGCAGTGCTTTTGCAAAATGTCTTAGTGGTTTTAATGCCCAGGTTATCGCTTATGATAAATATAAAAGAAATTTTGGTTGTGAATGTGTTAGAGAAGTAAATATTGATGAGGTTTTTGAAAAAGCCGATATGCTGAGTCTTCATACACCTCTTACTGAAGAAACAACTTATATGTTTAATGACATTTTCATTCAGAAGATGAAAAAACCATTTTATCTTTTAAACACCTCCAGGGGGAAGGTAGTTGATACATCAGCCTTGGTAAATCATCTTAAAAAAGGGAAAATTCTCGGGGCAGCACTTGATGTCATTGAATATGAAAATATTTCTTTTGAGAGTTTCGAAGAATCAGATTTACCCGATGCTTACAAATTTCTTTTGGCCTCTGAAAATGTTGTAATGACACCCCATATAGCCGGATGGACTGTAGAATCTAAAATTAAAATGGCTGAAGTGCTCGCTGAAAAAATTAAAGCCTTAGAGTTAATTCAAACTTCCTTTTAATGCATAAAGGAAACAATATAAATTTACAATTCAATAAAAATAGGAATATTTTACCTTGCAATCGGTGAAAACTCCCTGTCAATATTTTTTTCAGGCATCATTTCTGTTGGCTGGGGTTCAACTATTCCAGTAATTCTTAACACCACCGTAGGCTTGTTGATGGCATTCGATTGAACCACTGCGGTTTTATTGATTGTATGGGGATGCTGTAACGTTGTGTATTTTAGAACCACTTTAGCTGTGTCTCCCGGAAGTACGGGTTCTGCATGCCAGTAAGGAGATGTGCAACCACAACCGGCACGCACATTGGTCAAAACCAAAGGCTCTTCACCAATATTTACAAAATAAAAATCAGCTATCCCATCATGACCTGATCCGGCTACAATTGTACCGTAGTCATAAACCTCTGAAATAAATTCAATCTTAGGTCCTCTTTCATTTGTTTCTTGAGAAAATGCCAAAGAAACTTGTAGTACCAATAAAATCAAAATAAAATTTTTCATACTCCTTATATATTTGCCTCTAAGTAAACGCAAAATTAGAGAAATATTTTTTTAAACTTATTTTTTTAGAAAATTTTAATTTTAAATATTTCATTGTTTTAAATAAACTTATAAATTTGTTCTTAATAACAATATTAACACAACTCAAATATGAAAAACATAATTTTTATCGTTCCTTTATTTGTTTTATTGTATGGTTTTAATAAAATACAAGCCCAAAATGTGACTATCACCGACGACTCAACATACTCTGCACACAGTTCAGCCATGTTGGATGTTAAATCAACTACCAAAGGCTTCCTCATGCCGCGTACCCATCCTGACAGCATCAGCAATCCTGCTCAGGGGCTCATGATTTTTGAGCCAAATTCGGCCAAATTTTATTTCTACGATGGCTCTGCTTGGGTTGATTTAGCAACCATTTCGGGAGGAGACTCCATCTGGACTCAAGATGGTTCTAATAATTATGTCTTTCTCACTATTGACACCAACCGTGTTGGTATTGGGATAGACACACCATTAGCAAAACTTGATGTGATGGGTGACGACTTCAATAACTCAAGCGACACGGTACCTCTTTTTGTGGTCAGAGATAAAGATGGCAATGAGGTGTTTGTGGTGTATCCCAAAGGTGTCTTTGTGTATGTGGATACTTTAAGCACCGGTACTAAAAGCACTACCAATGAGCAGCCCACAGGTTTCCGTGTAGGAAGAAAAACGGATGTGGGCACCAAGGACTTTGAACATGAATATTTCACCATCAGCCCAAACCCCGAAGCCGACACCATGTCGTCGGTGGCACGCATACTCTGGTATCCGCTTAAAGAAGCTTTTATGGCAGGGCGCGTTATTGTGCAACACCCCGACAGCGTTGGTCTGAACTCGTGGGCTAGTGGTTTTGAATCGCGGGCACTGGGGAATTATTCTCAGGCATTGGGTTACAAATCCTCTGCCAGAGGGCACTATTCGACGGCTATTGGCTATGAATCTGTGGCAGACGGAGACTACTCCATGGCCATCGGTGACAGCAGCTGGGCAGGTGGCGGTGGGGGAGCTAAAGGTACTGCCGACAATTGTTATGCATTTGGGAAAAATGCTGAAGCTACCGGTGAAGGAAGTTTTGCTTTTGGATACAATTCTGAAGCAAGCGACTCAGGCAGTTATGCATTTGGTAAAGGAGCAAGAGCCACAAAACCTAACAGCTATTCTTTTGGCAAAACATCTTGGGCTAGAGGGCTATCGTCTTATGCCCTTGGCGATGATGTTATTGCAGGTAGTTTAAGCAATGGTTATGCTTACGCTTTTGGAAAAGGGAGCAGGGCAGTAGGAAGCAACAGTTATGCTTTTGGAGAAAATGATACTGCTTCAGGTGCAAACTCTTATGCATTTGGTAAAGGCAGCTACGCATCAAATAGTGGGAGTGTAGCCTTTGGGTATTTGGCAAGGTCAACAGGGGAAGATGCCTTTGCCTTTGGTACGGGTACAGAAGCCACCGGAAAGGGAAGCTTTGCCATTGGATTTATCGGCAGGGACTCTGCAAATGTTACCACTGGAAATACAAAAGCGACGGCCGATTATGCAGTAGCAATAGGCAATGGTGCTCAGTCACTGTACAAAGGGGGTTGCGCCATGGGGACATCCAGTTTAGCCAATGCACCCTTTTCTATGGCACTTGGTTATAAAACAAGCTCTTCGGGATGGTATGCTGTTACAATTGGAAATCAGACAACAGCATCGGGTCCACATTCTGTTGCGATAGGAGCACTTAATGTAGCATCAGGAAATTCGTCCACAGCACTCGGAAATACTACAACGGCGTCGGGAAGTCTTTCAACATCAATGGGAGTAGCTACGGTTGCTTCTGGATATGCTTCTACATCATTAGGCAGTTATACCAATGCAACAGGGACTACATCTACATCGATGGGAGGAAACACAATTGCTTCGGGAGAAAGTTCAACCGCAATGGGTAGCACCACAACCGCTTCAGGTTTATATTCTACAGCAATGGGCTATACTTCCCGAGCTTTAGGAATAGCATCTACAGCACTATGTCATAATTCTGTTGCAAATGGAAATTTCTCAACGGCAATGGCGCATTCATCTTATGCAAAAGGTGATTATTCAATTGCAGCAGGATTTAAAACCACTGCATACTCTGCTTACGAAACAGTTATTGGATGTAACAGCATCACCTATACACCCGCTGACACATTCAGCTGGAATTTGACTGAACGACTTTTTGTTATTGGAAACGGTAATCCCTATGGAGCTCAAAGCAATGCCATGACAGTTCTTAAAAATGGCAACACGGGCATTAAAATTGCAAATCCCACATCTGCACTTCATATGGGTGGATCTTTAGCAGCACCTATTATCACAACCAGCGATGAAATAACACTTAACGATACACATTACACAGTCATTTGTCTGAATAGTCAGAATAAAACTGTCAACCTTCCTCAGGCATCATTATGCCAGGGACGTGTTTATATCATTAAAAAGGCAGCAGCCGGCAATGTTGTAATAGACCCTTACTCAAGTGAAACCATTGAAGGCAGCGCCACCTATACTATTTCAACTGCAAACCAGTCGGTGGTGATACAATGCAATGGCAGCGCCTGGTTTAAAATTAATTAATTTTTTATTACTTTTTTAACCTGAATAATTTACACCAATCATTATGAAAAAACTTTACTTTGTCTTTATTGCTGCAGGGATATTAATGTTTAATGTGGCTATTTATGCCCAGAACGTTGCCATCACCGACGACTCCACCTATTCGGCACACAGCTCAGCTATGCTCGACGTAAAATCGAACACCAAAGGCTTCCTCATGCCACGTACTCATCCTGACAGCATCAGCAATCCTGCTCAGGGACTCATGATTTTTGAGCCAAATTCGGCAAAATTTTATTTCTACGATGGCTCTGCATGGATTGATTTGGCAACCATTTCGGGAGGAGACTCCATCTGGACTCAAGATGGTTCTAATAATTATGTCTTTCTTACCATTGATACCAACCGTATTGGTATTGGAATAGACACACCACAAGCCAAGCTCGATGTGATGGGTGATGACTTCAATAACTCAGGCGACACGGTGCCTCTTTTTGTGGTCAGAGATAAAGATGGAAGGGAAGTTTTTGTGGTGTATCCCAAAGGTGTCTTTGTGTATGTGGATACCTTAAGCACCGGTACTAAAAGCACCACCAATGAGCAACCCACTGGTTTCCGCGTGGGAAGAAAAACGGATGTGGGCACCAAGGACTTTGAACATGAATATTTCACCATCAGTCCAAATCCGGAAGCCGATACCATGTCGTCGGTGGCACGCATACTCTGGTATCCGCTTAAAGAAGCTTTTATGGCAGGGCGAGTCATTGTAGAATCCCCCGACAGTGTGGGGCTGAACTCCTGGGCTAGCGGTTATGAATCACGGGCACTGGGCAATTATTCACAGGCATTGGGTTATCAAGCCGTGGCACGGGGGCATTATTCAACTGCTATCGGTTACGAAGCCGTGGCAGACGGCGATTATTCATTTGCATTGGGAGATAGCACCTGGGCAGGTGGTGGTGGTGGTGCCAAAGGTATCGCCGACAACTGTTATGCGTTTGGAAAAAATGCTGAAGCAATAGGTAATGGCAG
>JAQVVM010000048.1 GCA_028698995.1 Bacteroidales bacterium
AACAAACATAGAGTAAAAGTAAGAAAAAGGAGGCTGGGTCACCCAAAAGTACCTCAAAAATTTAATTAATAAATAGATTATCAAGTAGTTATAAAATAATCTAATATATTAGTGTCGAAGTCAGGAAGCAATTGAAGTGATAAATGATGATACTTTTGGCAGACTGAATATAACGTATTAAGTTCAAGTCAAAAAACGACTTGTCATTCTTATTTTTTAATAAATTTTACTGTATAGGTTTCGTTTTTGAGTACAACGCTCAAAAAGTATAATCCTGTATTAAGTTCTGAAACATTGATTTCAAAATTATAGCAGCCTTCTGGCTTAATAATTTTAATAAGCTGGCCCATTGAAGAATATATGTTGAAAGATAAAACGTCTTGCGAATTTGACAGACCAATGTGGATTTTGTCTTCTGCAGGATTTGGGTAAACACGGATATGGTTTTCTGATATTGTTTTTACAGAGCTGTTTAAAACTCCTTTAAGCCAAATAGGGTTGGTGAAACAATGAAAATTTTCAGAAGTTCTTTTATATAAGGGCGCTTCAATTGATGAAAATTGTTTATAGGTTTCGAGTTCTGCTCTTATATAGAACCACTCATTAGAATTTAAATCTACAGAAGCTAATAAAGCTAGTAAAGAATCTAGTTTAAAGCTCATAAGAGCTTGATTATAGGGCAAACTGAGAATTGTTTCTCCTTCCTGAGTTCCAATTATTAAATTAAGTTTAGTTACGTCACCAAATTCGGCATTGGTAAAATATTCAAGATTAATTGCACAGTTTTGAATCTGAGAAAATGAAGTATCATTGCCGGGAATTGCCAGGAGCTGTTCGTCTTCAGTAATATTAAGGGTAAGAACAGGTCCTGAAGAAAGAAGGGTATTCCCATTTTTAAGCGCTTTTAAAATATTTATACCATTCAAACCCATGCCATTAGGGCAATAAACAAGGGTGTTGATTTTTCCGATAGCATTATCGGTAACATAATCATAAGAAATTCCTGCAACAGATAAAAAAGATGTATTGGAAAAATTAAAATCACCATGAGCATCGCTTCCGGCACTCATAAAGAATTTCCAGTTATTGATAGAAGGGTTCTGGTTTTTTTCCAAAAGACCGCGTCTGAGAATTGCTTTAAAGACATCCATATTTTGTGAAAGGCGGTATTGATTGTCTGAAGGATCATTTTGTGGAACAAGAGTAAACTCTGCTGTATTTTGGTAGGTTGTATTCCATGGGTTATAGGGGTTTTCATCGGTTCGGAGTTTTCGCCATACATTCCAGATCTGACCTCCCACGATAGATGGTTTGATGACTGTGTTACCTGAACTTTGATATATGTCGCTGTTAAGAGAAGTATTGTTGCAAACTACTGTTCCTACTGAAGGATGTGGCATTCCATTTTCGGGAAAGAGGCTGTCGTTCAGATTCCAACCGCCACCATTAATAATTGAAGGTAGTAACTCGGCCTGAGAAAATGGATGAGCAGCATAGCAAAAAGCATTATATTTAGTAAGAGAGTCCACCATCATATCTACATTGATTGATGTTCCTGAAAGATCGCCACCTCCATCGCTGAAATAGGGCAGGCTAAAGGGGGTTGTGTCACAAGGATAAACCAACGCATGAACAATATTATCGTTGGAATTATTAAGAGAAAGTTCAATACCCCTGATAAATAGAAATGTTGAATCAACATTGTTAAGTTGCTCAACTTTTTGCCCTAATCTGTACCAATTATCAGCCATACTTAAGCCATAATTATCAAAATCACAGCTATGGTCTGTAACGGTAATCCAATCAAGACCGGTAAGTTGAGCTGCCATTTTAGTGGCTTCAAGAGGTAATCCATTTTCAGCATTATTTTGTGTAAACATGGCATGATAATGAACATCTCCTCTGTACCAGTTCTGAATTTTAGGGAAACTTTTTGTGCTGCGAAAAATCCTTAAATAGAAATATTCATCCGGAGCCCAGTCTAAACCAAGACAAACCTCTATATCAATGACATCATCAAAGCTTGTTAAGCTGAAACCCGGGATTAAAAAAGAAAAATAGAAATATGGTTGATTGATATCTACATAGGGTAATGGTTGCAACCATGTGTTGGTATCTTTTGTAAATATTACGGTGTGAGCATTTGATTTGCGTGGTAAGCTTTCCCAAAAATCCTGAATACCAAAAAGTGGATCTTCAACAGATGGGTGCATAAAGAAACTGTTAAAAGTGTTGTCGTTTAAATAATTATAGGTAAGAAGATGGGAAAAAACAGAGTCAGATGCATTCTTTACCTTGATGTCAACAAAAGTAAGTTCATTATTGTATATCAGGTTATTTGAACCATTAAAATAAAAGTGAATAGGAATAAACCCTGTTGAGCCGCCATTATTGTACTTTGGAATTCTGTAAGGTGCATCCACGTAGATGTCGGAACCCGGAGTATTTTGTTGTTTCTCAATAACTTGTGCTGAAATAAACAATGGAAAAAACACAACTATTGTAAAACAATACTTTAATTTGTTTGTTTTTTTCTTTATGACAGACATAATGTTTGCCGAAATATAAAAATGAATTTATAAAATAAAATGTATTGCAAAATTACAATTAAATATTCAAAAAATGATATATGTAATTATTTAAAGTTAAAAAAGAATTTCTCTTGGAATTAATTTAAATTTCCTCCAAGGACAGTTGTCTTTTTGAATTTTTTAATATTTCCCTGCAGGTCAAAAACTTCAATATAAATAATATATATTCCAATGGAAGCCTTCAGATTTGATTCTGTTATTCCATCCCACGAAAAAATGCCTTCAGTACCTAAGAGTTCGTTTTTTACAAGATTTTTAATTAGCCGTCCATGTGCATCATAGATGACCATGTTGCAAACATAACCCTGTTCTTCAAATTTATAGGCAATGTTAAGGACATCGTTGTGCCCGTCGTTGTCAGGAGAAAAAATATCCGGATAGACTGAAACAGCGTCAAGATCGGCAGATACAATGAGACCAAACTGGGAATTTTTATAGGCAGGAGTCCCATAACCCACACCGGCAGATGCAGAATGCCAATTACTTTTATCGTCAGAAGCCCTGTCAAAATGAATGCGCTCCAATGAAACGCCTTTAAAGCTGTTCAACAAGGGGTAATGCATTTTTTCTTCATACACAAGCATATCAATTTCCTGATTTGCAGCATCAGCAATGACAACTATGCCATCATCAACATTGAAAGAGGGCAGGGATACTAAATTAACGAAGTTATCAGGATTGGGTGTGTTGTAGAATGATTTAACAATTGTACCATTTGTTGATAAAACAAGATAATCTTCCGGAAACATAAGGTAACTGCTTTCTGTAATTATTTTTACAGATGTTAGGTTATTAAGGATGGTGTCTTTTGAGGCAAGTCTGAGGCTAAATAGATCAATTATTTTTCCGGAACGGTTGTAAATTTCTACATAATCCACACCATTTGTTGGTGGGTTGAACAACACCTCATTAATAACCACATCGTTAGGTTGAGCAGATTCAGGAATACCAAAAAAAGCAAAGTTTTTGTCGGAAAGCACATTGCCCGAACAATCCTCAATGCTGTTGTTTAAAGTGATTTTATAAACGGTATTCGGTAAAATTTCAGATGAAAGTTTTAAAACAACAGATTCAAATAATGGCTCTTTCGGTGTTATCAAAACAGGGTTTCCGATGCTGTTGTCAATACTATAACTTAATGGGTTAGTCAGAGAAGCTGCTGACATACGTTCACTGAAAAATACTTCGATATTGAGAGAATCGATAAGGCCAATTCTCAGTAAATCAGGTTTTACAATATCAGCATTGGCAGCTAAAATAGAATTTTTTCTTCCGGGAGATCCACCAGAAGGATCGTTTGAAGCGCGCCAGTTATTGCTGCCCCCACATGGATTATTCGGATCAATAAGTTCAAGAGCCCAACCGCCATCATCTTTATTGTTGTCAGCATACCAATCAATGGTATAAGATAAAGCATGAATTATGTTATTATTGTTGTCGTACAAAACAAGGGTGGTCCCGTCATTTGTAAGTGCAGTAGCCGAAAGACCATCAACAATAGCAACATTGCCATAAGCTGAAAATTCAGGATATGCTGCCACAGTTACAAGTACAATAAAACTGTCCGGAGGAATGGTGGCATCGGGCAGAATTTTGGTAGTAGTAGAATGTTTAAGAACCCAGTTTTTAATATTAATTGGAAAGTCTGTTCTGTTGTGCAATTCAATGTATTCTTGATCGGGCAGACCAACAGGAGGAGAAGGGTCGGCCATTAATTCGTTGAAAACAACATCGTGCAAACCGGGCATGTAATAAGCAAAAGAAACATCTTGTGATGTCAATGTATTGCCATTAAGATCACTGATATTGGCAATGTTGATACTGTAAGTGAGTGCCTGAGTAAACGAACTTGAAAAATTGAGTGTTACCTTATTAAGAGCAGTGGTGTTTCGTTCGGCATAAAAAGGGTTGTTGATACCCAAGTTCACATTATAATGCATGGTGTTTTCAGCCGATAATTGCTCAACAGGCTCATCAAAAACAACTTCAAGCTGGGAAGAAGATAACACATTAACATTTGTAACAGAAGGGGCCGTGTTGTCAACAATAATGGGTCCCACATAGAAATCATCGAAATAGAATTTGTTGATATTTGATGAGGTGTACTTGCATAAAATGCCAAAGTTGCTTGTAGTATTGTAGGTGGCATCAACAACAGATCCCTGAGGTAAATAAGCATTTCCTCCAAGTGGATCACAATAAAAATTCCAAACACCAGTGTTACTTCTTGTAACTTTTATTTTAAGGAGGTTATTAGATGCAGTTGCAAGGTTATCGGCACTTGTAAATATTTCAGTTGCAGAGCTGCCAGACTGTCTGTAAAAATAAATTCGTTTGTTATCAGTGCCATCCTTTCCAATTTTTATAAAATAACCGTTTAAAGGACCTCTTAAATTGCCATTATCAGAAGCAAGATAAATGCAAGGATGATTGTTTGTTGAGGGTGTAAAAGCCAGACGCACTAAAAAATGCCATTCAGTATTGTCCATAACAGAACTTGAGGTTACGAGATATGTAGAATCATTTCCGGAACTGGAATTCAGTTTTAACTGAAAGTTATCCACCGTAAAGAGAGATATGTCTCCGGTCCATGCAGGATTTTGGGTAAAATCACCATCACTGAAATTATCTGTAAATTGAGCAAAACCAAAAAGAGGAAGCAGAATTAGCAATAATAAAAAATTTTTCATAACAGCTTTCGTTTATGACTGTAAATATAGTATTTTTGTTAGACATAAATGTAAATGCGTTTAACTTTTAAAAAAATATAAGGATGAAAGTTGCAGTTGTAGGAGCTACTGGATTGGTAGGGACAGTTATTTTACAGGTGTTGGAAGAAATGAAATTTCCAGTCAGTGAGCTTATTCCCGTTGCTTCTGAAAAATCAAAAGGGAAACAGATACTGTTTTGCAAACAACCATATGTTGTTGTTACACCTGAAACAGCCGTTGCATTGTGTCCTGATATTGCCATTTTCTCGGCCGGAGGCGAAACTTCTCGTCAATGGGCTAAAAGATTTACAGAGAAGGGTTGTTTTGTTATTGATAACTCTTCGGCCTGGCGTATGGATAATGAAGTTCCTTTAATTATTCCCGAAGTCAACGGACATATACTAAAGAAAGAACACTTGCTTATCTCCAATCCCAATTGTTCAACCATACAGTTGTTGGTGGCTGTGGCTCCCCTGCACAAACTTTTCAATATCAGAAAAATGATAGTTTCTACCTATCAGTCGGTTACGGGCACGGGCGTTAAAGCTGTGCAGCAACTAATGAACGAGCGGAAAGGGGAATTTTGTGAAAAGGTTTATCCCCACAGGATTGATCTTAACTGTTTTCCTCACGGAGGCGATTTTCTCGAAAATAACTATACAAGCGAGGAAATGAAACTGGTCCATGAAACACATAAAATTCTTAATACCAAACAGATTGATATAAGTGCAACCGTTGTTCGTATTCCTGTTATAGGAGGACATTCCGAGTCGGTATATCTTGAATTTGAACAGAATATTCATATTGAAACCATAAGAAAAGCCTTGCTTGAATCACCGGGCATTACCCTTCAGGAAGACAATTCTAACAATATATATCCAATGCCTTTCTACTCGGAGGGTAAAAACGATGTTTTTGTTGGCCGTTTACGCAAAGGGCTTTACAGTGATAATTCCCTTAATATGTGGATAGTGGCTGATAACCTGAGAAAAGGAGCTGCCACAAATGCCGTTCAGATTGCCCAACTTCTTTTGGAAAACAAATATATTCAATAATTTAACCTTATAATTAATGGACTACAATTCAGAATCAAACAACACCGAAATAAGCTTAAACAAAAATAAGCTGGTTTCGGCTACAGAAATTTCAGATATTAAATTAATAGGAGGTCTTGCAGCTCTATTCAGTTTAGGAAATATCATTCCCTATATTGGATTTCTGCTGTCTATTGCCAGTATGGTTATGTTTTTAATTGCATTTTATAAAATTGCAGATATTTTAAGAAAAAGAGTTGTTTTTAATAATATTCTGATGGCTTATCTTATTGGTATTGCTTTTGGTTTAGGTATTATTGTTTATTTTTTCTACCTTTTTTATGATTTTTTCAATAGTTATAATCAGTTAGGGATTGAATTTTTTGAAGATATTGATACTCTTGAAATATTTGTCAGATCCTTTCTTTCTGATTTTTTAATCATGTTGGCCTTGATGTATGGTATGGTTATTTTGAATGCCTTTCTATGGAAAATGAGTCTTGATAAAACTGCCCATTTTTTTAATGAAAAATTGTTTAAAACTGCAGGTTTGCTTTACATCATAGGTGCTTTTACATTGGTGTTGTGTGGAATAGGTATTCTTGTAACTATGGCAGGACATATTGTTCTGGCAATAGCTTTCTTTTCATTAAAATCGGAAAACCTGTCCAAAGATAATCAATGATGATAAAATATTCTGTAGTTGTACCGGTTTTTAACAGCGAGGACACCCTGGAATCTCTCTATGATAAAACGCATGAATTTTTTTTCTCCAAAGGTTTTGATTTTGAAATGGTTTTTGTGGATGATTACAGTACAGACAACAGTTGGCGTAATATTGTAAGCCTCCATGAGAGACATAAAAATGTTCAGGGAATCAAACTCAATAAAAATGCAGGACAGCACCATGCAACATCATGCGGCATAAAACATGCTCTTGGTGATTTTATCATCACTATTGATGATGACTTGCAGGTTTATCCCGAAGAAATTGACAAACTGATATCCACCCAATACAGCACAGCTGCCGATGTGGTTTATGGAATTTACATTAAAAAAAAACATTCCCCATTGCGAAACATGGGCAGTATTTTATTTGGGAAAATTTTTAAAAAATATGCGGAAACAATCTCAAAAGGTTCCTCTTTTAAGCTTATGAAAGCAGAGATTGCTAGAAAATCAGCTTCTCATAACATCAGACATCTTTATCTCGATGAAATTATTAACTGGTACACAGGAAATATCGCAACTGTAGATGTGGAACACCATCCCCGACAACATGGCAAATCAGGTTATAATATATTTAGTCTGGTTTTTATCAGCTTGAATTACATCGTCAATTATACTGTTTTGCCTTTGAAAATGATGACTTATTTTGGCTTGATTTCATCCATTATATCAGCCGGTTTCGGTTTGTATTTTTTGTTTAACAAAGTTTTTTTTGGTGCTGCTCTTGGCTTTACAGCCATTATTGTGGCTATATTTTTTTCTACAAGTATTCTGCTGTTTTGCTTTGGCATCATTGGTGAATATATCAGACGCCTTTTCGACATGAATCAGAATAAACCCATTTATCATGTTGACATACATCTGAAATGATTATCCACCGGTTTTCAATCGTCCTTCACCGCCTTGAAAGGCACCAGCTCGAACTGCTTCGGTATTGGCGTAACAACAATTATATAAGCCGATTTATGGAGTATAAGACTTATATCACTCAAGAGATGCAAAATAAATGGTTCGACAGCATCAACAACAAACACCACTTTTATTTTATCATTGAAAATCAGGGAACTTCTGTAGGCTTAATCAATACTTCACAAATTGACTGGGAAAAAAGAACAGGCGAGACCGGTTTGTTTATATGGGACGAAAAATGTATCGATTCCCCCGTTCCTGTATTTGCGTCTCTAAGTATGCTCGATGTTTTTTTTACATATTTCGGACTGATGAAAGTTACGGCTAAAGTTAAAAACGATAACTTCAAAGCCATTGCCTATAACGCCTCACTTGGTTTTACCCCCTGTGAAAACCACCCTGCAAATGAATTCAGTCATTATGAACTGCATGCTTCACGTTATTTTCAACATGCAGCGAAATTACGCAATTCCGCCATAAAATTATTTGGCAACCAGACCGTTCTCGAACTTAATAAATCGGATGATACTGCTGTTTTTCTAACGAAACTGCTTGAAAATAAGAAGTTTGAAGATTTAATTGTTTCGGTGGGCTTGTAATATTTTGGCTATTTCCCTGAAACTTTCCAGCCCTGATTCCAGGTTTTCAATAATACCCATTCAATTAAATTAGGTTCAATAACCGTAAAGAACGACTAATGAATTTTTATGCATTTGATTTTTGAATAAAAAAGGTGTGAATATTAGCACTTGCTTAATACGCACACTCTAATCTGTTTTTAACTTTTGTTTGAATGTGAGTGTTGCGAAGAATGAAATTTGAGTTTGAGTCTTGAGGAAAAACAGAAAAGAGAGTGTTCCTCTTGCTAGAGACTCACTCTCTTTTCTGTTTTGTACCCGGAGCCGGGGTCGAACCGGCACGAGTGTAACCTCATTGGTGTTTGAGACCAACGCGTCTACCAATTCCGCCATCCGGGCATATTTTCAAAAAACTAAAATCACTTTTTAAGAGTGAGTGTTGAATTGGGAGTGCAAATATAAGAATAATTATGAACAGAAGATAAAAATAATTATTTAAAAATTATTCAATAACAACGGGATCTCCTAAGAAGTGCGGCTTTTTGTCAAACAAGAAGTCAACAAACACTTTAACCCGTGCAAATTTTTCCCGCAAATTTGTTTTAAAACCATAATAGGATTCAACGTCATGGGCATTGTAACCAATAACATCTAAGCCCAGTCTTCGGGCAATGTAAATAGCTCGTTCATTATGAAATTTTTGCGAGATGACTGTAAATTTTTTCTGTCCAAAAACCTTATCTGCTCGTATCATTGAGTCGTAGGTTCGAAATCCGGCATAATCAAGAAAAATTTTGTCTTCGGGAATGCCGGCTTCAATAAGAGATTTTTTAAAATCATTAGGTTCATTATAGCTTCTGTGTCTATTGTCTCCACTAACAAGTACAAAGTCAATTTTCCCTGCTGAAAACAATTCTTTTGTGGCATTTATTCTATGTTTATAATATAGATTCGGAACACCCTTGCGAAACATTTTTGCTGTTCCAAGCACAACTCCAACGCGGTTATGAGGGATGTCATCAGTATTGCTGTAAGTAAGGTTTTTGGCTGAGGTGGATATGATATACTGTGCCCCGAAAATACTTAAAAGACATAGAAAAATTATAATTATCGCTAACAAAAGAAGGAGACGAATGATTTTCTTAATTTTCATACGTTATTTAACGTTTGTTTTTACTGTAATATTACAGAACTAAGGAATTAGTTTTGTTTAATTCAAATAATTACTTTAACTCCATCAGATTTTCATGCGTTCTTTGCATCAATCTTCTTTGGTTTTGTTTTAGCACACTATTTATCCTTATATTTGATAGTATTTCAGGAGAGATACGGGTTTCATAACTGACAGTTTCATTTACAGTTGTATGTGCTCTGGCATAAGCGACCCAGTTAAATTCAAAGAAAGATGCATTTGAAATTTCAAGGGTAAAACCTGTACTGGTTTGGTTTTTTAAATAAAAGATAACGTTTGGTGAATTTGGCGTTATCATTACAACGGGTATTTCATTTTCATCGAGTTTGCTGATAAAATCAGCGTTAAAAGAAATGTCTATACTTGAACCGTTCATTTGAACCCTTCCAAAATCTGTCAAGGTTTGATTTTCGAGCTGATGTTTAATATGTTGAATTTCACTTCGATTGTATTTTACCCCTGCCAGATTTAAAGTAGCCAAAGCATAAATATCAATACCGGAAAAAGTATTGTCTTGCAGATAGTCAGGGGTGTCTTCAAGTATAAGTCCCAGGTGGTATTGTGGTCGGTATTTGGAAGGATTTTCTGCCATGAATGAGTCGGTTTCAATATTGTACTTATAAAAGCTTGGTGTGATTTTATCAATATCAGCGATTACCAATTCTAATAAATTCTTATCTAGGTAATTAATGCTGCGTTTTGTTTCTTTACTTGACACTTGAATGGCATTCATATAATAAAGATAATACCAAGGGTATGAATTGGTGCCAATATAACCAAATTGGGCAGCTGATGTAGCAATAGTAGGCTCGCTTGAAAGATTATTTATGAGGATTGATGATGCGGTCGAAGGACTGCAATCCATTTGTGTCCAACCTCTTACCTGAAGAGAGGGATTTGTAAAAGAACTGTTGGCCGATACAATTTGAGCTGCCTGAGAAGTAGCATTGCCGGTTTTGCAGTTAAGCCCCGGATAGGAAGATGACGAAAGAATGCCGCCAAAATTATTATTAGAAGCCATACCATACAAACCAGCCCCACTACCGGTTGCAGCAGATGATGTAATTTCTCCCCAAACACCTGTTCCACAGCCGGAGCCGTCAAAAATACCCGAAATTGCAGCAGGGTGTATGGCTGTATTTGTATTGTTGCTTCTCAAGATGCCTTTTATAGCAGAATATGTATTGGCTGTGTTTGTCATATCTGCAAACAAACCATGACCATGTTGCTGGTGTGATATGCTTATACCATAAGCCGGAGATGCATTGCTGCCTTTTTGGATGCTTAAAGCCATGCTTTGATCTGCTGTAGAACTTGCTGGGAGCGCAATATCAATTTTATTATTCAAAACATTAATTTGGTTGCCTGATCCGTTTCCCGCACAACCATTATAGGCGTCGTTAAGAGATAAACAAGAAACACCGGTGGGGCCGGTGGGACCTATCACGCCTGAGGCACCGGATGTTTCAGCATAAAGGGCATAGGGCACACTTAATAATTGAGTTGTTCCCATAACAGTGAATGTTGTACCACCATTTACGTCACAAGCTATTTCAATAAACTTGCTCCCTGTTTGCCAGTTGATATTGCTGAAGTTGCCGGAAACAACTGTTCCTGATCCAACTTTAAGGTTAACAAGCCCATAAGTATTGGTTGTAACAAAATGACGCTCCTTGAAGAGCAGTGTTCCTGAGACAGAATCGGCCTTGATACCAACCTGAATACTTACATTCTGATTTGTAATAAGCGCTCCGGAGGAGTTCCTCACCACTGCTTGATAATTAAACATCTGAGGGGGTTGGGAAAAAGATAACAAACTGCTCGATGAAGCTAAAAGTAACAACAAAAGATAAAAATACTTAGTCATAACTATAATTTTATAAAAATGATTGAAAGTGTAAAATTATAAAAAAATGAAACGGATTTTTAAGGGAAAGTCATAAAGTAAAATTTTATACCTTTGAAACAATAATACTTTAAAAATAATTAAGGAAAACCATGATTGAAGATAAGAATAAAACACTCACCAATATTAGTTCTTTGGGCGAATTTGGTTTGATTGATCACCTTACTAAAGAAATTAAACCAATTAATAAATCAAGTCTTGTTGGTATAGGAGATGATGCTGCTGTTTTAGATTACGGGGATAAACAGATTCTTGTATCTACCGATCTCCTTGTTGAAAATGTGCATTTTGATTTAATTTATACACCTCTTAAACACTTGGGTTACAAGGCTGCCGTTGTAAATTTTTCTGATATTTGTGCCATGAATGGCATACCCCGCCAAATAACCGTAAGTCTCGCTATTTCAAGCAAATTCAGCGTAGAAGCCATTGAAGAGTTGTATGAAGGCATAAAACTCGCATGCAAAAAATACAATGTTGATATTATAGGCGGAGACACAACCTCAAGTGTTTCAGGACTAATGATTTCAATAACCGTTATCGGAGAAGCCGAAAAAGACAAAATTGTTTATCGCCATGGTGCTGAAGAAGGTGATTTAATTTTTGTCAGTGGTAATATTGGTGCTGCTTATATGGGCCTATTGATTTTGGAAAGAGAAAAGGCTGTTTATAAAGAACAATCAGATATGCAACCCGATCTGGAAGGTTTTGATTATTTGTTGGAAAGACAACTGAAGCCTGAAGCAAGGCTTGATATTATTCAGAAATTAAAAGAACTTGATGTAGTTCCTACAGCCATGATAGATATTTCAGATGGTCTGGGATCCGAGATATTACATATTTGTAAGCAATCGGGTGTGGGTTGCAACGTTTACGATAATAAATTTCCACTTGACCCGCTAACCATTTCTACTGCCGAAAATTTTGGAATAATGCCTGAAGTTGCTGCCTTAAGTGGAGGCGAAGATTATGAGCTTTTGTTCACCATAAAACAATCTGATTACGAGAAACTTAAAGATGTAGAAGATTTAACACCGATAGGGCACATCACAGGAAAAAATGCATTGGCTTATGTTGTAGGTGCTTCAGGAGGTGCTGTTGAAATAAAAGCCCAAGGCTGGGATCACATGAAAAATCAACAATAATATATTATCATACGTAAGCTTATCATGTCCGAAAAAAAATTGTTTCTCATTGATGCCATGGCCATCATTTACAGGTCTTATTTTGCTTTTAGCAAAAACCCCCGCATTACATCTGCTAATTTAAATACATCAGCAGTTTTTGGTTTTACAAATACATTGGTGGATCTAATCAAAACCCAGAATCCAAGTCATATTGCTGTTGCTTTTGATACACATGCACCAACTGTACGCCACGATGAATATACACAATATAAGGCCCAGCGCCAGGCCATGCCCGAAGATATTATCAAAGCAATTCCTTATGTAAAAAAAATTGTTGAAGCTTTTAATATTCCTATAGTTTTTTTAGCAGGTTTTGAAGCAGATGATATTATTGGTACTTTGGCAAAACAAGCAGAGAAAGAAGAATTTAAAGTATTTATGGTCACTCCCGATAAGGATTTTGGACAATTGGTAAGTGAAAATATATTTATTCTTAAACCTACCAAAGGAGGAGCTGCCGGTTATGAGATATTGGGTGTTAAAGAAGTTTGTGAGCGCTTTTCCATTAAAGATCCTCAGCAACTTACCGATATCATCGGTTTATGGGGAGATGCATCTGACAATATACCTGGCATACCAGGTATAGGAGAGGTATGGGCAAAAAAACTTATTCAGCAATTTGAAACAGTGGAGAATCTGATAGCCCATGCCGATGAAGTGGAAAATGAAAAAATGCGTGAGAAAATCAAAGCCCATTCTCAAGAAGCTTTGATGTCAAAAAACTTAGGTGCGATCATTACCGATGTTCCTGTCGGATTTGATGCAGAAGAGTTTAAGTACAGAGGTTTTAATGTTCAGAAACTGACAGAGCTTTTTGAAGAGCTTGAATTCAAAACTTTGGGAAAAAGAATTTTTGACAATGATAAAATGGTACAAGAGCCCGAAAAACATCGAAATCAACCTGATTTGTTTTCTGATGTTGATGATTTTTCAGATTCAGAGAAGCCAAATTTTAAGAGCATTAAAGATTCTAATAAGAGTTATATCCTGCTTGTTGACAACAATGCAATTGATGAATTGGCAGAGCAACTGAACAATAGTGTTTTATTTAGTTTTGATACAGAAACTACGGGTTTGGATATAACCACAGATGAAATTATTGGCATTTCTTTTTCAATGAAACCAGAAGAAGCATTTTTTATCAGCATTCCTGATGGCAGGACACAGGCCATGGCAATTTTACAGAAGTTTAAAAAAGCCTTAGAAAATGAAAACATCTTAAAAATAGCCCATAATCTCAAATTTGATTTGTCCATGCTGGCAAATTATGGCATAATGGTTAAAGGTCGTCTGTTTGATACCATGTTGGCTCATTACCTATTAGAGCCGGACATGCGCCATAATCTTGATTATCTTGCCGAAGTTTACCTGAACTATGAAAAAATTCCTT
Organism: Bacteroidales bacterium; assembly: GCA_028698995.1. Lineage (GTDB taxonomy): Bacteria > Bacteroidota > Bacteroidia > Bacteroidales > PXBB01 > JAQVVM01. The sequence continues at coordinate 14,228 of JAQVVM010000048.1, forward strand.
ATGAAAACATCTTCGGAAAAAAGAATAAAACGCAACAATCATTGGATTTTGTTGATGAGAAACTTCTTGTTAATTATGCCTGTGAAGATGCTGAAATAACCCTGCAACTTTATAAAATATTCGAACCTGAACTTGAAAAATATAAATTAGGATCATTATTTTATGAAATGGAGTTGCCTCTGATATTTGTTTTAGCTTCGATGGAAAAAGAAGGCATTCGAATTGACTCCACTATTTTGAAAATAATTTCAAAAGACATTGAAAAGGAGGTTAATTCTTTAGAGACAGAAATTTATGCCATAGCAGGAACAACGTTTAATTTAGCATCCCCGAAACAATTAGGAGAAGTTCTTTTCGAAAAAATGAAAATAATTGATAATCCCAAAAGAACAAAGACCAAACAATATGCAACCGGTGAGGATGTTTTATCCAAGCTTTCGGGTAAACACGAAATAGTAGATAAAATTTTGGAGTATCGGTCTTTAACAAAATTACAATCCACCTATGTTGACGTATTGCCTCAATTAATATCTTCAAAAACAGGGAGGGTCCATACCAATTATAATCAGGCTGTAGCTGCTACAGGAAGACTTAGTTCAAACAACCCGAATCTTCAGAACATACCGGTTCGAACAGAGAAAGGGAGGGAAATTCGCAAAGCCTTTGTGCCACGTAACAGCGACTATATATTGATGGCAGCAGACTACTCACAGATAGAGCTTAGATTAATGGCTGCATTGAGTAAAGATCCGGCTCTGATAAAAGCATTTAATGCCGGCCTCGATATTCATGCTGCCACTGCTGCCGGTATTTTTAAAGTGGATGTCAAAGAGGTTACTTCCGACCAGCGCAGGATGGCTAAAACCGTTAACTTTGGGATTATTTACGGCATTTCTGCTTTTGGCCTTTCGGAACGGATAAATGAAATTAGTCGTACAGAAGCCAAACAACTTATAGATGAGTATTTTATCCAATATCCTGGGATTAAGCTATATATGGATAAAACAATTGCTTTTGCCCGTGAACACCAATTTGTAGAAACCATTATGGGCCGGCGCAGGTATATAAGGGATATAAATTCGGGTAATGCAGTCATTCGGGGATTTGCCGAACGTAATGCCATTAATGCTCCCATTCAGGGATCGGCGGCAGATATGATTAAAATTGCTATGATACAGATTTATAACGCTTTTGAAGCACGAAAATTGAAATCAAAGATGATTTTGCAAGTACATGATGAACTTGTTTTTGATGTTTATAAAGATGAACTTGATGAGGTTACAGCCATTGTAAATGATAAACTTAAAAACAGTGTAAAGGTGGGTGTGCCTATTGAAGTGGACCTAAAAACGGGTAGTAATTGGCTCGAAGCTCATTAATATTAAACCGATTGGTTCAGAGTTTCAGAAAGATGTATCCATTTATTTTTTCCAGAATCCCGGAGAGAATAAGATAAGAACTGTAAAAAGTTCAAGTCTGCCCAGAAGCATGAGAAATGATAAAAACCATTTGCCAAAATCAGTTATAGAAGAATAATTTCCCACAGGACCTGTCTTTCCCAGGCCTGGACCAATATTTCCCAAGCAAGAGGCAACCGAACCGATGCTAGTTTCAAAATCAAGTTCAGTAAGGGATAAAATAAAAGATCCAAAGGCAAAAATGAGCATATAAAATACAAAAAAAGCCAACACATTAAAAATAACATCTTTTGGAACAGGCTTTCCTTTATATCTTACTGGAATAATAGCATTGGGATGCACAAGTCTTTTAAGTTCTAAAGAAGAATTTTTTAGTAGAAAAATATGTCGAATCATTTTTATCCCTCCTGCTGTTGAGCCGGCACAAGCTCCGGTAAAAAACAGAAGAAATATGAGCAGCCATGTTGTGCCCGGCCATTCCAAATAATCGGCAGTAACAAATCCAGTGGTTGTTACTATTGAAACAACCTGAAATAAAGCATCTCTGAATGCTTTTTCTACACCTGCAATATGAAAATAAATAAGGGGCAACAAAATGATTACAGAAGATATTAGTATAACAGAAATATAAAATTTTAACTCTTCATCTTCCCATAGTTTTCTAAATCGTCCGTGTAAAGCAAAATAATGCATGGTAAAATTAACTCCTGCCAAAAACATAAATATTGTTATAATATATTGAATATAAGGAGAATATTCAGCAATACTTGTATTTTTGATTGAATAACCTCCGGTTGCCATTGTCGTAAATGAATGGTTTATGGCGTCAAAGAAATTCATTTTTCCAACCATCAGCAAAATAATTTGCATAACAGTTAATAATAAATAAATACCCCAGAGTCTTTTAGCTGTTTCTTTAATTAAGGGATGAATTTTGTCTTTTGTAGGGCCGGGGATTTCAGCAAGATATAATGACATGCTGCCAATTCCCAACAAAGGCAAAATGGTAAGAGAAAGAACGATAATGCCCACTCCGCCAAGCCATTGAATAAGGCTTCTCCAATACAAGATCCCTTTTGGAACAACTTCAATATCTTTAATGACACTTGCTCCTGTTGTTGTAACACCGGACATTGTTTCAAAAAATGCATCTGTATATGTGTCAACAGAATGACTTAATAAAAAAGGCAATGCCCCAAAAAGAGAGAAAAATATCCATGCTGTTGAAACAACAATATAACCTTCTCTTTTTCCAAGAGTTTCCTCTTCTTTTTTTCGGAAAGACAACCAGAGCATTAGACCAGTAAAAATAGTTAATAAAGAGCTGTAAAGAATGGAAAGAAAATCACCCTCTTTATAGTAAAATGAAGGTATCAGAGACGTCAGCATAAAACCTCCTTCGATGAGAAGCAGAAAACCGGTAATTTTTAAAACCAATTTCAGATTTATGGATTTTGTCATATATCGTATAAAATCAACTAATAAGATTGTACAATTAATTACAAAAATAGAAGATTACACTTTCATTTGATGTTTTAATCAAAGTATTTTTTTTGTTTTTAAAAGAATGCAAAAGTAAACAGGTTTTATTTATGTAACATGTTTTATAAAAAATATTCACTATTGTTCGATAAAAAAATGTAAATAGTTGAAAATCATTATTTCCAGAGGCCTTTTTAATATTTATTTGCTTTTCAGCAATTTATTTTGACTCTACTGATAGCTGTAGGAAGAGACAAAAAATTTTATTTTGTACTTTATCGAGAAGTAAAATATTTATCTTACATTAATAATAAATATTCAAATTTTATCTTTAAACAATTAATTAATATTAAAATAACTAAAAAAAAATACCATTTGGCTAAAAAAACAGTTTTTACTTGACTTACGCTTTTTTTTCTATTAAGTTTGGAGGTTTTTTAACTATAAATGATAAACTAAATCTAAAACTATGAAAAAACTATTACTCATCACCATCTCAGTAATATTCTTTGCAAATTTCTTTGCTAATGCACAGACTTCACAAAGAAAGTGTGGAACAATGGAATATTTGCAGATGCAGAAAGCAGAAGATCCTATGCTTGAAACAAGTATTAATGATTTAGAAGCTCAGATGCAAACATGGATTGATGCCAATTATGATGAAATTGTTAATTCCAAATCAGTAATAACTATTCCTGTTGTGGTACACATTGTTTATAAAACAACAGCTGAGAATATTTCTGATACACGTGTTTTTGAACAGATAGATATATTAAACCGTGATTATGCAGGTCTTAACATAAACAGTATGGGCTCATTTTCAACTTCATTGAAGAGCAATACAGAACTTCAGTTTTGTTTGGCTCAACGTAAACCCGATGGCTCAGCTACCAATGGTATAGAAAGAAGGGCAACTACGGTTTCTTCTTTTTCGACAAACAACTATGTTAAAAATTATGCTAAAGGAGGTTTGAATGCATGGGATCCAACAAAGTACATGAATATCTGGGTGTGTAACTTAGGAAGTAGCCTTTGTGGTTATGCACAATTTCCTACTACGGGGGTAAACAGTACTTTTGGTGTTGTTATTAATTACCGGTATTTTGGTGTTACCGGGGCCGTTGCTCCTTTTAACCTTGGAGGAACAACCACTCATGAAATAGGCCACTGCTTCAATCTTTACCATATATGGGGAGACGATAATGGTGCATGTACCGGAACAGATTATTGTACAGATGTTCCCAATCAAGCTAACTACACGTATGGTCCTCATACAGGTATTTTGACTGATGCATGTTCTCCATCATCACCTGGTATTATGTATATGAATTTTATGGATTATTCGGATGATATCAGTTATGCTAATTTTACACCAAATCAGAAGGCTCGTATTCAAGCACTTTTCGTTCCAGGGGGTTTACTTTATTCATTGTCCACATCTAATGGATGTACCCCTCCAACAACTACAGGCTGTGGAAACCCAACCGGCTTATCTGTGCCGACAATTACTTCCAATTCTGCCAATATTGTTTGGAATACAGTTACAGGCGCTACCTCATACAATGTTCAGATCAAACAATCATCCTCAAGTACTTGGACATCTTCTTCTGTAACAACAAATTACATATTGGCATCTAATTTAGTTGCCAATACCCAATATGAATTTCAAGTACAGGCTGTATGTGCTTCAGGTATGGGGGGATTTGTATCTACCACATTTACAACACTTCCTGTCAGCTCTTGCACTGATAATTATGAATCAAATAACACGTCTTCAGCTGCTAAAACAATTCCTGTAAATACTGCTGTTACTGCACTTATCTCTGCTTCTTCGGATATAGATTGGTTTAAGTTCACCAATACTTCTGCTGCAAAAAATATTAAGGTAACACTAACTAATTTACCGGCAGACTATGATGTGATAGTATATGCATCAAACGGTTCAATATTAGGGTCTTCAACACTTTCAGGTACAACAAATGAAATTGTAATAAAAAATAAACCTAAAGTTGGAACCTATTATATTAAAGTTTATCCGAAAAGTACCGGTTTTTCAGCATCAACTTGTTATACTCTGACAGCAATGATAAGTGGATCTTCTTTTAAAGAAATTGAAGACAACACAGATGAAATTAACGGCCTAAGCTTGTATCCTAATCCTGCAAGTAATATGCTTAATCTGGATTACTTTTCTGACCTTGAAACACAGATTAATATAGCATTAATTGATCTTACTGGCAGAACTATAAAATCTTATGATTTACAAACAAACATTGGTATTAACAATTTTAATATTGATTTGACAGAAATAAGTGAAGGATTTTATTTTGTTAAACTTACTGATGGACACAATGTTTTAATAGAAAAGATAATTGTTAGTAAATAAATTAAGAAAACAAATGAAAAGACCGTTTCACAATTTGAAACGGTTTTTTTTTATAGTTTAAAATACTGATTTCAAACAATATGATACAACCATGTATGCATCAATTGAAAAACCGAAGAACTTTATCAACCACACCGGGGAGTGTAAAGACAACAACTTTGTCACCTTCCATAATTTGGGTGTCTCCACGTGCAATAAAACCCTTTTTGTCTCTTATATAACCACCAATTATTGCACCTGAAGGAAAACCAAGTTTACAAATTGGTTTTTTTGTAATTTGTGACTTAGGATAAACAACTAATTCCAAAACTTCAGCATCAATACCTGTTAGAAAATTTAAAGCCAGAACTTTGTCTTTAAGAATAAAACGTGCAATATGACTGGCTGTGATTATTTTCTTGTTTACAATGGCTTCTATGCCTACTTTCTGAGCAATATCAATAAATTCGATATTTTCAACAAGGGTAATGATTCTTTTAATATTAAATTTTTTTGCAATTAAACTGCTTAAAATATTGGTTTCCGAATTATTGGTTACAGCAATAAAAGCATCAACATCTTCTATGTTTTCTGATTTTAGTAAATCGGTATTTCTGACATCTCCTTTAATAATATATGAATTTGTCAGTACATTGAGTAAGGATTGAATTTTTTCTTCATCTTTTTCAATAAGATAAACATCTTTGTATTTTTGCAATTCCATTGCTGTTTTGCGCCCAATTCTACTTCCTCCTGCGATGAATACTTTATTAATCTTGAAATTGGTTTTACCACTGAGTTTAAGGAGTTCATCAATTCCTTCAGGACCTGCAATTACATATACCATATCATCAATGGTAAAAATATCACTTCCACAGGGAATAATAGTTACTGAATTTCTGTGGATGGCAACAGCTCTGAAAAGGATATCAGGATTTTCTTTTGCAACTTCGGTTAAAGATTTGTTCAAAACCTTTGAGTTTTCATCTAGTCTGAATAAAAGGAGCGATAAGCTCTTGTCTGAAAAATCAATGATCTCAGTTGCAGCTGTTTGGTTAATAAGGTGTACAATTTCTGAAGCAGCAACTTTTTCGGGGCAAATCATGGCATCAACACCAAGAACCTGAAAAGCCTTGGCATTTTTTTCATCTAAAAACTCTACATTATCAATGCGGGCAATGGTTTGCCTTGCTCCTAGATTTTTAGCCAAAATACAACTTGTGATGTTTACGTTTTCATCACGGTGTACAGCTATTAAAATATCGCAATCATCCACTCCTGCATCTTTAAGAGTATTGACAGATGTTGATGAGCCTTCATAAGTAAGAACTTCACTGTTACTCTCAAATGATTTCAAATGATTTGTATCCGTATCAATAATACTGATACTGTGTTTTTCTTTTAGTAAAAATTTGGCTACATAAAAGCTTAAATCCCCGTTTCCGGCAATTATTATATTCATTTTTAATCATTTTTAGTTAAACAAAATAGCCTGGTAAAATTTCCAAATTTTTAATCATGGCTATTTCAGAAAAAATATCAAGCTGCAAATATAACATTTTATAAATAATGAGATTTCTCCAAAAATAATGACGAATTTATCTTGCTACAATAGCAAAAATTACAGAAATAGTGGATATTAATGTTTTGACTCTTGGCGATTTTTTTGTTTATATGTTTTTGGGAAAAAGAGGTCTTTTATTGAACCTCAATAAAGAAAATCAATTAACTTAAAATTTATGATATGGAAATATTACTTTTATTGTATCAAAGTGTCGTTATTAAAAACTATAAAACTAAATATGATGAAAAAGAAAATAATTGTAATGTTATGTTTATTGAACCTAATATTCATAACAGAAAGAGTATCAGCCCAAAGTGAGCTTACAGCAAATACAAAAATTGATAAAATAACGGTGTTTCTAAACAATGCACAGATTGAACGAACAGCCACATTAAATTTGCCATCAGGTAACAGTGAAATTCGGCTTTCGGGAATATCACGTTATATTGATGCCAACTCATTGCGTGTAACCGGAAAGGGTAATTTTGTTATCATGAGTCAGCAAGTTCAGATTAAGTATCCAGAACCTGTTGATAATTCTGTGGTAGAAATACCCAATCACATCCTTAGAAGTATCAGTCTATTAAGGGATTCATTAGAGCTATTAGCTTTTGATATTCAAGAAGTTACTTCAAAAAAAGAAGTCATGGTTGTTGAAAAAAATCTCTTACAATCAAGTACAGCTATTACAAAAACAGATACAATTACAGCTTTGAGAGATGCACTGGCCTATTACAGAACACGAATGGTTGAAATCAATCAGGAATGGATAAGACTGGCAAAAACAGAACGCCTTCTTTTGAAGAAAAAAGCGGCCATTGAGGAACGTCTGACCAATTTACAAAACTATTCACAAAGTAACACACCTCCGGAGACAGAGGCTTCCCCTGAAGCGGAAATAAGCATTGTGGTGATGGCTGATAGGGCAGTTACCGGAGCACAGATAGGCATTTCGTATCTTGCTAGTAATGTGAGTTGGCAACCTTTTTATGAGCTTAAAGTTGAAGATGTTGTTAGGCCGGTGAATTTGGTAATGCGTGCAAAATTAATTCAAAACACCGGTGAAAACTGGGAGAATGCCAAATTGGTATTTTCTACCGGCCAACCGGCTGTTTATAAAACTATTCCTGTGCTGCCGGCATGGTATTTAAGTTATTACCAACCACAAAGAATTGCAAACCAAAGCTATGCGGGGATGCCTGTGGCCGTTTCACAATCAAGAACTGAAGCAGCTAAGGATGAAGAAGATATGGAATATGATAATGCATTTGCCATTTCTGATTATACAGAAGTTTCTCAGGGGCTTATTGCAGCCGAATATGCTGTCAGCATTCCGTATAACATTCCATCGGATGGAAGGGAAACAATAATTTTGCTTTTAAATGAGACACTCGAAGCTTCCTATAAATATTTGTCTATTCCCAAAACAGATAAGGATGTTTTTCTGACAGCATACCTGACAGGATGGGAAAAACTCAATTTAGTACAAGGCCAGACCAATATTGTTTATCAAAATAATATCATTAGCAGAACCTATATTAACACAGCTTTAGCTATGGACACACTCGTGGTATCATTAGGGGTTGACAGTAGGGTTATTGCCGAAAGAGTAAAAATTTCAGATAAATCACGAGACAGGGTAATAGGTTCAACCAGAGAGCGTACAGTACACTTTGAGATAACTTTAAAAAATCAAAATCTTACAGAAATTCAGGTATCTCTTAAGGATCAGGTTCCTGTTACAAATTTTGAAGATATTAAAATTATTGTGGAAGAAATCAGCGGAGCTCAATACAATGAACTTACCGGAGAACTAGAATGGGTGCTGACATTAAGACCTAATGAGACGAAAAAAATCAATTTCAGATATACCCTGAAATATGATAAGAATAAAACTATTTTGTCTGAGTAATTGATTTTCAAAAATTGAAAAGAGGTTGTCGCAAAAATTGCGACAACCTCTTTTTTTATAAAAATTATGCCCAATTCTCTCTGTCGAGGCTGCGGTATTGAATGGCTTCGGCCAAATGTTCAATTTTAATATCTTCGGAATTGTCAAGATCGGCAATGGTACGGCTTACTTTCAAAATTCTGTCATATGCTCTGGCTGAAAGGGAAAGTTTTTCCATTGCAGTTTTAAGCAAATTAATACCGGCATCAGTAAGACAGCAAAATTGCTTTAACTGGTTTGAAGTCATTTGGGAATTGCAATAAACGCCCTCTATATCTTTAAATCGGATTTCTTGTATTTTACGCGCATTGATAACACGCTCTCTTATAATTTCACTTTTTTCGGAAAGATGGTTTTTTGTAAACTCATTAATAGGAACCGGTGTCACTTCAATGTGAATATCAATGCGATCAAGCAAAGGGCCTGAAACTCTATTGAGATATTTTTTTACAATTCCGGGGGCACATACACATTCTTTGTCGGGGTGGTTGTAATAACCACAGGGACAAGGGTTCATAGAAGCAATAAGCATAAAATTTGTCGGATATTCAACACTGTATTTTGAACGTGAAATGGTTACAATTCTGTCTTCAAGTGGTTGTCTTAATACTTCAAGAACAGTTCTTTTAAACTCAGGCAATTCGTCTAGAAATAATACTCCGTTATGTGCCATTGAAATTTCTCCGGGTTGGGGATTTGTACCTCCTCCAACAAGAGCCACATCACTGATTGTGTGGTGGGGCGTACGGAAAGGACGTGTTGTTAAAAGAGAGGTGTTTTTACTAAGCCTTCCTGCTACAGAATGAATTTTTGTGGTTTCTAATGCTTCATGTAAAGTTAAAGGTGGTAAGATAGTTGGGAGACGTTTTGCTAACATTGTTTTACCAGAACCGGGGGGACCTATCATAATGACATTGTGGCCACCTGCAGCAGAAATTTCCAAAGCTCTTTTGATATTTTCTTGTCCTTTAACATCCGAAAAATCAAACTCATACTGATTGATATTTTCAAAAAACTCATCTCTGGTATTTACTATTGTTTCTTCGAGAACTTTCTTCCCGTTAAAAAAATCTATAGCTTCAATAATATTATCGATACCATAAACTTTCAGTTTGCTGACAATGGCAGCTTCTCTGGCATTAGCCTGAGGAAGAATAAAGCCCTCAAAGCCGTTTTTCATAGCTTCAATTGCAATGGGTAATGCCCCTTTAATAGGATTTAGTGAGCCATCTAAAGAAAGTTCTCCCATGATAACATATTTGCCGATATTTTCAGACTGCATTTGTTCGGATGCTGATAAGATGCCTAAAGCAATTGTTAAATCATAGGCCGAGCCTTCTTTTCGAATATCAGCAGGGGCCATGTTGATGACAATTTTTTTTCCTGGGATTTTATAACCTACATTCTTTAGAGCTGCTTCAATTCGTTGGTGACTTTCTTTGACAGCATTATCAGGTAAACCGACCATGAAAAACTGAATTCCGGTATCAACATTTACTTCAACTGTTATAATTGTTGCATTAATGCCATAAACAGCACTTCCAAAAGTTTTAACAAGCATGTTGTTATTTGTTATTTAAGAAATTCTTAATCTGAGCCTTTTACAAAATCTCTACAAGTAATTGTTTATTGGTAACTCTATCACCCTGTTTCACGTAAATTTTTTTAACGACACCTGCCACAGGGGCAAACAAGACATTCTTCATCTTCATGGCCTCAAGAATGAGGAGTTTTTCGTGTGCTTTAACTTTGGTTTTTTCCTTAACAAAAACTTTTTGAATTGTACCCGGAATAAAAGCTTTAATGTGTTTTGGATTAGGAAGACTATGGGCTTTTTTATTTAGGAATTTATTATTTAGGGTGGTTTTATATAAATGTCCATCAATATCAAAATCAACAAAATTATAGTATTCATCCAAATTCTGTGGCTCTATAACTTCAGCTTCAGAGGGTTCTTTCCTAATAAGAACAACTTCGTCTGAATTTGTTTTTATATTTTCAAGTGAAGTACCATTCTCAGAAATGGGTGGTGTTGTTTTGATTTTTTTTATTTTAGGTTTATCGGTGCTTTTTTTATTTTCCATTATCATTATTTTAAAAAGGTGGTATGCCATGTTTTTTATTGGGTCTCACATCACTTTTATTCACAGAAATTTCCAGGGCATGAACAACATATTTTCGTGTCTCCTTAGGGTCAATGATGGCATCAACATAACCATTAGCAGCTGCAACATAAGGGTTTGCAAATTTCTGCTGGTATTCTTTAACTTTTTGTTTGCGCATTTCATCGGGGTCTGCGGCACTCATAATTTCATTTCTGAAAATAATATTGGCAGCACCTTCAGGACCCATAACTGCAATTTCAGCTGTAGGCCAAGCGAAAACAAAGTCGGCTCTCAGATGGTGGGAGCACATAGCAATATAACCACCGCCGTAGGCTTTACGAAGGATAATCGTAATTTTTGGAACGGTTGCTTCGGAATAGGCATACAAAACTTTTGCCCCATGTCTGATAACACCGGCATGTTCCTGATCAACTCCGGGTAAGTACCCGGGTAGGTCAACCAAAGTAATAAGAGGGATATTAAATGCATCGCAGAAGCGGATAAAACGTGCCGCTTTGTCAGAGGAGTCCACATCGAGTACACCGGCAAGACAAAGAGGTTGATTGGCAACAAACCCTATCGTTTGGCCATTAATTCTGGCAAATCCAATAACAATATTGGGAGCAAAAAATTCCTGTACTTCGAAAAAATCAGAATTATCTGTCAGTGCTTTGATAACATTTCTTACATCATAAGGTACCTTTGGATCTGTAGGGAAAAGTTTTTCAATATTATAAGTTTTGCTTTTAGGTTGTTTGATGGCAAATCCGTCAGCTCTTTTTGTGTTATTCCATGGAATATAGGTAACAAGTTTTTTAATCTGATCGAAGCATTCTTTTTCGCTTTTTGCAAAAAAATGGGCATTTCCAGTAATTTCAGCCTGTACCCTTGCTCCCCCTAGTTCTTCCATCGAAATTTCTTCTCCAAGAACTGTTTTAATAACCTCAGGACCAGTAATAAACATTTTTGAAATTTTATCCACAACAAATACAAAATCTGTTAATGCAGGTGAATAGACTGCTCCACCTGCACATGGGCCTAAAATAACAGAAATTTGAGGTATAACTCCTGAAGCCTGTGTATTACGGAAAAAGATTTCACCATAACCGGCCAGCGAATTTACACCTTCTTGAATTCTTGCCCCACCGGAGTCGTTGATGCCAATAATTGGAACCTTAAGGTTCATGGCATGATCCATTATTTTGGTAATTTTTTTTGCATGCATGAGACCTAAAGAGCCACCAGCAACGGTAAAATCTTGTGCATAAATACAAATAGGATGACCACCAATTTTTCCTGTTCCAGTTATAACACCATCTCCTGGTAATACTTTTTTATCCATGTCGAAATCCCGAGCAGTGTGTTCAACAAATAAATCATATTCATTAAATGAATTTGGGTCTAATAAACTGATAATTCTTTCCCTTGCTGTCATTTTGCCCATTGCAGTCTGTTTGTCAATGGCTTTCTGCCCGCCTCCTTGTATAGCATCCTGCATTCTTCTGCGGAGTTCAATTGTTTTTGCTTTTAATGACATATTATATTGAGTTTAAAAAATACTAACATTTAAAAATGCAAAAGTATTAAAAAATATTAATTCATTTTTTAGGTCAACTTACCTGTAAAAAATGCAAAAATATTTAATTAAGAGGGTATTGGTATCTATTCTTCTGCATTAATCCAATTGATAATTTTTTCTGAAAGGGGGCTTTCGCGGGGTGCCAAAAAGTCAACAAAAAAGCCGTTTTCGTCAATCATAAACTTTTGAAAATTCCAAGTAACTTCAGCATCAGTTACGCCATTTTTTTCTTTTTTAGTAAGCCACTCGTAAATGGGGTCAATATTGCGACCTTTAACAGATATTTTTGTCATTACGGGGAAAGTAACCCCATAATTTCTTTCACAAAAATCTTTGATTTCTTCATTGGAACCAGGTTCCTGATTCAAAAAATTATTAGCGGGGAAAGCAATAATGATAAAATTTTTATCTTTATACCTGTTATATAAATCTTGAAGTTCTTCATATTGTCCTGTTAATCCACATTTTGAAGCAGTATTTACAATTAGTACCTTCTTTCCCCTAAGCTGTGCCAAATCAAATTCTTCTCCTTCAATTGTTTGCGTCTTAAACTCATGAATCGATGTTTGCGTATAACTCAGCATAAATAAAGAAAATGAAAATATTGTTGTAAATATAATTTTTATAGATTTCATGTTATTAAATATAATTTTATTATTTACAAAGTTATCAGTTTTGGAGATTATCCTATATTTATTTAAGTAACTTTAAGAAATATTAAGTTTTACCCATTTAATTGAGAAATATTAAAAAAACAAATAACCATAGAAAAAAAAATCAAGAGCAGTATTATTTGTCGAGGTAAAGCTTAAGTAGTTTTTGGACATACTTGCCAATAACATCAAACTCAATATTTACAACCGTCCCTTTTTTGAAGTTTTTAAAGTTTGTGTGTTCAAATGTATAGGGAATTACAGCAACAGAAAAGAAATTTTTTCCACTATCAACGATGGTCATGCTTGTTCCGTTGATGGATATGGAGCCTTTTTCAACGGTAAAATTTCCAAAATCAGGGTCATATTCAAAAGTGATTTTCCAACTGCCATCTGTTTCTTCTACTGATTTGCAAACGGCTGTCTGATCTACGTGACCTTGCACAATATGTCCATCAAGTCGTCCATCCATCTGAAGGCATCTTTCAAGGTTAATTTCATAACCAATATCAATAAATCTGAGATTGGTTCTTTCAAGAGTTTCATTAACTGCAGTAATGGTATAACGGTTGTTATTTTTGTCCACATCAACTGTAGTCAGACAAATTCCATCATGTGCAATACTTTGGTCAATCTTTATATCCTTGGCAATAGGTGTTTCAATTGTTATGTGTAAATTTCCTTTGTCCTTATCAAGGGCGACAACTTTTCCCATCGTTTCAATAATACCTGTAAACATAATTTTGAGATTTGAAAGTAATTAATAAGTTAAATAAAAATAAGGTCCTTAAACAGCAAAAATAATTAAAAAACAAATAATTGCTTTTAATTAAAACAATGTCTAAAAAGTAAAAACATTTTAATCATATTTTTCCCCTGAACCCTGGAGCAGGTGTATAAATCCCTTTAAGGTTCTGTTTTTTATCCCACCCAACCGTTGTTCATACACCTCACAAACATAAAAATAAACACCTTGACTGCTTTCATTAGTAGAATATATATTTTTCCCATCCCAGTTGATGTCCGGGTCAGTTGTTTCAAAAACAATAGAACCCCATCTGTTGAAGATCTTCAGTTCAATTTTTTCAACAAATGCATAGGGAAAAGGAATGAACAGGTCATTATAACCGTCGCCATCAGGTGTAAAGACATTAGGCAATGTGTACAGAGAGCAGCTGTCAATATCCAGACATATAACTTGGGAAATGGGACTTTCATTGTTAAAAGAATCTACTGCTGTAACGGCATAACAACCGGCAATTGTGGATAAGTTGTCATGAATAAAGGTTGTATCAAGTAGGTTGTTATTTGTAAAAATCAATTTCAAATCATCTCCTCCGTTTTGTGAGTAATAAATATTGTACTTTATTACATCAAAGAAACACTCATCATCAATTCTTTGCCATGTCAAGGTGTTTTTTATATTGTCGCAATCCGTTGTTAAGTTTAATATTGGCGGACACGGAGGTACTGTATCTATTGGTACATCACAGACAATCTGAGAAAAATTAATTAATGGGTTTATTGTGTTTGTGCCTGAATATGCCCCAACGGATTTAACCTTATAACAATATTGAATTCCGTTTGTTAAGCCAATATCTTTAAAGTTGGTTAAATTTGTGTTTCCTACTGAGTCGAAAGTTAAAGTCAAATCATTATATCTGTAAATAGTATAATTGATGTTTGTCCATGGGACATTAAACGACCATTGCAGGTTAACACTTTGGTTCGTTGCTGTTGTTGTTGCGAAGACAGAGGAAGCATTTTGAGATGAGCCAATTAGGAAGCGGTTGCTCGGAGCATCGTTATACAACTCAATTTTATAAACATAAGGGAGCTGCCTTGTGTTAATGAGTGTGTCTATAAAAATTGTATCATTAATATTTGAAAGCGAATCAATCAACTGCAGGTTGTTAATTGTAAATCCATTATTTCTGTAAATCAGATATTTAAAAGGTCCTGTATGTACTAATGAATCCAAATCCTTTGGTTTTGACCATGCAATATATACAGACCCGTTCGTATTGTCTGTATTTCTGATACTGACGTTTGTTATAATAGGAGCTGTATGAGGCAATTCAGTACATACTTCGAGAGATGCATAACTTTCGGCACCATCCTCAAAGAATGCTATGACCATATAACAATAGGTGTTTCCCTGAGGAAGTCCTATTCCGTTATTGTTGTCAAGAAAGGAAGTGTCATTTACATCATTAACAGTGGCTATCCACGAATAACCGGTATAGGCAGGAACACCTGTCTCACAGGTATCAGGCAGAAATCCGTAATAAGTATTTTTTCTGTAAATTTTATAACCTTTAGCATTTTCACAAATTGATTTTTCCCAGTTTAACTGTACGGCATCATTTAGTGGAGACGCGGTAAGATTTTCAGGAGCTGGAGCTACAACCGTAATTAAAAGTGTTTCTAGATCTATAAGATTTACCGGAGAACTGTTGTCTTTTGCTTTAAAGACAATCGAATAAGGATTTTTTCGGACATGGGCGCATGTAGTTTGCCAGTAAAAATAAGATTGTACAGAACCTGTGCCATATGAAGGTTGGGGAAAAATCGGGGGACTTTCGTTAAGCAGGAAAGGACCTCCATCTGCAGTTAGTGTAATAACATCCGAAATGTCAGGGTCTGTAGCTTTAATAACCATGGCTATAGAAGAACCAGCAAGTACACATAAATCATTAATTTCTTCGATGACCGGAGGTCTGTTATTACAAGGCACTACAAGGATTTGCATATCTACAGTCAGGGAACTTATTTTAACTCCAAAGCGCCATTCTTCAATCACAAAAGCCACATTATATTCGCCAGTGATAACAGGACTTTCCCATAACAAATCTCCGGTGAGTGGATCTAAAGTAAAGTTATTAGATGCCAAAGGAAAGGTGTATCCCGGAATTTCCAGACCATCGTCTCCTTTACAAACAACAAGCTTATAAGACAAGCTGTCACCCTCGCTGTCGAAGGCTGCGGGGTTGTAGATGAAGGGTTGGTTCGCACAGGCATTTTCAATAGGAGGATTAAGAATAATTGGCGATGAATTAGAACCAAGGAATGGATTTATAATTAGTGTTGTTTCAATGTAGAAGGCAATATTTACCGAATTAGGAATGTTTAAGATACCGCCATTCCGGTTTTTATCTTCAATATGGATGGTGTATGAACCAGGAGCATCGTAGGTATGTGTGCCAACATAGGTGTTTTTTGAAATATTGTCGGGCAAATCCAGCTTTTCAGTCCGGTCAACTTCTTCGGAGGTTCCGTCTCCCCAGAAAATTTCTAGCTTGGGGCGGTCGGCAGGACTGGGAGTATAGGTATAAGTAATTAATGTAATTTCATAGGTCATACCTATTAAATGACGGTAAGTAATATAACCGGCTCTTTGATGTGTAGCAACAGCATTAAGGCTTGTAATAATAAAAACAAGAAGGAATACTATTTTTAAAGAATATATTTTCAGATTTAATTTGCTCACAGGAAGAACCAATATGTTTCTAAATGTAAAATTACAATAAATTTTGGGAAATAAGTTGTTTGGAAAGTTTAAAAATCATTAATAAAAATTGAGATTTGCTCAATATATTAAACAGAAACACTTCTTCTTAAAATAGTTTAACTCTCTTTTGTGCTTTTTATAGCAGGATCGAATGGTTTATAATATCTTTTAAGATGTTTGTTCAATTGAAAATAACGAAGAATTCCAACAAATAATAAAATACAACTTAAAATCAAAGAAATATAACCAATAATTCTAAGATCTCTGAAATCTGTCAGACCTAACAAAGCAATTCCTCCTAATAATAAGTAAAGCGATGTGCGTATATATGATAGCAAGGTCCTTTCATTGGCCAACTTGGTTCTTTCCATTGCAAGATGGTCGCGCAGGATGATTTCTTCTTTGTTTTGATAGTCATTGGTGAATTGAATCAGTTGTTTCAAACCGTTGTTCATTGTAGATATTTTATTAAAATACAAAGATATTTATTTTTGATAAAAATATTTACTTTTGCTTAATACCATAACTTCTTGATCATGAATAAAATTTCAGCAGTCATTATTACATTTAATGAGGAGAAGAACATCGGAAGGTGTATTGACTCATTATTGGATGTGGCTGACGATATAGTTGTGGTAGATTCATTCTCAACGGATAAAACAAAGGAAATTTGTGCTAAAAAAATGGTTCGTTTTGTAGAACATTCTTTTGAAGGACATATCGAACAGAAAAATTTTGCCATTACTCAGGCCTTGTATCCCTTTGTGTTATCATTGGATGCCGATGAAGCACTGTCAGATGATCTGAAATTGTCTATTCTTGAAGTGAAAGCTCAAACAAACTATGACGGTTACACCATGAACCGCTTAACAAATTATTGTGGACAATGGATTAAGCATTGTGGCTGGTATCCCGATAGAAAACTAAGACTTTGGAATAGTTGTAAAGGACAATGGGGCGGTATTAATCCACATGATAAATTTATCATGGAAAAAGGTTCCACTATTTCACATCTAAAAGGAGATTTATTGCATTTTTCCTATTATACTGTTGCCGATCATTTTAAACAAATTGAGAAATTCAGCAGTATAGGAGCGGAGGCCCTTTTTAAAAAAGGGGAAAAATCAAATTTTTTTAAATGCTATGCACATGCAATCATACGCTTCATTAAAGCGTACTTTTTTAACTTTGGTTTTCTTGATGGCAGAAAAGGTTTTATTATCTGTAAAAATTCTGCTTATGCCAATTTTCTGAAATACAAGAAATTGCAAAAACTAAACAAACAGAAGGAAAAATGAAAGTCCTGCATTTATCATCGGCTTTAACATGGCGTGGGGGAGAACAGCAAATTTCTTATCTGTATCAGGAATTGCAGAAAAAGAATATTGAACAGATGGTGTCATGTCCTGTCAATTCAGAACTTTTTTTAAGGCTTAAGAAACAAAATGTTGGAAATCTTTTTCCTTATAAAAAAGTCAGCGGGATGAATATTAATTTTGCACTTCAACTTAAAAGAATTTGCAAAGAATTTCAACCTAGTATCATCCATGTACATGATTCCCATGCTCACACAGCAGCTTTTATATCTTCCCTTTTAGGAAATAAAACGCCTATTGTTTTGAGCCGGAGGGTTGATTTTCAGGTGGGTAAGAATTTTTTTTCCCGTTTGAAATATAACCATAAAAATATTGTAAAAATTATTTGTGTGTCAGATGCCATTAAAAAAATAATGGAGGAAGTTATTTCTGCTAAAAGTAAACTTATCACAATACATTCGGGTATTGACTTAGGGCGTTTTCCACACAATTCGAAAACGGGCAGGTTGTACTCTCTTTTAGGATTAAAAGAAAATACTTTTATTATTGGTAATACTTCTGCCATTGCCTCTCACAAAGACTATTTTACTTTTACCGATACAGCAGCTTTGATTCTGGAAGCTCTCCCTGATGTTCGTTTTGTAATTATTGGAGACGGACCATTAACAACTGAATTAAAATCCTATATTGAAAGTAAAAACCTAGGTGATAAAATTTTTATGCTTGGCTTCAGAGAAGATGTTCCCAAACTATTACCCGATTTTGATGTTTTTTTTATGAGTTCAAAAACAGAAGGATTAGGGACATCAATTCTTGATGCTTTCGCCTGCAATGTAGCTGTGGTATCAACAAATGTAGGTGGTATTCCGGAACTTATTGAACACCAGAAAACAGGTCTGTTGTCATCGGTAGGCGATATCCATTCTTTAGCAAAACACATTGTATCATTACACAATAATCAATTGCTGAAAGCAAGTATCATTAATAATGCAAGGCAGGTTCTTACAAATTTTTCAAAGGAATTGATGGCTGAAAAAACATTGCAGGTTTATAAAGAGTTTTGCGGAATTTAGTTTTTCATGGAAAAATGAAAAAAAAGAACCTTTATATATTGATTTTTTTCGGATTGTTCTTTTTGATTTATTTGTTGCTTGCTCCTCGAACTGTTTTTAATGTCCCAACCTCAACTGTTATTGTATCTTCCGATGGACAATTACTTGGTGCACGACTTGCCGATGATGAACAATGGCGTTTTCCGTTTAATGATACAGTGCCGGAGAAATTTAAAAAGTGTATTATTACATTTGAAGATCGTTATTTTTATTGGCATCTTGGGTTTAATCCGGTCTCATTTGCAAGAGCCCTATATTATAATATTAAAAAAGGTCGCATTGTAAGTGGTGGCAGTACATTAAGCATGCAGGTTATTCGCCTTTCAAGAGGACATAAGAAGAGAACTGTTTTTGAAAAGATTATTGAAGTTTTTTTAGCTACCCGACTTGAATTATTATACAGTAAAGAAAAAATTCTTGCCATGTATGCTTCTTATGCACCTATGGGAGGGAATGTTGTAGGTCTTGATGCAGCTGCTTGGCGTTATTATGGGCGCAGCCCGGCTCAGTTATCATGGGCAGAAACTGCTACCCTTGCGGTATTACCAAATAGCCCATCTTTGATTTTTCCTGGGAAAAGTCAAGAAATGTTATTGAAAAAAAGAAATTCTTTACTTACCCAATTAAAAAACAGGGATATCATTGATGACATTGAGTTTGAACTGGCGCTAACAGAACCTTTACCGGGTAAACCTATACCATTACCTTCATTATGTCCACACTTGTTGGATAAAGTTATCAAGGATGGGTATAGCGGGCAATACATGAAAACCAGCATAGATTATATGCTACAATCAAAAGTCAATGAAATTCTACTTCAACACCATAAAGTATTAAAAGGTAATGAAATTAATAACATTGCTGCATTGGTACTGGATGTCAACAGTGGTGCTGCGTTGGCCTATGTGGGTAATGTTCCTGATGGTACCCCTACTGTAGAAGGAATTCAAGTGGATATTATACAGGCGATGAGGAGCCCTGGAAGTCTTTTTAAACCCGTTTTATTTGCTGCCATGCTTGATGAAGGAAGAATTTTACCAGGCAGTCTGGTTCCTGATATACCTACTCAAATAGGAAACTATGCACCGGTTAATTTTAACCGGACCTACGATGGTGCTGTTCCAGCCCGTAATGCCTTGTCGAGATCTTTAAATGTGCCTGCAGTTCGTATGCTGATGGATTATGGAATTGAAAAATTTAATCATATTCTCAAAAAAGCTGGAATTACTTCTTTGACAAAAAGTCCCTCTTTTTATGGTTTGTCAATTATTTTGGGTGGCTCTGAAGCTAGCTTGTGGGAAATGTGCGGTATGTATGCTTCTATGGCAAGGAATCTAAACTTTTATAATGAAAATAACAAATACAATGCAGAAGCATTTTTTCAACCACACTACATCTTCAATAATTCTAAAGGAAAGGTTAAAAGAAGCAACAGGAGTTATTTATTCAGTGCCGGAACTATTTGGACCATGTTTAATGCAATTGTAGATGTTGTGAGACCGGAAGAGGACAATCAATGGCGTATGTTTTCATCTTCATCGAAAATTGCATGGAAAACAGGAACAAGCTTTGGCTACAGAGATGGTTGGGCAATTGGTTGTACCCCGGAATATGTTGTTGGCGTTTGGACAGGGAATGCCAGTGGAGAGGGTCGTCCAGGATTAGTTGGCCTTTATACTGCGGCTCCTGTGATGTTTGATATTTTTAAATATTTGAATCCTCAAAAGTGGTTTAAAGCACCACAAAGCAATCTGGTTCAAATGGAAATTTGTAGGCATAGTGGGTATAAGGCAGGAGATTTGTGCTCAGAAAAAATAAAAGTAAATTTACCCGTAAATTCATTGGAATCACCTGTGTGTCCCTTTCATATCAGGGTTCATTTGGATGCCTCCGGTAATTATAGGGTTAGCAGCGATTGTGAAGATGTTTCAAACATACAGACTGTACCTTGGTTTGTTTTACCTCCTGTTCAGGAAAGTTATTTTAAGGAAAAAAATGCATTTTACAAAACCCTGCCGCCTTATCGTTCTGACTGTATGCCTGCAAGCACTCTGAAAACAATGGCTTTTGTTTATCCAGAACCCAATGCAAGGATTCAAATTCCTAAGGAACTTGATGGCAGTATTGGAAAAATGGTTATAAAGGTCGTTCACAGAGATCCCAATGCTATTTTATACTGGCATCTCAATGGAAATTTTATTGCAACAACCACCAGGTTTCATCACCAGTCAATTGCACCACAAAGTGGTAGTTATGTTATTGAAGTTGTTGATAATAAAGGAGATAGAATTAGAAGAAGATTTGAAATTATAAATCCTGAATGAAATAATTAACTACTCTTTTTTGTTGTTCTCCTGAAATTGTATGTCAGTGCTTAGATTAAAATGCTCAGGGTATTTGGCCTGCCTGCCTGTGTAGAAATTGGTAATGATTTCGAAGTCTTTATCATAATCGCCTGAAGGGTAAAGGATGTTTTCTGAAAGACCACAGATTTTATCTTTATAATCAATATAACCCAGCAAAACAGGGACATTGGCAGCTAGAGCAATAGAGTAGAATCCTTTTTTCCAGTTGTTGGTGTATTCTCTGGTTCCCTCCGGTGTTATTACAAGATACATTTTTTCGTTTTTCTTAAAATAATCAACAAGCATTTTTGTAGTTCCTTTGGGTTGATTTCTATCAACAGGTACACCACCGCAAGCTTTAAGGAGTCCGGCAAGCGGAAAGAAAAAGGCTTCCTTTTTAATCATAAAACGGAATTTTTTTCTAATAATATTTGAGGCCAACCAACCTATAAAAAAATCGTAAAAACTGGTATGTGGAGCTTGAATAATAACACACTTTTTAATATCAGGAGGAATCTGTCCTTTTATTTTCCATCCTTTAATTCTGAAGATAAAAAGCGAAATAATCTTTAACATAGTCTCCAAATACAAAAAACAAAATGAAGTCTGTCAAAGGTAGTCAAATTTAATTAAACTGGATGCTCTAAAAGTTATGTTTATTGCCAGGATATTTCATTATTTGATGTGCTGAAAAAAAATTAGACCTTTGCAAAATGGCAAAAATAAGCAGAGACTCCAAATGTATAGAGGAACATCTACTACGGTTATTAGTTCCGCAAGATATTCTCGAA
>JAQVVM010000092.1 GCA_028698995.1 Bacteroidales bacterium
AAGGGAGATATCCTGTTTGGCACTGTTGATTCTTTTATCCTTTGGCATCTGACTGGTGGGAAAATACATGCAACTGATGTCTCTAATGCCTCTCGAACCATGTTGTTTAACATCCATACTTTGTTATGGGATGATGAATTGATTAAGCTTTTTGATATACCAAAGTCTGTATTGCCACAGGTAATGTCTTCTTCCGGTTTTTTCGGAAATACTTCTCCAGACTATTTTGGTGATGTTTCAATTCCTGTTTTCGGTATTGCCGGTGACCAGCAATCAGCACTTTTTGGCCAAACATGTTTTGAAAAGGGAATGACCAAGAATACTTATGGCACCGGTTGTTTTATTTTAATGAACAGTGGACATAAACCGGTGGCATCAGCCAATGGCCTGATAAGTACTATTGCTTGGAAAATTGGTGACGAGGTTACATACGCCCTCGAAGGCAGTGTTTTTGTTGCGGGTTCTTTGATAAAATGGCTTCGCGACAATATTCATCTTATTAACACTGCCAGTCAAACAGAATCTATGGCAAAAGAAGCCATAGGATCCGACTCTGTTTTTTTTGTTCCTGCTTTTTCCGGTTTAGGCGCACCTCATTGGCACATGAACGCAAGGGGGCTTATTGTTGGACTGACTTTCGATACTACTAAAGAAGCTATTGTAAAAGCAGCTCTCGAATCATTGGCATTTCAATCGAAAGATGTTATCAGTGCAATGGAAAAAGACTGCAATACCAATTTAAAATTACTATATGTGGATGGAGGTGCTGCTGTAAATGATTACCTGATGCAGTTTCAGGCCGATATCCTTAATTCTAAAGTGCTCAGACCCCGCTTAACTGAATCAACTGCACTGGGCGCTGCTATGCTTGCCGGTATTGGTATTGGTTTCTGGAATAAAAACGATTTAATTAAAAGCCGGCTGATTGATAAAGTATTTAGCCCTCAGATGAATACTGAAAAAAGTGATGCCATTTATGCCGGATGGCTGAATGCCGTTGAAAAAGCTAAATTATAAGTGCTTCTCTGTACTGTGCAGATTTTTCTTACTTTTCTATAAATAAATAATCCTAATCAAAACTGAAATAATAATATTTAAAGGTTGAAAAAGTGAAACAAATCTCTCTTCTCTCCATAAACCATAATGATGTCATCTGTTTTTAAAACTGAATTCCTGTCTAATTTCTCTTTGTTTACAAAATGTTTTTTTACTTTTTCTCCAAAAATATTTTCAATTTCTACTACCCGAAGAACAGACAGGAATGTGATATTGTATTTTTCAAAATTAATATCATTAATTGTTAATTTATTAAACTTCTTTGGTAGGTATGATTTTAAAATAAAATGAGTTTCATCAGCCTGATATGAGTCAAAAACATTGTTAATCTGCAACCTTTTGGATAATCTCATGGCAGTTTCCTGTTCGGGAAAAACAATATCATCTACACCAATAGCTTGTAAAACAGCTTCATGCAGTTGTGAAGTGGCTCTGGAGATAATTTTTTTAACATTAAGCTGCTTCATAATGGAAGTAGCCATTATTGAGACACCAAAGTTCCTTCCAATGCAAACGATGGCAATATCAATTTCATCTATAGGTAGGGTTCTGATGGCAAGGGCATCATCGCAATCCATACAAATTGTTGAAGAAATGTCATTTTTAAATTTTTCAACTTTATGCATGTCAGAATCAATAGCAATAACCTCATGGCCCATGTCTGTAAGTTCAATAGCTAAGGATGAACCAAAATTTCCTAAACCTAAAATCAAAAATTTCATAAAAAAGTTTTTTAATAATAAATAATTAAATATCAGATAATAATATTCTCACTGGGATAGGCATAATTATAATTTTTCATTTTCCCAATAAACGCCATAATAATACTCAAGGTTCCAACCCTCCCAATGATCATGGAAATAACAAGAACAAGCTTACTGTAGTCTGATAGATTGTAAGTTACTCCCATACTTAAGCCCACAGTGCTGAAGGCCGAAACACATTCAAAAAGAACTGCACGTAAGGGAAGCATAGGATCAAAAATTGCTATAAGGAAGAAGCTGATGCCAATTACAACAATAGAAAGAATAATTACAGCAAAAGCATTGTGTAATGATTCTTCTGTAATTCTTCTTTTATTTAACTCAACCCTGTCCTTGCCTTTGCCAATACTCAATATGTTTAAGAAGCTCAATGCAAATGCAGTGGTCTTTATACCTCCCCCTGTAGAGTTTGGTGACGCACCTACCCACATGAGAAATATACATATAAAAATACTTGGAACTGTCAGTAATGAATAATCAATAGTATTAAACCCTGCTGTACGTGGTGTTACAGAACAGAAAAATGCTGTAACTATTTTTCCGTAAAGGCTTTTCCCTTCGAGTATGTTATTGTTCTCTGTTAGATAAAAAGCAACAAACCCGAAAATTATCAGTAATACAGTGGTAATTAATACAATTTTTGAATAAACATTCACCAAGCGGGGAAAATGATGAAAATTTTCTTTTTTTTCAAACCTTCTAATCAAATTTGAAATATGAAATTTAAAATATTTATAATAATTGAACACTAAAGGAAAACCTAAGCCTCCAGCTATAATTAAAAAAGAAATAATGAGATGCATATTATAATTATAACGGATACTTATGTGATTTAACCCATCTGTTGCTGTAGAAAATCCAGCATTACAAAAAGCAGAGATAGAATGAAAAACCGAGAAAAAAATGCCTTCTGATGATTTGTCAAATAAAATACTCTGATGAAGTGATTTATAAATAAGTATGGCTCCGATAAGTTCAGCTGCAAAAGTGAAAAATATTATCTTTAGAATGGTTTTTAATATCTGTCCTATTTGGTTTTCATTAACAATATTTTTAAGAAAAATCTGATTCTGAAATGAAAATTTATTTTCCGAAAATAATGCAAAAAAACTTGTAAAAGTCATAAAACCAACACCCCCCAGCTGAATCAAAAACAGAATGATGATTTGTCCCATAAAAGAAAATTGCGTAGCTGTATCAACAACAATAAGACCTGTAACACAAACTGCACTAGATGAGGTAAATAGTGCGTCTATAAATGATATGCCTCCGTTGGTCGATCTGGGTAGTAGCAAAAATGCAGTTCCCGTTAAAATCAAAACAATATAACTGAATATAAAGACTTTGAATGGATTGGTGCTCAGTTTGTAAAAAAAAAGAAAATTCTTCGATATCTCAAGGAAAAATAAATAGGAAATAGTTGTATAAATAAAATATCTGTTATGAAAAATTGAATGAGTCAGGAAGTAAATGAATGAACCGGATCCAGAATTGATATTCAGGTAAAAGTTGGATAAATAAATAAAAGCAAAAATACATAATGAAAAAATATCAAAAAATCTTTTTCGTCTATTTAAATTGCTACTAATATTTAATATGACTTTTGCAAAATATGAACATGCAATGCAAAAAAATGAAAAAGAATAAATACCTCTTATGTTTATATCTGTTATAAAACTCGTTTCAAATCCTATGTCATAAATCATCACAAAAAACGACAAAATACTCATCAATAAAATAAGTGTTTCTGCAGTCTTTAATGTATTAAATTTTATTTTTTGTAGAAATAATTTATATTTAAGTATGGATTTTCGAGAACGCATATTTGTGAAATTTCGATGCAAATTTAATTTATTTAATTGCATCTTTCTTATAATTGAAAAAAATATTTAAAGTGAAAAAAGATTTAATAAACAAGTAATGAAATTAAAAATATTAATAAAAATTTATATTTTAATAAATTTAAATATTATATTATTTTATTATAAAAATACATTACTTTTATTTCATAATTTTACTATCTTTTGTTTAAAGTTAGAAAAAAGATAAATATTTGAAAACAAAACTTCAAATACTATATGTTTAAAATTATTATTTTAGTGCTGATTATTCCATTATTGTTGATTGTTACATGTGCACACGCGACAGCAAAATTAAAAGGGTATTAAATAAATTACTATTAGCAAAAAACTATTAATATGAAATGCACATGCACGATATTGCACCAAACGAGATGATTAAAACATGTGCATTTCATTTGTTAGCAAATAATTTATAAAAATATAATTAATTATAAATCAATAATATACAAAATTTTTAACTGATGAAACAAATTAGAACAGTTTTTACTGAATATAAATATGCCTCAACAATTTTTATTTCTATTTTAATGTTTATTATCAGTCCATTAATACTAAAATCTCAATCCTTTTTACCCTCTAATATCGTTAGTCTTAAACTTTGGCTGGCAGCTGATTCAGGAACAATTAGCAACAATGGTGCAGTTGCTCAGTGGAACGACTTGAGCGGTAACAACTACCATTTATTGCAACCCACAGCATCACTTCGTCCAACTTTGATTGACAGTGCATTATGCGGCAAGCCTGTTGTCAGATTTGATGGCATCGATGATTGGTTGTATGCTGGTTTCGGTCAGGGTTTTGCACAGGGTAACAGTTTTTTTGTTGTCTGGCGGATAAGTGATACAACCGGAACAACCCAGAATTGTTACAGCAGTTCCAATATTACAGGTCGACACGATTTGAAATGGAATAATAACAGTGTAAATATGTATGCAGGCAACCAAATAGGCTACACAAAACCCATCCCATTCGATTTTATTATTACTTCTGCCATTTACAATGGCGCCAATTCCAAAATATTTGAAAACGGTCTTTTAAAAAACACAGGAAATGCAGGTACACAAAACATTTTTGATGTATTTCTTGGAAAAAGTGGATTGGGTGCCGAAGGTTATTTGAATGGGGATATTGCAGAAATTATTTTTTACAATGAATCATTACACGATACCGACAGGGTAAATGTTGAACAATATTTATTAAACAAATATTCTCCGGGTGTCAGTTTGGGAATAGATGTATTCAATTCAAATTTTTGTGAAACTGTTTTAGAAGCCCATAGTTGCTCAAATAATTATTTGTGGAGTACAGGTGCAACTACACCTTCGATAACGGTTAATCAGGCAGGTACATACTGGGTTATGGCAGCAGATATCTTTGGATATTTGAGTATTGATAGCGTAAACGTGTTTTTTACGAGTAATCAGATGAATGACACAGTAATTTGTATGGGTGACACCATAAATGTGAGCACAAATCTACAAAATCCTTACACATTTTTATGGAGTACTGGTGATACTTTGCCTGATATTGACATTTACAATGCCGGTTTATATTGGGTAAGAATTACAGATACTTTAGGTTGCTATATTGTAGATACTTTTCATGTAAATATTGACAGCATGGCTTACTCTGTGGGTTTTAGTGCCGATACATTATTTATTTGCGAAGGCACTTCATTAGGATTGGCAAATGGGGCAAATTTAGTTACAAGCTATATGTGGTCAAATGGATCAACGGATTCTGTTCTATACATTTTCTCATCGGGTATTTATTGTGTTACCATGACCAATGTCAATGGGTGTTCTTCTCAACGTTGTGTTTATGTAAATGTATCAGCAGCACCTGTTGCAAATTTTAGTTATTCTGACAGTTTGTGCATCAATTTCCCTATTGTATTTACAGATTTGAGTTTTGTCACTGCTGGTGATTCAATTTTGTATTGGCTTTGGGAATTTGGTGATGGAAATTACTCAACGCAACAAAATCCTATTCACACTTATTCAAACAGTGGTAATTATATCGTTACACTTATTGTTGAAAATCAAGATGGATGTATGAGTAGCTATAGCGATACGCTGCAAATTGCTTCTGTCTGTATTACTGGTATTGATGAACTTGAATACAATATGACTATTTATCCCAACCCTTCAGGGGACTATGCCATATTAATTTTTAACTCAGCCAAAGCACAACATCTGCAAATATTTGTGTATGATAGGATAGGACAAGAAATGTTTATCTTAAATAAAAGTGTAGAAGAAGGAGTCAACAATATACCTATGAACACTCAAGAACTATCACAAGGGACTTATTTTTTAAGAATAACTGATGGTTTTAATAATATTGTGGGGAGTATAATGTTTGTGAAATAACTACTTCCCTTGAAAAGTAAAATCACATTTAATGCTTAGTTATTTAGCTGTCTTTTCGTAATAAATTATCAATAATGGCCTTGCAATCTTTAATAATAATTATGGTTTTAGCTGGAATAGGGGAATTTCTGTTGTAATTTTTCCTGACAAAATTAATTAAAGTTTTTTCCTTGAAGATAGTAATTTGTATTTTTTTAATCCACCACAAATTTTCCAAAATAACATTTTTCTTCGTTTTTTAAGCGAAAAACATACATCCCTTTACTCAATTCACTTACTGAGACAGTTACTTGGTTGCCAGAAATGTCATTTTGTTTTTGTACAATCAATCCCCTTGAATTGTAAACTTCTAATGTAATTGATTTATTATCAGGGTTTTCAAAGTTGATTGTATAAGATTCTTTAACGGGATTGGGATAAATTTCAAGTTTATCATTAAAAATATCATTTTTTACATCTGTGGCATCATCTATTTCAATAACAAAATAAAGCAGGCTTGTGCCAATAATATCATTCCATTCTCCAGGAGCACCAAGCATTGTAGTACCCGAAGGCCATCCTGCCAAACCAATTGCTGCATGGTCTTGTCCTGCACCATAGTTATCGGGCTCCATGTAATTGGATGTGTTATACCCACCCCAATAGCTGAAAGCATTTCCAACCGGCATGCCATTTCCAGCTCCGTTAGCTCCTTGGCCGTTCCAGAAATTTGTTCCAATACCATCATTATTCCCATCCCATAACCATTCACCTTCATTTAGCTGATCAGTAGCACCTATCCACAAATATGCAATGCCACCGCCATTGGCTATTGTAGTGTAAGTAGGTAATATGCCTGCGCCATTTAGAATGCTGTCGTACACTGCATTTTGTTCATTGTTATTATTAATTTCTAAAAGATAACCTCCGCGTTCAACTGCACATGTAGCTGCATCAGTCCAGTTTTTCATTTCTTTTACAATTTCATAATTTTTCCCGTTATAAGTGAAAGTGTAAATGTTTGAAGGATCGGCACATTGAGAAAATAATTGAACCGATAATAGTGCTAATGTAATAGTAATCAACAATATTTTTTTCATTTTAATAATTTATTTAAAGATTGTTATTAATCATTTTTTTTATCCACCACAAATTTGCCAAAATAACATTTTACTTCGTTTTTTAATCGGAAAAAATACATGCCTTTGCTTAATTCACTTCCTGAAAGATGCACGAAGTTGTTGGTAATGTTTTCTTTTTTATTTACCTGTACTCCCTGTATGTTGAAAATATCCAGTGTGAAATTTTCATTGGTATGGTTTTCAAATGCAATGGTGGCTGATGTAATGAAGGGGTTGGGATAAACCATTAATTCTGTGTTGGTATTAAAAACTTCATTTTCAAAAGTATTTGTTCCTTTTTTAAGAATTAAACCATCTAGGCCTACGACATAACCAGTGTTTAAATCAGGAAAGTGAACTGATCTTAAAGATCCTGTTGAATTCGAGATTTCTGGAATCCATGTGCTCCCGGCATCCATAGTTTTTACAATTTTGCCCTGTTCACCAATTACATATCCTATTCCATTAACTGGGAAAAAAACATCAGTGTAAGTTCCACCTAATGACGAATCCTGTGCCATCCAATCTTCACCTCCATTAACTGTCTTCCAGATGAAGTTAAAGGAACCTACTGCAATACCATTACTTGCGTCTGTAAAAAAAACCGAAAAAGGAATATTTAAACCAATAGTGTCTTTTTCCCAGTTATTACCCCCATTGGTAGTTTTAAGAATACCATGATATGGATTTTCTGAAATAGATGCAAACCCAATCTGAGGTGATACAAATGAAAGTTTATAAATACTTTGATTACTGTTTGTGCCATTGTTTTTAAGTTGCCAAGTAATACCTCCATCATTTGTGAATAAAATGAGACTGTCATTGCCAGCGGCAAATCCTGTTGAATCATTAAAAAAGTAGAGACTGTTGATGTAAGAAGTAGTACCTGAATTCAATAATGTCCAACTATTTCCCCCATCAATAGTTTTCACTATGGTGCCTGCAAAACCAGCAGCATAACCGATGTTACTGGAAGGGAAAAAAACTGTGACTAAATGGTTTGAATTACTTGTGGATATGTTTTGCCAAAGCTGACCTCCATTATTTGTTTTCAAAATGATACCATTTATACCTACAGCAACTCCATTATTCTCGTCTGTAAAATAAACACCATACAAATGAGATGTTGTGCCACTGTTTTGTTGTAGCCATTGCGCTTGAACTTTCAGATTAATTAAAGTGGTTAAGCAAAAATAAAAAATAAAAAGTAAATGTTGTTTTTTCATATTTCAAATTTTATTAATTATTCTACAATAAACTTTTTTACCGTTATTCCATCATCGGTTGATATCTTCAAAACATAAACCCCTGCTGGGAAATAGGAAACATTAAGAATTTCTTTATTGTTTTTAAGTATTTGAGTTTTCATAATAGAACCTTGCATATTAAAAATTTCAATTTTGATATTTAAAGGTACGGTTTTTTGGAGCACTTCTAAAGTGAGATAATCTGTTACCGGATTTGGATACACTAAAAAACTGTTATTTATTAAAATTTGATTTTCAGGAGTACTCACCAATGTGGTGTCAAAAGCTTCATATACGAACACTCCTCCATGAAAGTCGCACAAAAAAATTGTGCCGTCATCACCTACAGTAATAGCTGTACTGCCAAACACATTGGTCCAACCCCCTGTGCCTTTGCCTTCGGCAACAAGAATAGCATTTGTATGAGATGATACATCATATACTTTAAACCCGAAAAATCTGTCAGCCACATATACCAAATTGTTTCTAATTTCAATATCCATAATGCGTTGCGAAAATTTAAAATCCACAAACATTTCGTTCAGGCTGTTTCCATTCCAATTGAACAAAGCAAACTGAGGCCCATAACCTACAGCTATGATACCGTTCTCAACAGAGATGCCCATTATTTCGCTTGAAGACAAAACACCCCATGTCATGGTTAATTTGATGGTGTCGAGAAAAACGAAGGAATCATTCTGTACCTTTTGTGCTGTCAAATAATAATCATTTCCTATTTTTTTGCCATAATATACTGTATCTCCTGCCACACACAAAGCACGGGTATTATTATTCATAGAATCCATTGCCAAGACTGGAAAATTTCCTCCCGCATTAAAGGGGTCGAACAACTGGAGCCACTTTTTACCGAGAAGGTTGTCGAATGAGGCCACCAAACGTTGTCCGGTATTGGTATAGATGTTACTCATAAAGTTCATCCAGTTTTTATTCATATCGTAAGCCAATTCTGGTTGCCCTCCCTGTTGCCATGGTTTAATATTGTAAACTTCTGA
>JAQVVM010000005.1 GCA_028698995.1 Bacteroidales bacterium
TAAAAGATAAGTCTTTTGAAGTATTAGAAATAAAACCAGAAACATTAGAGCAACAACCAGTTTGGATGAGCCAAGACACAAAAGCATTTATTCAATTTGCTCAGTTTTTTTCTAAAAACGCAAGTGTGCTGTCTGCCGGAAGATTAAAACCAGACATCTATCGTAGTGATAATAATAAGTTTCATATCGACTATTTTATTAAAATATTTGATAGAAATACAAAAGAAGTATTACCTACTCCTGCTCGTATAGGACATACTACAGGTGCAATAGAAGTTTCTAAGGCAGATTTTATGAACTACACAGTGCCAATGAGAATGATTATTTTATTGCACGAATACGCCCATAAATACCTTAATCCATCTATTAATAAACCTATAGGATATGAAACGGGAGCAGACATGAACGCATTAAACATATACCTTTCGTTAGGTTATCCTCCAAGCGAGGCTCATTATGCTTTTTTACACGTTTTTAAAGACTCGAACAACGGAGAAAATACAAAAAGATACCGAATTATTAAAGATTTTATAGATAGATTTACCAGAGGACAAATAAAAGGATCTTTTCAAGCTAAAACAAATAGGGCAAATGGAAAATAAGAATAACATACAGAAATTATATAGCAAAGCAATATTAGAGTATAGCTTAGTGCAGTTTAAGTTGGCTAATCCAACTAATAATGATGCTACGCTATTGTTGTTTAATACTAATGCAACAACACCAATGCCAACTACACCTTTTGGCGAAGCAGGAGAGCCACAGTTTTATATTGCAGACGGCACTACAGAATACAATTCATTTGTTGCAGATAATGCTGGCAATCCTAAACAATTGCAACGTATAAAAATTATAGGAGAAGAAGCAAGTAATTTAAGTAATAGCTTAAAATTAATGAGAAAATCTGCAACAGGTCAATCATGCGATTTTGTAGAGTTTCCTGATAATAAAGTTTTTGTAAATCAATTCCAAGGGCAAATTGCTCAAATAGATTTAGAAGATTATACCTTAGATGGAAATGCTGTAATACAATATACTGTTCCTGCCAATACAACAATTAAATGGTTGTTATATTATAAAGAAATTGTTAAAAGAAGCCTATTACCGGGAGCAAAAGAAAGCACGTTTGGAGATTTGCCTTACATTGGTTCTCCTACCTATACCGAACAGAGATTAAAAGACACTACAGTAGAAAACCAATGGTTAGATTTTTTAGAAGTAACCAAACAAATTAGTAAATAGAATAAAACAAATAAAATGGCAAAAAAGAAAACAAAAACAGGATCAAAAAGCTGCTCAAAAGTAAAAGCTTACGAAACCAAAGAAGGGAAAAAAGTAAGCAGCTATGCACGTAAAAAAGCAAAGAAAAAGAAGTGAAAAAGACCGAAGTCCGAAGACGGAAGTCAGAAGAATGACTAAAAGCCAACTTCCTCCCTCTGGGAGGACTGAGGTGGGACAAACCAATAACCTCATAAACTATTAAACTAACTAATGAACCCAACCAAAATAATACCAACTAGAACTTCATCCTCTCAGGCATGGATTCAATGGCATAAAGCCATGAAATCTCGCTATGGTAAAAAACAAGCGAACATGCTTTTTGTAAAAGCTTGGGATGTTCGTGCAGGAGCTGGAACAGCAGCAAGCACTAATGAGTTGCGTGAATACATGAAAAACCAAGGAGTAAACATAGACACCACTACTTTTGAAGGAGTTACAGATTCTATTTCTTCTGGATTAGATGGCATAGGAGATTTTTTTACTATGGGAAAATACTTTGTAATAGGCATAGGGGTAATTATAATTGGAGGAGCAGGGTTGTTGGTTTACAACCTAACCAAAAACCCAAGTAAATCTATTTCGGCAGCAGCCAATTTTACGCCAATAGGTAGAACTACTAAATTGTTAAAATAATTAGAAATGGACAAAAGACAAATAATAAACATAACAATTGGCTCTTTAGTAGTAGGTTCTATAGGGTATTTTGCCTATACTAAAATTAGAAATGCCAAAGAAATTAAATTTATACATGCAGCTTTAGAGGGTAGTGGCGGATATGGCACTATTAAAGATTTTGCTAATGTGTTTCAAGGAAACGCTTACATAGATAGCATTAAAAATAAATATCCAAACGTAATTTTATTAGTAAATGATGCTATAACAGCTAATAGAAAAGCACTATACAATGCAATAAAAGGAGTTGGTACTGATACAGATGAAGTAAAAAACGTATTTAGAAATTTAAAAGACAAAGTGCAAATTGCCCAAGTAGCCGATTCGTACCAACGTAATTATAAAACTAATTTGTTAGATGCAATAATGGATGAATTTACTTTTAGATCCGGAAGTGAAAATGCAGATGAATTAACAGAAATAATGAAATCAAAACCAGACTTTAGAGTAGCAGGATAATAATAACCTAATAAACTAACCAATGACTAAAAAACAAACCATACTAATAATAAGCGGAGGCATATTGCTTACAGCAGCAGGTATAGGAGCTTACCATCTTTGGTTTAAAGACAAAGATAGAACTAACCCAGATTTAGAAAAACTACAAAAAGATTTAGGAAGTACAGGTGGAGAAGTAGCAAAACCATCTGAAGATGAATATTCATCTAATATAAAACAATCCGGTAGTTATAAAGGAAGTTCTGTAATAGCAATTGGAGACGAAGGCAGAAAAGTAGCACTAATGCAAGCTCTATTAAACCATTACGAAAATGCAGGACTAAAAATTGACGGATTATTTGGAAATGCTACTAGATTAGCCTTATTAAAAACAGGATTTGTACGTTGCACCGTAGCGGCTACTTGCGAAATTTCTATGACAGATTTAAACAAGTATTTAACTAAAACCAAAACAGATAGCACTTTTAATAAAAATTATAGCGTATCCACTAATAAACAAATGAAAGCAGTTTACGATAAATATTCATCATAAAAAAAAGCGTCTTAGCGTCCCGATAGCTATCGGGATTGCGAGAACCTAAACCTTATAAACTTTTAACCTATTAAACTAACGAAACCATGACACAAGCAGAAATACTACACGAAGAACAATTGAAGAAACAATTAGCAATGAACAACAGCCAAAAAGAAATAGCTATGGAAAGAAAGTATCAACAAAGCCCATACATGAACAAGCCGTTTGATGTTGATATTCTTATTGCTGCTGTTAATGCTATTAAAAAAACCAATGATTATATTTTAGGGACGGGGATAAATAAAAATCAAATTGATATTATCAATAAAAAGATATTAGAACTTAAAAACAAAGGAGTGACAAGTATTGACGGTGTATTATTCTTAAAAATAAGAACTCCTAAATACAATATTACAAAACCAGGTTCTTTAATAGGTAGTATTTTTGAAACACCTGTTTCTGCTAATTTAGCCGAATTATGGTGGGTAAAAAATCCTTGTGTTAAAGATTATTTATCAAAAATGTTTCAACATCCAGATAAAGTTAAAACTTTCTATAATAAGTTTAAAGAAATTGAATCTCAAAATTGGGATGAATCTAACGGACTTACAGGGCAAGTTTCTAACATTGCTCATACTTTATACGCTTTAAAAATTTGGAAAGCAGATACGTTGGCAAAATTAAAATCTTTTCAAAACAATGCTAATTGTCCGGAAGTAATTCCACGACCAAGATTAAACAGGCAAAATTTACAAGTACAAACCGCTACAGCAGGAGCTAGTTTTTCAAATTATGCAGGAGTAACAGAATTTATTGTGGACACACCTACATCATCATATATTAGTTACGATATAACTGAAGATGCAGTAGATTATGTTTTTGCCGAAGCACAAAAAGAGCAAGATAGAAGACAAGTTCCTACACCACAAATTAATGTAGATAATGAGGCTAAACTAAATAAAGCCTTAGCCGAAAAAGCAGCCTTAGAACAAAAATTAATAGAACAAGCAGCTCAAAA
Organism: Bacteroidales bacterium; assembly: GCA_028698995.1. Classification (GTDB taxonomy): domain Bacteria; phylum Bacteroidota; class Bacteroidia; order Bacteroidales; family PXBB01; genus JAQVVM01. The sequence continues at coordinate 3,945 of JAQVVM010000005.1, forward strand.
AGCAGTAGCACCAAACAAATTCAATATGAACTATGTTTATATTGGAGGTGGAATTTTATTAGGATTAATAGCTTTAAAATTTGTATTTGGTAGCAAAGGAACTAAAGCAATTAGTTAATGTGAAATCAATTTCGGACTTCGGACTTCCGACTTTTTTAAACAGCGTCTTAGCGTCTTTGCGAGAGAATTTTAGAAAAAAATGACCAAAAAACAACTATTAATAAATGCAGCCATTATAATTTTTGTACCAACAGTAATTACAGCAGGTTATTATGGTTATAAAGCTTATAAACACTATAAAAACAAAAAGAAAGGAGAAAATGAAGACGATGAAATAAGTAACAAAGAAAAAGAAGCAAGTATAGAAATAGATAAAGAAGCAAAAGTAATTCCTCTAAACTCATTTAAGCCAGCAATACAAAAAATAGAAAATAATACTGAAAAAACAGAAAAACAAGTATGAAAAAAAATACCATAAATACAGTACTAACCCTTATAGGTTTTGCAAGTGTTAGCTTTGCGGCTGTGCAAGGTGTTAGATATTTTTTAGCTAAAAAGGAATTAGATAAAGAAGAGGAAGAAGAAACTAGTAGTTTTTCGGGAGACAAAAACCTTAAAACAATTACCTTTAAGCTAAAAAATGATACCAACCAAATGCAAACAGAATACTTGTTTGATGGGTTTGGAGGTAAAGATAATACTAACGTTACTGTTTCAGGTAATTTAGCCGAGTTTAATAGTGAATTAACAAATATTCCTAAAATTGTTAAAAAAATAGAGTTTAGAGCAAAACAATCTTTTTCTAGAATTGATGGAGAAGAAGTAAAGCCATCGGATGAAGCAGTAACTACCGATTTAAAATCTTATGGAACTATTATGGCAGAAAGAACAGTTACTAAAGACGTAGCAGACGATGTTGCCACTACTGAGCCTGTAGAAAAATCGGATACTGTAATAGCTCCTACACAAGATAGTGCGGATGCTCCGGAAGCACCAGAAGAAACAGTAATTGAAGAACCAATTGTGGCAGAAGCACCACAATACAATCAAGCAGAAGCACCATTTAAAATTATTTGCAAAGATGCTAGTGGAAATGCAAGTACCACACAATATTTGCCATTAGTAGCTGCTACACAATACCAAAGTAATATTACATCTGTAAAATTTAAAAATTTAATACTAGATGGGGTTTGCTTAATGAAATACACCATGTACCCAAATTCATCAGTAAACATAATAGTATATTATGAAGACGTGAAAAAAAAGAAAAAAGATTAAAATTAACCAAATAAAACCAAAAAAATGAAAAATAATATAGATGGAAACGCAATAATTGGATTACTAAATTTAGTAGAATCTAAGGGAGTAAATTTTGTTATGAATACACAGCCTTATGTTAGAGATTTAATGTATAGCATAAATAAAGGGTGGATAACAATGGTGCATGTTGAACAAGCACAAGCTAGGTATGTAGCTAACTTAAAAAAAGCTGAAGAAAAAAGAAAAGAAGACCAATTCATAAAAGATAAACTTATTGAACAAGCAGAAGAAAAGAAAAGACAAGAAGAAGTAAAAGTAAGAATATTACAAGAAGAGTTGGCTTCCAACCGACAGAAAACAGAACAAGAACGCCAAAAAGCAGAACAAGAGTTACAAAAAGCTAGAACAGAAGCAGAAAAAGCAAGATTGGCCGCAAACTTAGCCAATAAAGGCGAAGCAGGAGATATTGCAGCAGCAAAAACCCTAATGGGAACTTGGGAAAGCAAAGGCGTTAACCCATGGATGATTGCAGGTATTTCCGTAGGGGCATTAGTAGTGGGAGGGATTGTGTATAAAATTTTAGGAAAAAAAATAGCGTCTTAGCATCTTTGTGAGAACATCAAACATCAAACTTTAAACCTTTTAAACCAAAAAAAATGAAACTAAACATCAACAAAATGATAAACGACCTTGTTTTTGCAAGAAGACAAGAAGTAATTGCTGCATTAAATCTTGCAGGCATACCTACCAATACAGATATTACTCCTGAAAATTTATATGGAGTAGTAATGAATGAGTTAAACAACCAAAATGAAGAACTATACACTACATTAGGGACTGTACTAGATAATACCTTCGATTTGTCAAGCCTAAGCAATAATGAAGTTTTTTCAGGACAAGATGGAACAACAACCACAGGTACAGGTGGTGGTTTTATGAGTAATGTAGATTGGGGATCTGTAGCATCTAAAGGAGTTGGTTTATTAACTAACTTCTTTGGAAAAAAAGACGATACACCAATTTATACACCTCCAGCTTCAACAGGTGGTGGTGGAGTAGATGCAAACACTTTGTTAATAATGCAACAGCAGCAACAAGCCGCACAAAATGCTAGAGATGAAAAACAAAGCAGAGAAGATGCTGCAAGAAGATCAACCACCTTATGGGTAGTTGGTGGAATAGCCACAGTATTAGTAGTTGGAGGAATTATTACAGCAGTAATTATTTCTAAAAACAAAGCAAAAGCAGCATAAAAAATAACCAATAATTAATAATCATGAATAGTCATATAAGTATAGAGAAAAAAAGTGAATGGATTGGAACAGCAATAGAAGGGTTAGCTACTATTGGCACTACTTATTACGGCTCAAAACAAGAAGAAAAATACCTTAAAAGCCAACAAGAACAAGAGTTGAAGTTAAAATTGTTAGATGCAGCAAAACAAGCTCAAATGACAAAACAGTTGCAATTGGCAGCATCCCAATCTACTCTATACGGAAATTTAAGTAGTGCTGAAATAGAAAGAAAAAAACAACAAACAAAAACAACTGTAATTATAGTTGGATCTGCAATATTAGGATTAACAATAATAATAGGTTCTATTTTTATTTATAAAAAACAGCGTGTAAAAAAATAAATCTAAAAAAATGAATACATTATTAGAAATAGGAAAAGTTAGGGAGGAAATAAAGGCTCTTGAAAAAGAGGCAACTAATTTACCCAGAGTAATAAGGGAAAAAAGAGGGATAGATGTTAAATTAACTGAATTAAGAAAAACAGAGAAATTGTTATTGTTACAATTAGACCAAGAAAAAAAAGGAATATATGTTAATAATAATTCAGAAACAAGTAGCACGGAATTTATTCAATCGGACGACAATAAAAAATTAATAGGAATAGCGGTTGGAGTAGTTGGATTACTAACATTATCACTAATAGTTGTTGTTGTTGTTAAAAAAATAAGAAAAAACAAACAACAATAATCTCCTCCCTTTGGGAGGATTAAGCTGGGAATATGAAACAATTAAATGTAGCAAAAATAATGGAGTTTATTGTGGCAAATAAACCACAAGAATTAAGAGATGTTCTACAAATTTCTGGCGTAACCGTAAATGGAGAAATAACCATGCAAAAAATTGAGCATATTGTAAAAATGGAAAATAGTAAAGGAAATAAATTAGTAGCCAACAATATTGCAGTTTTAATAAGCAAAACATTTGATTTAAGTCCATTATTAGAAGAAAAAGGATCCTCTAATTTTTCTGGAAAAAGACAATTAATGATAGTAGGAACCAATGGCACTAAAAAAATAGTAGAATATTAATATGTTAGAACTAACTAAAATAGAGAAATTAAAAAATAGTTTGTTTTCAAATTACGACAGTCTTACTAAGCACGAAATTAGAGAGTCTATAGTAGAATTGGAAAACCAAATTTCCACCTCAAATATTGAAGGTCGTGTTGTTTTTCATGGAGATAGTAATTTTTGTCCATTAGAACATGATTTTTCAGAAGGTGTTTATCTTAGAAAACTATCCATCCCAAAAGGTACGTTGGTAGTTGGTAAAATTCACAAACACCAACACCATAACATAATCACCAAAGGGAAGGCAATTGTTATTTCTGAAGACAAAAGGAAGGAAATAGTAACAGCTCCATGCACCATTGTTAGCGAGGCAGGAGTTAAGAAAATTGTTTACGCATTAGAGGATACCGAATGGATAAATGTACATCATAACCCTACTAATTCAAGAGATATTAGTTTTTTAGAAGAACAACTTATATCAAATTCTTACGAGGAATACAATAAATTTATTAAAGATAAAATGAATGTATTAAGTAAATTAAAAAAAGTATTAATTAAAAATTTATCAATATGAGTTGGGTAGCAGTAGGTACGGCAGTAGTAAGTATAGGCACAGGTGTTTATAGTAAAGATCAAGCTTCTATTGCAGCAAAAAATGCTGCCAATCAGCAGTTAAAAATGGCTCAAATAGAGGCACAACAACAAGCGGAAAAAACTAAACAAATGCAATTAGCAGCCGCACAACAAGCTACAGGAAACATACTAAGTGCTGCCGAAATAGAAAAAAAGAAAGAAAAGACTAAAAGAACCATTATTATTGTTGGGTCTGTAATAGTAGGATTAGCAATAACAACAGTATCGCTATTATTAGTGTTTAAAAAGAAGAAAAATAAGGTACCAATAGAAAATTAGGAAAATATTTTGAAATATAACATCTGCGATAATCAGCGTTATCTGCGGGCAATAAATTTAAATAAAACAAATGAATAACAACACATATACACTTTGGAATGGATGGAAAGAAACACCATCAGAAGAATATTCTAATTTTAGTTGGAAAAAATTAGGAATTGGAATCATGACAGGAGGAATTGGAGCTTTATATGAAAGTAGTAGAGACAAAAAAAAAGCTATAGCACAAGAAAAACAACAAATTGAGCGAGAAACATTAATTCAAAATGCAATTGCGGCAGCACAGCTAAAAGAGTTGCAAAATAAAACAAACAAACAAGTAACAGGAACTGCTCAAAAATCATCATCAGAAATAGCAGCCGAAAAGGCTAAAACAAAAAAAATTATAATAATAGCAGGATCATCCATAGCAGGAGTATTACTGCTAATAACAATAATAAAGATTTTACGAAAATAACAAATAACAAATAACCAACACATGACAACAACAAAAAAAGTATTAATTGCAACAGGAGTAACTTTAGTATTAGGAGTATTAGGAATTGTTATCTATAAATCAGTTACTAAAAAACCAACGGATGGTAATACACAACAAGGAAGTGGAACAACATCATCAGAAAATAAATTAAATAACTTAAAATTACAACGACCAATAAAAATAACTATGGGAATAAATAAGGAAAAACTGAGAGAAGCCATACAAAAAGCACAAAACCAATAACAGCACGCAAAACAAAGAAACTATATTTCATGCAGTAGTAGTAATAGGATTTATTGCAGGAGCAATTTATTTGTACAAAAAACTGTAAACAAGCCATAAGACGGAAGCACAACTACAAACCAAACTCCTTCCCTTTGGGAAGGTTGGGATGGGAACCTTATAAACTAAATTCAAACATCAAACATTAAACTTGAAAACCTCTAACGCCATATTACTAACCATCGGAATATCCCTTTTAACAGTAGGAGGTTATGTTGTTTATACTAAACGTAAAGGAATTTCAAGTTTGGCACGTAAGGCTATTAATGTAGCAAAGCAAGAGTTTGAGGCATGGAATAAAAACGGACAATTAAAAGAAGATGACGATTCTATTTTTGATAGAGTAAAAGCATATTGGCAAGAAGGAGCAGAAGTTTTTTGGGATAAAGCTAAAATGCTAAACGAAGCGTGGTCGGCAGCCTTTATTAGCTATGTAATGAAAAAATCTGGAGCAGGAGATAAGTTTAAATATAGCACCTCTCACTCAGTTTATATTAGAGATGCCGTAAAAAACAGAAAGGAAAATAACAACAATCCTTTTAAAGCTTATAAGCCTGAAGAAGTAAGTTTAGAAAAAGGAGACATAGTTTGTTATCCTCGCCAAAGTGGAGTAAATTATGATAGCACAGGAAATTATGCCAGCCATTGTGATATTGTAATTGATGTAGAAAAAGACAAAGCAATAACAGTAGGAGGAAATGTAAGTAATTCCGTTTCTAAAACAAATGTAGCTATAGATAAAACCAAAAAAATAACCGACAAAAAATACTTTGTAGTAATTAAAAATAAAAAAACATAAAAAAGTCCGAAATATGAGCAATCAAACACCATTATTTACCAAAACACTTACTTCAGCAGACTCGCCATTCACTATTATAGAAGATGATGGAATTGCAAAATGGAGTTTAGAAACAGTAACGGGTCCATGCACCTTAGAAGGAACAATGAAAATAAGAAGTCTGGCATCAGGGCCAATAACCATTGCAGAAGGAAAAACAGTTTCAGATACCTCCCAAAGTGCCAGATGCTGCCTTACGCTAACTATCCCGGAAGGATCAACCGTAATATTTATGGCATCACAAACATAATTAACATGAAAAAAATTGCATATCATCATATTTGCGAGAACTTAAACTATAAACTTTTAAACCAATAAACTAATTATGGAAACAAACTTAACAGACAACCAAAAAAGTAGAATACGTAACTTAGATGCTATAAGTGCCTCTGCTGCATTAATAGGAAACATTAGCGGATTAATGTATGCTAACAAAACCGGTGGTGGCTTTTAGAGATACGTAGGATATGCCCTTCTGGGAGGTGCAGTATTCGTATTACCCGCAATGTTAGTAACCACTCCGTTTAAAAATAAAATTTTAAAAGAATGAGACGAAACCAACAAAGGTGACGAACAAAAATCGGGATTTATAGCTAGAAAAACTATTTTTCAAAAACCTGTTATAAGCACTCAAAAAGATATGTATTTATGCCATAACCCACAAACAGGACATGGATATGTTGGGTTTAGTCCTTGTGAAGCAGGATATGAAGATATTACACCAGAATCTTAAAATAGTCGGAAGTCGGAAGTCCGAAGATTGAAGACTGAGAACTGAAGACTGTGAACTGAATATTGCGTCTTTTCGAGAGATTTAAACTAATAAACTTTCAACCTTATAAACCAACCTATGTACACTAGAGAAGAATTTACCCTAAAATACAGTCCGTTTATTGCAAAAGCAGTAAAAGGAACAGGTTTATTAGTAGGTACCGTCCTTTCTCAAGCAATAATAGAAAGCCAAGGAAAAATGCCTGATGGAAGTTATAAGGTGGGAGCAAGTAAATTAGCCAAAGAATCTAATAATTATTTTGGAATAAAATGCCATAATTGGAGCGGAAAAACGTATAATATTAGCACGGGAGAATACAAACCTTCCGGAGAATATTACGTAGATAAAAATGCTTGTTTCAGAGCATATAATAGTGTAGAAGATAGTATTAAAGATTATGTAAAATTCTTAAAAGAAAACCCAAGATATGAAGCAGCAGGGGTATTTAATGCCAAAACAGTAAGAGAACAAGCAGAAGCACTAAAAAAAGCAGGATATGCTACTGCATTAAATTATCCAAGCACCATAGAAAGTGTGTATAACGGAATTAAAAGTAAAATTATTGAAGTAACTGAAATTCAACGTAAATTTGTAAAACAATACTGGTGGGCAATAGGTTTAGGAATTGTTGGAACAGCAGGGTTAATTTACGGAGCAACTAGAAAATCTTAAATATGAAAATGAATAAATGTGAAAATGTGAGGATTGAAGACTGGAAATGTGCGTTAGCCTTCCCCTCTTGAGAGGGGGTGGGGGTGTGTAATAAAACAATAATAAACTCATAAATTAAAAAAAAAATGAATCAAAAATTAACAACACAAGTAGGAGCAGGAACAACCAAATTAACTCCAACCATGAACATTATAGAAGTAGATACTTCCGAAGGGGCTGTAGAACTAATAATGCCTTCTACCACAGAAATTCAAAGAGTATTTGGTGGAAGCCCTGTAAAATTTGTAATACAAGATGTTACAGGAAATGCAGCTACCAATAATATTACCATAAAGCCAAACCCAAACACATCGGAAACAGTAAATAACCTTACTGAGGTAGTATTAAGCATAAGCAATATTGCAGCAACAATAATTCCGATATACGGATTAGGTTATGCTATAGATCCAAATATGGTTAGTGGTGGGGGTGGTGGAAGTAATGGGTTTAAAGTTTTTAACTTTAATTATGAAGATTTACAGCCAGATGATACTACTACCAAATTTTTACCAATAGAAGATGTGGCAGCAGGAAATTATACCGTAGAAACTTTTTACCAACAAGTACAAGCTGCCGTAGGGGTAGATGGAATTGTAAGTCTCAAATTAAAATCTCCTAGTGACGGTTCTAATTTGAATGAAAATGTTATTATTACAGGACAACAATCTAACACTCCATCCATATATACTTTAACAGATGAAACTTCTTTAGGAGTAGAGTTTTCTTTAATTATGAGTTTAGGAGTCATTAACGATTTAAACGCAGGAGAATGGAATATATATTACAGAATTACAGCCATAGCCAGTTAAATAGTAATTTTTATAGTATTCAATATGTTAAAAATAAAGAGTTATTAGTATTGAACCATAAAAACAAAGGAGCAATAATGTTTATTGACAAACATATATTCAATAGATATAAAGATGTGCTAAATAAAGTAAGCGGAAATGTACTTTGTTTAGGATTAGGATTAGGACTTGCTTATCATGTTGCTAAAACCAATAAAAACATAAAAAGTATTAACTTTGTAGAGATAGACAATGAATTAATAAATTTTTTAAATCCAATTACTAATACTTGGGAAACGAATATTTATAATGGAAATGCGTTAACCTACCATCCAACAAAAAATTACGATTATATTTTTTGTGATATAGCTATTAAAAAAGAGAAAAAAAATAAAGAAATAGCAAAACAAATAAAAAATCAATATAAAAACAGCAAAGTAATATTTTTAGAAGGAATGTATAACTAACCAATAACTAACTTCGGACTTCGGTCTTCCGACTTCCAACTAAAACTAACAAAATGACACTAACCGGACTAATAAAAGACAAAAACGAAACCTTACCAGGAGCAAATATATTTATTTCTGATGCCAACGGCAAAGCATTAACTCCATTAAGAGGCGATTCTTCTGATGTGGTTACAGGAGGGTATATTTTAGAAGATGTAAAACCAGAAGACTACGTTACCGTTTCTTATGTAGGCTACAAAAAAAATACTAAAAAAGTAGCAGATTTAGGAAACTCAGGAAATACTATTCGTTACGATTTTATACTACAGCCCGATACAGCAGAGTTACAAGGATTTGAAATAGTAGAATACCAAACACAACCAACCTCTCCAACAATAAAAAAAGATAACAATTGGCTAATGTATAGCGGAATTGGATTACTAGCCATTATTGTAGGTGGAATAACCTATAAAGCACTATAAAAAAAACAAACTAAAAATAAAGACTTCCGACTTCGGTCTTCGGTCTTCAAACTTAAAACCATGACAACGACAACAAAAATAATAACAGGAATAGCAATAGTGGCAGTAGCTTCTTTTGCAGGATATAAAATATATCAAAACTACAAGATAAACAAGTACTTTCCAAAAAACACCAATAAAGACGATGAAAAATCAGCCATGAGTGGAAATTTTAAAAATGCCATTAAGCAAAAATACAAAACCCCATTATGGACAGTAAATTAACTAAAAACCAACTCCTTCCCCTTGGGAAGGTTGGGATGGGAACCTTATAAACCTTTAACCTTATAAACCAAACATGAACTTACCAACAAAAATAGCAATAGGCAGCGGATTGTCACTAATAGCAATAGCAACATTAGCCTACCTAAACAAACAAGCCAAAGCATTGTACGATGCGTGTTTTACAGTTGCAGGAGCTGTAGTACATACCATTTCTTTCGATAATATGGAGTTTGATGTGCTAATGAGTATTCAAAACAAAAGCGATATGTCGTTTACCATTACCAGCCAAAACTATAATATTTATGTAAATAAAATGTTGGTAGCAGAAGTGGCAAACAATGAAAACGTAAAAATTGCCTCCAACGGACAAAGCAATATGAAGATAAACGTAAAGTTTAATCCTCAAGATTTACTGAAAAAAGGAATTGAAAACATAACAGCATTGCTAAAAAATAAAGATAGTTTAGTGGTAGAAATTAAAGGAAATATATCTATTGGAGCCGGAATAGTTTCTTTTAAAAACTACAAAGTAGATGAAAGATTGCTAATGAAAGAATTGCTATCGCCAAGTAAAAAGACTAATAAATGTTAAATTTTTTTTTTACCTTTGTTTTTTAAACTAAAACAAAAAAGATATGCAAGATAAAATAATAGCAGAAATTAAAAAGGCTTTTGAAAAAATTAGTACTACAAAAGGCATAGAAAAAAACAAAATAAGAGTAAAAATTTATAAAAAAGGCATTTTAAAAAGTTTGCATTACGAAGTTTTTGAAGGAACACAAAAAAAGTACGATACTACTTTAGGCGAATTACTAAACCCAACTATTTCAATAATGGCAAGCCCAGTACTAAGTGCAAAAGTAAGCAATGTAACAACCGAGCAATTAAAAAACGTAATACTAATGATGCCAAAAGAAGAAATAAACATATATGTTTGCGATGATAATTGGCAAGGAAAACAAATTAAATCATCAGAAATATTTTAAATAAACAAACAAAATGCAAGAAGTACCTACCACTCATAAACAAAAAACATTCTTAAAAGACCTAGCATCTCATGCAATAAAAATTATTATAGGAGCAATTGTAGTAGCGGTTATGGGTGGTATAGGTTCTTCGTTTGTTATCTACAATAAAATAGAAACCACCTTGCAAAACGATATTAAGCAAGACCAAACTATTACAGAGGCCATACAAAAAATTGAAAAAATAGATGAAAAAGTAGGTAGCACAAATATCAATACAGCCATTTCGGAAGAAAAAATGAAAGGTATAGAAAACCAACTAAACCAATTGCAAGAGCAACAAAAAACCATGCAACAAACCCAATTAGACATCCTTAAAATATTAGGGGAAATGAACAGAAGAAATAAGAACTAAAAAAATAAGGTGATAGTTAGTTGGTATTTACAATAAATAACCTATAAGCTTTTAACCTTATAAACTAATAAATGAGTACGGAAATATTATTTACATTAATTGCAAGCGGAGGCACGTTGTTAGGGGTTTTTTCGGGTTACTGGTTTAATTCTATTAATAAAAAAACAGAATTATCTGCCGGAGACATACAAAAAAACACCATGGAAATTAGAGAAAACGCATCCAAATTAATGTCATTAAAAGAGGCTAACGAAAAAGCAGAAATTCAATTAAAACAAGATATGTCTGCCCTTTCTAAAGAAATGAGAGAAACAACTAAAACAATTAGAGAAATAGCACAAAAAACGGAATACCATTCGCTTAAAATACAAAATTTAGAAGATCAAAATAAGTATTTTGCAGATGTAATAAGAAAAAACAAATTAAACTAATGAAAAAAAGACAACAAGGAACCGAAGTAAGTAATTGGCAACTTTTTTTAAAAAAACAAGGGTTGTACAATGGTAAAATTGATGGGGATTTTTGGAATTTAACCCATGCTGCTACCGTTTTGTTTCAAAAAAAACATAATTTAAAGCCAGATGGTTGGGCAGGAAATAAAACCATTGCTAAAGCAAAAGAATTAGGGTTTATAGCACCAGAAAAATCAGCAAACGATTTCTTTCCTCCAAAACCAAGTTTTAATCATTTAACAGGAGCAGAAAGAGAAGATGTTTTTGGAAAAATAAAATACGAACCAGCACCAACAAAAACAAATAAAGAAAAAATAAAAATAACCAATAGTTTTGAAAAAGACAACATAGTAATGGTAGAAATTCCACAGTTAGCAAAAGCTACTAACGGAAAATATACCAGAATGCGTTTTCATAAAAAAGCAAAATATCAATTATTAAAGTTTTGGGAAGAAATAGAAAAAGAAGGATTACTGCATTTAGTAGTAAGTTATGCCGGAGCATATTACCCACGTTTTATAAGAGGAAGTATATCTGCACTTAGCAACCACAGTTATGGAACTGCTTTTGATATAAATGCAGAATACAATGGATTAGGAAAACAACCCACAAAAGTTGGCGAAAAAGGATCGTTATTGCTTTTAGTAGAAATAGCAAATAAATGGGGATTTTATTGGGGAGGGCATTTTGCCAGAAAAGACGGAATGCACTTTGAGGTAGCTTTTATTATAGAAGAAGAAAATGCCTAATGCCTAATACCTAATACCTAATGCCATGATAAACGAAACAACACAAGAAACCGTAACAGAAATATCTAAAAGCCAAAACATACGACTAATAGATGTTTTTGTACTAGCACCAATTATGGTATATGCCGGCACATTTAAAACATTACCTTTATGGGTAAGAATATCTCTTATAGGAATGGGAGTAGCCACAGCAGTATATAACGGAAAAAACTTTTTACAAAATAAAGCAAATTTGCAACAAAAGGTTAAGTGATAATAATATTAACCTTTTCACCTTACAAACTATTAAACTAGTAAACCATGGAATTAAACAGTTTTGGATTTGGATCAAGCGGAGGTGGTGGAGGAGCAACTAGCGGAGGAGGCTACATTTTCGCTGCATCAGATGAAACATCAGCTTTAGTAGCAGATGGTGCTACTGCTGTTTATACCGATTACATGGCTTATGAGTTAACTGTATCCACAGTAATGATAAACGTAAATACCGCTCCCACAGGAGCTAAAATAATTGTAGATATTCATAAAAATGGATTATCTATTTTTAGCACTTTAATTTCTATTGATATTTCAGCAAACACAAGTTTAACAGCATCTGTTCCTTATGTATTAAATGGAACTATAACATTTGCAGTAGGAGATAAAATAGAAGCATTTATAACGCAAGTAGGTAGTTCAACAGCTGGTGCTGGTCTAAAAATTAAATTATTATGAATTTAATTAATCCATATAGGTTTAATCAAAGCAGACCATCTCCATTGATTGCTACTAATCATTATGAGTGGTATTTAGATAGAGCAAGAAATTCCATAAATCAAGTATTAGCTTATGATACAGGTAATTTAGGAGCAGAATTAGATTTAATTAATCCTGCTTTATCTAATAAACCCACTCAAACATCAATAAATGGTAAGATAGCATATAAAGGAGATGCTATTGATGATATTTTAATAAAAGAAAATGTCATAGATTTTGGAAGAAGTTATCCGAATTGGATGGCTCATTTTGTAATTGATTATGATGCAGCAAACCTCTATACAATGATGTCATGTTATAACACGGCTAATGCAAATAAGGAGGGATTTAGATTTTTTCTTAACTCTACGACTATTGCTATCGAAACTACTAATTCAGCGGGAACAAACACATATCCTATGACTTTTGGAAGTACGACAGGCGGCGGTAAAATAATCATAAGCTTTGTATATACTGGCACAAATAGACAGATATACACTAATGGGGTAATGAGGACTAATAATGCAGTTGGAAGCAATCCATTGCTTATTCCATCTACAACAAACAACCTATCCGTAATAGGAAACTTATGGGCTAACTCACAAACATTAAATGCAACAGCTTGTAATGAGGGTTACGCAAGTTTTTCAGATTATAACCCAACAGATTTTACAAATGCCATAAATACACTTAAAGCAACATACGGAATAATATGATAAGACTACTTACATACCAAACCTTAGGAGAATGGGAAGAATCTCAGCAAAATATTGTTAATATTTTAAAAATTAACATTCGTTATTCAGGGGGGGTTCAAAGACCTGATATAATTATGAAAGATGGGAGTTATGCTATTCCTTTTCCCGATTTGAAAGAGCATCAAGAAAAAGTATCTCATTTGGATTGGAAAGACTATTCTTTAAGCGATATTAAACGAGAAGAAATTTGAAACTTAACATAAATACAGATGCAGCGGTAAAGTTTACTAATAAGCTTGAAAAACTAAACAAGTTCGCTCACTTAGGCGACATACCAGCAGCTGTAGGAGATATTTCTATTGGTATAGAAATAAATCTTGGAGATTTTATAATAGATAATAACAAAAAGAAAAAACAACAAAGGAATATTATGTTATCAACAAGAATAAAATAGATTTAAAAAAGTACAATACTAACCCTTAAACAACTAACCATGGAAACAACCAACATTACCTTAATTAACGGAATTATTGCCTTTTTAGGAATGGCTTTATTTTTTCTTATCCGATACCGTAATCGAAAAAACAAAAGCAAACCATTTCAATTAGCTTATTGGCTAAACGATAATGGATTGGAGTTAATCATTTCGGTAATTACTTCAGCGGCTTGCTTCCTTATGTTAGATGATATTGTTTTTTACATCTCTAAAATAACACCTAATGAGTTGCCTCTGGTAAAAGTTACTGCTTTTTTATGCGGATATGCCAACCAATGGATACTTAAATTGATTATTAACCCACTAAAAAAATAATAAAATGTTTGGAACTAACAAAATACTAATTTATATAGTTGCAAGCATAATTGGGCTAAGTTTATTGTCTAATATTATAACCACTATAAAAGATTGGACAAAACCACCAACATACACCAAAGAAGCCATAGAGGTAATGATAAAACATGCTAAATTAAAAGAGCAAATAGAGCAATACAAACAAGAAAACGAATTGCTAAAAAAAGATTATACTAAAATAGTAAATTCTATTACAGAAGATAGCCTTCTCATACATAATAGCGATAGAGCCTACAGAGATTCATTAAGAAATTACCTATTTAACAGAGTTAATCCCTAAAACCATGAAAAAACTAATAACACTATCTATATTATTTCTCTCCGGAATTGTATCATTAGCTCAAACACCAGATTCTTGTATATGCTATACAGATGATATGGACAAAGCTGCCTTAGAATGCTTAGTTAATTCCCCTAAAAAAGATAGTTTAATACAAAACCTATCATTACAATTATATAACACTAACCAAATTAACCAAAACTTATCCACCATAAATATAGATTTAGAAAACGAAAGTAAGAGGCTAAATAAAGAAAATGGACAAATTAAACTAAACTTACAAAAACTAAAAAACAGAACCACAATTATAGGGGTTGGATGTTTTTCCATAGGTGTAGGAGCCACTATTTTTATATTTAAAAAAATAGGCAGTTAGCATTAAAATAAAGTTACATTTAAAAATGTAAACAAACAGGCTATAAAGCACTATATTTTTAAATGTAAAAAAATATAATTAAATTTGCTAGAAGTAGTGTTAATAATAGCTACATGAATTAATAAAACAACATCTAAAAAAGAATTGAAAAACTAAAAAAAACATAAAAACAGCCCGTAACTATTGTTTTTACAAGGGTTTTGTTAGGTTTTTAATAAAACTTAATAAAGTTACATTTTTAGTAGTAAACAAAAAAAAGTAAAAAAATAATATAAAAAGTAAACCACTTAATAACTAACCAACAATAATTAACCATGAAAACAAACACAATTTATCAAATAGCAGGTATTCTAGCATTGTCAGCAGGAGCTGCCGCTGTAGGAATGTCTGCTTGGGCAAGAATTAAAAAAAGAAAAGATCAAAAAGAAATACAAGATGCTACACAAGAAGCAGCAGCATTAAATGAAAACTTCTCCGGAGCTTCAGGAATTTTTGCAAGGAAAAACCTAAAAAGAAACTACATAGTTGGATTCGATAAAAGAGGTGTGCCTGTAATTGTTAACACAGGAGACGTTAATAAAAAAGGCCCTTACATACAATGTTTCAAACCGTACAATTTAGATAACGGATGGTGTGTTAAAGAACAGAAGGAAACAGTTAATTAAAAAAACCAAGATAAAAACTAATAACCCAATAAACAAATAAAAATTATGAGCAAAAAAACATTAGTAGATACAGTGTCCCAATCAAAAATATGGAAGCCGGTAGCAATTGTAGGCGGAATATTTGGAGCTGTAGCAATCGTAATCGCAGTTAAAGATTACATGGAAGCACAAAAAATTGCCAAACAAAAAGAAGAAGTAAAAGCAGGTTTAGAAACCGTTAAAGAAGTGCTTGTTGAAGAAACCGAAACAGCAGAAGCTTTTAGCGGATGCGGAGGATGTTCTTCAGTAGCAGGTGGCAAAACAAAAATACTTCCAATGAAAGAAAATTATTCTGCACAATTATTTGCTGGTGCCAACGGAAGAGGAACTGCTCAGTTAATCAACCCTAAAGATGTTGTAACGCCTCAAATATATTCAGGCCAATAATAACTACCTATACTTTTATAAACTAAAAAGCCCTTTATTTCTAAATAAAGGGCTTTTTTTGTAGGTTGTACGCACTTCCTAAAAAGCGTTTGAAAATTAATACCTACTTAGGCAGCAATTTTCGATTCTATTTTGTTTCCATTTAAAATGGCTTAGAAATTCTCATTCAATACTTACTCCTTACCAGTCAAAATCCAGAAAACACCCCCATAATTTTTTAAGTAGGTTTGATGTTGTTCCGCTAAGGGCATCTTTCTACTGCTAACTGTAATAAAGTAGGAGGCATGCGTTAAATGATTCCGGATCATCCCCGAGCGTAATCGGTTTAACCTTACTTATGAAAATCTATATGTTGTGTGTACCTAAATCAACTGTAAAAAATAGTAAAGCACTTATCTACCATGCCTCCTTTGTGGAGATGGAGGGAGTCGAACCCTCGTCCTAATAAGTTTATGCAAAGAACTAATAACGAATTTCTTTTGCAAATATAGGAATAAAAAGTAATAAAAAACGAAATAAAATTTATTTTTTGTTTGATAATATGAAATAAGTTTTGTAAGTTTGTCGAACAATTGGAAGAAATGCAGAAGTCAGAAGTAGGAATAATGCGAAATAAAGATTAAAAAACTGCGTCTTAGCGTCTGCCGTAAAAATAAGAATTTTCAATTCTTTGTTTTTACGAGCATCCTCGAAATATTAGTTTTTTAAATAAAACCATATTTCTGGATTTGCGAGAGATTAAACAACCTAATAAATGAAACTAATACAATTAACACATAATCAAATAGAGATAGAACATGGGTTTAACCGTAGGGTAGATTATGGAGATTTGCCTTCATTAGCTAAGTCCATATCAAAAAACGGAGTAACAAATCCATTTAGAGGAAAATTTGTAGGCGACAAATTTGTGTTAAGCGATGGACATAGGAGGTATGAAGCAATTAAGTTGTTAAAAAACAAAGAAGAAATAAAAATTCCTTGTATAGAAGTAGAAGAAGATGAAGTGCAAAGAATAGCTAATCAATTAATTTGCAATGATGGGTTGCGTTTCTCTCCTTTAGAAGAAGCAGAAGTGGTAAGCACATTGTTGGAAAAAAACTTAACTGAGCAAGAAATTGTAGAAAAAACAAGCTTTTCAGGAACTTATGTAAGTAACTTAAAACTATTGCATAATGCTCCAGAAAAAATAAAAAACTACATTAAAGAAGGGGTTTTATCATCCACCTTGGTATTAGATATTTTACGCAATTCAGAAGATTACGAAGAAGCTCTTAGGATAATAGAAAACGCTATAATATCAGCTAATTCCGAAGGAAAAGAAAAGGTAGTGAAAAGAGATGTTGTAAAATCACAAGGAAAGCAAAATAGTTGGTCGGAAATGAAGAAGATTTACAAAAAAATAGTAAATGAAAAAGAAGCATTAAACACAAAAAATAAAAAATTATTCTACTTTGCAGAGCAATTAATGAACGGAGAATTGTCTAAAGAAGAACTAGAGGAATTATTTTTTTACAAGTAATATAGAAACCATAAAAACTAAATAAAAAATGTCAAAAAAAGTAAGCAAATTAAAAATTTACTTCTTACAAAATGGAGTAAAACAAAAAGAATTAGCAAAAAAAGCAGGTATAGGAGTTACATCCGCCCATTACCTTATAAATGAAGGGGAGGCTACAGAAAAAACATTTAGAAAAGTTGCAGATTGCTTGGTAGATCAGTACAAACTACCGATAAATATAGAAGAAGTAAAGGAGTATGCCAAAACTCAAGTTTAGTATAAGAAAATGGCTAAAGTTGTTATTGTAGGCAGCAACCCTTCTAATCTTGAAAAAAGGGCAAAAACATTCCTAAATTTAGGCTATGTTATAACAGAGCCTATGCACCAAAATAAAAAAGAGTACAAAATTGTTTTAGAAAAGAAAAAACTAAAAAAATGAGCATAAATAGAGTAAGAATTAACTTCTTTAACTTGGTAAAAATAAGGTTGTTTCATTTAACAGGAGAAGTTAATAAAACAACTCATTTAGGAATGAGGTTTAATCAAGAGCATTATGCTATGGTATTAGAAGCTAAAGCAGAATTACAACATCATAGTTAATATAAAAAAATGGAAAAACCAAATATAGTAAAAGCATCAGCTCCAGAAAAAGAAATGCTAACAATATTTATTATTCAGCTTATACCATTAGGATATAAGATTGAAGAAATAAAAAAACACAAGCGTTTTTTTTGGCAAAAACCATATAAATATACAGCAGAACTATCTTTAATGAGAGATATTCCAAAAGAAATAGAAAAAGCTGTATTAGAAGAAAAATACGAAGTAGCTAATAAGTTAAAAAAAGAACTTACTATTTCTGAAGAAGAGTTTTATAAACAAAGAAACGAAAGCATTAAAAAAGAGTTAGAATCTTTATTCCATATTTTAAAGTAAATGAAATTAATATCAGACCTAAATATAGCAATAAATAATCAATCTTTTTACGAAGATCAGTTTAAGGAATTGGCAAAAAAACACATTTTGTTTATGACCTGCCAACTATCTAAAAAAGATTTATATACCAAAATACTGCCATTTATTAATATGTATGGTGTTAATAACACTATTACGGCACTTATTGGTATAGATAAATACAATCCGGAAGAACAACTCACTGATATTGATTTGTTTTTTAATAATATTACCGACATTATGTGGGCAGATGTAATAGTAATTCCATTTACCACCAAACCATTAAAACCTTTTTACGACAAAGTAAGAGAGGTAAATCCAAGTGTTAAAATTGTTTTTTGGGTAGATTTTAATTATTACGAAATTCCTCCGACACATCCATACAAAAAAATATTTACAACAGAAGCCATAGAAACGGTGGAAGATAATATTTGGATGGCAGACATGTGTAAAGTAAGTTCAGTAGCATTACATAGATACCTTACTAATAAACTATCTAACGGAGTGGCTAAAAACAGACTTAAAAACACACCTTCTTCAGTAGAAATTCAATGCCAACCCATTTTAATAGATATTAGTACTTTTTTAGAAAATGTAGATTACAACCCTCAAATGCCAGTAACTAATAATAAACCCAAAAAAGGTAGAAATAATGAAATTACACAAACTGCTCAAGAAAGCAGTAAGCTAATGGTTGTTTGCCAAAAAGGAAAATGGGTGCATAAAAGATCTAAAAATGCTGCTCCCATACAAGAATTTAACACTAAAAAACTAGCTATTGAAGCAGCACAAGAATTTATAAAAAAAGGAGTACACGTAATTGTATATACTAAAGATGGAAAAGTACACTTTCAAAAGAATCAACCTAAAAATAAATGAAAAAAATTAAAATAGGCATAATAGCTACCGACATCAACCGAGATGACGTGCTGTTTTATAAAGAACAATTAGTAGAACTAACTACCAAGCTAAAAGGAATTGTAAAACTAATTATTTATGGATACAACGGAGAAGAAGGAGAAGAAGATTGGTTGGAAGGAGTAGATTTCGATTTTGTAAAACCTACATCTATTATTCATTTTCCTAAACAATTAAAAGCATTAGAATTAGATTTAATTTTAATACCATTAATACCAAATTCCTTTAATTCTACATCAGAAGATTATACCAAATTTTTAGAAGCAGCTATATTTTCTATACCAGTATTAACACCAAATATATATCCTTATAATGGGTTAATACAAGATGGAATAAACGGATATATTTTTAGTAATAAAAAAGATTTAACAGTAAGAATACAGCAAATAATAGATGCTCCGGTAGAACTGAAAATGGCAGGAGCAGAAGCAAAAAAAATAGTGGAAAATAACTTTGATTTTTCAGAAGAAAATAATATTGAATTAACCAAAATGTTTTAAAAAAATGGAATATAAATTAACACAAGAAGTAAAATTTAAAGGAGCAAAAATTGAATTAGGATATAACAATCCCGTTTTTCTTTCTCCAAAAGATAAAACCTATATATGGGAAGTAATACACAGAGAAAATAACAAGCCTTTGTATATTATACAGCATCCCGAAGGAAGAGAAATAGATTTTTTTCAGCAAAATGCACCAGGATTTGGAGTAGATAATTTTAATAATTTACAAAAAATGGTAGAACAAATTGGCAAACCAATAAAATTTGCTTATGCTACAGCAGGTTTTTTGGAGCCAATAAATCAACCAACAGAAAAAACTATTGAAAAACCAATAGGCTTGTCAGGAAATATAGAACAAAATGGATCTAATAACGTAGATCTTTCTGAAGAGCAAAAACAAGAAGAATTAAAGAGCATAACTGAGTACTTAGAAGAAGAAAGTTTAATTGACAACAATAAAGAGCTGGAAGATGAACATAAAAGGATAAAACTTACTCCTAATCCAGAAAAAAGTAATGCCAACACAAGTTTAAATATTCCTCATTTTACATTTGAGGGGTTAAACACTAATGAAATGGACAAAGTTAGTCCTAAGCCACAAAAATTATGGGCAACCCAAATGCCAGTAAGTTTTTCCATAGAAAAACCAAATGGAATAGCAGAAATTGGAAATAAATCTGATTATCTAGTAGCATCTCAAAACGGTTTTCTATCTATAGAAACAGAAGAAAGTTTTAATGAAAAATACCAAGAGAACAAAAAATTAGTAAACAAAGCAATAGGAGCTGGAGATGAGGAGTTTTTACTACATCCAAAAGTAGCAGAATATATTACTTTTTTAGAAAAAGAAAATGTTAGAGTTAGAACAGAAGCATTCTTAAACAAGAAGAAATAAATTTCGGAAATACAAAAATTAAATGTATTTTTGTTTCAAATTTATTGAAAACGATTTTGCGTGCCAAAGGCAATTTTGCCTGAACGTTGGGTATATGTGACGTGCGCCCACGATAACCTAAATAATAGCACGACACTAATCGGCGCATGGCATATATACCGTGTTAGCCACAGTTTATTATTTGATTATTAACAACTTAAATTTATAAAAATGAAAAATTTAAAAGTAGTAGCAATTGATTCAGATTCGTTGGAATTTAACAACGGTGTAAAATTGTATTCAAGCCACGACCAAGATTGTTGTGAAAGACATTATTTGAGCTTATCAGATTTGACATTGGCAGATTTTGAAGGATTGGAATTTGACTTAACAACTGATAATTTCTTTGAAAGAATTGAAGATTACGGAATAGCATTAAAGCCTATTAACGGATTTCATGTTAGAATACCCGGATATGGTTCAAACAATGGTTATTATTCATCGAATTTAGATTTGATATTAACCAATGGCGCAGACTTTAAAAAGACTTTTGACATTTCAGAATGCCAAGTGGTGTCCGATTAAATTGTGGCTAACGAGTTCGGGCTATGAGCCTGTACTTGTATGGCTTATAGCCCGTGTTGTAGGTATGTAACCCTACGGATTTAGAATAGTTACTTTAAAAATAATAAAATGGGAAATAAAAGAAAAACAAGATTAATGATAATGCTACTTGGTTGGTACTTAATAGCGACAACCTGGTTAGGTGCGTTCATTTATAACAATTACTTAGCTGAAGGATATGAATTTGCATATTGGCTGCAATAACATTTCATTATTTGAGCATGTATATAATTGTAGCACACTATTCAATAGAAGGAAAAGATTAGTAGGCTTATTACCTACAACTATTATATAGTAAGACATACCACGAAGCCACTATAAACAAAGGAGGTTATTATGAAAATTCTTGAAATTTATAAAGAAAAGTTAAGATTTAAAAAAGGCGATTATTTTAGCCCCAGAGTTTGGTCTGGAAAACCGTACTGCTATCAATAAATAATGAGGTTATGAAAATTAGGAAGTCAAAACCATAAACTCTTAACCTCATAAATTTTTAAAATATCTATAATGTCAAAAGTAATCACATATTCAACCAAATTCCCTAAAAAGCACATTAGAGAAGGAGAAAAAACCTATTTTGTAGAAAAACTCTATAATTCATTAGAAATAATACCCACTCTAAGCCATTTAGCAGAATTAAACCCTAAAATAACAGACAAACAAATTTTATTATATTTTTATAAAGGTATTGATCCTAATGCAGTATTCGATTTTGAACCAAAACACCACACCATAAGAGCAGGAAACAGATTTAAAAAAAGCGATTATTTTAGCCCCAGAGTTTGGTCTGAAAAACCTTACTGCTCTCCTCAAATAATTTTAGCCAAAGATGTATTAATTACAGAAGTTTACGACATAGAAATCTTCCCTACCAACGAAATTTACATTAACAAAAAGTTTTTTGGTAGTTTTGGTAGCGAAAATTTTTACACCTTAGCAAATAATGATGGACTATCCGGAAAAGATTTTATAAGTTGGTTTAGCAAACTGCCATTTAAAGGGCAAATAATCTGCTGGAGCAACGAAGTGAAATATTAACTTAAAAACCAATTTCACATGAGCAAAATAATAGAATTAGCCAAAAAACTAAAAGCCTTAGCCGATAGAGGAGAAGGAGGCGAAAAGGTAAATGCCGAAAATAAACTTCAGCAATTAATGATGAAGCACGGAATTACCACCGAAGAAATAGAAGGAGAACAGCAGCTAGATTATTTTTTTAATATAAAAACAATAAGAGAAAGAAAATTGTGGATGCAAGTAGTAGCATTAGTAAATAGAGAAATTAAAAAATACGGAGAATTTCCTTCAGATATAATTGAGGCAAAAACCTTACCAGGTAATTATATGATAATCTGTACCGTGGCAGAGTACATAGAAATACAAGCCATGTTTGATTTTTATAAAAACCTATACGACCAAGAAGAAGAAATATTTTACACTGCATTTTTACACACCAACAACTTGCTATTACCACCAAAAGAAGGAGAAGAAGTAGCAGAGTACTCAAAAGAAGAAAGGGATCACATGTTTAGAGCGGTAAGTATGGCTAAAAACATCACTAAAGCCACTTACAGAAAGCAATTAGAAACAAAAGTAGATTAAAAAAAAGGCTTTATACATAGTATAAAGCCTTTTTTTTAATTAATGGAATTTTTACATTGGCAAATAACCTTGTTCCGGTATTCTAACAGAATTTTCGTTATTATCCGTCATAGTAATATAACTACCAATACCATCATTATCTACACTATAATTATAGTTCTTCAATGCTTTAGATAGCATGTCTTTTAATTCTTCTTTAGGAAACTTTTTGTGAATAGCTAATGCCGGAGAACTATTAATGTAACCCATAATAGACTTAGCATAGCTAACCATTTCAGCAGGAGCTTCAGAAGTTGCTTTAGGAGTTGTTTCTTTAAAACCACCAACTATTTCCTTAGCAGCCGCAATATTGTTTTTTGGCAATTGCTTTATTTTAGAAGCATTATCAACAATCCATGCTAAAAAATCAACTTGCTTTTGTTTAGTAGCAGAAACGTATCCATCAAGCATATTTAAACCTTTCTCCACACAAAAATCCTTCATTTCTTTAATGCTGTTAAAAGCAGGTAAAACAACCTTGTTTTCAGTAGGGGGTGTATCCCCCAATTCAGGATTTCCTTCTTCTTTTTTCTCTTCTTTCTTCTCCTCATTCACTGCCTCAGCCTTTTTTTCTTCCAACTTATCGCCTTCTGTTTTTTTACTTCCACCACTCTTGCTCCATGATTTTCCTTTGGAAGTAGTATTGTCAGCTAATTTTTTATTAACCATTTTTTGTAGTCCACTTGGGCTAATGCCGTCTGCATCAATTTTTAACTTTGCTGCAATAGCAGTTACCAACATACCAATAGTGTCATTATCTTGATGTTTAACACCTTGTTCTTTAGCTATTCGTTGCCAATATTGTTTTTTTGTTTCTTTTTTACTCATAGTTTAATTTTTATTTTGGTTTAAGTAGTAATTTTTAATAAATTACTACCAAAATTATAAAACATATTTTAATAAAACAACCATAATACCAAAAAAATACCAAAAAAAATGCAATACAAATAATTTTTTTTAATAATTTAATTTGCATTGTGTAAATTTGCATATTATACTTTAACTAATTAAATGACAACTATCAATCAAAAAGGCGGCATATTTGTCGGAAAATCTCATGCACAAGGTGGAATTGACATTGTTATTCCAGAAACCGGACAACAAATTGAAGTAGAAGGCAAAGAACCACTTATTCCCAGAGAGGCTTTGCAAGATACGACAATACGAACTTACAAAGGAACTAATTTTGACATATTAAATCAAATTAATACTTCTATAGGAGCAAAGTCTATTACCCAAAAAGCTACCTCCGTACACGCTGGGGACGTGATCATTTGCAAAAAAACCTTAAAAGATAAAACCGTAAAAACTTTACAAGGAACCAATAAACAAATTGTTTCCGCCATAAACGAAAATGCAGGTTGCAACGTAATAGAACCAGGTGCAAAAATGCAAAAAGAAACAGGAGAGGTCGTACAGTTTAAAAATGGTGGAAAAACCAAACTCCCAATGGAAACACTCCTGACAGACCTTTATAAAGATCATCACGAAGCATGGGATTTTATGGAAAAAATATCCCGTGAAGTGAATGAGAATAACTGCTCTGAATGTGCAAAAAAAATTATTACTTTATTTCATAAAGAACTCAACCACCATTTTAATGAAGAAGAAAAAGACTTTTTTCCTTGGGTAGTAAAGCAAGATAAAAACACACTAAATAAACTTATTATTGATGAATTAATAGAGCAGCACCATTGGTTTATTAGTAGAATAAAATTAATGGAAGAAAAACCAACTCCAGATAAAATAAAACAATTTTGCAATAAACTAATAGAACACATAAAATTAGAAGAATACCTAATGAACAAGTTTAAACAAGACCCTTTTAAAATCAACAACATGGAAAACCAAATAAAAACAGGAAAAGAATACAGAGTAGCACCTACACATTTTTCTATCCCTAATAAAATTGTAAAAGTAATAGACGAAAATCCTAACCAAGATGAAATGGTTAAAGTAGAATATTACAGAAATGGAGAATTTGAAAAAGATATGGTAAATAAAAATGACTTAGTAGAATTAGATAACGAAATAAAAGATAAAAAAGACACCATAACCATGAACATTCCGTTACTAATAAGAACCTTAGAATTAGCCAGAGAAGACATGGAAACAGATGCTGAGCTTCACCACATGGTAGAGCGACTAATAGAACTAAAAGACAAAGAAGTGCTTACCATGGATGATTACAATTTTATTGAAGGAGTAGAAAATAATCCTAAAATAAAAAGATATAGAGAAGGTGGAGAACTTACCCTAAAACAACACGATATTGCCGAAACCCTAAAACGCCAATTCGATTATATTAGCAAACCAGATGCTATTAAACATATAAAAACGGTTTTTGGTAGCACAGCAGATTTAAAAGATATTGTTACTGCTTATAACTCTATTGATTGGGATTTTCATAATAGTGAAGATTATCAAAAATTTGATGGAGGTGGTGAACTTCCCACCGATACAAGAATTAAAAAAAATAATGGAGTTTGGCCAATTAAAGTTGGCAACACATATTATGATCTTACCAATAATGCAAATGTAGTAGTAGAAAATATTGATGAAGATAGAATATATGTTAGACATGAAGAAGATAGTGCTATACTTGGTAAAATGCCTGTGTATTGGGTAAAACAAGATGATTTACTCCCTCCTACAAAACCAAATGATAAGGAAGTAAAACTATTTTTAGAAGAAATAGGAGAAGAATTACACTACTTATACGAAAAACCCGTACATACTTGGGATGAGTATGATAGATCTAATTGGATAGCTAAAGTAAGTAAACAAAATAAACTTGAAAAAGGCGGACAACTCCCTACTCCAACACATGAGGGATACGATGAATTCAAAGTAATTTTTGAAGATGAAAATGGAAAACCTCAAGAAGAAATCCATATTTATTATTCTGATGCTTTAGCTTCTTTTAATAAACATAAAGAACAAAACCATTATGTTCGTTTGGAAGGTTGGAATGATAATGGTCAATTTGATGTTATTTTTAGAACACCAAGGTTTAAAGAAGGCGATAAAGTGCAAATGTTTGATGAAGAACCTGTTTTAACCATAACCGAAGTAATAGAGTGGAGCGATAAATCTCCAACTTATAATTTGTCTTCTGCTAATGGAGTTATTGACAGACGAAACATTTCTGAAACAAAAATTACTAAAGCAAACAAACAATTTGCCGATGGAGGAACCATTTCCGAAAAAGAAGCTTTTAAAAAGCTAATGGAGCCTAAAACCATAGAAGAATTAAAAAATTCTGTAGATAAAATAAAGAAAGAATTTGAGGAAAAAAAGAACTCAGAAGAGTATCAACCATATATAGATATTCCGAACTATGGAACTGCTCTTTATATGGCTCAAAGTAATTTTTTCAGTTATATAGTAAGCTATCAACCAGAAATGCTTACCCCATTTTTAGAAGCAATACAATCAGTACCAAAAGCCAATAGGTTTAAATTAGAGCGTATTTTTGAGAGCCACCCAGACGAATCAATAACACGCTTTTTAGAAAACATTAAAGAGCCGTTGTGGAAATTGATACCTGCGTCTTTTAGAAATGTAGCTAAAGTAAACCAATTGCCATTTAAACCAGAGCCAGATAATAAACACTTAGCTACCATAACAGATTTATTTGTGGGTAAAGATGGGTTGCGTCAAACAATGACTGGTGTTTACTTCGATACTAAAAACAATAAAGTGGTGGCTACAAATGCTCATATAATGTTAATTATTAACGCCAAACCAATAATTAAAGAGGAAGCAATATGCTATATGAGCAATACTAAAAGCAAACTTTTTAAAGAATTAGAAGGTAATGAGCAAATAATTTCTAAAACCAAAGACGGTTGTTACCAAATAGAAGGTACTTACCCAAGATACGATGCAGTAGTTCCTACAGAATTTAATGAGGTAATAACTGTAAACACTTACAATTTATACAAGTTTTGTGCTATTACCTTAAAAGCAGATTTAGTTAGCCCTATAACTAATCAAATATTTGTTAGGGTAAACAACGAAATGGAAGTTGGTTTTAATGCAGATTTTTTGGCAAAATCGTTAAAAGCCATGTTGTTTTTAGGGCATGATATGGTAGATTTGTGTTTTATTGACAAAAACAAAGCCTTAGTAATTGTTCCAAAAGGAAAGTCCAGAGAAATTAGTTATTCAGGAGGTATTAATACAGATTTAGTATTAGTTATGCCTTTAAGAGGATTGGAGAATCCAGAAGATAATTTATTCTCTTATAATTTAATGGATAATTGTATTTACAACCATGGTAAATTAGAATCACTAGGTTGTGTTAACATTAATGATGATACAGAAGTTGCTTCTGTTAAAAATGGCACTACTGAATTTAAAAAAGGTGATTTTGTACACAAAAAAAATACTAGTAACAAGCATTATTTAGTAGATGCTGTTAATGAAGATAAGTTAGATTTAATCAACACGGTTAATTTGAAAAAATTATCAGCAGTTAACGCAGTTGATTATGTGTTAGTAAAACCAGAAGAATTAGAAGGCGTAGAATATGCTTACAATTTTAATAACCGAAAAGTAAAAACAGAAGAATTAAAGAAAACTCACCCTATTGTATTAGAGTGGACAGAAGGTGCGGATATAATCAATAAGCCTTATAACTCTTTAGAGGAACTAGAAAAAGACTTAAAATCATTTGGATTTACAGATAGACCTACCGTAACCTACATTAAAAACAAAGTTTGGTTTAAAGGGTATAAATGGCCAGTAAGAATAGACTTATCTAAAATGGATCACGATTTTAATCCGGAAGAAGATAAACTAATCAACTGGCTAAAAAATTATGATAAAAGTTTCGATTTTGAGCAGTTTTCCTTAGAGGCGGAAAAGAAAAATAAAGAACGAGAAGCCGAAAAGAAAAGAATACAAGAAGCCCAAAGAGAAAAAACAGATAAACAAATTAACGAAGCAATAGAAGTATTACAAACATTGCAAAACCTAACTTTTGAAGCCGAAGAAAAAGCCAACATCCAAAAGGAAATAGATGTGTTAAAAGGGAAAACAGAAGGAATTAAGTCTAAAAAATCAACCTTAAAAGAAGATGTTATTGAATATTTTGATGCAAATGGAGTAGATACTTCAAAGTTGAATATAAAATATTCAGAAGAAAGTAGGTATCAAAAAGCCAGGTATTCAGATGTTGAAGAAGAAGTTTGGGTATATGTGAAAGATGGCGGATATACAGACAAAAAAGGAAAAAGACAAGCCGATGGTTTTGTTTTAACCCGTAGTGAATTTAATGAGTATAAAAAAGAAGGTAAAAATGGTGCTGAATTGTTAATTTATGGCAATAAATTACCTATGAAAGAGACTCAAAATAAACAACAAAATGAAACTACTTAAAAACACATTAATTTTATTTGTATGTAGTATATTTTTCTTATGCTATTTCCCAGTACTTATTTTAGCGGTAATTATTGATGTATTAACAGGATTAAAATTATTAGAAACAAAAATAGGCTATTATTTAACGTTGTTTCCTCATTATGTAGCAGAAAATTGGCTAAAAATAAAATAAAAACAAACACAATGTATTCAGAACACTTTGTAATAGAAAATCAACTGCTTCCAGCAGATATAATAATGACAAAAAAATACCAAACAAATCTGTTTTTGTTAGATCCATTTGTGTTTTATATGGGAAGACACCTAACCACCAACGAACCTATGTTTTTAGTTAAATCTAAATTAATAGGAGCCACTAAAATAATAAAAGGAGAAAAAGCTGCTGAGTTTATAAAAAATGCCAAACCAACCAAAATAATAAGATTTAAAGAAAACAAAGACCAAAGAAAATTAGCATTAAAACACATTTTAGTGGCAGATAGCATATCAGAATATCTTACAGAAAATAAAAACAATTATTAACTTTTTATATCTTTGCCAAAACCTAAACTAATAACATCATAACCTCATAAGCCAAACCAATGAATACCCAACTCATAAAACTTACCCAAGATGCCCTATTTAAAACCCAGCAACAAATAGAGGAATTAGACCTTCAATTAAAGGCTATTTACGAAAAAGAAAAAACAGACAAAGATAATTGGAGAAAATATTGGGATGAAAAAAGTAATATTAGAGA
Source organism: Bacteroidales bacterium (assembly GCA_028698995.1). Lineage (GTDB taxonomy): Bacteria > Bacteroidota > Bacteroidia > Bacteroidales > PXBB01 > JAQVVM01. The sequence goes on from JAQVVM010000005.1 coordinate 33,233, forward strand.
AGAGCTAAAACAATTAAAAGAATTAGAACGCCACCAACAAAACCAAGTAAATTGTTTGGAAAATGAAGGTGAGCTAACAACAATTGTAGATAAAAAAGGGCAAAAGCACGAAAACATACCCGATTTTAGGCAAACCGATACCGAACAAATACAATTTGAAATAGACGAAATACTTACTGCTAAATTACCTCCATACATTCCGGTAATAGACGAAGAAATATTCCGAAGCAAAGGATATGTGTTTGATGCTATTAGAATAGATAAGGATAGCTATATTTTAGCCACTTCAGAACATAGCGAAGAAAAGCAAACGTATTATGTAATAGTTACCTTAGATCAAATAGTATTAACACAAGATTACTATTATACCAAAGCCAAAGCAGCAGCCATAAAAAATGCTCAGGAAAGCGACATACGACAAGAAAAATATTGGGATAGTTTACCAGAAGAAAGAAGGCAACGATTTTTAAATCAACAAAATTTATACGACTCCTTACCGGTAAAAATTAAAAAAACCATCACTCAGGCAGATTATGAAGCACTAACCTGGCAAGAAAAGGAAAAGATATACAAGTTTTTTAAGCGTAGCCGACCAAAAAAGCTAAAAAGCCAACTAAGTAGTACAACCATGTGGGGTTCTTACCACAGAATGTACGAGCGTTTTGTAAACCCAGAAGCAGTAATGCCAAAACCACGCTATGCCAATAAAGAAGTTTGGGAATATTGGGCTGTTTTTAGAGATATGATGGAGTATAAAATGAAGGACATTGCCATCCAACGTGCCGAACTTTCTGAAATACGCCAAAAAGCCATAGAAACCTCTTTTGGAGAAATAAATACATCCTTAGCATTAAAAAAACAATACGGAGTATTAGTAAAACGCCAAAACGGAGATAAAATTAACCTCATGGAAATAGAGCAAATAAAAGATGCTCTTGTTTCTGTACAAAAGATATTTGGCTCCATAAAACAAATTGCCGAAAAAACCAACCTGAAAATTTCACATACAGGCACCCGTTATGTGTTTGCCAGCAAAGCAGCAGGTATGTATGTTCCTAGTATGGGAACTATTGCTGTTTCCGATAAGTTTGGAGACCACCAGTTTAAAATGACAATGGCACACGAAATTGCCCATTTTATAGATAATTACATTGGCAGACTTAACGAAAAAAGATACCTAACAGACGATTACGAAAGCACAGCAGGTAAAGTGGCTTTTACATTTAGAAAATACCTAAACGGAAGCAAAGCAACTTTGTCAGATTATACCAAATCTACCAAAGAATGTTTTGCAAGGGCATTAGAAATGTATTACGGAATAGAAACAATTGGCGAAAATGCAGGAGTATTGTATTCCGATGAGCCACTAAACGATTATCAGACATTTTTTATTGCTAAGGATTTTGTAAACAAAGAAAACTATTACACACACATAAAACCACTAATAGAGCAATTTTTTAAAGAGCAAAAAGATGTATTAATTTACGGAGAAGACATTGACGAAAGCAATGAGCCTGTAATTATTGGCAGCGAAGTAAGTGGCGAAACATTTTCCGAAGTAGAAAGCAGTTTATACAAACTAATAGAAGTAGCAACTACAAAAGAAGACAAACAGCAAATAAACGAAGCCATAAAAGTAATGGAATTGATGCAGGAGTTGGAAGGAGATGAAGTGGAAAAAATAGTTTCAAGACTTGAATATTTTAACTTAAAAAAACCATTAACAATTACTGATGTAGAACAACAAGTAGATTACATACTTTCTCAATACTCAGGAAGAGACATGGCATATATTCAAGTAAGAGATTACTTGTCTGAAATTAATGATAATAAATTAGGAATTCAGTTTTTACAAAAACACAATATAAAAAATCCAGAAGAGTTAGAAAAATACCTTAAATCAAGGCAATCAAAAGCCAGAAAGCCTATAATAGAAGAAACAAAAAAAGCAAGTAAAGAATACGAAGACATCAAAGCACAAGTGCATTTAGAAAATATTATGAATATGGCATTAGAACAAAGTGCTAAAATGGATAAAGAAATTGAAGAGTATGATAAAAGCCAAAAACCTAAACTAGAAAAAGATATACGTCCGCATACTAGCAATAAGCCAAAAGATTATAAAGAAGGATTATTATTACTTTTGTTGCCAGGAGAAATAGATTGGGTAAAAATACCACCTGAATTAAAAGAAAAAATAGATGAATATTTGTATGATATAGATTATGAATTAGAAAATTATTTTAAAGACAAAGAAAATGCTGCACGAGATAAAAAACTGACAGATTTATATTATGACAATAAAAACAATATTAATTTTCTTATAGAAGCAAATAAATTAGGTTATTTAGATTATTTGGATAGTCACTCACAAGAGTGGTACGATTTCAAATCAGATTACCTAACATTTGGTACAATTGAAGACGTGTTAGCAGAGATAAAAGAAAAATACCCCACAGCAATAAAAACACAAGACCCCGACCAGATTAGATTATTTAAAAAAGGCGGAGAAGTTAGGAGATACAACCTGCCAATAAATGAAAACTATAAACTAATAGGTTCATTTTATACAGGAGGTTTAGATAATGCTACTATTTGCGATAATTGTGATAGACCAATAGCCAATATGGCGACAATTAAAAACAGTAAAGAAGAGGTGTTTAATGTTGGGTTAGATTGTGCAGAAACATTAACTCATTTAGATGGTTTATATAGTGCAAAAATGGATTTTGAAGAATTAAAGTCTATTCAAGCTAAAATTAGAAAGCAAGAAAAAGATGGGAAAAACTTAGAGTATGAAATATATAATAATGGAGATTTATTAATAAAATCGGATGGATTTACTATTATAGATAAAGACATAGATTTTGCTAAAAAGTATATGCCTAATTATTTACAAAAAGTGAAAAATCCTGAAAAAATAGGATTTGAATACAAAGAGAAAGAAATAAATATTCCTTTTGAACGGTTTTTGCCAAGAGAAAATAAAGATTTTGTAAAAAAATGGAAAGTAGATGAATACGACATAAAGGTTTCGGTGGAACCATATTTTCATACGGTTACAAAAGAAATCAGTGGGTATGACTTTTATTTAGATGTACAAAAAAATAATGAAAACATTTATTCTAAAAGAGTTACCACGTATAGAGATATTCCTTTTTACATAAATTATGCTATAAGAGACTATTTATTTGATAAATATGACAATAATGCACAAAAACCAGAAAATATAGGTCAATCAGACTTAAAAAAACGCCTAGAGATAGTTAAAAAAATGGCAGCCAAAAAACCTGAATTAAACTCCAGAGTAAAAATAATTGAAAAAATGTTAAAGAACCCAAAACTAGAAAAAGGAGGGCAAGTAGATTTAATGATTAAAACAAACTATCCAGTTATAGATGAAGTTTTAATTAAAGCACAGCCAATTATTGAAAAACAAACTGCCAATTTTATAAAACGAGAAACAGAGGATAATAAAAAGCCTACAAAATTTGCTATAGAAAATTATCAATTAGGATTAATTTATGATTTAGTTAAAGCATTATCTAAATATGTAGATAAAACAGATGAGATAAAAAATATTGATTTGTTAATCAATAGAGGTGTATTAACTATTAATTGTAATATTTTAAGAAACAATCAAAATTATTATTTATCTACTCAAATAATTCATGCTGGAGGTCATAATGTTCAAAGATTACATTTGCGTTACATTGTTGATACTAATTTACCACCAATTTCTACAAATACATCTCCAAATGTAATAAAGGAAAAAATAAAAAAATTAACCAAGATAGAAAAGATAAAAGAAGAAATTATAAATTTTAACAATCGTATTTCTTATAACACAAATAGAATAAATGAACATATAAATTGGACTAATGATGAAATAATTGAAGAATTAAAAAAGTCTGACACAAACCCAACAACAACATGGGATGATATTTTAAAAAGAGGTGCAGATAAAAACTATAAAAATAAAACAGATTTTGATTTAAAAAAGAAAGAGTATTTACAATCAAAAATTAAATTCTGGAAAAACCTAAATATAGAATCTCCACAACGGAATACCTTAGCATTATTAGAACAAATAAAGAAACTAAATAAAAAACTAACCGAATTAGAACAACCAAAACTAGAAAAAGGTGGAGAAATACATCCTCCACAATTTACCGCTAACGTAGATTATTATTTTGAATACGTTCCTTTGGAAGAAGTGGAAAAATACAAAGAATTTGATAGAGAAACACAAATTAAGTTCGATAAATCGGAATTAGATAATTTAACTGCACAAATAGCAAAAAACGGAATAACTACTCCAATAACCCTAACAAATTATGATGGTTATGGGTTAATAACCGAAGGAAACCACAGAATTGCAGCAGCAAAACGATTAGGAATAAAACACATTCCTGTTAGAATAGTAGAGAGGTTACAACCATTTAAAGGAACTGTTTACGAAAATAAAGTAGTGAAAATGCCACGTAAAAGAAGTGTTGGAGAAATGAAAGTGTTTTATCCTGAAATTAACATTTTAAATTACAATAATTCTCCCGCACATTTCGGGTTTACATTAAAATCTAAAAATAAACCAAAAATAGAAAAAGGTGGGCAAGTACACGAATTCGGTTGTATTATGTTAGGCTTAAATACTTCTATTTTAAACAAATTGCAAGATAAAATTGATGATAAAGATTTATACATTGATGAAAATGATGATAGTTATGGCAAAGTAAAAAATGCTCACATCACATTATTGTATGGGATACATAAAGAAGTTGCCGATAAAGAGATTGTTAAAAAATTAAAAGACATCGCATTGCCTAATATACTCGCTGCAACTAATATTTCTCTTTTTGAAAACGAAAAATACGATGTATTAAAATTAGATGTAAATGAACTAGTTTTACATAAAATAAATAAAGAATTACAAAAATTACCACATACCAATCCATATAAAGAATACCATCCACACCTAACTGTGGCATACATTAAAAAAGGATTAGGTAAAAAATACGTAGAAAAATTAAAATCATTACCATTTCCGTTGTCTTTAGGAAGTTCTAAAGCAACAAAAACCATAATTTACTCTAAAACAGACGGAACTGAACTAAAAATTAAAATTTAATAAGCATTTTTTATATCTTTGCAAGATATATTATAGTAACTAATAATCCTACAAATGGAACAAGCAACCCAAATATCAGTAAAACAATACACTACTAAAGATTTTAAATTAAAAGATAAAGTAATTATTAACCTCGGTAAACCAGGTACTGGAGCAGCTTCCTTTTGGGTAGATGGAATTATTTCTAATATACACCCTAATAGAATAACAGTGCAAAGAAAAAACCCTTTCGGAAACGAGCCATTAGAAGAACAAATTGCTAACAAACTACTTACTTCAGAATATATTGTAAAAGAAGAAGATGCAGAAATGTATGCTGATGGTGGCAGTATAGGTAAAAGAGAATATACTGAAGCTGAAAAATGGTGGGGAAATGATTTATCATTAAATGAACAAAAAGAATATGCTAAAAAACACCTTGAAAATTTTGAATACAGTGAGTTAATGGGTTCTACTTCACAATTTTCTACAGCAAGTAGAAGAAAAAAATTTATAACTGAAATTTGGGAGAAAGAAGGAAGACCAAAAAGTATTATACCAGGTATTTACGCCAACGGAGGAGAAGTAAATGAGTATGACTATATGATGTTAAGCAGGCTTCAATCAGATGCAGATTATTATTTAGGATATGGAAATAGAAATGAAAAAGTATTGTGGGCATTAAATGTTGATGACCATATAAAAGAAATGAAAAACAGATGGAATGCGTTGCCGGAAGATAAAAAACCGGAATGGTTAACCATGGAAGATATTTTAGAATACGAACAAAAAATGAAAAACCCAACGAAATCTAAATTCAGCTACTACAAAGTACCCAACGAAGAATTATATGCTATACAAGAATGCAACCCAGAGTATAAAGACGGTTTTGGCTCAGAATGTATAGTGATAAGAACTAAAAAAACAGAAGAAGCTGCCATTGCAGAAGTAGAAAGATTGAATAAATTAGGTTATTCCGATTACGCCAAAGGAGGAGAACTTCCACAGCAAAAAGATATTGAACTTTTACAAAAAGGCTTAGAAAACCCACTAATCCCCCAAAATGTAAAAACAAAAATAGAGGCCAAAATAAAAGAATTGCAATCCGAAATTGATAAACAACAACAAGAAGCGAAAAAAGCTGCTGAAAAACCTAATTTGAAGGATTTAGAACTCCGTTTAAAAGCAATGAAAAAAATGCCCCCAAAAACTCCCGATTTAAAATTGAGAATAAAAGGCTTAGAAAAAATGATTGCTAAAGCAAAAAAAGAAACTCCTAAAATGGAAGAAGGAGCAGAAATTGAAAAAACCTATGAAGCAGTTCGTATGGCAGATGATAGTTTGCTGATAAGTGATGGTGAAAAAGTATGGAAATGGGATTTTACAGGATTTAGATCACACTTCCGTTCTATGGAAGATTTTAATAGATTCAAAAAAGTATTAACCTACGAACCAATATTAGCAACTTCATTTGAAGATGCGTATGAAAAAGCTAAAAAATATTATGATATTTCAGCAATAGAAATTCCAACAAAAGAAAGCGGAATAGAACGATTTAAAACAGCTTTAGGAATATATATAGCAGAGCGTTACCAAGAAGAAGTAGATTGGGATAGAAGCTTAATTTCTTACGAAAAAAGCAATAATAACAAACAAATACAACGTGCAGAAGTTACCACATTACAAGGTAATGAATACACCGTTTATCCAACCGATTTGGTAGATAGGTTTAAAAATGGAGGAGAAATAAAAAAAGAAGATATTGAAATATTGGGCATTCCAAGAAATAAAATTTCAGAAAAAGAATGGAAATCAATATTGAGTATGGCTAAACATCAACAAGGAGCAATATTTATACTTAAAGATGAAAAAGGTTTAGATGTAGAACCACAAATTGAGTACGAATGGTATGTTAAAGATAGGTTTAAAAATGGCGGCTCCATTCCTGTAAACATAGCCTTGCAAAAAACTGCTGGGCAACCTTACGAAATTATTAAAAACGACATACCCAGAACCGAAGCCCAAAAATTTATAGAAGAATACAAACAAAGCGGCAAACCTTACCACAATATTATGATAGACGATTTGCCTTTTGAAGATGGTGGAGAAATTGATGAAAATATAGGTAAAATTGTTTATCTCATAAAAGAAAATTTACCTTATGAATTAACTAAAACCCAAGAGGAAGAGTGGACAGGAATAGGTAATGAAGTAGAAATAACTCATAAAATGCCAAATGGACTTTATGGAGGAATTCTTAAAGAAACAGGTAGGGATTTACCTTTTCAACTATTTCCTACCGATTGGATAGAGGCTGGATATATTTACACTATTTTTGAAGGATATGATCATTATAATCAAAAACCATTATTCCAGGTAGTAGGTAAAAATAACGACTATGTTGGAGAATGGCATGATGATAGAAAAGATGCTGAAGAAGAACTAGAAGACTTAATACATCAAATGAAAAAAGGCGGGGAAACTTGGATACAAGATTCGGTAGATAAAATGGAGAAAAAAGGAACAGTAGGCACATTTACCAATAAAGCAGCAAGGCACGGATTAACACCCATAGAATACGCTAAAAAAGTACTAGCCAACCCCGATAAACACACCGAAAAAACCCGCAGACAAGCACAATTTGTAAAAAATACTAATCCTGAAAAATTTAACTAAGCCAAACTTCGGACTTCGGACTTCCGACTTCCGACTTAATCAACCTCAAACCTCAAACATTAAACTTTTAAACCCAACAACCATGAGAAAACCAACAACCATAAAAGCAGAAATAGCAGAAAACAGAGAAATGGCTAATGCCAGAGGCATAGATGCTGATGTAAAAGCAATGCTAGAACAAGAAATTGCTGATCTTGAAAAAGAACTAGAAAATGCTTTAAAAGCAGAAACTAAAAAACCTGCCGCAACAAAAAAAGCAGCACCTAAAAAGAAAACGGCTGCAAAGAAAAAAACTACCGGTAAAAAGAAAACCGCTACAAAGGCAAGTAAACCCAAAGAAAAAAAGTTTGTAATGGTAGGAGATGAAAAAGTATTTGAAGACGATCCTAAGTTTTGCGAAATTATTATAGACAAATGGAAAGCCAGAAAAGAAGCTATTAAAAAAGCTGCTGGTAAACGTAAAACCAAAAGCGTAATACAACGAGCTGCTGCCGATGTAGCTGATGCAGTAAGCAAAGGAATACGTAACTTTAAGGTAGATGAAATTAAAAAAGACCCTAAAAAAGCCATTGCAAAAATGGAAAAATTAGAAAAAGCCGGAAAAGAATTTATTGATGCTTACAAAGATATTATTGGCGAAAAAATTACCCAAAAAGAAATAAAAGAAGAATTTGAAGGACTAGACAAAGCCATTAAACAAATTTCTGATAAATACCTAAAAGAAAAACAAAAAATGGCTAAAGGAGGGGAAACAGATATGGTTAAAGTTTCTATAAAAGATATAGAATTGATAGATGAAGGTGATAGTGCTAAAGTGTTTTCAGATAAAAATGAAAGAGATGGAGAGACGGGAATTATTACTAAAATCCATGGATTAAAATATACCCTTAAATTTAAAGATGGTAAAAAAGAAGATTTTCATCAAAGCCAATTAGAGTTTTATAAAGAAAAACAAAAAATGGAGAAAGGTGGGGAAACTAATTCAATAAAACCACTCGAAGAAATTAAAGAGGAAATTGGTAAGTTGAGTTTCAAACCGGCAAAATTCATTGTTCGTGTAGCAGAAGATGCTTATGAAAACACCGGAGATCCTTACAACTTAGATACTTTTGAGTTTGACAGCATAAAAGATGCTTACGAAAAATACAAAAACGAAGTAGCAGATATTAAAACAATGAATGCTCAAGAAGTTCCGGATTATAAGCAAATAGAATTACAAGCATGGGATGAAGATATGTACGAAATGGAAATATTAGCCGATGAAGGATACGATGTAAGTTATGAAGACGATTATGGAAAACTAGTAATTCAATACCAGCATGTAGGTAAAGGAATGAATTATGCTCATAAATTTATTGGGCTATTCTTCTTAGATGAATATACCGAAAAAGACATATCTAACAATCCGGATAAAATGTTTAGCACTTGGACTAATATTTTAGATATTACTGAGGAAGATTTAAGCGGATTAACGTATGATGAAGCAGTAGAAAAAATTAAAGATGAAGCAAATCTAAAACTCCAAAATAACATTACTTTAGATGATATTATTGATGCAATAGACATTATTGATGAAGATGAAGATGAACAAGAAGATTAATGCAATACTAATAAACCTTTTACAAGAAACATTTGCATTAACTAGTGTAATGGCAATTTTTGATAACGATGCACACACTATAATAAGCAAAAAAGGACAAGAAATTTTAAATGCTAATATACACTCAACTTCCTAATTTTTGCGTGTTGGTGTATTTGTGAGAACATTAAACTATTAACCTTATAAACTAATAAAATGCTACAAATAGACAAAAAACAACAACTCAACCTGTATATTTTTATAGGAGTAATGGGTGCAATAGCTTCCGGTTTTACAATATGGAACCACCTAGAAAACCATAAAATGCGTAAAATACAAAGCGAACTGCTAGAATTACAAAAAAAGAAATTGCAATCCGAAATAGCAGCTTAATTATTTATATAATAAAGCCACGAATGCACTAATAAACCAAAAATTCGTGTATTCGTGGCTTATTTTTTTTGCGTCTTAGCGTCTTTGCGAGAGCCAATTTTCACTTTTTTATAGAAACAGTTGTTAAAACAAAATATATTTCATAAGTTTGCATCTCATTAAAATTAAAAAAAAACTATGGAACAACCAACAATAGAATTAGAATACGTTAATTTCTTAAAAGAAAACAACCTTACAGAAGCACAAATGCCTTCAGAAATACGCAAACAAATTACCGTATTAAAAGCTCATGTAGGTAGGTATAAAAAAACACCCACCGAATCACAAAAAAACACCATTACAAAACAAGATGTAACAGTTTGTGATTTAATAGCCGATTTTATTGAAGAAGGCATAAATGAAGAAGATGAAAAAGAAAAAGAATTAGCAGAAAAAAAGGCAGAAGAAGAACGTATTGCCAAACAAAAGGCTGAAGAAGATGAGAAAGCTAAAAAAGCAGCCGAAGAAAAAGAAAAAAACGAACTGCCACCAAAAAATACAGAAGAAGTAAAACAAACGCCACCACCAGCACAGTACTCACCGGAAGCACAACGCATGATGAAGGAAATAAACGAAGCATTAGAAAATGGTAAAATTAGCAAAAGCAAATTGCAAGAAATTATACAACGCAAACCAGCAGAGCCAACACAAATAGTAGGATCAATGAAATTACGCAAAGTATTTTTAAGAAATGAATATCAATTAGTAAACTAACAATCCCTTTCTTTCTTTCTTTCACTTTCCATTTTTAGTTAAAAAATCCGTAAGAAATTTTTCTTACGGATTTTTTTTGTTGTTAAAACATTGAAAAACAACAAAAAACAATTTATTTTGAAAGAAATTTTAAAAAATACTTTTTTTTCTGAAATATGTTTTATATTTTTGTCAGGAATTTAAGTTAAACTAAAAAAATAAGGTATGAAAAAATTTGAAATTATAGCCTTTAAAAAAGAACGACACGAATGTGGGTTTAGACTAAATCTAATCAATCATACAGATGTTTTTGTTAATCAATATAACGAAACATCCTATAGAATAGACAATCGTAAAAAAGAGTTGTTTATAGAAATTTATTCCTATGAAAAAGAAATGGACTACACAACAAGTCCTGCTTCTAAAACAGATATTGACGATAAAACACATGTGGAAAAATGTGTTATTATAGGTAATAAAGCCAATATCCGTAAATTCCAAAAATTAATAGGATACTCTTCTCTTACTGAAGATGCCACAGAAAACCAAAAACATAACGATTTATTGGATACAATAGATAGTTTAAGAAGTGATATTACCATGCTATCACATGAAATAAATGAATTAAAAGAGTTCATTTCTAACATAAATAAAAACGAATTATAAAATTAAAAAAACAACAACCATGCTACAACAACCATCTATAACACTAAGAGAATACGTAAAAGAATTGGAGCCAATAGCACGATCTTACGGATTAAGGTTAAATCGCCTAAAAGAATATAATAAAGCCGTCCTCATTAACAATCTTATAGAATATAAGGTGCAAACACTTATTAATAAATCTTTAAGAAGTAAAAAATAACAAACAAAACAACCTTTTTTAAAGAGGCTAAACTAATAAAATAACTTATGCTACCAAGAAGATACATACTTAATAAAATAAGCAAATTACGCCAAGAACTAAGAGAAGAAATTCAGTTATTATTTTCTATGTATGCCAAAAAGAATAAACCAATATTTGGTAAATCAGAACATAGAATAGTGTTTTTTAACAATATTATAGAAGCCACCGAGTTTGGATTTATAGACCCAATAAAAGTACAAGATAACGAAATAATTATTATACCCATTGGAAGTGATTTAGACCCAATAAAACTATCAAAAGTAATGAGTATAGATGATTTAATGACAATATATGCTATTGCATTAGAATTAGAAGGAATAAAAAAATAAAAAGACCATAAAAGGGCTATAAAAAGATTAATAGTCATAAAAAAAACCAAAACATAACCAATAACAAGCTAATAAATAAGTTGTTATAAGTTAAATCAAAAGGGCTAAAAAAACTAATAAAACATGAAACTAAAACACGAAATAGATTATAAAGGCTTAGAAGAGTTTTTGAAACAATTAACGTATCAAGAAATTGAAACAACCTGGAATAAGCCTGAACATCCAAAACTAATAGAAGGACATACTAGAGATGAGATAGAATATTTTGACATGGATGCTTCTAAAATAAAAGAAGAATCTATTGTAGAACATGGAGAGCCTTTTTTAGTAGATGCTTTGGGGAATGATTTATCAATAGTAATACTCTCTAAAAGATTGTATAAGTTACCCGATAACTCAAGGAGTATAAAAGCAAAGTTTGTAACCACTATAATAGACGATTGTAGTGCTATTTATGGCACACCATTAAACGGTTATTGGAAAATACCCAGCCAATTCATTAAAAAAATTAAAAAATAGAAGTTGAATATTGAAGACTGATAACTGAGTATTAGATATTGCGTCTTAGCGTCTTTGCGAGAAACAGAAACTAAAAAAAATGAAAAAAAACAACCATAAAACAATAGAACAATTAGGATATACTAGAAATCAAATAGCAGACATTAGTGATATGTCTGGAATTGATACAGATAATGTATTATGTGTATTATCATTAGCTTCAAAAATAAAAAAACAACCAAAATTAGATAAATCATTAAACAATTACAGGTTAAAGTTAGCTGAAAAAGTAAAAATAGAAAAAACAGAAATATCACATGGATTACTTCAGTTTTTAACAGATATAGTTTACGAAACTAAATTGACAGATGTAGAAAGAGCAGAAGTAATTCTTAAAATTAGAGAAATTTTTGAAAAAGGTCTTTATGTAAATAATATAATTACAAGGTATTTTTTGAATTACCATATCAGGTTCATAAAAGACGAATGGATAAACACTTTAAATACCGAGTTAAACGATATTGCCACCTTATATAAACAAGTAGCCATAAATAGTGCTTCTAAACACGAAAGTCCGGAAATAGTTGCACAAAAAGTAGTAGAAGATTATATTCTTAAATTTAATCCTGATTTAATGAGTATAAAACTCCCTAAGCAAGAACACTAAACAATAAAACCATGAAAGAACTGATATTAAAAAAACTAAGTCTTACCGAGCGTGGTGCCACATTTATATTAAGCAATAAAGATTTATGCAATAGAATAATGAATGAAACTCCAATTGATATTACTAAGTTTGCTAAAAAATATAATTTTTCTACAGGTTTTATAACAAAACTAATAAAAAACGAATTAATAAGCTGGTTTGCTAATAAGCCATTAAATACAAATGGATGCCGAAAGTTTATTTTTGAAGAAGAAACTATTGAAGTAATAGGAAAAGGGCTGCACTACCCAAGTTTTTTCAGTGCAGCAAATAAAACAGTTGATTTATTCCTGCAACTAGCAGAAAAAATACATCCAAACCCTATAGAATTAACATTAATAAAAGCTGCATTTATAGAAAAAGACAGCTACAAACAAATAGCCGAAACATTAGGAGTTAAAGAACATACTGCGGGAGATTTAGTAAGAAAATCAACAACCAAAACCAAGCGATGGATACATAAATTAAATACCACCGAAGAATTAAATAAAAAAATTGCCGAGCAAGAAGTATATTTAAAAAGCCTAAATTATTTAGTAAAACAAGCCGAACATAAAACAGAAGAAGTGGTTTCTAAATATGAAAATGTAAAAGTTATAGCAGCCAATCTATCCGATTATGATTTATCAATTAGATCATTAAACGCTTTAAAAACAGCAGATATAGAAACCGTAGGAGATTTAATACAATATGATATAAAATATTTGGACAGAATAAGAAATTTTGGTAAAAAAACAAAGCAAGAAATAGTAGAGTTTGTGCATGATTTAGGATTAAAATTTAAAAACGAAGAATAAATTTGGTTAAAAACCAAACAATAATTATATTTGTACTTTGTTAACAACCTCATAAACTAACTTCATGAAACCAACCCACCTTTTTACCACAAACCTTGGTAGATATTTACTATCAGCAATATTATTAATCTCCGGAGTATTTTCGCAATACAGTACCATAGATTTTTTAGCAACCGAGTGTGTAATTTTTGAAATAACCCCAATATTAGGAGTAATATTAATGATAGGGCAATTTATTTATCATGTTATTTCTGCTATTGCAACAAATATAAGGAACTCATAAGTGTTTTTACCTAAACTTATAACCTCATAAACCATAAACTAATTATATGTTTTTATCATTATTTTTCTTCATTTTAGCAGCCGTTTGTAATGCCTTAATGGATAAAATTCAATTCCATTGGTACAAATTTAGATGGAAAGACAAGCTAAATCCACAATATTGGAATCCGGCAATTAGTTGGAAAAATAAATACATTGATAACAATCCTATAAAAGGATTAAAATATAAAGGAGTTTTTGGGTTTTTAGCCAATTTTTTAGATGCTTGGCACCTCTTTAAAATGATAATGATAATTTCCTTTGCATTGTGTGCAATATGCTTCCCCGTAGCATTCAAGTTTTGTATTTTTAGCAGCTATTGGCTAAACGGATTACTCTGGCTAATAATATTAGGGGCAGCATGGAATATTCCTTTTAATTATTGCTTTCATAAAGTATTCAACAAAAAAACAGTATAAACTAAAAAAGTGAATAGTGAATGGTGAATGGTGAATTGTCAAATTTCACTTTCATTAATATATAAACTAAAAACTAAAAAAATGAGTTACGACAGTAAAGCAGACACTTTATTACATATTAAAAGAGTAAATCAATTAATGACTGAAGCAGCAAGTGAATTAATTAGACGTGCCAATGTGCATGATGATTCAAAACTTAAAAGTCCGGAAAAAGAATTATTTGATGAGTTCACACCAAAACTTAAAGATTGTGTGTATGGAAGTGATGAATATAAAGAGTTTTTAAAAGGGTTAAAGGTGGCACTTGATCATCATTATAAAAATAATAGCCACCATCCTGAGCATTATGAAAATGGAGTAAATGGATTTGATTTATTTGATTTGATAGAAATGTTTTTTGATTGGAAAGCAGCAACAGAAAGAACTAAAGATGGCAACATTATAAAGTCTATTGAAATAAACAAAGAAAGGTTTAAATTATCTGACCAACTTTGTGATATTATGAAAAATACAGCAATTCGTTTAGGATATAATCAATAAAAATTGCGTCTTAGCGTCTTTACGAGAACTAAACTCTTAAACTCATAACCTCATAAAATAAACATGAAAACATACGTCTCTGGAAAAATATCCGGTATAGAAGAAATAGCACCTTTTTTATTTGCTGAAGCAGAAATTGAGCTAAAAAAACAAGGCTTTAAAGTAGTAAATCCATTAACCATAAATCACGATCATGATTTAAGTTGGGAAAGCTACATGAAAGAAGACATAAAAGAAATGTGCGATTGCCAAGCGATATACATGTTAAGCAATTGGTATAATAGCCGTGGAGCTATAATAGAACACGATTTAGCCAAAAAACTAAAGTTTAAAATGATTTACGAAAAAGAACTTACCTTTTTTCAAAAATTAAAATTAGCTTATATGCGGTTTTTAATAAGAAATTCCTAATTGGTGTGGGGTTAAAGTATTCCATGGCTAGTGGACAAGTACCACAACCGTAAGTGCCTAAAACTTACCATGCCCCGATACGGTCAGGAATACGCCAATTAGGATTTTTTTTGTACCTTTGTAAAACAATATGAAGTAATTAATTTACTTTTTTCCCCTAAGATGGGAATTCTTAGGCCCGACATTCTATATGAGTGTTTAGAATGCAAAAAAGAGGCAGCAACTTTAAGTTAACTGCCTCTTTTATTTTGCTATTGATCACAAGTTTCGACACCACAAATATACTAAAAAAGTTTAATTATAAAGTAATATTTACTTATTTTTGTAAAACAATAACACCCAAAAGTGTTCCCTCCCTCAAATTTTATTTTGAGTAATCCCTTAGTTGAAAAACTAGGGGATTTATTTTATAAAACAGAAGAGCCTACACAATAAATTGGTAGGCTCAACACTCAAGCAGCACTTACATATTTTATTACTGGCTAATGAGCATGGGGTTAAATAAAAAGGCTTCATTCGACAAGATACTGCAAATATAATAATAAAAAACACATTCGTGCATTCGTGGCAAATTTTTCACCATTCACTATTCACAACTCACTACTCATAATACCCCAACAAATGGCAAATAACATCCACCGTCCAACCGTTCCCAAGCATTTTATACATTTGTGTTTCACTTACTATTTTTTCTCCATTTTCATCAAATAAATAGTCATCATCTACAGTTTGCAGCCTGCAACATTCAATAGGGGTTAATCTTCTTATTTTTCCATAAAGAGAATGGTTATCTTTTATAGCATGTGTTCCACTACTCATTTGGGCCATTAATGCTGGTGAAATTCCCTCTGGACTATAAACCCTATTTTGTTGAAAAGGCTGACATCCATTACTCTCTTTACTTTCGTTTAATTGAATAACTTTTTGCCTCCCAGGTTTAATATCTAAAGCACCACTTTTCCCATCCTCAAAATAAGCACGGTTGTCTTGTTCATAACCACTACCAAAAAGTATATAATTATCTTTTTGCACACTAGTAAGGGTATTGGTTTTACCATCATTCCTACATTCTAATTGTTGTGTATTTTTAGTTTTAGAGTTAGCATCTTCAGTTGGTCTGCCTCGTTGGGCTACAATATAAGTATCATCAACACCCATTTTATGATACCTAGAAGTTAAACAGTTTGATTTATCATTTTCATCTTTTGGTTTAAACTCAAATCCATTTCCTCTTTCTTTATGAACTTCATTATGATTAACAAATCCAGATAACATCTTATCACTTAAAAAATACTTTTCATCTACTTCTTTTTGTAAAATATCTTTAAGTAAAATACCTTTATCTTTAGGTTGTTTTATTATGTGTTTCATTTCTCCAAAAAAACCATCGGGAGCCATTCCCATGTTTGTCCAATATAAACGTTTTCGGTTTTGTGCAGAAACTTTGCTACTATTTATTAAAATAGGATGTACTCCAATAGCTTTTGTTAAAATGCTTTCCCACTTTTTGCCCATTACCACGTTTTCTAACAAAAACTTTACATTGGGGTTTGTTTCCCTAATTTCGGTAAGTATTCGCATGTATTCCCAAAACAAATAACTTTGCCCTTCAAACTCAAAACCTTCTTTTTTTAATTTAAGGTATTCTTCTAAGGTTAGTATTTCGGTATTACAGGAAGTTGTCATTCCTTTACGTTTACCGGCAAAAGAAAAACTTTGGCAAGGGGATCCTCCAGCTAATAAATCTATTTTTGGCAAAGTAGAAACATCTATATCTACCACACTGCCCAATTGTATGGTGTTAGGGTAGTTTGCCTGCGTAACCTTTATAGCATGTTTATCTATTTCGGAGGCAAAATACTTTCCGTAAGTTATTTTATTACGATTAATGGCTTGTTGTAAGCAGCTCATTCCGTCAAAAAGGCTTAGTATGTTTTCAATGTGCATGATTAGTTTAAGAGTTTATGGGGTTATTTTTACCGCAAAGACGCAAATTTTTTGATTTAGTATCACAACTACATCCCTTTGGGAGGGTTGGGGTGGGAATTCAGCCAATCTCTTAATTCTTGTTGCATTTCCGGAGAGAAAATAGTACTATCAAATGCACCAAATTTACTTTTATAACCCAAGATATATTTTATGGAATACCACAATCTTTTAAAAAAATTACGGTGTGTAATTAAATGCGGTTCGGCATACAATTCCTTATCATCAGGATCATACCAAAAAGCTATTTGGTGTTCCAAACTATTACAATCGCATACAAAAATTTTTCGTTCTAATTGTTGTTTGTTGTTTAGTATCATAAATTATTATTTTTAAGGTTTGGGTTTCACATCCTCATCAACATGTCCGGTAATTTCATACTCATATTGTTTTAATTCATCAGCTAAAAGACACCCTAAACTTTTATCTTTCTTAAAACTATTATCCAACATCCAAGCTCCTTTTTCTTTACACCAATAAACTTGCTGTTTAGATTGTATTTCCCCCTTATCTGTTTCTATCCAATCACTTAAAATATCTCCATCATATATTTCGATTCCGTTCTTATCTTTAAAACCGGTAAACATTCGAGGAGTAGTACTTCCCATATAAACACAGCCATCGGTTGAGGGAAAAAACATTCCATAAGTTCCTTTGTCATCATTACCACAAGTAAGTGTTGGTGAATAAAAGTATTTAAACTTATTCACTCCCTTCCAAAAAGCTCTAAATTTTAATTCTTCCATTGTTATTTCGTTTTATTATGAATATAATTTACCAATAAATCAGGGTAATTTTTTTCTAGTTGTTTTATTTTAGAATTAAATTTCTCTGCTCTCCTAACCATTATATTAAAATGAGTAGGTGTGTCAATGCAAAAAAGAGATAATCCTTCTACTGTTCCGGTAATAACAATTCTACAAGCATCCATTAACTCGCTTAAACGCCCAGAAACTGTTTTTTCGGGTAAATTTAGTGATTTGCAAATTTCAAAAATATTGGTATTAGGATTTTCCTTTATAAGATTATAAATCTTTTCTCTAATAGTCAATTTTATTGGCTTAATTTTTTCGTGTGCTGCTGCACTAGCTTTTGTTTGCATATTTTTTTAGTTTTTAGTTTTAAAATTAGTTATATTTATAAATCCGGCAATGAAAAGCCTTTTAGTTTCCCATAAGTTTGGTTAAGCAAATGCCATACTTTTTCATCTTTAAACTTTAGGTGCATAGTGCCTTTTTTAAATACTTTAAACTCAAAAAAGCCCCATTCGTACCATTTATTCGGTTCAAATTGGTCGTAATAAAGTATATTATCATTATAACCTGTTTTGGAATTGTTAGCAACTCTTAGTCCATTTTTAGTTAGATAATATCCGTGATTATCTTTGTCACAAGAAGCATATTGTATATTGGGGATACAATCATAATTTTCGCCAACCAAATTACAAATAACTTTTGTTAAATCTAATAATTTATCAAAATTACTATTATAGGTTTTTATACTAATTCCTGATCGGTAACTAGGTTCTGTACACCAACCAACAATAAACTTTTTGTTAAGCATATAGCCACTATTAGTTTTCCAACCTTCTATATTATACCTGTTTTCGTGCGTATGTTTGGTAAAATTATCAATAGCTTCTTCTAAGGCTCTGTTGTAGGTATTTTGCCTTGTCCCCACAATAATATCAAACATTTTATATACGTTTTTCATGGTAAAAGGAATGTTTTGCTGCTCTTCTACAAACTTATTAATATCTTTCATTACTCCTGAAGTAACGTATTTTGCCATATTCATTTTATCAAAGATATATTTCCAAGATATTTTTTGTAGATGTTTAGAAAACTCTTCTTTAGTGGTTATTTTATTATCATAACCTACCGTAAAAGAAAAACCTCCCAAACCAAGTTCTGAAGTAATATAAGTCAACTCGTTTCTTGCTGCATCTAATTTATCGAAAACTCTAATAGCACCAACATACCTATTAACCAAGGCTCTAACTTCATTAAAAGCCATTATACCATTTTCTTGCAGCTCGTCTTCATCTTCATCAAAAAAGAAGCCTTCAAACTTGCTTTCATCATTAATAACGGGTTTATATAGTTTTATCAACCCAATTTCAACCCCTGTCTTTCTTTCACTATTAGTAGAAAAGCAATCTCCTAAATTAGAAGTGATACCATAAGTTTGTATAATAGCGTTTAGTTCTCTTCTATTGTTATAATAAGGATTACTAATAGTTTCATAGTTGCATAAAGCAATAATTTCACAACCCTCTGGAGCAACATTCCAAGCATGTAAAATATGCTTATCGGCATTGCTAAATGGAGGGTTCATTACTATTAAATCAATGTGGCTTATTTGCTCTGGCGTGCAATCAAAAAAATCGTATCCTAGCATAATACATTTAGTAGCTACTATTTTGTTTAAATCAGGATGTTTTTCAAATGCAATTACCTGTTTTGCTTGGTTGGCAATAAGATAATCTACCATATCTCCCTTGCCAGCAGATGGCTCCAATACTATTTTATTAGTACAATCTATTTGCATTAAATCTAATACATGTGTAGGTGTCGGGTAAAATTCTTTATCGAACATAATAGTATAGTATTATTTATGTAACTTACCGCCACTTAATTCGCACAAAAATTGCTGCACCAATTCTAATTCAGGGTTACGAAAAGCATGACTCAAAAAATCTACTGGATTTTGATAATGGTAATCATTCGCTTTAATATGGATTTTACAAGCATCTTCAGTAAGAAAAGCATTAGAATATATTTCCTGATTACGATAGTAAACAGATACATATCCGGCATCTTTCATAAACTCATCTAATTCATCATCTGTGAGTGTTTCTGGAATAACCAAGCCGTCATTTAAAAGCGACTCTATCATATCTTCTCGGTTTGGCTCTATTTCATCACCATCTTTTACCCATACAAAACCATCATTGTCATAATCGGAATCTATACCATAAATTCTTTTAGTTTCCATTACCTGAAAAAAATAAGGCATTGCTGTTCCACGGTGGTTTTGCGTATTCATTTTTTTAGACAATTCCATTAAATTATTGTAAAGTTCGTCTGTTAGTTGTATTGTTTTCATACGTTAAATTTTTTTAAAATTATTTTATCATTAAAAATTTCATTGTTATTGGTAAATCCATCTGTTGCACCAAAACTATATATTACGTTTGTAAATCGTGCCAACCATTCTGCGTGTTTATAGGAGTGGTAAACAAATACAAATTGAAAATTCCTATCCATAAACAGATTCATTAATTTATGTTGAAACTTGGTATCTCCATATAAAACATTTGCATCTTCTACTATTATCACTTTTTCTTTATGTGCAAGAATAATATCGTATATTAATTCTGGATGTGAACTACAATTAGATAGTTTTCTAGTATGAGAAATATCAGGGTATTCATTATGAGGATCTATTAAAAAATAATTAGATAATTGAGGAAGGATGTGTTTTTTAATATAAGTTGTTTTTCCCGAAGCATTTTTCCCAACTATTATTCTGCGAATAGTTAAGTTTTCTAATTCGTTAGACAAGGATTCTAACATCCTAGCATTAGAAATAGCTTGTTTTGTTAAATTATCACAAGTATCCTTTTGCCAAGACAGTTCTTCTTGTAACGTTGCTATCTTATCAGTTAAGTATTCATGCTCTTTGTCACTTAGTATTTTCATTTTATCGTTGTTTTAAATTCACGACAAAAATATAAAACATATTTCAGTTTTGCAAGGAAAAGTAAAAAAAAGTAAAAAAAGTTTTAATTATTTTTCTGTTTATAAAATAAAATGTTACATTTGCAGTATGAAAACAAATTTTACACCCAGCACATTTTATTGTTTCCCTAGGAGATTTCCTTTGGAGGCTTTTTTTGTTGAGTAAAGTAAAATATTTTCGTAACCATATTATTTTAGTTTTAAATTCAGAAAAACCTCTAATAAAATTAGAGGTTTTTTTGTTTGAAAAATAATTTATCTAGGTGTGGGAAAGTTGGCTAATCCGCCTGTTTTGGGAACAGGAGACCGTAGGTTCGAGTCCTACCACTTAGACGATTTTAGAAGTTAGAAGTTAGAAGTCGGAAGATGGTAAACTTCAAACCTCAAACCTTTAACTTAAATCGGGGGTACGGTACAGTTGGAGAGGTACGGCAGACTGTAAATCTGTTGCGAAAGCTAAATAGGTTCGATTCCTATTGCTCCCACAAAAAAAATGCTTCGGTAGCTCAGGTGGTAGAGCAGCAGACTGAAAATCTGTGTGTCGGTGGTTCAACTCCACCCCGTAGCACAAAAGTGAATTGTGAATGGTGGATGGTGAAAAACCTTATAAAATCATAAACTTTTAACCTATTAAACTGAAAAAGAAAGAGTGCTTGAGTGGTTAAAAGGGTAGTTTGCAAAACTATTATTCGTGGGTTCGAGTCCCACCTCTTTCTCAAGGTTAACAGTTTTCTAATAAACTCTTAACCTTTTAACCTCTTAAACTAAATTGTCCATTAGCTCAATTGGATAGAGCTTCCCACTTCTAATGGGAGGGTTGCAGGTTCGACTCCTGCATGGACAACAAAAACTTTTTTTTAAAAAAACTTAAAAAAAGTTTGCACAGAATAAAAAACTTGTATAGTTTTGTAGTCTTAAATAATTAAAAACAAACCAAGTTCAGTGAAAACAATAAAAAATATATGGAAAGGCATTACGGTTAATAATCGTAATAATTTTGCTATTATGAATAATAAATCGAAAGAGGGATATACGAATTTGGGCTTAATAATTTTAGGAGGAATTTAGAAAAAGAAAAAAAACTAACAACCTAACTATAAAATTAAGCCCTTCTAAAAAAAAACTAGAAGGGTTTTTTTATTTTTAAGCCGAATTAGCTCAGTTGATCAGAGCAGATGATTTGTAATCATCAGGTCGTAGGTTTGAATCCTACATTCGGCTCATATATTGCGAGGTGGAGCGTAAAAAAATTGTTCTTTGAAAATAATATTGTAGGTTTTAATCATAGTACGCTACTTTTTACTATATTTGTGTTATGGAACTATCAAAAACAAATAAATTAATGGTATATGCTTCAAGTAAAGGATATGTTGTTGATGAAAAAGGAGATGTATATTACAAAAACAGAAAACGTGCTTTATTTAAGGATCATCATGGATATTTAACATTTTCAGTTAAAATGTATGATAATGAGAAGAAGAAAGACTATATAAGTAGAGTTTTTGTGCATAAATTACAAGCGTTCCAAAAATATGGAATGAAAATGTTTGAGGAAAAAATACAAGTTAGGCATTTGGATTCAATAAAAGACAATAATTGTTTTGAAAATATTGCAATTGGAACTCCATCTCAAAATCAAATGGATAGATGCGAAAAAGAAAGAAGAGAAATGGCTATTTCAGCGTCATATAAAAGAAGGATACTGTCAGATGAAGAAGTCAAAAATATGATAGAAGATAGAGAGAGTGGAATGAAGTATAAAGAGTTAATGAAAAAGTACTCTATATCTTCAAAAGGAACACTAAGTTATATAATAAATAAGTCTATATATTATAAGAAAAATAAAGAATAATTATTGAGAAGTAGCTCAGTTGGTTAGAGTTTGAAACTGATACTTTCACGGTCGGAGGTTCGAGTCCTTCCTTCTCAACAAAAAAGCCATCTTCCTTTTGGGAAGGTTAATGTTAAAAAAATAATTCAACGTAGCTCAGTTGGTAGAGCGTTCGACTGTTAATCGAGTGGACGTAGGTTCGAGTCCTACCGTTGGAGCAAAAAAATGATTATGAATAAAATAGAAATTTTAGACATTAATCCATACGGAATACCGATGTGTGATGAATTAAAGTCAATTGTGTTAACACAAAAAGTAGTAGATTACAGAGGAACAGCCATAGTAGAAGATGCTGAAATAGAAAATAGAGTATTAAAAAGTAAATTAGGCAGGCCCGATTTAAAAATAAACATAAAATGAAAACAAATTTGGTACATATCGAAACGGAAGAACCAAGCGAGGAAATTTGCTCGGTTCGTCTAAGTGGTTAGGATAGCAGACTTTCAATCTGCTGATGCGGGTTCGATTCCCGTACCGAGTACAAAAATAAGCAGTAGTAGCTCAGTTGCTTAGAGCGTCTGCCTTCCAAGCAGAGGGTCGTGAGTTGGAATCTCACCTACTGCTCCAATAGCAAAACCATACACACTTCGGGAAAAGTGTAAAAAAAGTTTTGTTAGAAGAACTATCAAATAAAATAAAGCCCTATTGGTATGCAGATTGATAGTAAAATATAAGGAAAGGTTAAAGACCTTACGTTGTTACTGCAAAACAACAATGTTTATGAAAAAGCCTTGTGTTAGCTGCTTTTGGTAGTTCTTCAATTTATTTTGTGTCTTTAGCTCAGTTGGTTAGAGCGTTACACTCATAATGTAAGGGTCGGTGGTTCAAGTCCATCAAGGCACACGAGAGAGTTAGGAGGGAGAAGTTCTTTTGTGAAGTCGTGATAATTCTGAAAAAATATTTTTCTATTACCTTCTTTATCACCTTTTTCCCAATCTATTAATTTTTTTGGTTCTAATTTTTTCTTTTCCATAATATGTTATATTTATAATTAATTATTTACTTATTCACTTAACTTTAATTCTTCTTGAGCAGCATTAATAGCTGCACAACATTTTATAAATAAATGAATGCAGCCATTACGCATAACATTTAGTAGTTCTATTTTTTCCTGAATATATGTCTTTGCAAACTTTTTATCATATTTCACTATAGAGCTTATATTATCAATAATATCGGCATATTTTATGTTTTGGCAATAAGAGGGCATGTTTGCCGATTTTTCCAATTCTAATTCCTTACGTGTTTTCCTGGTTAGTTCCGGATATTTTTCTTGAGTATATTGATTAGTTAATCGCTCTACGGCATTACAAATAATATTCGATTCAATACAATCATACTTTAGTTTTTTAACTAAGAATTTATACAACTCTTCATAAGTACAATCTGTATCCTCAAACAAATCGTGGCACAAGCCAATTTCAAAAATAAATAAGTGGTTAGATTCATGATATTTAACTGCTAAATTAGCTACCCTAATAGGATGTTCGTGATAAGGCGTATTAGTGTATTTACGTAATTGGCCCTTATGCTTTTCTATTATAAAGTCGGTTAATAGTTGATGTCTTTCAGGTAATGTCATTTTTTTCATAGTCTTAAAAATTCAACAACCAAACCTGCCATCTTTTTCAATTACTTTAATAGCATCGTGTATTTCTTCTAAAAATTCATTCACATTAGAAGTAAAAGGAACTTTTTTCTGATAATACTTTTGCTCTCCATCTATTTTAGCATAAATTTCTAAACTAGAGGTAGGGGTTTGTTTATCTTCTCCCAATGCTATTTTTAAGTTAATGTTTAATTCGGCTGTGTTTTTCATAAAATATGTTTTATATTATTTAACCTTTCATAATCAGTCATTACCAAACAATTTTTAGCACCGTAACCGTTTTTCCATTTGCTTTATATTCGGTAAAAACAGGTACTAGTCCTCTTTTAATTAGTTTATTAGCTGCTTTAGTAAGAGCTTCTTTTAGCAAACCTTTATTTCTAAAACATTTACCAATAGTTAGTTCTGTTTCTCCGCTTCTGGCAGCTTCTAACGATTTCATATTAACATTAATAATCAGTTGGTCGGCAATTTCATCTGCCAACCTACTTATAGCTTCTTTCTCTGAAACAGGCTTTGGTGTATTATTTTTTAAACTTTCTGTGGTGAGCATAACTGAATAGCTAAATTAATAAGTGATTTTGCAATTAATAATCCGTTTCGTTCTCCTTCTTTTTCTGCAAAGGCTAAACTGTTTTTATCTTTTATTTTATCCACATCATTTTTAGAACAAGCCACAGAAATATCTATCGACTCGTTTAAGCCATTCAAAACCTTTACGGTATCAGCAGAAAGCAACTGTTTTTCTAATCTTATTTTTTCATCTTCTAGCCATAGTACATAAGCAACTGATGGTCTGTCTTGATGGTTTTGCCAATTCTTTTTGGTTACATTACTAAATTCGTTTCTAATGCCTACTCTGGCTTCAATATTATCAAATAATTCCATTTTTATAAGTTTTTTTTAAAATTACACTAAAAAAAGTAAATAACATTATTCATCTTTACCACCAAAAATGTAAAGAACTGCCAAATATCCACCCAATAAGCCAATACAAATTACAATTAAAACACTAATTGCAGCATCTTGCCATGTAGCAGATATTAATTCCGTATAATCGTTGTTGGCAAAAGATTTTAATTCCATCCTTAAATTAAATTAACTAATTTTAGTGAGGCAAAAATATAAAACATATTTCAATTATACAAGTTAAATTAAAAAAAATGTAAAAATAATTTGTAATGTAAGAAAATAAATTACTACTTTTGTGCCAACGTGGATGTTAAAGTTGATGACTTTTTGAGAAAAACACTTAAAAAACAGTAAAAAAATAAGAACTGTTAACCAACATACATCTATGTCAGAAAAATACGAGGAAAAAGAATTAGCACGGTTAATAGCTGTTGCTTTAGAAAAATCAAAAAAAATTTCTTTAAAAAAACTTACCGAAACACTTCTTAATGTACAATGCGTAGATGATGTAAAATCATACACCATTTTAAGGTATATTATTGATGCAGCATCGGAAGAGTTTGGTATATCCAAAGATAATTTAATGGGTGCAGGAAGAACTCACGAAATAGCTCTATGTAAAAGAATTTCCATATTAATGGCTATAGAATACACCAATTTTAAAGATAAAAAAATAGCATTTGAGTTTGATACATCAAGACAATTTGTGCATCGTGTGAAAAAAGAATTTAACACAATGGAAAGGGGTAAAAAAAGTTCGGATTGGTACTTTGATAAGTATGATAAACTTAATGATAAAATAAACCAATTTGTAAAAGGATTAGGAATGGAAAATATAACCATATATAACGATGGTAAGGAGGATTAAAAAAGATGGAAGCACGAAGCCCGAAGTTGGAAGTCAGAACGCTAAAAGTCATAAACTTAAAAACTATTAATAACTTATAAACTAACTTATGTCAGAGTCATTTAACCCCATGCTTGAGCCAAAAATAGAGAAAGAATATACTTCCGACTTTATTAAAGCAAATTTAGGAGACGAAAAATATACAGATGAACCCATTCCTGAATTTAAGCCCACCAAACCGCCTGTAGAAGCAAGTGCAGAACCCGAACAGCCAAAAGTGGAGCGTGAGCCGGTAGTAGGAGAGTACAAAGAAATGAGTCCTACCGAAAAAAGAAATAAAGCCGAAGCTACGGCAGATGGAATTTTGCACCAGTATTGCGAGTACGTACCCAAGCCTTTTATTCATTTGTCTTCATTTAATATGAAGAAAATGGAAAAAATGTACCGACAAGGAGAAATAGACCTTAAAATGCCCGTACCAAATACAGGGCTTAATGTAGGGCAGTATGCAGCTACTTACAATGCAGAAGTACAACAAATTTTTGAGGTACAACCAGAAACAAGAGAAGCTATAAGGGAACCATTGGTAGAAGTACTAATGGAACAAGGCATGGTGCTTACACCTACTCAGCGTTTGTTAATGGCAGTAGGAGGGCATATTGTTAGTATGGGAATTCAGACTGCACAGTTGTATCGTTCTAAAAAAGAAGATATGGACTTGTTTAGAGAAGCTTATATTAATATTTCCGAAAAAAGAAGATCGGTAAATGACATTAACCCTAACATTCCGGAGAATTACATGCAACAATCAGGAGGTAATAATACACCACCTCCACCGCCTCCTCCACCACCACAAACAGAAACCAAGCCAGCAGAAACAAGCTCAGAAGAAGAAGCAATTGTTCCACCAACTATGGGAAATATAATAGTAGAAGAAGAGGAAGAAACCATAGATTTAAAATCTTACTTAAACAGCGATAGCGATCATATAGATAATGATGATTCTATTATTGTAGAAGAAGAATTACCTGAAAACGATTAAGAGAAAAACCCAAAATTTATTATGAGCAGAAAAAAAATAGAAACAAGAGATGCTATAATGATGGTTGCCACAGGTCAGCAAAGGGTTGGGAAAACATTTCAGACAACTAAATTTTTAGATAGCTACGTAAAAAATGATCCAATAACGGGTAAAAAAGGGCAAAAAGTATTGATTTTTGATACTAATATGGAATACACTCAATACAAATCCATTGGATTAGAAAATATAAAAAGATTTATAATCCAAAAACACCCAGAAATAAGGAGGGTTTTGCCGCTTCGACCAGATGGTAATATATGCGATTCAGACGAAAAAGTAGAAATATTAGAGCAGTTGCTGAAATATTTTGCAAAAGGACTATTGGTACTTGAGGATATTAACAATTACCTTATTGATGCTAGTAGTACTAAAGTAATTAGTGCCATTACAACCATAAGGCACAGAGAAGTAGATTTAATGATACATTACCAATCGTTAGCTGCATTACCTCCAAGAATGTGGCAAAATGCCTCTGTAATAAGATTTCATAAACAGCAAGATACTATTGATAGATACAAGAGTAGAATACCTTATTACGAGCAGTTAAAAATTGCTGAATACTTAGTAAATGAGAAATATTTCTCAGGGAACGAAAGATTTTTTTGCTATGTTTCCGGAAGCTTAGGTTATATTAGAGGTGAGTTTTCTAAGAAAGATATAGAAAATGCTTGTAGAAAATATGCCGAGGGCAACTCTACAGAAACACAAGTATTAACGAAACGTTACCGAGGAGAAAAAAATGCCTACGAAAAAGCGGTAGAAGATGTAACACAAGAGTTGCTTATTAAATATTATAAATAAAACCAATAATCATGAAAAAACAAGAAACACCAACATCACCAGAAAGACTAATGTTTGATATGTATAATTTTAGTGGTAATGAAGCTTTATTATCACCATTTGGTAATAACCACCAGGAACATACTGGAGTAGTAAATTTAACAAAAGATTACAAAGTAAAAGGAGATGAGTTTGTGGGACTGATGAGGATAATGTCGTACAGCGATAATTATTGGTTAGACTTGCTATGCACAGAAGCATTTTTGTTTGGGAAAAAAATAAACCTAATGAACTTATTTAGCCCAATCCAATTTCAAAAAGGGATTATTGATTTACCAGTATGTGGGAAAATAAAAGATATTGACTTTAAAAAAACAATAGCTCATGGTAAAAACATAAGAGTTTCTTATTTTTTAATGCCAGAGTTAAAAGAACATCCTCGAACAAATATGGTAGATATTGAATATCTGAATAAACCAACTATGTGGTGTTATTTTAGAAATGCAACATCAAAATCAGTAAAAGTAGATTTAATTGAGTTGTGCAAAGGAAAGGAATTGGAGGGGATAGAGTTAATTCATAATCATTTTCAGATAAAAGAAGAAGAAATTATGCAGCATTTTAAATACATAACAGTGGCTTCAGATGAACCTAAAAATCTTACTCTCCCTTTAGAGTTTGATATAAGAGGGATTGGATTTATTCAATACATCAATCCTAATTATCCAAATCATCAGTGGCAAAATAATATCATTAAGGATGAAGTTGATTTAAAGGTTTATCCTTCGTCAAAATTAATGGTAACTATACCACCAAGAGACACGATGATGTACTGCTTTAGATAACCAACTTGCGTCTTAACGTCCCGATAGCTATCGGGATTGCGAGAACCCTAACCTCATAAACTAACAAACTTATAAACTAACTCATGCTCACCATTATTACCCGAACATCTAACCGCCCTAAGTATTTTGAACAAAACAGAAAAAGCATTTTAGAGCAAACCTATCCAAATATCACCCATTTAGTAGGGGTAGATGATGTAAATAGTGTAACTTATGTAAGAGAACACGGGGTAGAGCCTATTATCCTAAATAGAGAAAAGCTAATAAATCAATACGGACAAGGAACCGCTGTGCATAATTTATATTTTAATGAATTAATGCAACATGTAAAAACTCCATTGGTAATGATATTAGATGATGATGATTGTTTAAGTAATTCAGCGTCTATTGAAAAAGTAATGAATTATCAATTCAATGAAAGAACGTTGGTTGTTTTCCAAATGGAATTTATAAACAACACCATTCTTCCGCCTAAAGAAATATTAACTCAAAAACCCCAACAAGGTTTAATAGGATCTCCGTGTGTAATAGCACCTACTTATTTAGCCAAAAACATTATTTGGGATGCAAATGCTGCCGGAGATTATAGATACATAGAACAATTGTACGAAAAAGCATCTATGAGGCTTTTTATACCTGAAACAATAGTTAAAGTTGGGCAAATTGGTGGCGGAAATAAAAAAGATTTGTAATTATAGGTTATTATTGAAATATATTTTATATATTTGGGGCTGAAATTAGAAAATTATTCAAATGGGAACTAAAAAAATAGTTGGTATATCTAAATTAGTAACGGATGAGATGATAGAAAAAAAATATCCGGAATTAAATCATTTCACTCAAGAAGATAAAATAAAGAGGGCTTACTTAATAGAAGGAGCAAAATGGATGCGAGATGAAATGACCGGAAGTAGAACTGAGATTATAGTAATTTGGGATGGGGGAAAAGAAACTTTTGAATATTTAACGGAATTAAATAATAAATACAAAGAAAAGTTCCCAAAAAATCCTGCTAGATTTGATTTTTTAATGGATGATAAGAATGGTTTATGGTTAGTAAAGACTGATGGATTAGGTAAATATTCTTATAAAATGCCATTACATACATCAATAATATTAGAAACCATAGTCGATAATAAAATGTTTATTTTTAGTTTTATGGAGAGCCTAAAACCACAACATCTGCGATAATCAGCGTTATCTGCGGGCAACATCAAACCACAAACCTGAAACCTTACCCATGCACCTCTATATCAACTTCTATACCGACAACAACCATTTTCGCAACCAAGAACTTTGTGTTTGCCTATTGTCCAATTTATTTAATGAAGAAATAAGTAAAACACATATTTTTATTGCTAAAAAAGATGTAAAACCATTTAAAGAATTAACCAAACAAATCCCTTCAGAAAAATACGAATTAATAATAAAAGAAGACAGACCGAGTTATAACGATTTTTTTAAAAAAACAGAACAATATCCCACTAGCATCAATATTATTGCTAATACCGATATTATATTGTGTGAAAACAGCCTCCAAAAACTAAAAAAATTCAATTGGGATAACCATATATTAGCCCTTTCTCGTTGGGATTTATTAGATAAATCGTTAGATACACATTCGGCTAAATTTCATAACCATTCCGATAGTCAAGATACATGGATAAAACAAGGTGTTTTCCCACAAATAGAAGAAGCAGATTTTTGTTTAGGAACAGCAGGGTGCGACAATAAAATTGCCTTTTTGTTAGATAAACAATTTAATGTTATAAATCCAAGTATAGATATTAAAACCTATCATTTACATTTGTCACAAATAAGAAACTACATCAGCACTACCGGAATAATAGAAAACAGAATACCACCACCATACAAAATGGTAGAGCCAATATGTTTGCCAAAATAAATAACCACTAAATTTTTAAATTATGACTAAAGACCTAAACACAAGTAACATGAGTCCTGCCGAAAAAAGAAAACAAGGCATTTTCACTAATAGATACAATTGTGTTCTTAAACTCTACTACTACCATAGTGATACGACTACCATAAATGAGTTGCACAATTTTATAAAAGGAGAGGAAACAGAAATAGATTTTTCTAAAATTATACCCTTCCCAAAAAATAAATCTGAGTTGTCTGACTATGAATTGTCAAATTGGCAACACGAAAACTGGGGTGGTTTTTCTAATGCTTGGGATGTTGAAATGAGTTTAAAAACAGAAGAGTTTTTGCGTATTAAATTTAGAACACAAGGATACACACCCCCAACTAAAATAATTAAAAAACTTGGAGAACTATTTCCTAATGTTAATATCAGATTTGTTGCGATTTCTAATTTTAATTCTTCTTGTTCACCTTTCGTTTATTATGCTCTAAAAAATGCAAATGAAAAACTAATAGAAAAAAAATGGAATGCAGAGAAGATTAAAAAAGACGGTTGGGTTTGGTCATTAGCTTACGATATAATAGACATTGATTCAGACTATCAGTAAAACTAAATAAAATGAAAAAAGAATTTAAAGGAATAAAATTTAAAAATTCAAGTCCAGTTAAGGTTAATGAAGGAGAAAATGGATGGGGAATAAAATTTGACTTAGAATGTATGGAGTGTGGTAATCTTTATAGTTTTACCACCATGGATAAAAAAGTTGCTGATGATTTTGCAGACCAGTTTAGAGAAAACGGAACTCTTTCTCCAGAATATGACTGCGAAAAATGCAAACGGAATACCACCACCCTGTAAATTATAAATATAACATATTATGGAAAATAAAAAAATTACACATGACCAAAAAATATCAATTATAAAGGCTTTGAATAATGATAAGATAAAAAAAGTGTATGTTAAATCATACAATGGAGAACCATCACAAATAAGAATGGAA
The DNA here is from genome assembly GCA_028698995.1 of Bacteroidales bacterium. Taxonomy (GTDB): domain Bacteria; phylum Bacteroidota; class Bacteroidia; order Bacteroidales; family PXBB01; genus JAQVVM01. The sequence continues at coordinate 65,230 of JAQVVM010000005.1, forward strand.
TACTATGGTGGATCAGATTATTGTCTGATTGATGATGTGAATCCAGAAGAAGCAGAGATTGTATTAAAAAAAATCAAGCAGATAAAAGAAGATATTTTAATGGAAAAATATAAAGCGTTATTTGATGATTGATGTTTAGTAAAAAAACTTTAGCTAATTTTAAACCATAAATAATAATTTCAGCAAATTATAAACTATAAACTAACCCTTTAAAACAATTATTTTATGACTGTATTTATACCATTTTTTAAAATATTAAAAATCAACAGTAAACATAGTAGTGATTTACCTATTGAAAGATTAGACAGGAGGTCAAAGGAATTAAAAAATCATGATACTTCCGAAGAAGAAATTGAAAAATATATAGTTAAAACACCAAATGCAATAAAAGGCTCATACAAAAGTATAATTTTTGGGTTTAAAGATGAAGAAGAATATGAAGACAACTGTCCATACGATGCAGTATTTAATGGAACAAAAGAAGAGTATATAAGTACTGGTTTTGATTTTAGTAAGAAGGCACGAGTAAATATTATTACAGAGCTTTCTATAAAATTAGGATGTAAACAAGATGATATAAAATATATAATAGTACAAGATTCAAGGGTTTTACTCAAGGGATTAAACTCATATTATATTCAAGGTTGGGAAAATTTTGTTTAAAAAAGCCATTGTTAAAGGAAATAATTCTAATTATAAAAATAGCATCAACTAAAAAACAGCGTCTTTGCGTATTTTCGAGAACCTAAACAATATGAAAAAAATAAAAGAAATATATAGATTCCCTATAACTGTAGCTGCTATAGGTATGAACGAATCAATAAAAGTGGCTGAAAACAAGCGTATTTTCCCTACGTACATAGCAAAGGTTAATAAAAAAATATTAATTATAGACAGTAATAATGAGTATGAAGAATACGAAGCCATAAACCCAACCGAAGCAAAGAATTTTGGTAGCACAAAAAAAGCAGAAATAAAAAGAGTAACATTTTCTTCTACAATTAAAAAAGAAGAAGAAATGAAAACTGTTTTTCGTTATTTTGAAAACGGCTTATTAGTAATAAGTGACATTATAAATTTTAGTAGAGAAATAATAAGTATAATGTCCACCATGAGGTCAAGAGAAGTGGATATTATATACCATGCTAAATCGGTAGATGATATTAATTTTAAAATACTTCAAAACACCAATGTGATACAACAATACAAAACAGAATACCCTATTAATAAAGAAAGAAATGAATTTCTATATGAGCCATTAACAATAATGAGGTACTTAATAAGGGATAAAAATGAAGAATTAGAAAAAGATGATTTTTATTGTAGCTACAACATATTAAATGGTTATATATTAGGTGATTTTACAAAAGAAGAATTAGAAAAATCATGTAGGAAATTTTTGGAAATGCACATATATGAATATCCGTATAGAAATAAAATACGTAAGATGAGTGATTTAGACAAATATGCAAAAGAATTAGTTAATAAATACATAATAAAAATATAAGCTAAAGACTGAATACTGACAGCAAAAACAGCGTCTTAGCGTCTTTGCGAGAAAAAAATCTGCGATAATCAGCGTTATCTGCGAGCAACAAAATAACCAATGAATAAAAAACTCCTCCACATATCACTTGGCACCCACCAAAAAGCCATGCGAAATGCCTTCGATAAGCATTTTAATACCCTTCATTACGATTGGACAGCCAAGCAAAAAGATACCCATAGCATTAATGCAGATATTTTGCAATTAGCAGAAAGCTTCCAACCAGATGTTGTGTTTATGCAACTACAAACACCAGGAATAATACACATAGAAACCGCTAAAAAATTAGCAGAAAAAAGCATAGTAATTAATTGGACAGGAGATGTAAGAACACCCATACCCAATTGGTATATAGAACTAGGGAAACACATAGATGTTACCATGTTTACCAATAATAATGATGTGGCAACATTAAACAACATGGGCATTAACGCTCAGTTTTTACCAATAGGCTTCGATCCCGAAATAAACACTCCAGAAGGAGAAAAAAAAGCCTCCCCCGATATTATATTTTGTGGATCCAATTACACACAAGCACAACCCTTTCCATTAAGCTACGAAAGAGAAGAAATGGTACGTTTTTTAGACAGAAACTATAAAACCAATGCAGGAATTTATGGGGCAGGATGGCAAGAAACCATACCTTCAGCACAATTTATACATATAAACGATGAAGCTATTGCTTACCGTAGCGGAAAAATAGGCATTAATCTATCGCATTTTAATTACAACAGGTATTACTCAGATAGGCTTTTAAAAATGATGGCATGCGGAATATTAGTATTATCTCACAACTACCAAGGCATAGAAAAAGATTTTACCATAGGTAAACATTTAGATGTTTTTAATAATTTACATGAATTAAAACAAAAAATAGATTATTACCTTTCCAGCCAGGAAGAAGCCAATAAAATAAGGTTAGAAGGATGTAAATATGTTCATCAAAATTACACTTGGGACAGTGTTCTTATGCAATTAAAAAAAATAATTGGATAAAAACAACTAAAAAACGAAATAAGTTTTATATATTTGTAAATAATTTAGTAAAAAAAAGGCATGAAGCAATTAAGCTAAAATAAATAGTTGTTTGTTTGTAAGGCATGTCTTTTTTTGCTAAATTTATTGAAAACGATTTTGCGTGCCAAAGGCAATTTTGCCTGAACGGGTTGGCGGTATGGTTTTGTAAGCCTACCACACCGCTTCAATCCAACGATAAACTTTCAAAGGCTTATAAACTATACCGCCTGTTATGCTTTCGTGCTTTGCGGGTGGGCTAAAACAAAAATGATGAAAGTACTATTAAGCTCAAAACTATTGGCTTCTGAACTTGCTAAAATTGACTTTGAAAACGAACAAGTTTTTCAGGTAAGAGTCGAAGGAAGTAATTTGATAATTAACACAGATAAGCAAACACTTGAATTATGGGTTGAAATGTTAAATTTTGAACCAAGAGTAAAGCAGGAAAACAGGAGATGGGATTGGGTAAAAAAACTTGTGAGTTGTGCCGATGAGCAGCCAATAGTTTTGGATATACACGAGAATGTTGTTAATGTAATATTTCAGTATTGAGCGTTTGCAGCATGAAACATAACGTGATGGTGCTATGAGCAGTAGCGGAATTAACTAACAAAAACTTTCAAATTATGACAGAATTAAATAATACACCTGAACTTGAAGATAGCACGAAACCCGCTATTGATTATAGCACGTGTTATAGCCAGCCTTTGCTTGTTTCTTTTTCAGGTGGTAGAACTTCCGCTTTTATGACAAAATTATTAATAGAAATGCCGAAGTATCAAAATGGAAATCTATTGATAGTTTACGCCAATACAGGAAAGGAAAATGAAGCTACTTTGGAATTTGTAAATGAATGTGATAAGCGTTGGAATTTAGGGGTCGTTTGGTTAGAAGCAGACGTTAATCCCGAAAAAGGGAAAGGAACAAATTATAAAATTGTGGATTTTAAAACCGCAAGCCGTAAGGGAGAGCCTTTTGAGGATGTTATTTCAAAATATGGATTGCCTTCAAAATTATACAGGCATTGCACAAGGGAATTAAAGGAAGTGCCAATACACAAATTTGCGAGAATGTATTTTAAAGGAGTTAAAAATGGATTCTTAGCGGCTCAAGTTTATGACTGGTTAGAAAATAATGCAGATATTGATGATTTAATATTATCAAGAATACAAAACCCAGAATTACATAAACCAGCTAATTACTTAACGGCGATAGGAATTAGAGCCGATGAAAAGCATAGAATAGGCAGTAAGCCAAATTATATCTATCCTTTGGCTGAAATGGGATTTACGGAAGAAATAATACGGAACTGGTGGGATAAACAGGATTTTGATTTGCAACTTAAAGACTATGAGGGGAACTGCGATCTATGTTTTTTGAAATCTCAAAGAAAAAAACTCACTTTAATTTCAGAAAACCCAAATATTACAGATTGGTGGGATGAAATGGAAGGTAAATACTCTTCTGAATATCAAGAGAAATTTGATATGATTAGGGATAAATCTATCCAAGAACTTGTTGAAATGGCAAAAGAACCATTTAGAAAAGCATTGGATAAACACGAACTTAATAAGCAACAAGGGATTTTATTTCAAGCCGAAATGGATGTTGAATACGACTGTTTCTGTAAAATGACGTAGCCGTTTTTTAAGGTTGGCTATAACGTGATGGGTATATGTGGCGTGGCTTGTGTTGCGCCTGCGGCAAGACATGACATATATACCGTGTTATCGGCTTTTAATTTTTTAATCAAATAAATATCAAAATATTATGAATACTTACAAAAAATATTGCCCGAATGTATTTGTGGCACAATGCGAAGAAAAACAAGAAAAAGGTGATACTATTATAGTTGAAACCAAGTACGGAAAAGAAAACGAATGTATAGTTCACAATTTTGTAGGATATGCGGGTACAAAAGAAAATCCTATGTATTGCTATTCTATTACTCGTGCTGATGGATTTAACAACCAAGAAAGAGCAAAAAGTAAAGTTGAAAAGCTAAATAATTGGGCTGACAATGCGACTAAAAAAGGTAATGATTGGCAAGAAAAAAGTAATGAAGGTAAAGACTTTTTGGCACTTGCAGAGCCTATAAAAGTAGGACACCACAGCGAAAAAAGACACCGTGCATTGATTGAACGAAACTGGAATAGAATGAGTAATGCAATGGAAGAATACAAAAAAGCTGATACCTACCGTGAAAGAACTGCATATTGGGAAAGTATGGCAAATAAAATTGACCTTTCAATGCCTGAAAGTTTAGAATTTTTTGAGATACAACTCGAGGAAGCAAAAGAATATCATCAATTTTTAAAAGACAACCCCTCGGAGCGACCTCATGGAATGTCATTATCTTATGCGAGCAAAAAAGTAAAGGACTTAAAATCGAAGCATGAAACTGCTGTGAAGCTCTGGTCTTAATTGCCGATAACGTATCGGTGCTATACGATGTGGCGGATTTTTAGCAGAAAGCCCAATACGAAGCACCAAAGTTGAATTTAAAATAAATGTTTAATCTAAGCACGTCAGCCGCCATATTGTATAGCACTTGTTAGCGGCTGCCCTTCTTCACAAATCAAAATAGAATGAATTTAGTAGAATGTTATGTTACGGAAATTGTCGGAGAACCTTATTATGAATTTGGTTTTTGGTGGCAAAAAGTTAAATATGATAGTTACGGTGTCGTTGGAGAAACGTCACTATTTGATAAGGAGAAATCACATTTTGAAACGATAGATGTCGGCTTTAAGTTTTTCGCTTAGGGTTGCCGCTAACGGTTCGCATATTGGAGCAGTAGGGGACTTGGAACACGAATTTTACTACTACCGCTACACTTCATTAGATGCAGAATGTTTGATTAACCGATGAACCCCTATTGCTTCCAATATGCTGTTATAACCAGTAGGGATTTCAACCGATAAAGCCAATTTGGAACACTAAACAGCAGTTTTCTTATTTTTTAAGGAGGGATTTTAAAAATTATTCTTATTAATAATCAACAACTTACAATAAAATTAAAAAATAAATTTGCAAGAGTGAAACATTTGTGTTACATTTGTGGTATAAATAAACACAAACAAATTAAAACTTAAAATTATGTACGGAAAACGAAGAATAACAATCACAAACGATAAAGTAATCGTTTTGGCTGGCAACAAAAGTTGGATTCCAATTGGAAGATACCACATTATAAAGGGCAAATTAGTTGGAAAGCTAAGAAATGTTGGTTCTTACGAAACAAGCCTTAATGAAAAAAACAGTGTTGACTTTGAATTTACCGATTTAACACAATTAAGGAAATTTGTAAAAAAACAATACGCAAAAGAATTATAAAGATACTGGTAATTGCACCTAACACCGACAATGTTCGGGTAGTCCAACAGGATTACGGAGAAATAAATTTCAAAACAATTAGGTGCAGTTGCCTTTTAAAACAATGATAAGGTTAGTTAATCGTTGTGTTTAGTTAAATCTAAACTTTATAGCTAACGGATATAATTGCTCATACTAAAATGCACAACTTGAAATATTAGTTGGATAACAGCGACTATGAGCAGTTGTCCTTGTAGAAATACTCACAATCGGTAGGTTAAGCCGATTATTTTTAAAACAAAATTATGGCAAACGAAACATTGACATTTAGACCGAGCAAAAAGAATGAAACCATACTTGCTCAATTAGCTGAACTTGCTGAACAGGAAAATAGGAGTTTGAACAATTATATTGAAACATTATTTATTACCCATTTAAAAGAGCGTGGGCAAAAAAATAAGAAAACTGCTAACCGAAATATTAAATCGAAGGACTGAACCCCTATTGGTTATAACGGATTACGCTTTACGAAGCCAATAAAAAAGATTAGAAGCACAAATGTTTAATATACCGAAAAGGATTGATAGAAGCACATACTTAAAATTACCGACAAAGCCTTTTTTATTGGTTTTGTTAAAGCGTGTGTTATGCTCTCGTTGCGGATTATCAAGCGATAAACTTCCTACGAAGAACGGTAAAAATGAATTAAAACTTTTTTTAGGAGGGCTTTTTTATATTACTTTTTGCCACTTCAACAAGCCAAGAATAGCACCAATAGCTAAAACTCCAATGACAATATTTTTAGGAGTAAATATGCTTTTAGCAGTAGTTGGATTGGCAGTTTGTTTAGTTGAACTATTATTTGGTTGCCCACCACCGAATAACATACCATCGGTGCTTCCGCTAAATGTCTTTTCGGTTCTGCTGATGTTAGTAGTTACTGGAGTAGTATCAGCAACTTTAGTGAGGATAGAAAAAGGAACAGTTCGGTTTTGTTCTGTAATTGCTGAAACTTGGGCTTCCCAACCTTCACCTTTATCATTGAAAAACATTTTTTGCACATCAATTACATCTCCATTGTTGAAATGGTATAATACAGATTTCAAAGGAATACCTGCACTATTGAATTGTGTTGTTACGGTTAAATCTGCAAATGTATTGAACCGATATTTTCCTGTTGATGGTTTCTGTGCCATAATAAATAAATTTAAAATTCGCTACAAAAATACGCAAAATTTCTTTACCTTTTACAGTTTTGAAAAAACTGATAGAGCGTGGGCAAAAAGTTTTAATTCATTTTTACTTCCACTAAAGTTTATTCGGAGTGGTAAAGTAGCAATGGAGCATAACGTTTTGCAGATACACGCTGTGAGCGTTGGAATGAGGGAGGGAAAATAGCGTGTATGTGCTGTTAGCGGTTAGTTGCACAGCAAAGGAATTAGAAACAATTTAAAATAAAATACAATGGAAAATTACACGCCTTTTGGCAAAGAATGGGAAGCCGAAATGAATAAGCTACCAAAAGCCGAATTAATTAAAATGATTCGCAAATTACAAACAGGAACTGAAGATAAGAAGTTAATGCTGATTGAAACATCGGAACAAGCGAGCCGACAAGTTGAAGGAATAATTAACGACTACGAAGGTGGGATTATTGATAAGCGAGAAACAATGAGGCTTTTGGGAGAATATACTGGAAGGATTATGGAGATATTTTGGAAAAATGCCAAACTAAAAGCCAAAGAGGAATTAGCGTAACCCGTGCGGTTGGGTGCAATTACCGCTAACGTCCGAGTATAAAAAATCGGTGGGCAGATAGAAGCACTTACCTGTCCACCACAACTAAATAAGATATGAAACAAAACACTTCAAAATTAGCACGATACAGCCCACTGTTTTTTATACGTTGTTGTGTGCAGTACTTTGTGGGTTGGCTACTGCACAATGCTAATCGGGATATTCCTTTTTTGGCAAAATCACAGTTCTATGAGTTGAAAACACACCTATTAAAAAAGTATGCAACAAAAGTAGGCACTGATATTCAGCACGTAAAAAAAGACTGTTGGAGCTGTGATAATACAGGCGTGTTTAAGAGCGATTGGAAAATGCCTGAAACTTGTTGGAGCTGTTCAGGAACTGGTGTGTATGAAGAATTTTGGACAAGGCTTGATAAATACAAACTTGGTAAATGGTACTTCCATACCCCTGTTGAAAGAATGTATAAGTATAAGCCATTATTTCAGGGTGAAGCATTGCCAATTATTGAAGGCTACATACACCATATAGCCCCAAAATATAGACTTGGGAAAGAGTGTGCGTTATGGTTATTCTTATTATTTGATAGGAAAACATTTTGGAAGGAATTGGGGAGAAGTGGAAGTCCCACAAATAAGAGAACACCGCTTGTAATAATTAGCAATTCGATGTTTGTTTTCAGGTATTTTGATTGGCGTGATTATTTACCAAAAAAGAAGCCAAAATATGACTTTGAATATGATAGCGATGAACTGCCGTTTTAGTGCGGTGGCGTATTGCACACAACGGACAGGTATATGAATAGTAAAAATACGAATAGATATGACAGAAGATAATACAAGAACAGGCGAAAGATATTTGATTCAATTAAGCATCAAGCAAGATAGTTTTATGATTAATATGTGGGACTATGTGGAAAGTGCAAAAACTTTAAAAGAAGCAGAAAGGTTATGCGAAGGGCTGTATGATAAAACTGTACACAAACTTCAAATATCTGATTTAGTAACGAATACTATTGTGAAAACGTGGACGTAGTATTTTTATTATTTATATACCATGTTGTGCTTTCGTTTTAATGAAGCACAACGTTGAGTATTGGCGATGTTGCCGATTAGAAAGCGCTTAATTATCAATATACTAAACTCTTAATAAAATGGAAAACACTTCAAATAACCACGAAAACGGCAATAACGCTAATACTGTGTTATGTGGCGTTATTGATAAAGAATTGGCAAACTGGATTTATTGGGAGGAAGGACACACTTACTACTGTTTCGACTGTGTTCAAAAAAGGGTTGACGAAATAAATACAAATAAAGAATTTGCGGAGGACATAGATTATGAAGGCGGTGATGACTGTGGTTATTATCAAGATTATGCCGATGAAGAAGATTCGGTTGAATGTTGTAAATGTGGTAAACCATTATTCTCAACTGGCGCGGATGCTTAATGCCACATAACGGTTTGCGGCTACCCGAAGGGCGGGACTTTTACCACAAAACTTGATTTGAAAAACTAATGTTTGATTAACCACAAAACTGTCTTTGGAACACGAAACCCCGCCTTTTGGGTAGCTGCTGTTAGCGGCTGCTCTTCCTACCATTGTTGTCATATTATATAACCCCAATGTTCAAATTGTTTTTTTAGGTCATAGTATGATTCTTTAACAGCTTTATTATATTCCAAGTATAAAACTCCAGAAATGTCAGACGGTATTTCTACATTTCCCTTCTTTAAAATAATAATTCTTCTGTTTTTGTCGTCCTGAAATTTCCCTAAGAAATATCCGAGTTCAAAAATCACATTTTGTCTAGCTCTTTTATTTTCACCAGCTTCATCGTCTGGGGTAAATAAAACTATTGCCGCTGAACATTCACTTGCCAATCGTTCGAATTTTGAAATAATTGTCTCAATACTGTTGTTCGGTTTTTCTTGAAGCACAATTGGTTCAAGTTTAAAATCATCTTTCAAAATATTGCAAAGTTCTAACCTTGACTTGTCATCTTTGCCATGAACAACAAATATTTTATTTGAGTTAATTGTTATTTGAGGAGGCTCTTTGTCAAATTTGATTTTTGTTTCTTCAATTTTAGTAGGTTTCTTTTCCTGTATTTTCCGAAACTCCTTTGTAAAGTCCAATACATTCTCTTTGGTTATGCCAATTTGTTTTAAATTACTAATTACTCCTGTGTAATCAAGTTTGATTGGACTCCATTTGGCAAAGTTTAGCAATATTGCTAAAATAAACTCGTCAAAAGAATCGTAATCTTGGTCATACCATGCACTCATAAATAGCATAAAAGCTTCCTCTTCATCTTCCGTATTGTGATAACCCAGAATTACAACATTTTTACTTCTGCGAATTTCAGTTTTACAATCTTCCCATGTTTCGTCAAAATTGTTCTCAAGAGCAAAAAGGTTAAATTCTTTCGTGTATAGATAATCGCCAATTTTGAGTCGCTTCAAATTTGCGTAGAGCGGTTTTAATTTAGGTTCAATATACATTCTATGTCGTCTTTTGATTCAATTGTCAGTTTTTTTGAGTTGCCGCTAACTACTATATGTAAAAAACACTTATAAATAGCTGTAAAAAAGGAGGTTATAAATGGATTGTCGAAAATGGTCGGATAAATATTCGACAGATTGTAAGTTAAAATACAATAGTGAATCAACTCAATCTAATTATATTAGTTGTGTTAAATCTTTTCTTACTCATTTTAGTAGTTACCGGGAACCTAAAGAAATACCCAATATTAAAATAAAAGAATGGTTGCTAGAGGCTAAAACTGTAAACACAAGAAAGCACAGATTATGTGCTATTAATTCTTTTTATAAAATTACGGTTAATATGCCAAGTAAGATTACTAAAATACCTTATCCAAAATCTGAAAAGAAACTCCCCAAGATTATAGAAACGGAATTTTTGAAAAATAAGATAATGGAAATTAGCAACCTTAAACATAAAGCAATAATTATGTTAGGTTTTTCTTGTGGGTTAAGGGTTTCTGAAGTAATAAATTTAAAAATTGAAGATATTGACAGTAAGAGGATGATTATTAATATCAGAAACGCAAAAGGAAGGAAGGACAGGATAGTTGTTCTATCAGAATTAATGTTAGAAACACTACGTGATTATTATAAGAAATACAAACCTAAAGAATATATGTTTAATGGACAATTTAGTGCCATATATTCAGCCAAAAGTTGCAACCAAATTGTTAAAAAATATATAGGAGAACAGTATCACTTTCATTTGTTAAGACACAGCCATGCTACCACCATGCTAGAAAGTGGTGTTGACATGACTATAATACAAAAATTATTAGGACATAATAACATTAAAACCACTCAAATATACGGACATGTATCAGTTAATTTATTATCTAAAATTAAAATGCCAATATAATATATTACATATATTGGTTAAAAACTAAAATTATTTTTATATTTGTGCCATCAAAAAATAAAAAATGGACAGTATTATTATCCCAATTACTTATATATTATTATTCTTCTTGTTTTGTTTTTTAGTAGAAATAGTTGTAAAAAAAATAAACAGAGATTTTGTAGAAAGCAATACAGATATTGAACAAGATATTATTTACAAACAACAATGTCCTTTTTGTAGAAACTATGTTGGGTATGAAGATGAAAAATGTGATAATTGTAATCAAGAATTAAAATGGGAGTAATGGAAGAGGATGGTATCTACATCAATATAGATGGAAAGAAGCATTATATTTCAGGAGAAGTTTTTGATTTAATTATGGAAATTTCAATAGAAAGAGATATTTTATCATCTTATATTTCTGGAGAAATGAGTAGGGAGGAATTGAAATCAATTATTCCAGAAATAGAAATGGCAGAACCATTAATAGAATTCAGTAAAAACTAAAAAAATGATAAAATTAACACTTCCTTCTTTTTGGCATAAGAGCATTAATTACGGAGATAAACTAGCCCCATATTTACTACAAAAAATTAGCGGATATAAAACTGTTTTCCTTCCGGAAGAAGATGAAACACCAAAAATAGTAGCAATAGGAAGTATTTTAGGGGCTAACTGTACTAATGCTGTAATTTGGGGTGCTGGTTTTGCATGGAATAAAGAATATTTACACGAAGAAGTAACAAAACCCCTACATATTACGGCTGTTAGAGGTAAACTTACTAGAGAAAAATTTTTACACCACAACATTTCCTGCCCAGAAGTATATGGAGATCCTGCTTTATTGCTCCCAAAATACTACAATCCACCCACCAAAAAACAATATGCTATAGGTATAATTCCACATATTATTGATTTGGATAAAGTGTATGAAATGTACCCAAAAGAGGAGTTAGAAGCAAATAATGCCATCATTATAGATTTACGTGGTGAAGTAGAAGAAGTTACTAGAGCTATAATGAGTTGCCAAAAAACAATTTCCAGTTCCTTACATGGCTTAGTAGTTTCTCATGCTTATGGAATAGATAGCCTTTGGGTAGAGTTTTCTTACAATGTAATAGGACAAGGCTTTAAGTTTAGAGATTATTTTAGCTCAGTAAATATAACACCTTATGAACCATTAAACTTGTTAAAACACCAACCAATAAACCATGTGGTCAACCAAATACCCAATCATAAAATAGATATTAATCTTAATAAGTTATTAGCTGCTTTTCCTGTAATTAGTAAAGATTAATATTGGTTAAATATTCGTTTATTAGCATCTTATCTACAACTAAAAAAAACAACACACTTGCTATAGATAACCTTAAAAACTCACAAGATTAAACATGATACAACTCTACTTCCATCAACAATCTCCCAACACACAAACCTATTTTGTTGAAAAATATGGCAGATGGCACAGCATATCTTTACCAGAGATGCCACACAACATTGCAACAAGATAAATCATACAACACTTACAAAGAGTATATTACAGCAAGTTGGGGCAATGTAAACCCCAAGTTAATAAAAAAGCAATCGAAAAAATATAAAGATTTATATAATGATGTTTTGGCCTTAGAGGGAATGAGAATTTATATTCCCATAGAAATAGTAAAACACCCATCCAAAAACAGGTGTTTTATTGTAGATGGAAATCACCGTGCCTCCATAGCTCATTTTTTAGGAATAAAAATTCCTTATAAAGAAATAACCTTACAAGAGTGGGTAGAAAGAAACATGCCAACCAATGGTAAATTTTCTGCACAAAACGGAGTTCCTTACCAAAGTTTTTACATAGGATCTGCTATAACCAAAGGTAGAAGAGAAGATGTTTCAACCATACACCAACTTATAAGATCAGAAGATATTAAAGGCAAAAAAGTACTCGATTTAGGTTGTAATATTGGATCTCACACCTATATGGCTAAAGAAAATGGTGCTTCAGAGGTTTGGGGAGTAGAAAAATTTTACGAAATGTTGCTTTTCGCTATGCGATTAAACAACTTTTACGAAATGGATAATGTTTTCTTTAAAGAACACGACCTAAACGAAACATACAACCATAATGCTGATACTATATTTTGCTTTTCGGTAGATGCCCACCTAACCAATAAACAAGCACTACTAAATACCTTAAAACAAGCTAAAAACTGCATTTATTTAGAATGCCATGCCGGCAAAACAGAAGAAGACTATCTTTGGATGTTAAATGAATTCTCTTCTTATGAGTTTTTAGGTTGTACTGATGATGGTAAACATACCGAAACAAAAAGCCGCAGATTTTATAGGATACAAGTGTAAAAATTAATAGTTTAAAAATAAACTAAAATAATTTTTGTTTTCTAAATAAAATAGTTTAATTTCGGCTAAAATTTTAGCATAAAAATAACATGCACCAAACACAAATTAGAATAACCGAAGCAACAGCTACTTTTGGAAAAGGAGAAGTATATGAAGGAGAAGTAGTAGATGGAGTTATTGTAACTTATACCTATAATGATAAAGTTCCTAATAAAAAATTGAGAGGAACGGTTTCTCAACATTTCATTCCATTTCCGGAAGAATTTGGAAAAGGCGAATGGACAGCCACCACATTAGAAGAAGCTAAACATATGGCAATAGATTTTGCCGAATCAGTAAGTTAAACAAAAAAAGATGAAATACTTAAAAAAATACCTTCTATTATTTCTGCTAATTAGTATTAGTATTTTTTCTTGTGACGTACAAGATTATAAAGAAGAAACATCTCCGGTAGGTAAATTATTAGAAGGAAAACATGTGTTAAGAAAATTTAAAACCACTACCGAAGAAGGATATAAAATGAGTGGTTCCTACTTTCTTTTTGCAGGATCTGTTAATGGCGGAACTTATAAAGATAGTAAAGTAGCATTTTCATTCCAATTGCCCGATAGTACTTTTGCTATGGCAGAAATAGACTTTGTAAAAATTAGAGTAAGAATAGACAATACCATTACTAATCCATACGTAACTTTTAGGTGGACAAAAGCAAATTATAACTACAGTTTAGATTATATAATGAGAAAACATGTTAAATACATGGTAGTACATTGCAAAGAGGAAGATTTTCCTGCTGAAGTAAATATTACTGACTTATAACATTTAATACCATGAGAACACATTTAATACAAAGAGGAACCTTTGAAGACAGAGATTATAAAAAAGGCATAGATGCTATTGTTAGTTTTCACTATATGGGAAGTTCTGAATATGAGTGGGGAGCATTGCCTAAAAGTTTAGAAAACATAAGAATAGGTATAAGCGATTATATCTATACGGATGTTTGTGTGGGAGATAAGCAAATTACTGTTTTTTGTACTAAGAATCAACAACCAAAAATAGAACAATACCTAAATGAGTTGGCTGATGGAAAAATGCGACTAAAAGAATATGCCTCATTTGATTCTTATGTGAATAACAAATTCCCAAGAACAAATACAACCGATTTTTGGTGGGATATACAAAACGATTTAATGTTTTGGAGAAAAGACACGGTATTTGAGAATAAGTTTAAAAAAGCTATTGCTAATAAACCAAAAAAGAAACAGCAGAATAAAAGCAAAATGAGCAAAGCACTTGATTTTATTCTGAGGAAATAAAAATTAAACTAAACATAATGGCCCATAAAAATAGAAACGGAGTGAAATTTCCTTCAAAATTTATGAGAGAAATGAAAAAAACAAAAGAAAAAGAAGATAAGGAACACACCTGTAAACAAAGAAATAGTAGAACAAAAATTCAATAATGCCGAAAGGGTATTGTAACAACAAAAAAACAGCGTATTAGCGTCTGCCGAAAAAACAAGAATTGAAAATTCTTTGTTTTTTTCGAGCATCCTCGAAATAGTAGTTTTTCAAATAAAAACATATTTCGGGATTTGCGAGAACCTAACCTTATAAATTATTAAACTAATGACTAAACTAAAAGAACCACTATTAATGGCATTTCAAAATGCCCCGTTAAACTCAGATGTTTATGCACAAACAGAGTTTAAAAACCTACAAAAAAAGCACAACTTAAAAGTTGCCATAGAAACAGGCACCTGCTTAGGTTATACCACCGCTTTTTTAGCTACTTTTTTTGATAAAGTAAAAACCGTAGAAATAAGCATAGATTATTTACATATAGCTGAAAAAAACAGGTTAAACGAATATCCTAATATAGAAACCAACCTTGGTAGCAGCTCAGAGTTATTACCTAATTTGTTAAAAGATTGTGGTAACGATACCTTTATTTTTCTTGATGCCCATTGGGGAGATTACTGTCCGTTAAAAGCAGAATTACAACACATTGCCAAAAGCGGAATAGAACCGGTAATTGCCATCCACGATTTTTTAGTTCCCGGACATGCAGAACTAGGTTACGATAGCACGCACGGACAACCATTTACCTTTGAGTGGCTAAAAGAAGAGTTTGATGCTATTTACGGAGAAAACAATTACCATTACTACTATAACAGTAAAGCAGAAGGAGCCAAAAGAGGTATTATTTATATTGAACCAAAATTAAAATAAGTGGGAAGTATAAAAAAACAAAAGCATAACCCATACATTGAAGGAAAATACGGGCATTTAAACCCTAATGATGTTGTTTTCACGCCAGATTGGTTGGCAAATAAAATTTGCGGAATGTTTCCAATAGAAGGAAGTGTTTTAGAACCATGCAAGGGTGAGGGGGTGTTTTTAAAATACTTACCAGTTAACACTGAATGGTGTGAAATAACTGAAGGAAGAAATTATTATGATTTTAATAAAAAAGTAGATTGGATAGTAACAAATCCGCCTTATTCTGATTTTAATAGATTTTTAGAGCATAGTTTTAATATTTCAGACAATATAGTATTATTGGTTCCAGTAGCTAAAATGTTTAAAAGCATGGGAACGTTAAAAAAAATATACGATTACGGAGGTTTTGTTGAAATACACACACTACCAAGTAGTAAAGCTGGCTTTCCTTTCGGGTTTCCATCTGCTATATATTATTTAAAAAAAGGATATAAAGGAAGTACTATTATTAAGATGTTGGAGGATGATATTAATATAAATGGAAGTAATGAAATTCTAAAATATACGAAACAAAATTAAAAAAAAACAAGAAGAGTGCAATAAAGAACTTCAACAACTAAAGTGGTGGCAATTTAGTAAAAAAATAGATTTAAAAGAATGGCTAAAAAAAGCCCAAAAAAAAGTTACCGAGAAACAACAGAAGTGTTTAAAACAAACCCAAAAATAAGATGAAAAATCCATCAGTATCTTGGCAGTTTTTAAAAATAAAGTTAAAAAAACAACAAGAATTATCTAAAGAGTGGGAACAAATGAATAACTATCCGTCTGGTAATTCCGGAAACCCATATAAACGTAAAATTGAAGACATTAAGTTAAAAATAAAAACCCTTAAACAAAAATAAAAACCTATGAAAAAAGTAGAATCATTAAAAGACGAAACGTTAAAATTAGCCGAGGTGCTAAGAGCAAAACCACAAGCCGAGCAAAAAATTAAATATTACACCGGTTTACTAATCACTTCAGAAAAAATTTACGAAGCAATCCAAAAACGTATTAAAAAAGGTAAAGTAAGCACTATAAATTGGGTGTTTGGTTTTATTCCGGTATTCTCTAATAGAATATTAGATGATATGGATATTGCCAAACTAGAACAAGAAATGCTAGATATTGAAGATACGGTTTTCAATCAGAAAAATTATTTAGAAATGTGGAAAAACCGAAAAAGAGATATTGATAGCGATATTGAAGATGTTGCTATAGAGTGTGAGGCTAATTTCGACAAAACATTAGAAGAAGCTCAAAATTTATCTAACCCTAGGTTGCAAGATGTACTTTCAAAAACAGATTTAGCCGCCATAACCTCAGAAGAAAAGCTAAAATTATATGTTTATATTCGTCAGGAAGTGAATAACAGCAAGGTTTATGCAAAAAAATAACTAAAATGCTTGTTTATTTGAAATATGTTTCAGATATTTGTCGAGAATTTATTTATAAACTAAAATTAAACAAGATGAAAAAAATTAAATTATTTGCAATAGCAATTATCGGAACCGGCTTATTTTTAAGTTGCAGTAAAGAAAAAGACACCCCACAACCAGAGCCTAAAACAGTTTATGTTTGTCAAGATAACAGATATACAGGGGCAAATTGTGATCAACAAAAAACACCATCAAAAATCAAAATCACAAAAGTGGTGTTGAGTTCATTTAGTAGATATAAAACAGGAACTACTAATTGGGATGATTGTTGTGATTATGGAGATTACCGTCCGGATGTAATTATTCATTTGTACGAAGGAACTCCAAGACCAGGTTCTTTTCAGTTTGGATTACCAGCCATTTGGGATGCTAATTACAATCAATCTTATGATATTACACAAGATAACTTAAATCAATTTCCTTTTAAATTATCACCAAATACATCATACACAATAACTGTAGAAGATACTGACTTAGGAACGGACGAAAGTATGGGTACAAGCATTATTCAATCTTACAGCAGTACTAATGGTTTTCCAGAAGTGCTTTATGCAAACACAGGTAAGGCAACCATAGAATTACACCTATCTTACGAATTTTAATTTACACTAACTAAAAAAAAAGAGCCAATAACTTCTGTTGCTGGTTCTTTTTTTTAAATTTTTACGGATGATGGAAAAATATGGAATTGGTAAAAGAACAATGGAGCGAGTAAATATTACTCATTTTAATGGGGATATTAAAAAAAGCACATTCTTTAGCCCTAACTTACGTAAATTCATAAAAAAACATCCTCACTTTACTCAAATATTTGTAGATACTACAGACAATATTTGGTACATAGGCTATAAAGATGAAAATGGTATTTGGTGCGGCACAAAATTATTAGCAGCACTTTGTAAAGGCAATAGAACTAAAACATTTTCTTATGCTAAAAGCATTACTGATAGATTTAAAGAAAGAACCTATCAATTTTGGAGTTGTACTGCATATATGGGAAGAAGAATGTTTAAGTGGTATTAAAAACACATAATAAAGTGGATAAACAAAGAGCAAAAATAGTAACAACCAAAAGTGGTAAAAAAGGTATGGTTTATAATAACGATCCTGTTATTGGAGACAAAGTAAAAGTGCATGTAATAGATGAAAAATTTATTTTAACCGGAGAAAAATTATTATGCTCACCTGGTAATTTAAAACTAATTGGATTTAAAGATTAAAAGTTGGAGATAACTGATGGAAAAATATGAGTTAAAATGTTTAATAAAAGGATCTAATATTTATTATTGGGAACTACAACTTATGTGTAACGAAAAAGGGATTGTTATTTGGGCTAACAAAAGTGTTGAAAATAGACCTCATAGACATATTGGAAGACATTTTGAAGATGTTAAGAATGAATATTTATTCCATTCAGATAGGAAATCAACTAAAGTATTAATAACAGAAATAACTAACTAAAATAATTAGCTGCAATTTTTTTGTGGCTATTTTTTTTAATTGAATTAATATGATATATATTACTTATAATAGATGTGAATTTACAGGTAGTTTTACTGTTAAAAATGTTTGGGATATAAAACATACTAACCCAGAAGAATTGTATTTATATTTTTTACAAAATAAAGCAAATGAAATAGGAGTTATTATTAATCCTGAATGGCTTAATATTATGAGCCATAAAACATACCATATCCATTTAAGCAAAGAAGATTATAAGATAAAGCAAAAACAATGGAAAAAAGCACTTAAAAAATATACTATGGATAGATTTATTGAAGAAGATTTAGCAGGAACTAAGCTGCCATTTAAAAATATATACAGATAATAAAAACAGAATGAAAAATAAAAGAGCTAAAAAAAATAATAAAAGCAATAACTTACTTGAGCTTTTTGCAGGATCGAGGAGTATTGGTAAAGTTGGAGAAAAAATAGGTTATAATGTTTTTTCAGTAGATTGGAAAGGGTATGAAGGAATTGATTTAATAACCGATATTGGAAACTTAAAAACAGAAGACTTGCCTTTTTTGCCAGATGTTGTTTGGGCTTCCCCAGATTGTAAAACATATAGTGTAGCTGCTTGTAGTACTCACAGAACAAATAGCATTGAACCAAAAAGCGACTATGCTAAAAAGTGCGACAGTGTAAACGTTCATTTTATTAATCTTATAAAAGAATGGCTAAAAATTAACCCTAATATGGTTTTTTTTATTGAAAACCCTAGGGGAATTCTCCGTAAAATGCCATTTATGCAAGAATTTAAAAGACATACCGTATGGTATTGCCAATATGGGGATGACAGAGCTAAACCAACAGATATTTGGACAAACAGCAATGATTGGAATCCAAGGCAGCAGTGTAAGAATGGAAATCCTAACTGCCACCACCAACCAGCTCCTAGGGGTAGTAAAACAGGAACTCAAGGAGTTAGGGGGGGGTATTTACGGTCTGTAATACCTGAAGAGCTTTGTTTAGAGGTTTTAAATAGTGCTTACAAATAAATTACTGCACATATAAATTTAATTCCATTAAAGTACTATCTGTTTGCAGTGCTTTTTTTGCTTTTGGGTAGTTATGTAGTAGTTCTTGTTGTCTGAGGTTTATTTGTAAATAATAGTTTACTCGTTGTTTGTACCATTGGGCTTCTACCACATCTTTTTTTAGCTGAATTATTTCTGTTTGTTGAGAATTACTAACATCTATTAGCTGGTAAATACATATCAATAAAAAAATAAAGATAATAAGTGTAAAATTTTTCATATCTAAATTATATTTTATGGGTTAATGTAATTTATAGACCACTTTAATCCACGTTTACGAAAACCACCTGCACATTTGTGTGGAGTAGGATTGTCAAAAGTATTTCTTCCACATAAATTACAGATATATTTTACTTTACATTCATTCGGAAATTTATCTCCTGCCCACAAAATAGGTTTATTTCTACATGCCATCATCTTGTTTAAAGTGAATGTAATAGACTTTAAATCATCTCCTCCAATAGTTGCCGGAATTTTTGTATAACCATCTGGAATATTGTTTTCATTATAAAACACCTCATGTATTTGAAGGTAAATTTCACCATTATGCTCATGTGCTAAAACTCTATGATTCCGTGCCATATTTTTTTCATTTTTAATTAAACCATTTTAATTCAGTTGTTCCTTTAAAGCCTTTTTCCCAAACATACCATGCGTAAGATACTGCACTACCCCCCCCCTTAATCATTTTAGCAAACTCTGCGTTTTTAGCACATAACAGCCTGCTACACGAAACATAAACTGTTTTTGGTGGGTTAGTAAGGAATAAGCTTTTTCTACCTTTAGATTCTAAAAATTGTATTTTTAAAAACATAGCAACTTTATTTCCTTCAGGAATAATTTGCAATGCTTTTTCTATAAATTGTTGTGCATATTTATAAGGTGGGTTGGTAATAATATCTCCTTTCCATTCCAAATTATCTATAGCTAAAAAATCTATTTCTCCTTTACCATAACCCCTATTTATTAAATCTGTGCTTTTCACATCATGTCCAGCAGCCTCAAAAATCTTACTCAAATGCCCTTGTCCACAAGCACATTCCCAAATGTTTTTATCAAATTGTTCTAATTTTAAAAGCCACTCAGCAGCTTTAGGTTCTGTTGCATAATAATCTTCATTTTGCCTATCTTCTTGGGTGTGATTACTTGCTCCAAGTGTTTTATATATACTATTACTGTTGCCTGTCCAATCTTTTGCCATAATATAGTTATTGAAAATTAAATTTTACATAATCGTTATCTAACTCAGAAACATCTTCATCACACTTATCGCAAGTTATTGTTTCTATACCACTTGTTTTTTGGTAGCAATCAATAGTGTCGGGAATATCTTCATCTACTCCTCCTTTCCATACTAATTGTTCGATTATAGTAAAGGACGTTCCTCCACAATGAGGACAACATACTTTTATGCTTTCCATGTCCTCTTTTAGGCATTTATTCATTACTATAAAATCTTGTGAGATGGCTTTTTGTTCAGCATATTGGAATATTTTTTCTAAATTGGCTGTTCCAATCATTTTCTCCATGCTTTCCGGATTATCATCATACTGAGAACAAACGGTATTTACAAACTCTATGATGGAATTTTCATCATAATTCTTGTTTTTTACTGCCATTGCAGCAATTTTTACTGAGTTTAAAGTAGTACCACTAATAATTTCATTTATTACCGGCATAATGCTGTTGTTGGTTGAATTTTCCATAATTTTAGTATTTATGATTAAAAATATCTATTCTATATCCATTCCCTGCTAATAGTCCGTTTTCTTCAGAGAATACAGTACAAATATCTATGTAATAGTTACAATTTTTGGTATTGTTAATTTGGTTACGTAATTTACGGATTTTATACCTGCTCCAACCAAAATAGTTGGCTATGGTACGGGCAAAAACTACCATATCATCCATATCCCATTGGTATAGATATAAGGCTAATTTTTCTACATCAGATAAACCAGAAAAATCAATTTGTGTTTCTTCAGAAATTGTATCAGCAATACTGTAAATACTTGTTAGATTGCTTCTAATGCTAAAATCACGTAAGGTTTTGAGGGTTTGTCCATCCATCATTTATTCATTTTTTTAGTAAAAATACGAAACAAATTTTAAATAAATTATTTTTAACCATTATTTTTTAAGAGAGATTGGATAACATATCCGGCTGGGTTGGGTATTTTATCTTGTTTTCTTCTTTGTATAATATCTTCCAACAAAATTAGCCAACGCTCAAAGTTTTTCATGGTGCTAAACCCATGAACTTTTACCTTTTCTATAATTTGTTCTGCTTTAACTGTTTTTAAATTTGGCACCCTTATTAGTTTTTCTCTAAGAGCTTGTAGTTCAAAAGAGTTGAGATAGTAAGTTACTTGCACACGAGTAGGGTCTGTATTTGTGTTTTTCTTAATATCAGCCACTAAAGCTATAGTTTCCGGAATGTCTTTATCCTTTTTAAAACAACTATTTATAAAGTCCTTAACAATAGGGTTTTGTTTAATGTAAAAATTATAAGAATTATATTTTTTTCCTTTCTTTTCTGGAGTAATAGTACAATAAAAATCAGTAACTTTATTGATTTCTTCTATGTGTTTGGTTAGGAATTTATGGAAATTATGGAAACCACGGTATTGCTTATCTATAAAGAGATAGGATCGTAATTGGTCTATATTTTTTCTACAAAAAGATTCTTGTTCGTTTACCACATTACTCACTCTTCTGAAGTGGCTTAGAAGTAGGTATAATTTTTTACTCATAGGAGATGATAAACAGATGAGAGAGTAGAGGTGGTAACGAGTAAAATCGGAATGTAGTTTACCAAAATAACCAATTACAGATGGATGAATTTCAACAGTTATTTGCCCATTAACAGGATCATCAACCCTACTAAAAATAGAAAATGTACTATTGTCTATTTGCACATTATCGTTTTTTAGCTCTAGTACAGTTTGGTAAAACCGATTATAGTTCATGTTTTTCTTGAAAGTGGTTTGAACATCTACCATACAAAAACTAAACTCATGCGTAGAAGGATCAATTTCCTGCTTATTCATTAATAAGAAATTCATTATTTCTATTCCGTAAGCATAGGAGTTAAAATCTCTATACAACAGCTTGTTAGGTGTTATCACATCCATATTTATCATCCTTTAATAAAATTAAGTGGGAGGCAAAAGTAGCATAAAATAATTAAAAAGCAAATCTAAAAGCAAATTTTTTTTTTAAGAGTTGCCAAACTCGTACAAAAAGTTGTCAAACTTGTACAAAACGTACAAAAAGTTATACAAATCTTACAAAAAAATGTACAAAAAGTTGCTTTTAAACAAGTGAAAAAAACGATAGAAGCATTGTGTGTAGTGGTTTGTATTGAATTACAAAATTCATTAGTAAGTAAGCTAAGTATTTAGTAAGTAGATTGATTATTAAAATGTTAATAAGTGATGTTTTTGTTGAAAACGAATATAAAACATTGAAAATGAGAAAATTACAATTAACAAGTTATTATTTTGGGGAGAAAACAAAACTGAAAAAAATCAAAAAAATCAAATCATTTTTAAAGAAAAAAGATGTTCCGCCCGATTTTTGCTTAAAAACAAAAAAATTATACAACTGAAAATCAGTAAACTATGTGTTAAATATGAAATATGTTTCGTAAAAATAAGGATTAATTGAAAATAATTTCTTTACTTTGAACCATCAAAAAACAAAATTATAAATTAAACTGAATTATGATGGAAAAATTTAATAACAAAACATTGGCAAATAAAATTTTAATTGCTTTAAATGAGAAAGGAGCCAATTTAGAGGATGCTTCAATAAATATTATTAATAAAGTTTTGAACGAAACTTTTAAAAGTGATGAAAAATTTAATATACCAGATTGTTCTTGGGAAAAAGACCACCCAATAACTAATGTATCACAACATTTAGAATGTGCGTCATCTATTAGTTATTCAACTTCTACTCATTCAGAATGTCCTCAAAAATTAGAGGATGCTATCAATCATTTTTCTAAAAAAAGAAAAAAAGGTGATGAATATGATGAATATTGGAATAAACAATCAGAAATAATTACAAAAATCACTACAATAAGAGAAGTTTTAGTGATTATTAGACCAGAAGATAAAAAATAAACATTTCTCATCTTAGAATCCCGATAATTTCCATAAATATAAGAATTATCGGGATTTTTAGAGCCTTAACCTCATAAACTATAAAATAACTTATGAAAGAACTTATAATAAAACACCCAGACACTCAATTTCTTTTAGCAAAAGTACAAGAAGACTATGCTGAAGAAACAAAAAACAGACTAGAAAAGAAATTAATTACTATTATTTGCAATAAAACTATAGTAAAAAACGAATATTATAAACGAAAAAGAGATGTTTTATCTTAAAAAAGAAGGTAGTCCCGAAACATATTTTTGAAAAAAATTAATGTTTCGAGGATGCTCGTAAAAATAAAGAATTAAAAATTCTTGTTTTTACGGCATTAGAAGACAACCGAGAATACGTTTTTTGTATTGCGTAGTTTTTTATTAATACTTAAAATAACCCTTACTACTTAAAAAATAAAAAAGTTGCTTAAAACGGCTTAAAATGAGTTTTTCACATAACAATAAAAACTGAAATATAATTTAAAAAAACTTGTTAAAATGAAATATGTTTTATAATTTAGCAGAAAAAATAGAAACATTATGGATAATAATGAAAAAATAGAACAAGCCTTAGATTGGGCAAACAAAAGATTACAATTATTAGGAGAACCAATAACAGATAACCAAAGAAGTTATTTGTTTTTTGCTTTAAAAAGAGAAAAAACAACAAAACCTAATAAATTTCGTGAAGAATTGAAAAAATATACCATTGCACAACAAGAGAAAATATTAAATGATTTTATGGATTTTTGCAGCAGTATAGATGCTACCTATGCCAAAGAATTTCGTTTATGGATTGATGATTACTTAATTAACAAAAAAAGAAACCAGAAGAAAAATTAATATGTGATTTTGCAGCTAATTTTATAGCTAAAAATTTCGATAAAATAGAATATAATTTAGCAGATTCTAACTTTCCTAAACAAAAGGATAAATTTATTAAAGAAATTAAGAAAGATGCACAAGATGCCATGTGGGTAATAATGGAATTAACTAATTGGGGAATGAAACAAAAAGAGTGTTTAAAAGAAATTTTTGTTGATTTACCAGAAGATACAGATTTTGGAGTATTAAAAATTGAAGATAAATATGTAAAATATATTCTTACAGATGATTATGAATACACTCTATCATTTACCGAACCAAAAGAAAAAACAGTAATTTATTTCGATTAAAACTAAAAAAAAACCATGGATAAAATAAACATTTTAAACAAACCAGGACTTCTTACAAACGAAGATAGAAAAGAAACCTTACAACACAGTTGTGATTATATTGAATTTACCACTTGTTTAGATTTATCTGAGCCGGTAAAAATGAGGTTGTATGGAACAAGTAATAAAATAAGCATCCAAAACTACTCCAAAGATATAGCTAGTTTTATTTGTTGGTGGACACATTTTGTCCAAAAAGATTTAAACGGTTTTTCTGGTTTTTATAATGTAAAATTTGAGCCGATAGGTTTTGAGGTAATATAATAATAAAAAATGCGTCTTAGCCTCTTTGCGAGAGACTTAAAAAAAACACTAAAATGAGTAAATATATTCAAGAGTTTAATAGAATAGGAAATTCGGTAGTAAATGTAGATTTAATTTGCAAGGACTGGAATAATCAATTTTCTATTCAGTTATGGAAAAATGATACCGAAGAAAAATACACTTTTTTAGTAAATGGAAAAAGACGATATAAAATACTTTGTAAAACTCAAATTTCAAAAGAACAAGCAATGGATATAATCCAGAAATTAGATTTAATACTTGTTAAATCAGGATTATTAAGAAGTGCAGGATCTTATTATTCAAAAGAATTTATAAAATCTGAAATAGATAGAATTACACAAATAAAGCGAGAAAAAGAAAGAGAACTATCTACTATTTTAGAAATTCTTTACGGATATGAAAGTTGCTTATAATTTTTATCAACATTAAAATTAAATATTTAACCTTTAAACTAAAAAAAGCCATGTACTACAAAATAGAAAATAAAAAGAGTGAAGTATATAAAAAACTTCATAAAATGAGAACCAGAGAACTAAAAATTCAAAAAGATAACAGAAAAGCCATTGAAGATAAAACAGGCTTAGAATTTGAGCAGTTTTTAGGATGTGCAGGACAACAAAACTACAGCAGAGTTACTATTTTTAATGGGTTTGTATTTACATCTCCAGATAAGGTAGATTTAAAAGTTTGGAAAAGAGACAAAGACCATAAAAACGTATTTGTTCCTAACAGAAAAACTAAAGTTGGTAGAGAAATGGCTAAGTTTTTAGAAAACGGATTAAAAAAAGGTAATTTTATGGATCCTTTTGATATTTTAAAACTAGAGCATCCACGTAAATTCACCTTCCCATTTGTAGAAATTACCGATAACGAAATAATAGTATTATTTTTAGATGAAAAAATGGAGCCAACAGATAAAAATGTGATAGAAATAACCAAGCGTGAATTTGACGAATTACTAAAAAAATAAAAACACATGGAAGATCCACAAATAATAAGAATAAAACAAAACTATTTTTTCAATATGACAGAACCATCAAAACCCACAGATAAGTATGCTAAAATACTACATCTTTTTGTATTAAAGAATGATGAAAGACCACAACTACAAATGCCTTGGTATCAAAAAGAATTTGTATTAGCTTCAGATGCTTATGATATGGTTGTTTTTGATAAAACACTGTTAACACAAGTATATTTTCCCCCACACGAAAAACATCCTGATGGATTAGCCATTATTCCGGAAGAAAATAACGTAAATGAAGTAATAACTACCGAAAATATTATAACTGCTGATAGGGATTTATTTTATAAAGAACAAGTAAAATATGCCTTATCCACTCAAACATGTAAAGATTGTAGCGGAAATGGGCAAGTAGAGTATGTTTTTACAGATTATTGTAGCACAGATCATAAAATAAAACATGATTGTCCTACTTGTAATGCTTCTGGTAGTTGCGATGTTGTTATAAATGCTATAACAAAGGAAGTATTAGACTTTAAAACATACCAACTTCTTATAAAATACAAAAATGTTTATTTTAGACTTTCTTCTTTTAAAAAAATAGTAGAAACAGCTAATTTATTAACCCAAAAAGAAGTTACATTAATTTACAGACAACACGAAAATGGAGGGAAGCATGTTTTTAAAGTGGGAGAGGTTAAAATATTAGTTATGCCAACCATGGAAAACAAAGCAAAACCAGAAGATATTGTTGTTGAATTATAAATGATAAAAAATTATACAAGATATGGAAAATGATAAAACAATAGAATTAAGTAATTTTGAATAGAATGGATTAAATCTCGTTATTAACTAATACACTAAAAAAAATGGCACAAAACAATACTACTGAATTTTACAAATGTAAATCATCTGAATACAGTTCTTTTCATAAAGGGAAAGTATCTCCAAAAGATATGATCGGAAAATACGTACAACAATATCCGTTAGATTGGCAAAAAGTATTACCATTTCCAACTACAGAAGAACTTATAGAATGTATAAATTCAGGTAAAAATAAAATACAAATTATAAAAACCTTAAAACAATGGAAAAGTTGTAGGTAAATAATTAAACTAAAAAACTTGCATCTTTGCGTCTTTGCGAGAAACAAAAAAAACTGAACTTATGAAAAACGAAAATACAGAAATAAAAACACCTAATAAAACCGATTATAGTGGCATTGGTTATAAAGACTTCACGTTAAAATCTATGATTGAATTTGTTTTTATGCTTCGTAATAGAACCACAAGCGAATTAGTTAAAGATTTTCCAAGAAATTTTCAAAAACCTAGTTGGGATGGAAATCAATCGGAAGCAGTAAAAAAGATGTTAGCTATAGATGCTATACAATGGAAACTTACCGGGCAGTATGCAAAGTTTTTAATAAACAAATTAGATAAAAAACAATTCGACCAAACTGATGAAGAAAACTGTTTATTTAAGGGCGATTGGAAGCACAAAATATGTAATATAACAGGTTTTGACATTGTTTATAATGAAGAAATTCGTATAAACCTCCATACCCTTGATGGAGTACAATTTTCTGAAGGGGGTTGCTTAGAGTTTCAATTAATAGGAAACACTATTGGGCAAATGGCAGATGTTATTAAAGATATTAAATTAACGGACTTAGCCATTAAATGTATTTTTATATAAAAAAAAACAGCGTCTTTGCGTCTTTGCGAGATAATAAACTTTATAAACTTTACCAACTATCCCCATGACACCGGAAAACATAAAAATAAAATGCAGCAAAGATGAGTTTGTAGTTTTAGTGGGTATTATGCGTATAATAAACAACGATTATGAAGATATTACAGGTAAAAAAACAATAGATTTATTATTGAGTGTTATGTTTGTAAAATTGCTATATAAATTCGAGAAAAAACTAATACCACTACAACCAAAATATAACATAAAATTAGAAACAGAATATGCTATTTGTTTATACTTACACTTAAACTCCATTAATACTGATAATTTAGGAATATATGAGAGAACTATCATAAGTACTAAAAAGAACCAGTTGCACCAAATGTTGTTGTCTTAGGAGTTGGAATACGGAAGTAAAAAATTGCGTCTTTGTGTCCCGATAGTTATCAGGATTGCGAGAGATTAAAAAAACTAAAAAAAACATGGCACTAAGTAAAAAGGAAAGAGAAGTTTTATATACCAAATACGATGGTAGGTGTGCTTATTGTGGAGGTTTACTAAAAAAAGGTTGGCATGCCGATCATATAGAAGCCATAGTAAGAGATTTTAAATATAATAAAGAAAAAAGTAGGTTTGAAACAACCAGTACATGTCGGAAACCAGAAAACGAAAAGTTAGAAAATTATAACCCAGCTTGTGCTAGTTGTAATATACAAAAAAACTCATTTACTATTGAGGAATTTAGGTATAATATTAAAAAGTTTGTAGCATCATTAAATAAAAATAGTACACAATATAAATTCGCAAAAAGATATGGGTTAATACAAGAAAATGATATTCCGGTAACTTTTTATTTTGAAAGAGTAGAAGCAAACCAAAATACTTACAACTAACTTTACAAATTTTATACTTTATAAACTTTTTAACTATCTTAATGCCCGAAAAAGACTACATAAACAGAACCATTATAAAACTCCGCAGAAAGTACGGCAAAGATGAACTAGTAGCAGCTTTAAACACACAATTATCCGAAAAAGATGTGGAGATAGGTAAATTAAGCTCAGAGATAGCTTTTTTAGAAGATAAAGCAGATAAACTAACCAAAGAGGTTTTAAGTTTAAGTGGTAAGCTAAAATTCCACGAAAACAAATGGGAATCTGCTAAAATAGAATGCAGAAAAGAAGAACTGTATCAGCACCAACTAAAAGATAACAGCAGATTAAGAAAAGAGCTAAAAGAATTAAGGCTAAAATACAATGATGTATTCGCTAAATTAATATATTTGAAGAATAAAAATGAATAAAATTAGAGTGTATAAAATACTAAAACCAAACACAATAGTTGGTTTAGATAAAGAAATAAAAATAAGAGACGTACCATTCTCTGTAAACAAGAATGTAATTGAAATACTTGAATATGTTAGTAGTTGGGATTATATTAGAATTGTTTTTGAAAGCGAGCCTATAGAAAATATTGAAGTTAAATGTGTTTATAACGATAAAAACTAAAAAAATATGTGTTGCAACTTACCACTTCCACAAGAATCTATAGGAGCCGAAACAAAAGTTCCACCCACTTTTCGTAAACATTATAACGAAAAAGAAGAGTTAATTGCTGTTATTGATGAAGAATTAATATCCAGCAGCTTTAAACATACTAATAAGAAAATACCCAAAGCAGAAAAACAACTTATTTTAAAAAATAATACTTATAAAAAATACTGTAAAGATTATTCTTTTGAGGATAAAAAAACAGAAGACGATACCATTTTTGGCTTCTTATTATGGTTGAGATTTAACTCTTGAGCATATAATAAATTTATAAAAACACTAAAATAAAACTAAAAAAAAACATGCCTTTTTACACAGGAAAATCAGAAGACGGATCAGATATGGTAGAATTTGAAGGGGTTTATACAAACCCTGACAATAAAAACGAATGGAGTTCGACACCATACCCTAAGCAAAAGAAAATAATTAATAGGAAACAAGCCGTATTAGATTATATGAATGGAAAATATACATTAGATGATGTTTATGAGCAGATAAAAAATAAAACGTGCAAGCTTTCATTTCAATTAAGGCAATACGTATTATCTCATTATGATGAGAGTGGTAATTTTATAGAGAAGATTAATAAAGAAAATATAAGCTAACAAATGAATCCTTTTGTTTCAGAAAACATAACCATTTACAACACCGACAACACTAAACTGTTCCCTTTATTGAAAACAAAACAGTTCGATTTGGGCATATTAGACCCTCCTTATGGAATTGGAGTGGGGAAAATGGCTTATTTAAAAGAAAAGAATACCGTTGTAGTTCAAAAAAATGGGAACAAACTAAATCCTAACAGAAATAAAAAAGGATATAAAAATAAAGATTGGGATAATGAGATACCTACTTACCATTACTGGAGAGAAAATTTTAGAATAAGTAAAAATTATATGGTGTTCGGAGCCAACTATTTTCCGGAATTGGTGGGCAAACCATTTTTGCCGCCAAAACGACATCAATTTAGCACTTTTTTATTAGAACATCCTACCGGTTGGATAATTTGGGATAAAATGAACGGAGGAAATGATTTTAATGATTGTGAACTAATAAAAACCTCTTTAAACTTTAAAAGCTACGTATTGCAATATATGTGGTGTGGAATGATGCAAGGAAGTAGATTAGATGGCACCAAGCAAGAAGGTAATAAAAAATTAAATGAAAAAAGAATACACCCTACCCAAAAACCAACCAGACTCTATGAATTATTATTAGCCAAACACTTACAAAATGGAGGGGGTATTTTTGATGCAGGAATAGGCTCAGGAAGTTTAGCTGAAGCTGTGCAAAACTTGAACAATTTATTTCATGCACAATACACATTAGTGGCGTGTGAAAAAGAAACCGACTACTTTAATTTGTTGGTTAAAAGATTACAAGGAAAACCTAAGCAATTATCAATAAAAATATGAAAAAAAATGGCAGGAGACAGACCAAAAAACATGCTAACAGCAACACCAAAAAATTACAATATTAAACAAGCTTTAGAAGAAGTAAAAAGACAACAGAAATTACCGCTTCATCAGCAAAGTGAGTGGTATGAAGTAAAATCTGGCAATAGAGTTTATTTTAGTAATGTAAAGTAATCAAAATAGCGTCTTAGCGTCTGCCGAAAAAAACTAAAAAAATGGAATTAGAACCACAAGCAATCTTTTATCTAAAAAAATACGGAAAAAGAATAAGGAGAAAACGTAAGCTATGCCAACAAACAATTGTTAATATGGCAAAAATATTAGATACAGATCAATCTCGATTAAGCCGTATAGAAAACGGCAAAATTAATCTTACTATAAACGAAATTTATAGTATTGAAAATAAAATAAATGAATATTTGAAAAAAAAACATGAAAAAATAGTTGTATTCTAAAAATTAAATTACCTTTGTACTTTAAGGTAGCTTAAACGAAGCACCATCTTTTATCATCCACCCATCCAGAAAAAGCCCCCTAGAACCCCTTCTTTGGGGCTTTTTCGATTATACCCCTCTTTTAAGTAGTATTTTTTTAAAATAAGTTTCGTTTTATGAAGAATATTTTGTATTTTTGGATTTTATTACAAGAAAAAATAAAATTAATGGAAAAAATTAATAAAATAAAAATAGTTTCAGAGTCAGTTTTTTGTGGAGGACTACAAAGAGGTGTTTACAAACAAGAGATAATGTTGCACAAAGACTATAGTTATTTACTTCCTGAAATAGAAAGCTGCATTGAAAAAATTACATATAGTACTAACTATAAAAATTTACACAAAGAAATCCCTATGCTTGTTAATATAAGTTGTACAAATATGATTTTACATCAAACTTCAATAGGAATAGTTGGA
Source organism: Bacteroidales bacterium (assembly GCA_028698995.1). Classification (GTDB taxonomy): domain Bacteria; phylum Bacteroidota; class Bacteroidia; order Bacteroidales; family PXBB01; genus JAQVVM01. Next base: position 97,029 of record JAQVVM010000005.1, read on the forward strand.
CAAGAACTTATCGAGCCAATACTAATAGTTCCTCACCAACTACTTTCTACCGATGAAATAGAAATATTAGCCAACCTACTTTCGGATAGAATAATAAGAAAATTACCGGTAAAAAAGTTGGCCCAAATAGAAAAACAAAAAAAAGTATATAGAGTAACCAAAAGTGAACCTTATTTAGGATTTACTGAATATACCGTTTATTTAGATGAATTACTGTCAAAAACTCAAGAAAATACAGAAAAAAAGATAGCTGGTAGCATTGCTATTTTTGGCTTAATAGGTTTCCTTACAAGTGGAATTGTAACAGCGAGCATAGTTTCCTATGTTATGGCTGCAATATTCGCATTAATTCTTATCGTTATGCTAATGTTAAATGGAGTACTAATAGACGATACTAACCATCCTAGATACACCGAAATATACAGTATAAAAACTTCTTCAGAACAAGAAGCAACAACGGAAATAAATTGTTTCATAAAAACCGATAAGGATAAACATACCTTAAAATTAATTTTAGAAGAGCTTAAAAACACAAAAAACGTAAGTTCTTGGGAAATGTAACAAAAAAAATATAGGAGTCGGAAGATTGTGAACCGTCAACTGAAAAACTGTGAACTAAAAATAAAATGAAAATAACCAATCATATACCAGACGAAAACTATGTTAGCAAACCATCCATGGAAATGGTAGAGCAGCAAAAGCAAGAATACAAACTAATAGAACAATATATTAGAACCAAAGGATTGTGTTTATATGCTTATGATTACATGAAGGATGAGATAACAGAAGTAAAACCCCAAGTAAAAACCGATATAGCAATTGGATTTAACGAAAGAGGAGAGTTAGCTAAAAAAGAGCAATCAAAGGAGGAAGTAATGGTAGATGCCAGAAACACTTTTTTTGAATCTTTAAATATGGATAATGCCATAAAAAGAGTGAATAAATATAAAGCAGGGAAAATAAAAAATCTCTGCAACCTCAGAAAAAAATCGGACATAAAACCAATATTACCTTGGTAGGTAAAAAAATAAAAATAATGAAAAATTTACAAAAAAGAAAAGGATTTAAAAACAGACATATTGATGGATTACCAACTACAAAGGCAATTATTAAAGTAGTTACATACGATGTTGATGGAGAAACTATTTTTATATGTCAATGGCAACCTTTTGATAAAACCAATATTCAGATGATGAAATTATGCCTCACGAAGGATATTTAGGAACGGCAAAAGTAATTGAAGAAAAATGTAATGGAATTGGATTTCATGCTTGGCAGCAAAATAATAGTGAGTTTGTTTATTACAGTATTATAAATTAAAAACGATTTTGCGTGCCAAAGGCAATTTTGCCTGAACGGAATACGGCTATGAAGCGTTGCCGATTAAAATGCTATAACTTTAAAATTAGAAATAATGATAGAAGATTACAGAAACCTTGAACCAATACCTGAAAACGGCAATGATTTTATAGCCGATGTTAGCACCCGTTTTTGGTCGGTTGTTGAAAAACGTGGTCAAGTTTATCACGAGGTAAAAAGCTATAAAAGAAAACAAGATGCTGTTAATTTATTGATTAAGCTAAAGTCTGAATCATTAACAGACTATCAATTGGTATCTATTTCAAATGGGTGCTAACGAATGGGTATATGATTAGTGGCGGTTGTTAAAATTAAATATTATTATGAAAAACAAAATTAAATTTCTTGGCAACGGAGACGAAATGTTTAAAGGAGAGATACATTTTTCTGCTCCAAGCGGTAATGATTATACATTATGTGGATTGACTTTAGATATGGACACAAAAACCTGCGGAGATTTTGAAAATACAAGCGAAAAGGTAAACTGTACTAAATGCCAAGAAATTGTTGATTACTGTAAGTCTATTAGAAAGACTTGGTAGCCATTAATTATATACCGTGTTAGGTATCTTTAAAAAGCGGTTTATGAGCAAAAAAATAACTGAATACGACAGAAAGAGATTGAGAAGCTTATACGCTTACTTAGAGAAGTACGATAACGAAATGCTGCGAAAAAATATCCAAAGGCAAATAGATGAGATTAAAGCTAAATACAAGTAGCTTTTTATTGTGCCTAACGGCACTCGGATAAGCGAAGTTTATTAACAATTAAATACGAATATTATGACAAGAGAAGAATTAGAAGAACAATTTGCAATAGAATGCACCACACTTGATGAAGAAGGATACACGGTTGTGAAAGGCACACCGATGGACATAATTAACTGGATAGCGGATAAATTTCGCTTATCCGATGTTATAAAATCGGTTTGCTGTTGTATTAACTGGCATCCCGATAAAGAACCGAACAAAGGTAAAAAAGCAGTCTGCTCTTATTGTAACCGACCAAGGCAAACTGTTTTATAACGAGTAGATATGTGTATGTTCGTGTCAATCCCTTATAAACACTACAAATAAACATGTAAATTCTTAAAGGTTTTATAAAAATTTAAAGAAGTAAAAAAAAGAATAAATAAAATATAAAATAACAATAAAAACTAAAAAAAATGCTTTCAGAAATACTAACTACAGAACCACTACTATCAGAAATGATGGATGAGATAAACAAACACGGAATAGATAAACTAGAAATAATGATAAGGTTTATTTCTGTGCTTGAATGTGAAGAAGGAAAAGAAGATTTAGAATTTTATATGCTAACCTCCTTTTTAGAAAAACAATTAAAACGAAAACTAACTCCAGAAGAAGAGATAAATCTTACCAAGGGAATATTAAACTATTTGCAATCCGAACCAGCAACAAACGAAAGAATACAAGCGATGAAATATTTGTTTAACACCAATTTTGTAAGTGATTAATAAAAATGCTTTACGTCTTAGCGTCTTTGCGAGAGGCTTAAAAAACAATTAATATGCTACGTTTAACCATACCCAACTACAATAAAGAGAAAGGGTTTACATTTAATGTGAAAGACTATCTTAATAGCAATAAAAAACCTGAATACACAGTAAATTTTGCAGGAAAGAATGAGTTTGAAATGAATTATGACGGAAATGATAGTAATGTTTCATTAATAAGGATGAGAAAGCTCCAAAATTGGATGGATGGAAAGCCCCATTTGTTACACCCTGATATTAAAGACGGGAAAACACGTATTAGTTTAGGAGGTCTTTTAGATTTTGTTCCATACAATACATTGCTAAAAGTAGAAGAATTATCATTCTACATTCCTTCTGGCGTATGGGCAGAAATTAATATTTATCAAGAAGAGAAAAACTAACTAAATAAAACCTTTACGTCTTAGCGTCTTTGCGAGAAAATTATAACTATGAATAAACAACAAATAATAGCCAATTGGAAAAAAGACATCTGTTTTTTAGAACTACTAAACGGTAGCAAAAAAACCATTTGCCATTTGGTAGAAGTAAAAGGCAAAAGAAAAATAAGAACCGAAATAGAAAACGAACATATTTTATTCGATTTAATTTTTCAATTAGGGTTAAAATTAAAGTTACCACCAAAAAAAGCAAAACTAAAAGGAAAAATCTATGTACAATATATTTATGAATAAAAAAGCAATAGCGGCATTTTTCTTATGCTTTTTATTTCTCCAACAAATAAAAGCACAGCCACCTTGCCCACCATTTAGCCCATGTTGGTGTAAGGATAAGCCTAACCATCCTAGATGCAAACCTACAGGAGTTTCAATAGATAGTCATTTATGGCTGTTAGTTGCTGCCGGAGGATATTTAGCATTAAAATACAGAAAAAGAATAGTCATTAATAAAGTAAAAAATGAAATATAGGGTAGGTAAATCAAATAAAAAAGCACTGCTAAAAGAAGAATCAGGACATGAAATAGCTCTTTTTCAAAGTGAATTTTTAGCCAACAGGTGTGCAGAGTTATTAAACCAACATTCCGTTAATAGTTCTTTACGGATGTATAGTGGCATAATGGCTTATTACATAAAAAGGACAAAATTTGGTGATTTTGTTATTTCCGATTATAAAGGATGTAAAGTGGCAGATATTAGGAGAGAACATCAACTACTTGCACACGAAATACAACGTGTACTTTCTTACGATATTATATCTAAACTAAGTGTGGCAGAAATAAAAAAAGTAATAACCGTAAAAACCAAATACAAAATAAAAGCAATTAGCCAATTTAACGGAGAGGAAACTTATAAGCTATATAAAGATACGTTATTTGATTATTTTGCTCCTAAAATAATTTTTACAGCGACTATATTTTCTTCATTAGTATTACTATTTATTTATTTATATGGAACAAGTATGTTGGAATTGAAAATTGTGTTCTCGATAGGTGTTGCTGGATTTTGGACCACATCCTTAAACTTTATACGTTACAGATATGAAGAACAAACCCTCCCAACAGAATGTACTTACGATAAACAAAAATTGAATGCCCACATAGAAATGCTAAAACAACGTATTGTAAAAAATAAACTAAAAAAATTATTACTAAGCAAAACCGTAACCAAAGAAATTGAATTATAAAAATGGAAAAATATAAAACTATCAGAATACGAAAATATAGAGCCAATTTAACTCCGCATTGCAGATTTAGAACTGAAGACTTCAACCTGCGTATTTGCGTCTTTGCGAGAAACTAAACTCTTAACCTTTTAAACTCATAACCTAACCCTACTTATTCTCCACACCTTCCCAACTTCTATTATCATGATGGCACAATATAGAACTATCTACATATTGCTTTATTCCTTTCATAGCTAGATCAGCAGCAAAAAAAGTGTCAGGGTGAGCATCAATAGCAGGATCAAACTTAAACTCAATCTGTTTTAAAATATCTCGGTGTATAAGTGTCATTCCTAATCCGGCAGCATGTACTTCGTGTAATTTGCCGTCCATGTACTTTCCGTCTGCACCGGCAGTCATATTTATGGTTTTTGGCTCCACCACTCCCATTTCCCTTTCTTGAATCATTAAGTGAGAATTTTCTCCTAATCCTATATGATAGCAAGCAGAAATAACAGGTAATTGGTGTGATAACAATCTTTCTATTACATCCATAGGGGGTATTAAATCACTTTCAAAAACCAATAACCAATCATACCCTTTGTCTAAAGCAGTAGTTCTAAGGTATTCCATGCTTTCTGCTAAAACCTGCCTAGTGCTTTTATTTTTTCTTTTAATATGTACAGCATCCACTCCCATTCTCTGAATTAATTTTGCATTTTTATTCCTAATACTATTATCTACTACCAACACATTTTTGTTTTTATAGCTAAGGCTCTTTACTGAATTTATATAGTTGTTAAGGCAATAGTTCTTTACATCAGCATGAGGAGTTCCTACTAAAACTTTAAAGTTTTTTAAATTTCTGTATTCAGATTGCATTTTTTTGATCATAATTCTGCTTATTAGTAAGTTTTTTATAATAAAGAACAAAGGTAGTGAACTACCCACCCACGCCAAAGGCGATGGGGTGGGCTTCAGGAGTCAACACTTTGACTAACGTCAACAGTTCGTCCTGATTTTTCCTATCCGTTCCAGATAAGATATTTTTTAATGCAAAAGATTTAATATTTATGGCAGCATTTACATCTCTCGAAACTAATTCACCACACTTAGGGCAAACCCATTCCCTATCAGATAGAGTTAGGTCTTTGTTTATGTATCCACAATTTGCGTGTAATTTTGATGATGGCTCAAACCTGCCAATTTTCAGAATGTTTTTGCCATACCATTCTGCTTTGTACTCCAACATAGTTACAAAAGTTGACCATCCCGCATCGCTTATTGCTTGTGCAAGGTTGTGGTTTTTAACCATATTAGAAACCGCTAAATCTTCAATAGCTAAACTATCGTGGTTCTTGATTAGTTCACTTGAAGTTTTGTGTAGAAAGTCTTTGCGTTGGTTAGATACTTTTTCGTGGAGTATTGCTAACCTTTGTTTTGTTCTTTTCCCTTTGTACTTAGAATATTTGCGTTGTACATATTTTAATCTACTTTGTGCTTTACGAAGGAAATTAGGGTTATCAAATTCTTGCCCATCAGATGAAACGATATATGTTTTCAGCCCTAAATCAATTCCAACCGTTGTGTTTTCTTTAATTTTTGCTTTTGGTTTTATTGTTTCTCCTGTTTCACAAAGTATGGAAACAAAGTATTTACCTGTTGGTGTCTTACTTATGGTAGCCTGCCTTATTTCTCCTTTAATCGGGCGATGCAGAACAATATCAATACCTTTCTTGAATTTTGGAATAATTAACTTGCCATTTTCTAAAAGAACATTTTGTGGTATATTAAAACTACCCCCGTTTGATTTCTTTTTGAATTTTGGAAAACTATTTTGCCCTTTAAAAAAGGCGGTGTATGCCTTATCCAAGTTAGTTATGGATTGTTGTAATGATTGGCTGTTTATTTCTTTAAGCCATTCGCATTCAGTTTTAAGGTCTTTTAGTTGGCTATGTAAGGCAAAACAACTTAAATTAACCTTATTACCAGCCCAAGCCATTTGCTTACACTCTAAAGCAAGATTATACACAAAACGACATGCCCCAATATGCTTATTAAGCAGAATGGACTGTTCCTTTGTTGGATTAATTTTGTATCGGAAGGCTTTTAGCATAGGACAAATATACAAAAATTTAAAGAAACAACAAGACTTATTTAAAATAATTATTAACTTTATATTGGGTCGCTTTCATCCCACCCACAGCAAAGCTGATGAGTGGGCTTTTCGCTCCCCATTGTAAAAAAAATCATTTACAAACAAAAAAGCTGCTTAAAAGCACAAATAATAAGGAGAAAAACAATTTTCATTTACATAAGTTACAAGGTGTGTAAATGATTTCTATTTACAAACATTAAAAAACAAATCTAACTTTGTAGGAACTAATTCGATTTATTAACCAAAAAAACCAAACATTATGACAAAAGAATCTTGGATTTTACTTGGTAGTACATTTTTAGTAGTAATTGCTGCTAATATTGTTACCAAAAAATTTATTGAGCCTAATATGTAATCTCAGATTATTTATAGGCTAAAAAACTATTTATTAACATTTTTGGGCAAAAACGTCCATAATTAAAAACAAAAACAAAATGAAAAAATTAAACATTAACGACTACTTAAACCAAGTAGATCAAAACTTTTCAGGAATGACTGGAAGAAATGATTGGGATGATTTATCTGGAAGCAGAAATGCAAATCGAGACCTTTATTTTTCTGGTGCAAATGGAACTGTAACTGGTGAATTTCCAGCAGAAAGCACTCCATCTCCTTATCGTGTAACAATAGTTAACTCTACAGGGGGAACTTTAACAGCAGTTATGTTCGGAAGAAACAGATATGCTGGTTCTACTAACTACGGTTCTGCTGCTGGTTTAGTATTAACTACCGGTATTGGAGATGTAACTTACTATGAGTTGTTACAACAATCAGCTTCTCAGCCATTTGAAACATCTTTAATTAGAATTAACTCTTCAAACACTTCTCAGGTAACTGAAATCTTGAATGTAACTGCTAGAGACGCAAACGGAAAAAGCTGTACGGATCCTGTGGCACCACTAGATTATTTTAGTGCGGTACAATATCAAAATGGTATTGTTGATGTGCCTTACAGAGTAACTATTGATGGTAATGCTTATATTACTACTGATATTTTAGCTAACACTACTGTAAAATACACATTCTTCCCAGCTTCTAAAGTAAACACTACAAGAGCATTGCCAGGTTATAATGGAAACCCATTAAAAGACTATGCTGCTCCTGCTGTGCCTATTTTGTCAACTTCAAGACCAGCGTCTTACCCAGCTAACAGAAGTTTAGGAATGTAATATTAATCAGGAAAATAAATCGAATCAACAAAACTAACATAGATTAATAATAAAAAAGGCAAGTGCGTATAATTCGCCTTGCCTTTTTTAATAAAAAATTAACCATGAAACGAATACCATTATACGCCTATGTTGCCCAAAACAACCCACAAGGTGCTGCTCAAGTAATAACATCTTTTGGCTTTGAGAAACCAAATAATATTGACGAATGTATTAGAGGGTTGAAATACATAATGGCATCACAAGGAGAGTCTGGTTTTATAGAAATTGCTAAACAACATCCAGATAGAAGGTTGATTTTAGATGCAGAAGAAATTATAAACCCAAAAATTGAATTAGCAGAAAAAAAATCTAATACTTGTGGATGTTCTTCTAAGTTTTCTGGAATGGACGGACAACAAAACAACTCAATAGAACCAACTAAAGAAACTATTAGATTTGTAACACCCGAAGATTTGAAAAAATGGGAAACAGAAAAGAAGGTAGAGGAGATGGAAAAGAAAATTACTAAAGAAGATATTTCTAATGAGGTAAAAAAAGTGTTAAATCAATCTAACAACTTTATCACTCAAAACTTGCCAACATTGGCAATTATTGGTGTAGGAATTTTCTTATACACACAAATTAAAAAATAACAATTAGTAATTAGTAACAATGCTATACTTGAAACACGATTTTTATAGTAACTTTTCTAGCGGAGTAGATGCCGGGAATAATGATTTAATAATAGATTTAATCGTTAACGAAACTACGGAATTAATAATACACAAAAGAGATGAGTTATTTGATTTATTAAAAATAACAGGCATAGATTTAAAACCAACAGTTACAGATGAAAAAGTAATTGATAGCATTGCAAATGCTATTCCTGAAAATGTAAAATTAGCAAAGGGATTAGCATTTATGATTTATGAAAACAATACTGAAAACGACAGCGGAGATAAGGGGGTGCCAAAAAATAGTGTTACCACTAAAAAAATTGAAATGATAGCAAGTGGTATTATAGGTATTGGAGATAGTTTTCAATACAAACCACAACTAAAAAAGAACTTTAAAAATGAATTGCTTAACAAAATAGAAGTTAAAGCAAAAGCAGTAGGAGATAGAAAAATAAAAATAAGAAATAGCAATAATGGAGTTTATTGGTTTTTAGGTATAGCAGTAGTAGTTACAGCGGTAGGAATATACTTGTTTAATAAGTATAAAGACAAACTGATAATAGAAAAAGAAGCACCCAAACTAGAGGGTGGAGGAGAAATGTCCATACCAGAAGCAATAAACCCTACTCCTAATGAATTAGGAACAACCACTACCACCACAACAGAAGTAGTAACAAACGCACAACCAACACCCCAAATGGGTGAAAACATAAATGAATTTGCAAACATACCCGAACAAGCGGTAATAGTTTAATGAATAAAAAAAGTCAGAAGTCAGAACGAGAAACAAAAAAAAATCTGTGATAATCAGCGTTATCTGTGGGCTGCAAATAAACAAAATGGCAAAAAAGAAAAATAAAGAGAAAGAACAAAAAGCCAACAACTACAAAGGTGGTGGTGCAATAGCCGGAGGAATAGCAGGTATTATAATAGCCGGCTATATGCGAAAAAACATGATTTGGGGAGCTTTTATAGGAATATTAGCCGGAGGTTACATTTCTCATCTAGCATTTAAAGCAGAAAAACCAAAACTAATTAGCATAAAAAAAACTGATGAAGATGAATCAATATAGAAAAATAAACGATTCTGCTAAAGCATATAATTTTATTAATGCCAAATTAGCATTGCCAACAAACCAACCTAAAATAACCAATTTATTTAACGGAAAGTTAGTTTTTTTAGGGTTTAAAAATTATGGATTTCAACCCATGATTAAAGTATTGGGAACTGGTAATGAAGAATATTTCTTTTTTCCAAAAGACGTAGAACAAATAAGAGCAGCTACCAATTACAATAGAGCCATAGTGCCATTACCAAAGATTACCAACGCATCTCCAAACGGAGGTACAGATATGCAAGATTTTAGAAGTACTTATACTCAGTTTTCTAACGCTACAGGAGAATTTAGTCAGCCGGAAGTTCAAAATGCCTACCAAAACTCAGGGTCTAAAATGAGTTTTAACGAGTGGATACAATCAGAACAAGGTAAGCAAATTGTAAACGATTCTTTATCGTTGGCTTTTCAATTAATAAATAAAAACAAATCAGCAAACAATCAAGAAACATCTTATCAAAATGATGAAGAGAAAAATAAACCAGAAAAAGAATTTACCATATTAAAAATGCACCCACTAACATTTACTATTGTATCATTATCTACTGCCGTAATAGGAATTATAGCATTTTCATATTTTTCAAAAAATAAAACAAGTAAACCTATAAAATAGAAACCAACTTCGGACTTTTTAAAACAGAGTCTTTGCGAGAACATCAAACATCAAACTTTAAACCTAAAACCATGACTACACAAACACAAAATGAAATTGACATAGTAACTGCTCCAGAAAAAGCAATATTTAAAAAATACGGCTATACTACAGATCAGATGAATAATTTAGACTTCATCCTGACTCCTCAAGAAATTAATGATTTACCATCAGAACTAACTACAGCATATAAAAGTTATGTTGATAAAATGGCAAAAATAGGCAAGTCTTTAGATAAAAAATCTACTGCTAAGGGATTGTTAGATAATACGTTTGTAGCTTTTGTTACAGGAGTAGTATTAGGATTTGCAGCCGGATATATTTTAAAGACTACCTATAGCAACATAGACAAGGCGGTTAAATAAAATTTATAAAAAAAGCATTGCGTCTTAGCGTCTTTGAGAGAACATCAAACATCAAACATCAAACTTTAAACCTTAAACCATGAACACACAACACACAAAAGCACTTAATTTTTGGAGAGGAAGCCAAAACTATAGCAATTTTACCATTGAAAGAGGTAATACTTTGTCTTCAACTCAATTAAATCAGCCACAAACATCTCAATCAAGCGATATGATATTACAAACTGATCCACCAGCAGCATCAACAGCTAATCAAGTAGCAAATAGTAATCAAGATGTTTTGGGTACACCTCCAACACAAGAAAATTTAGAAACAATGCCATCTACAGATGTTGGAACAAACAATGGGGGAGGGCAAGACTTAAACCTAGGAGCAGGCAGTTACGGTGGTGGATATGGAGGTGGAGGATTCCCTTCTGAAGAAGAAGATCAAATAGTAGCAGAGGAAGAAATACAATTGCCGGAAAACAAAATATTAGGACTTAAACCACTGCATTTTTGGGGAGGATTAATATCTGCAAGTGTATTAGGGTATTTACTATTTGGAAGAAAAGGAAAAACAACAAAAACAATTAAATAATAGAAAGATGTAAGTTGGTAAAACATCAAACATCAAACATCAAACTTTTAACCTTAAACCAAACACAATGAATTTTAAAAATAGAATTACTTCAGGAGCAACACAACAAGCAAACGGAATGAGTAGAACTAAATCTAATGTAAATGATGCTGTAGATAAAATTCAGCACGAATCTAAAGACATTATGACACATGAAATATATGCTGGAGCAGATGGAACAACTCAAAATGAAGAAGTAAACACCACTACTGAGATGCAAGTAGAAACAACCGTAAAAGAGGAAGTTACAACAACGCCTAAAAATGAAGTAACAGAAGGAAAAAGAATATTGGGTATGAAACCACTTCATTTTGGGATAGGAGTAGTGGCAATAAGCATTGTTGGATATTTAATCTACAAAGATTTTAATAAAAAAGGAGTTGCCAAAGTAATTAAATAAAAATAAATAATCAACTAAAAAAAAATAAGCTATGAGCAAGACTTATAAAAAAGTACACGAAAATAAAAAAGCAGCAGAAAACCATGCTAAAAACATTAAAAAACGTGGTGGTAAAGTTTCTCAATCTGAATTAAAAAGAAAAACAGTATTAGAATATTCTTTTAACAAAAAGAAGTAAAAAATTTTATAGAAAAAAACCAATGCAGCTAATAATCCCTTGTAATCAAGTGCCTTTTACGTTGGCAGTTAGAATTAAAACTAACCAACCTGAAAATTTAATTATTCAGGTATTAGATAATAACATTCCAAAAACTGCCTACATCTCTCGTCAAACAAACATAAACGGAGAAAGAGAATATTATCTTAATTTACCTCAATCGCCCAAAGCTGCATTGGTACAAATTTTTAATTCTAAAACAAACAACCCTTTATTAAAAGATAAGTCTTTTGAAGTATTAGAAATAAAACCAGAAACATTAGAGCAACAACCAGTTTGGATGAGCCAAGACACAAAAGCATTTATTCAATTTGCTCAGTTTTTTTCTAAAAACGCAAGTGT
>JAQVVM010000093.1 GCA_028698995.1 Bacteroidales bacterium
AAGGACCAATAGGCAATACAGGCGCTAAAGGAGCAACGGGAGTAACCGGAGCGCAAGGTTTAACAGGTAATACAGGTGCCATTGGAGCAACCGGTATGACTGGAGCTATTGGAGCACAAGGAATACCGGGCATTCAAGGAAATATTGGGTCAACTGGGCCAACCGGAGCTATCGGTGCACAAGGACCAATAGGAAATACAGGAGCTATTGGAGCAACAGGTGTAACCGGAGCCATTGGTGCAGAAGGAATACCAGGGCCTCAAGGAAATATCGGAGCAACAGGTTCAACTGGAGCTGTTGGTGCAGTTGGAGCTCAAGGGCCAATAGGCAATACAGGCGCTAAAGGAGCAACGGGAGCAACCGGAGCGCAAGGTTTAACAGGCAATACAGGTGCCATAGGAGCTACCGGTGTAACCGGAGCCATTGGTGCACAAGGAATACCAGGGCCTCAAGGAAATATCGGAGCAACAGGAGTAACAGGAGCTATCGGTGCACAAGGAATACCGGGCATTCAAGGAAATATTGGGTCAACTGGGCCAACCGGAGCTATCGGTGCACAAGGACCAATAGGAAATACAGGAGCTATTGGAGCAACCGGTGTAACCGGAGCCATTGGTGCACAAGGAATACCAGGGCCTCAAGGAAATATCGGAGCAACCGGAGTAACAGGAGCTGTTGGTGCAGTTGGCGCGCAAGGACCAATAGGCAATACAGGCGCTAAAGGAGCAACGGGAGTAACCGGAGCGCAAGGTTTAACAGGTAATACAGGTGCCATTGGAGCAACCGGTATGACTGGAGCTATTGGAGCACAAGGAATACCAGGGCCTCAAGGAAATATCGGAGCAACCGGCGTAACAGGAGCTGTTGGTGCAGTTGGAGCGCAAGGACCAATCGGTAATACCGGAGCCATAGGGGCAACAGGAGTAACAGGTGCTATCGGTGCACAAGGAATACCGGGCATTCAAGGAAATGTTGGAGCAACAGGAGTAACAGGAGCTATCGGTGCACAAGGACCAATAGGAAATACAGGAGCTATTGGAGCAACAGGTGTAACCGGAGCCATTGGTGCACAAGGAATACCAGGGCCTCAAGGAAATATCGGAGCAACAGGAGCAACCGGAGTAACCGGAGCTGTTGGTGCAGTTGGCGCGCAAGGGCCAATAGGTAATACAGGCGCTAAAGGAGCAACGGGAGCAACCGGAGCTCAAGGTTTAACTGGTAATACAGGTGCCATAGGAGCAACCGGAGTAACCGGAGCTGTTGGTGCAGTTGGCGCGCAAGGGCCAATAGGTTATACCGGAGCTAAAGGAGCAACGGGAGTAACCGGAGCGCAAGGTTTAACAGGTAATACAGGCGCCATAGGAGCAACCGGTGTAACCGGAGCCATTGGAGCACAAGGAATACCGGGCATTCAAGGAAATGTTGGAGCAACCGGAGTAACCGGAGCTGTTGGTGCAGTTGGCGCACAAGGTTCAATAGGCAATACAGGTGCTAAAGGCGCAACCGGATCTACCGGCGCAGCCGGAACAAACGGTACCAATGGAACAAACGGTACCAATGGATCTACAGGACCTACCGGAGCTACTGGTCCCCTTGTTGCAGGTACTTCAGGACAAACATTAAGACATAACGGCAGCTCTTGGATTGCCAATGATTTTTTATATAACAATGGAACAAATGTTGGAATTGGAACTACAAGCCCTGTATCAAAACTCAGTGTTGGAGGAGCAGGAAATTCTTCATATGGAATTTACGGGTATTCAGATAGTACCAATTACCCAACTGGTATTTATGGGGAAGGATCCTTTAGTGGTCAATACGGCTCTGCATTCGGTGGCAAATCAAAGTCAACAACAGCAAGCTCTTATTCAGGTTCATATGGATTTTATGGAGAAGCAGTTGCTGGAACATCTACTTATACTTCTGCTTATGGAATTTATGGTTCTGCCAGTGGCGCCGGAACAAATACAGGAGTTGCAGGAGTGCTTACCGGTACTGGTACTGAAAACAGAGGCGTTTATGGTTCTGCATCCGGTGCAACAACAAACTGGGCGGGCTATTTTGTAGGAAATGGTTATTTTTCAGGGAATTTAGGTGTCGGGACATCTAGCCCGAACTCAAGACTTCATGTTGTAGGTCAATCGACTGCCGGCAATTATCTGGCACTTATGAGGCTGGAGGGTGGTAGCAATCTTTATGGTGTATTAAGAATAGAAGATGGAGGCGCTGCTAATGCTTTAGGTCCTGTGCTTGACGCTCAAAAATACGGCTCGGGGCCTGTAGCTATCTTCAGGGGAGGAAATGTAGGTATTGAAACCGATGCGCCATCTTCACAACTTGAAATAAGAGGAACTGCAGATTTAACTTTACGAAATACAAACTCATTTAGCAATTCCGGAGATATTTTATCTTCAATTAATCTTGGAGACTCCTATAGCGGTACTCAGGCAAGAATTCTAATTACCCGAGGAGCTGCAGGTTCAGGGGGAGATAATCCAACAAATATTTCTTTCTGGAATACCCCTGATGGTAGTGTTACCCCTACTGAAAGAATGAGAATCCAATATGATGGAAATGTTGGAATAGGAACCAGTAATCCTTCCTATAGGCTTCATGTTGTTGATAATAATCTTGGTGGAGGCTCTGGTAATTCGTATATGTATTCTGGCAATAATACTACCTATGGATTATACTCACATATTTATCCTAATTTAACTGCAACATCGTATGGTATTTATGCCAGTACATGGGGTAATGGAACAAAATACGGGGTATATGGATATGCAAACACATGGGATGGTAGTACTAAATATGGAGTCTACTATTCCGGAGGCCTTGCCGGCTCCGGTACAAAAAGCGCTGTTGTCAGAACAACAGAAGGCCCGAAAACTGTTTATTGTCAGGAATCACCTGAAAACTGGTTTGAAGATTTTGGCGAAGCAACTATTTATAATGGCGAAGCTATTGTAGAGGTAAGGCCTGATTTTCTTTTGACTGTAACTATTAACAACGAACATCCTATGAAAGTTTTTATTACTCCAAATGGAAGAATTGGAGACTGGTGGATTGAAAAGAAAGACAACCTTTTTATTTTACACGCCCCTGAAGCCATTGATGGAACAGCCTTTGATTACAGAATAGTTGCAAAAAGAAAATTTTATGAAAATATTCGACTAAGACATACTCCGGAAGCTTATTCAGACCATTTCCTATATCCTGATATAAATGATGTTCCAGAAGAATATAAAAAACAGTGGATGGAAATACAAGATGAAAATAATGATAGACAAAACCAATAGGTTTTTATTAATTTGCAATAATAAATCTTATAATAAAACATTATACTCTCGTAGATTTTCAAATTTATTTTTATACTAAGAACACTTTTTTTAATTCTTTAAGATATTTATATTATATATTGCTTCTAAATAAAAAAATACTTCCATCTATCCTCAAATTCAAAACTTAATAAAATAAAATATGAATTCTTTAAGGTTTTGTTACTTTTAAAAGTTATTTTTTAAAATTTCCGTTGAATTATTTTCTCTATATATTTAAAAAATATTTTAAATAAATCCAAATATGAAAAATATACTACTAATAGTCTTTACATGTATATTAAGTTTTGTTTTAATAAAATCAGAAGCACAAGTTCTCACAGGAAATCCGGTAGATCCCAGTATCCCCAATCAAAACCCGTTTTTTGATGCATCCACCAATCATGACCCCTCGGTTACTTTTGAAAATAACAACAATAAAGGTCTTGTTTTTCCTCGTACTGATTTAACCCAGTGGGAATTCAAAACAGATTTGTTGGATGGCAGCATGTTTCCAACAGCCTTTGATGGCATGATTGTATATAATGTAGGCACCGGCAGCACGCTTTCAGGTCAGGGACAAGTTGTCAGTGTTACTCCGGGTTTTTACTATTTCTATAATCCTACAGGAACAATAGATATTTCAGATGGTTATTGGATAAAATTAGGAAGTGGTGGAGCTAACATATATACAGCCGATGGCACTATTAATGAAAACCGCCTTGTAGATTTGAATGGAAATAATATAGCTTTTGGTGATGCAGGCAATGTAAAAGTAGGAGAAAATCCTCAGATAACAGCTCCCAGTGCATTAATGGAACTAGAAAGTACAACAAAAGGCATACTTTTTCCCCGTTTAAAAACGTCAGAACGCAACGCCATATCATCCCCTGTCGAAGGTTTGATGCTATTTAACACAACAACAAAATGCTTAGAGATGTATGTAAACAATGCATGGTACAGCATATCATGCCCTGCTGCCAGTATTCCTCCATCTGCACCCTTAGCTACATCTGAAAGCAACGTTGATTGTTCCAGCTTTAATGCCAACTGGAATGCTTCTGTAGGAGCCACATTATATTACCTTGATGTCGTATCCGATACAGGATTCACTTCTTTTATAACAGGATATGAGAACCTTAATGTGGGCAATGTAACTTCATACAATGTAACAGGTCTTAATTCTGGTACAGATTATTATTACAGGGTAAGGGCCTCTTCAGTAAGTGGGGTCAGTGATAACTCGGCAAAAATTTCTTTAACTACTTCAAACCTTCCATCTGCAAGCTTTAGTTATACAGAAACCCCCTATTGCAGCAGCGCATCAAACCCTTTACCAAGCTTTAGCGGAGGTGGAGTAGCAGGAACATTTTCATCAACACCCGGTCTTGTATTTATAAGTACTACTTCAGGACAAATTGATTTATCAACAAGTACAGCCGGAAATTATACAGTCACCAACACAATAGCAGCCGCAGGAGGTTGCAGTCTTGTGACAGCAACAACTGATATTGCTATAGTTTTTTGTTGTGGTACATCCCAATTCACCGATATCCGCGATGGACAATCTTACAATAGCATTCAAATAGGGGATCAGTGCTGGATGAAACAAAATTTGAAATACCTGCCTTCCGTAATAGCGCCATCGACTGGATCTAGTACAGTCCCTTATAATTATGTTTTTGGTTATTATGGTACGGATACAACAGCAGCAAAAGCAAATCCCAATTATAATACATACGGCGTTTTGTACAATTGGCCGGCAGCCATGAATGGTGGATCACACAGTACAAATAATCCAAGTGGTGTGCAAGGTATTTGCCCTTCCGGATGGCATTTGCCAAGCAAAGCAGAGTGGATTGAACTAACTGATTTTCTTGGAGGACAAAGTGTGGCAGGAGGCAAATTAAAAGAAACTGGCACTGTCAACTGGAATAGCCCAAACACAGCAGCAACCAACGAAACGGACTTTACTGCTATCCCGGGTGGCGACCGTAATATGAATGGTGACTTTGTCAGCATGGGACTCTACGGGCACTACTGGACAACTTCTTTATACAATTCAAATCAGGCATGGTTTTCTTATACAACATACAATACCAGCTCAGCTCCTGTTGACTTCGTAGATAAGTATATTGGATTTTCTGTTCGTTGTCTAAAAGATTAAACTTATTTTTTTAATAATTTTATTATGATTCTACATGAAACTTATTTAAATAAAAATCATATTAATCAAAATAATATTACATCCATTTATCTGTAAAATCAAACCGAATATTATTTTTATTTTTATTTTTCAATTTTTATTTTTTTTAAATGAAAAATAATTTATACTTTTATAAAATTTTATAAAATAACGGTTTAATCAATCACTCTTTCTGATTAAATCAAAATTTCTTAAAAAACTATTTTTAAAAAAAATATTAAAATCAAAAATTATGATAATGAAAAGGACAATAAAAATTTTATGCATCTTAAGCATAACCTTTATCTCAACCCAGTTGTCTGCCCAGTCACTGATTTTTAATAATGGCTCTCATCTTGTAAATGGCACAGATGTTTATTGGGTATTCGATAACGGCAACTTTAATTTAAGTTCATCGAGTACAACTGAGCCTCTTGTCTTTGAAAATATTAAAATTTCCGATGACGCCGTTTTAAATATTGGCAGCCAAACCAATGTTACAGTAAATGATTCACTAATTAAAGGATTGGGCCTTAGCAGAATGACTCTTAAAAGCGACCCAGCCGGCTCTGCCTCTCTTATCACTCTTGGTTCCATAAAAGGAAGGGCTACTGCAGAAAAATTCTTGCCAGCTTCCTATGCGTCTGGCTCTACTGTTGCATCTCCGGTAAGACATACTCTTCCAAATATTTTTACCGGCTCTATAGGAGCCTATTATTACAATGCTGTGACTTTAAACTGGTCGTCAATTACTTCTCCTGAATTGGAAGTCATGAGGGGTTACTGGACAAAATATGCGGCAGACCATACGCTTCTTTTTAATGACACACTGAATACAGGGGAAATAAAATATACAGAATTTTACCGTATTGCTCCTTATGGATATGGCAATATGGGCTGGAATTTCTTAGGAAATCCCTACCCCTCTGCTATTGATTGGGATTTAGTCGTTGCTCTAAACGGAGGTGTTAGCGGATTTGTAACATCAACAAAACTTAACAATGCCGTTTATGTAAGCAATAACAATGGCGCATATAATAGTTTTGTTACCGGTGTTGGAACCAATGGATTCAATGGTATTGTACCTGCTTACACAGCTTTCTGGACTCAGGTAAATTCCAATTTCCATGATCCCCTGAACCCATTACTTCCTATTGCAGGAGCCCAACTGATTTTTAACAATACCGTCAGGGTTCATCAGAATCTTACCACAGGAAATAAAACCTCAAATAACAACGGCATTATTAGATTGTTTGCAAAAAAGGCTCAAATGCAAGACGAAATTATTCTCAGACTTATGACTGATGCGACAATGAGTTTTGACCCGTCTTTTGATGCCTTAAAAATGATGTCGGAAGAAAACATTGCTCCACAATTCTTTATGTTACCGGATAATGCCACAAGGATGTCAATAAACAGTCTTCCCACTAATCTGACCCTTCCATACTCTATTCCATTAGGAGTTAAAAGTGTTGCCAATGAAACACACCAAATTAATGTTGACCTTTATGAATTTGAAAATGATCAAATTAGTGTACACCTTGAAGATAAAGTTAAAAACACCCTTACAGATGTTAGACAACAACCTTCTTATAACTATTTGTCTCTTGTTGATGAAGATTCACAGAGGTTTATCCTTCACCTTGGCCTTACAACTGCAGGCATGAATGATTTTGCTAGTTCTGAAGCTCAAATATACAGTTATGACAATTGCGTATTTATAAGCAATCTACATGAACAGACTACTTTTACTCTTTATAATATGTTAGGTCAGGAAATTCATTCACAGATTCTGACAGAACAAACTTCCAAAATTGACTTTTATCTTCCTAAAGCCTATTATCTTGTCAGGTTAACCGGAAACAATACAAGCCTTACAAAAAAGGTATTTATTAATTCAAAAATATAATTAAAGATGAGTATTAATCTAATTCATAAAACCATGAAAAGTTGTACTGTTTATATATTCTTAATATGTATTATGCTTTACGGAGGCGATTTGTTTTCTCAAAACGTGGCCATCAATAATACTGGTAATCCTGCAAATTCATCGTCTATGCTCGATATACAGTCCTCATCAAGAGGCTTACTCATACCTAGAATGACAGAAAGTGAAAGAGATAACATCTCAAACCCTGCAATAGGTCTTATGATATATCAAATTGACCAAACAAACGGTTTTTGGTTTTTCGATGGCTCTGTTTGGGTTCAAATGGGTGTTTCAAATACCGATAATCTTTACACGGTTGATGGCACATTAAATGACGATAGGATTGTTGATCAAAATAATAATAACGTGACTTTTGTTACCGGTACTGCAAAAACTTATATTGATGGAAATTTCTTCTTAAATGGAGGATATTTTGGAAAACAAAGAGAAATTACCTCTTCACCTACTTGGCAAGATGATGATTTTGTAATGATATGCACATTTACAGGTGGCGGTAATTTATATATGCCTGATCCTACTCTTTACCCTGGTCGTATGTTACTTATAAGAAATAATTCCCTTGCAACCGGTTCAGCAGGAAATATAAATTATCAAACATATCAGCCAAAGAATAATACTTCAATACTTGCTACAAGAGGTCATTTATTAGTTTCTAACGGTATTAACTGGTATGTTGTAACCGGTCACTAATCATATTATTAAAAGAAAAAATATATAAATTAAATTAAAACCATAAAATTATGAAAACCAGAATTTTATTAATGTCCTTTGCATTCGCAATGTTTTTGGTACAATCTCTTTATTCTCAAAATGTAGCCATTAATACCAATGGCAATGCACCGCATGCTTCAGCCATGCTTGATATTCAATCTACAACAGGTGGCTTGTTAATTCCAAGATTAACAGAATCAGCAAAAACCAACATCCTTAATCCCGCAACAGGGCTGATGATTTTTCAAACTGATGGGACATCCGGCTTTTGGTATTACAACGGCACTGCATGGACTCAGTTGTTAGATGGTAATAGTGATAACATATACACCACAGATGGTACTTTAAGCGGCAACCGAATTATAACTCAGGACGACAATGACCTTACATTTGAAACAGGTACAGGCAGAACCATTATTGATGGTAATTTTGAAACAAAAGGTGCTGTTTATGCCAAAGTTAGAACTATTAATGCAGCTGCTTCTCCCAATTGGCAAGCTGATGATTTGGTGGTTTTGTTAACATTTCCAGCTCCCAATCCTACCTATTTAACTTTACCAAACCCTGCATTATATACAGGTCGTGTTCTTTTTATCAGAAACAATTCTGTTGAAGGTGGCACCGGTGGTACTATTACTTATCAAACCTATGTTCCTGTAAATAATACTTCAATAGCTGTTTCCAGAGGACAAATGCTTATATCAAACGGTACAAGCTGGTATTTAGTTGCTGGTATTTAATTTTAGAATAAATTATTTGTAGCATTGCATATTAATATTAAAGCAGGGGTATAGTGTGATGGGCTCTTAAAAGCAGTATTACAGTAATTAAATAACCTTTTTTAATATGAAAAAAAATCAATGCAAATTTTTATTGATTGCTTTAATGCTATCAGTAAATATAACGTATGTTAATGCACAAGTTCTCACAGGAAATCCGGTAGATCCCAGTATCCCCAATCAAAACCCGTTTTTTGATGCATCCACCAATCATGACCCCTCGGTTACTTTTGAAAATAACAACAATAAAGGTCTTGTTT
>JAQVVM010000049.1 GCA_028698995.1 Bacteroidales bacterium
CAGCACATTTACAGGTCAGGGACAAGTTGTCAGTGTTAGCCCGGGATTTTACTATTTCTATAATCCAACAGGGACAATAGATATATCAGATGGCTATTGGATAAAATTAGGAAGTGGCGGAGATAACCTATATACAGCCGATGGCACTATTAATGGAAACCGCCTTGTTGATGTAGATGGAAATAATATAGCCTTTGGAGATGTAAGAAATTATAAAATAGGAGAAAATCCTCAGATAACAACACCCAGTGCAATAATGGAACTGGAAAGTACCACTAAAGGTATTTTGATACCACGATTAAAAACCACAGAACGCAATGCCATTTCCTCCCCCGCCAATGGATTGTTGGTATATGATTTAGATTATGGCCAATTTTGGTATTTTAACGGCACTATTTGGGTTGCCGCTATAGGCCCACAAGGCCCCATAGGCTTAACAGGTCCTGCGGGAGCAGTAGGTCCAACCGGTCCCATGGGCTTAACCGGAATAACCGGCCCTACCGGACCAGAGGGAGATATGGGTATGATCGGTCCTCCCGGCCCTACGGGCTTAACCGGATTACCAGGAGTAACTGGTCCTACAGGACCTCAGGGCATTCAGGGTGATGTTGGACCAATTGGTCCTCAAGGAAATATTGGTCTAACCGGTGCAACAGGAAACACTGGGTTAACTGGCCCTACAGGCCCTGAAGGAGATATAGGTATGATAGGTCCTCCTGGGCCTACCGGATTAACCGGTTCTCCCGGACCAGTTGGACCTACAGGCCCCCAGGGACCACAAGGTGTTCAAGGAAATATTGGAGCAACAGGAGCAACCGGCGCAATAGGAGCGCAAGGCTTAACCGGTAATACCGGAGCCATTGGTGCAACCGGTGTAACCGGAGCTATCGGAGCACAAGGAATACCAGGGCCTCAAGGAAATGTTGGCGCAACCGGAGTAACAGGAGCTGTTGGTGCAGTTGGAGCCCAAGGTCCCATAGGAAATACCGGAGCCATTGGAGCCCAAGGAATACCAGGCATTCAAGGAAATGTTGGGTCAACCGGAGTAACAGGAGCTGTAGGTGCAGTTGGCGCGCAAGGCCCAATCGGTAATACAGGAGCTATTGGTTCAACAGGTGTAACCGGAGCCATAGGAGCACAAGGAATACCAGGGCCTCAAGGAAATGTTGGCGCAACCGGAGTAACAGGAGCTGTAGGTGCAGTTGGAGCCCAAGGTCCCATAGGAAATACCGGAGCCATTGGAGCTACCGGCGTAACCGGAGCCATTGGAGCCCAAGGAATACCAGGCATTCAAGGAAATGTTGGGTCAACAGGAGTAACCGGAGCTGTAGGTGCAGTTGGCGCGCAAGGCCCAATCGGTAATACCGGAGCCATAGGAGCAACAGGAGTAACAGGTGCTATTGGTGCTCAAGGACCCCAGGGTCCCCAGGGAAATGTTGGAGCAACCGGAGTAACCGGAGCTGTTGGTGCAGTTGGAGCGCAAGGGCCAGTAGGCAATACAGGCGCTAAAGGAGCAACGGGAGTAACCGGAGCTCAAGGTTTAACAGGTAATACAGGTGCCATAGGAGCAACCGGTGTAACCGGAGCCATTGGAGCACAAGGAATACCGGGCATTCAAGGAAATGTTGGAGCAACCGGAGTAACCGGAGCTGTTGGTGCAGTTGGAGCACAAGGCCCAATAGGCAATACAGGCGCTAAAGGAGCAACGGGAGCAACCGGAGCGCAAGGTTTAACAGGTAATACAGGTGCCATAGGCGCAACCGGTGTAACCGGTGCTATTGGTGCACAAGGACCCCAGGGTCCCCAGGGAAATGTTGGAGCAACGGGAGTAACCGGAGCTGTTGGTGCAGTTGGAGCACAAGGACCAATAGGCAATACAGGCGCTAAAGGAGCAACGGGAGTAACCGGAGCGCAAGGTTTAACTGGTAATACAGGTGCCATTGGCGCAACCGGTGTAACCGGAGCCATTGGAGCACAAGGAATACCAGGACCTCAGGGAAATGTTGGAGCAACAGGCGTAACAGGAGCTGTTGGTGCAGTTGGCGCGCAAGGACCAATAGGCAATACAGGCGCTAAAGGAGCAACTGGAGTAACCGGAGCCATTGGTGCACAAGGACCCCAGGGTCCCCAGGGAAATGTTGGAGCGACAGGAGTAACAGGAGCCACTGGTCCGCTTGTTGCAGGTACTTCAGGACAAACATTAAGACATGACGGTAGCTCTTGGGTTGCCAATAGTATTTTATTGAACAATGGAATTAATGTATCCATTGGCAGCTCTGCCCCATCAGCAACTTACCGTTTACGAATAGAAAGCGGCAGCGGCAATCAGATGGAGTTAGTAAACAGCGGTACATCTAAGTCGTGGCGTTATGGTGTTACAAATAACGATTTTCAGATTATAGAAACTGGCATCAACATCAGAATGGCTCTCCTTGCCGGAGGCAATGTAGGCATAGGCACAACAACACCCGGAGCAAGACTGTCTGTAAGTACAACAGGAAGTGCATTGAGTAACAGTGCAGCCAGTACTACTTTTACTATCATGGCAGGAGCCCTGGGAACATTAACCGGTAATACATTAAAGCTTGCAAGTATAGGATTTACATCGTCCAACCAAAACTCTCTGGGTATTGAAGCAAGAAGAGTAGCAAATGGCAGCGATTGGCAAACATCTGCCATAGGTCTGAAGTTTGATGTGGATGCAACCTCTCCTGTTAATAATGCAGAGATTTGGTTCCACAATAACGGTAATATAGGTGTTGGAACTTATTTACCAGAATCAAAAATACATTCAGTAATAAACAGTGATACTACTTTTGGGATACAGGCACTTAACACTAATTCTGTCGGCACTGGCATATTAGGATTAGGAAATAATTCAAGTGTTGATTATTTATTATCCGGCTCAGGTGTAACAGGAATATCTTCTAATATTGGTGTTTGGGGATATGGAGGAGCAGGAGTATATGGCAATTCTGATGCATTAGGTGGTACTGGGGTATGGGGTAAAACTACTGCTGAGAATAGTATTGCTGGCTTTTTTATAAATGAATCAACTTCAGATAGTCTTGTTGGACTGTATTGTGAAAATTCTGGAAGCGGAAGTGGTACTGGTTATGGTTTAGACTTAATTAACACTTCTATAATGGGCTATGCCTATTGGGGCAATAGCTATTGCTTTGGTGTTTCTGGTTATCGGTATAATGACTTAAATAGAAGTGGTGGTACTTTTGGAGGTTCCAGTACAGGGAGTACACCTACATCATGGGGAAGTTTAGGATATAGAAACAGCAGCTCTGCACATTATGGCGTTTATGGTTCTTCTGCCTATGCTTCCGGTGGAGGGTTTAATTCATCAACGATTGCAGCCGGTATTGCTATCGGAGGTTACGGAGATATGCTGGGCTCATGGAGCCATGGCGAAGTAATGGGAAGTATAAGCAAAGGAGAATTATTCTCGCAATACAATATTGGAAATGTGTTTACTTCCGGCACACAGGTCGACATTGTTAATACTGGGTCTCAGCGTGTTGCTGCATATTCTGTTACATCTCCCGAGATGAAAGTTTATGACAATGGTTTTGCAACACTAACCGGCTCAGAAGTTTATGTTCCTTTTACCAATGCCTTTGCATCACTTCTTGGAGGCACACGTCCCAATGTAACAGTCAGTGCTGTCGGGCAAGCAGTACAGATGTATATCAAATCTATTACACCAGAAGGATTTACAGTTGCTGTTACTGACAATACAACAGGAACTGAATTTTCATGGATTGCTGTAGGCAGCAGGGTAGATGCAGAACAAACTGCACGTATCCCTGTGGATATACTTGATGCGGGATTTGATGAAAATCTTGATGCTTTTATGTTTAACGAAAATAACAGGGAACACAATGCCGGCAATATGTGGTGGGATGGTTCAAAATTAAGATTTGATGCAATGCCTGAAAATAGTAGCACGGCAAACAAAATTAAAAGTAGAACTGCAAAACAAAACTTATTATTAAATACCAATATCCAACAAAGAAACAAACAGTAGATTTACTTAAATAGCTATGCTTAAGCCTATTTTATAAAAATCTTATTAATTTTTTTAATAAAAAAGGACTCTTTTTTGAGTCCTTTTTTATTAAGAGTTTGAATTCCTTCCAAAGAAAGAAATAGAGGCCAATATCTTATATAATGCCACAGCGTTTCTTAGCAGCTTCTAATTCTGCTTTTTCTGGGAAAAGAACCACTTTAGCAGAAAATCTGGGACGAGCCAACATGGCATCAAAGCCTTTAGCATAATCTTCAAGCGTAAACATATGGGTAATCACATGTTTTGGTTCCAATCTCTTCATGGCCAGCAAGTTTTTATTTCTGTACCATGTATCAAATATTTTTCGTCCATTAATCCCATGTATCTGGCATCCTTTGAAAACAATACCGTTGGAATAGTCAATAGGAAGTGGTGATTTTTCCGGAATACCAAAAGCAGAAATCCTGCCTGCCTTTCTTACCAGACTGAAACAATCTTCAATAGATTCCTGGCTGCCAACCATTTCTAAAGCAATATCAACACCAAAACCATCCGTGTGATCCATAACGAAAGTAGCCCTTTCTTTGGATGTCGTTTTATTTGTCCAAAGTTGAAAATCTGCTCCCATTTTCTTTCCAATTTCCATATTAAAATCATATTTTCCAAAATGGAATATTTTGGCAACACCACATGCTTTGGCAACACCAATAGCAAATAATGAAATGGGGCCATCGCCTGTGATTAGCATTGTTTTTCCAGCCACATCATTATCTTCGCCTAAAACAGCATAAGTTGCGTTGCCAAGGGGTTCTTGTATAGTGGCAAGTTCAGAAGGGATTGACTTATCATTTACCCAGCAAACCGACTCGGGAACAGCAAAGTATTCTGCAAAACTGCCATTGGTATCTACTCCTAAAATTTTCATGTTTTTACCCACATGAAATGCTCCTAATAATGAGGTTAGATCTCCTGAATCGTAAATATGAGTTTCGGCAGAAATGCTATCGCCTATTTTTACCCTTTTGCAAGACTTGCCAACTTCAACTACTTCACCAGCAACTTCATGACCTAGAGTCTGTGGAAGATTTTTTGCACCAATTCTTGCATCCGACCAAGGATCCCACTTATAGATGTGCACATCGGTTCCGCATATAGATGCTGCTTTTACTTTTACAATAACCCAATCGGGTTTTAACTCCGGTAAATTTACATCAAGCCATTCTGCTCCGAATTCCGGCCTTGTTTTTACCACTGCTTTCATTTTTTCTGCCATAGTATATTATTTTTTATGTTTATAATTTTTACTTCGATTGTAAGTATACAAATCAGACATCAAAATTAATAAAAGAATTTTATCATTATAAAAATGCGCTCATTTTTTAAATCATTGTTACCTTTGTAAAAGACTAAACCAATTTAATTATTCTAATGAATTCAGAATTATTTGTTTACAACACCTTAACTCAGAAAAAAGAAAAATTTCAGGCTTTAAACGCTCCCTTTGTAGGAATGTATGTTTGTGGCCCGACTGTTTATGGAGAAGCACATTTGGGACATGCTCGCCCTGCTATATCTTTCGATCTTATTTTTAGATATTTACAACACCTGAATTATAAAGTAAGATACGTTAGAAACATCACCGATGTAGGACATCTGGAAAATGATGCTGATGAGGGTGAGGACAAGATAGCCAAAAAGGCAAAACTCGAAAATCTTGAGCCAATGGAAATTGCCCAACATTACACCGACAGCTATCATCATAATATGGATGCACTCAATATTAAACGCCCCAGTATTGAGCCCAGAGCATCAGGGCATATCATTGAGCAGATAATAATGATAGAAAAAATTCTTCAAAATGGTTTTGCTTATGAAAGCAATGGTTCTGTATATTTTGACATTGAAAAATACCGTAAGACAGAAAATTACGGAAAACTTTCGGGTCGTATTCTCGACGATCTTCAAACAAATACCAGAGATTTAGATGGTCAGGGGGAAAAAAGAAAACCCTTTGATTTTGCACTTTGGAAAAAAGCATCTCCCGAACACATCATGAAATGGCCTTCTCCATGGAGTGTTGGTTTTCCGGGATGGCACCTCGAATGCTCTGCAATGGGAAACAAATATTTAGGTGAGGTTTTCGATATTCATGGTGGTGGCATGGACCTCCTTTTTCCTCATCATGAATGTGAAATTGCTCAGTCAAAAGCAGCCAATGGTATAGATGCTGTAAGATACTGGCTGCACAACAACATGATTACCATCAACGGGCAAAAAATGGGTAAATCGCTTGGAAATTTTATTACCCTGAATGAGATTTTTTCGGGCCATCATAAATTACTTGAGCAGGCATTCAGCCCTATGACTATACGGTTTTTTATTTTACAGTCTCACTACAGAAGTACTCTTGATTTTTCAAACGATGCTCTTAAAGCAGCTGAAAAAGGATTGAAACGACTTTTAGATACTTATGAAAAAATAAATAGAATTAAGCCTCAAAACACCTCTACAACCAATGTGAATATATTAAAAGACAAGTGTTATGGGGCTATGAATGATGATTTTAACAGTCCTATTGTTATCGCAAATCTCTTTGAAGCTGCTAAAATTATCAACCAATGTATTGATAACAAAGAAGCTTTAAGTCATGAAGATATTGAGACAATAAAGGATATTTTTGACATTTTTATGTTTCAGATTCTTGGACTGCTACCCGATAATCAAAATCATAATCAAAATTCAGCAGATGAATTTATTCAAATAATACTTGAATTACGCAAAGAAGCCAAGTTAAGAAAGGATTTTGAAACATCAGACAAGATTAGAGAGAGGCTTGCTGCTGCAAAAATCGGCATTAAGGATACAAAAGAGGGTACCGAATGGGAATTTATTAATTAATAATTGATTTACGTCTGTACCATAAAATAAATAAACACAAATTTTAAAGTTTGAAATCAAACCTTTTTAATTAATTTATATGCTTAATATTGCACTATTTGGTCCTCCCGGAGCGGGAAAAGGCACACAATCAAAAAAACTTACAGAAAAGTATAATCTGGCTTACGTTGCCACCGGTGATTTGCTAAGAGAAGAAATAAATGAAAAAACTGATCTTGGTATGCAAGCCAAAGAAGCCATTGAAAGAGGAGAATTAGTTACTGATGAAATTATTGTTCAGATTATTGAAAATAAAATTAAAATGAATCCCGAAGCCAATGGGTTTTTATTTGACGGTTTTCCCCGAACATGGGTACAGGCCTATATACTTGAAGGTTTATTATTAAAAATGAATACACAGCTTTCGTGTATGGTTTGTATTGATGTCCCTGAAGACATTCTCATTGACAGAATGATCAAACGGGGAGAGACCTCTAACCGAAGTGACGACAACATTGATGTCATTAAATACAGACTTAAAGAGTATTATACCAAGACTTTACCTGTAAGTAACTTTTATAAAGAAAAGGGAATTTATTTTCCCATCAACGGTGTAGGAAGTATTGATGATATTTTTAAACGGATTGATGCTGCAGTAGAGGAAACACTTAAAAAAGAATGGATTAATATTGTGCTTTTGGGGTATCCCGGATCAGGAAAAGGCACACAGGGAACAAAACTGGCAAAGAAATACAATCTTGTTTATATCTCTACCGGAAAAATGTTGCGGAGTGAAATTAAGAAAAACACGGAAATAGGTCTTATTGCAAAACCATTCATGGAAAAAGGGACCAATGTTCCTGATGAAATTGCTATAAAAATCATTGAAGAAAAAATAAAACTTAATCCTGATGCTCAGGGGTTTGTTTTTAAGGGTTTCCCTCGCACAATGGTTCAAGCATATATTTTGGATGGTTTACTCCGCAAGCAAAATGCATCTGTTTCTTTTATGTTCGACTTAAGCGTTTCTCCTATTGAAGCCATTAAAAGATTGACACAAAGAGGTAAAACAGAAAACAGAAGACCGTATGATCTTGAAACAGAGACTATCCTACAACGTTTGGAAGAATATGAAAATAAAACCTTACCTTTAAAAGATTATTATAAAAAACACAATAAAGTCGTTACTATAAACGGCTCAGGGAAAGAAGATCAAGTATTTTCAAGACTTTGTGAAGGAATGGATAAAGCCCTGAAAGAAATAAGGTAAAACCCACTCTTCCTTGATTTCTTTTGTAACTTTACTTGAATAAATACGTACTATTTATCCGCAAATAGTTTTATTGTTATATTTTATCATAGATTTTATTTTGTTTATCACATACCATAACAATCAAAAAAACGTTTCAAAATGATGCTATAAAATGATTATAATCTCAAAAAAAAATCGTACCTTTGCATTCCATTTTTCAGGCAGTATAAAAAAGACCAAAGTTCTCCACTTAAACAACGAACAATGAGACAACTAAAAATTACTAAATCCATTACCAACCGCGAGACAGCTTCATTAGATAAGTATCTTCAAGAAATAGGCAAAGAAGAATTAATTACTGCAGAAGAAGAAGTTGTGCTTGCACAAAAAATTAAAGCCGGTGATACACAAGCCCTTGAAAAACTTACACGTTCAAATTTGCGTTTTGTAGTATCGGTTGCAAAACAATATCAAAATCAGGGATTAAGTCTGCCTGATTTAATCAACGAGGGCAACCTTGGCCTTATAAAAGCAGCTCAGAGATTTGATGAAACACGTGGTTTTAAATTTATTTCTTATGCCGTTTGGTGGATTCGTCAGTCAATTTTGCAGGCTCTTGCAGAACAGTCGCGTATTGTACGTTTGCCTCTGAATCAGGTAGGTTCATTAAATAAAATAAAAAAAGAAGCATCTAAACTCGAACAAATCTATGAAAGACCACCTTCACCAAATGAACTTGCTGAATCATTGGAACTCCCCGAAGATAAAATTAAAGAATCATTAAGAATTTCAACACGTCATGTTTCAGTTGATGCTCCTTTGGTACAAGGCGAAGATGGCTCTTTACTTGATGTTTTTATTAATTCTGATGATCCGGATACTGATAATAATTTAATTTATGAGTCTTTATCAAAAGAAATTCAACGTTCTTTGGCAACCTTGTCAGACAAGGAGAGAGATATTATTAACCTCTATTTTGGAATTGGAATGAATCATGGCCTGACATTGGATGAAATTGCCATAAAATTTGATCTCACCCGAGAACGTGTCAGGCAGATTAAAGAAAAAGC
Source organism: Bacteroidales bacterium (assembly GCA_028698995.1). Taxonomy (GTDB): domain Bacteria; phylum Bacteroidota; class Bacteroidia; order Bacteroidales; family PXBB01; genus JAQVVM01. Next base: position 9,221 of record JAQVVM010000049.1, read on the forward strand.
TATCAGGAGACTAAAAAAGAATTCAAGAAGTAAACTTTTGAAGTCGTACCTTGGGTAAAATAAATTTTAATTTAAAAGGGGGTATTTTTTACCCTCTTTTTTTTGCATTTTTAAAACAAAATAATGTAAAATAAAAAATTTATGTAGCTTTATAGAATTATATATTTTACAAAAAATGGCACTGCTTAACACATTTCTTTCATGGTACATGCGAAAACGAATGCATCAAATTGAGCTTTTCGTTAAGTACCCCCACGATGTTCAAGAAGAGTGGTTTAAAAAACTTATTACTGCCGGCAAAAACACACAATGGGGAAAAGTATATGATTATGGAGGTATCAGAAATATCGAAGATTTCAAGAGAAAGGTTCCAATTAACAGTTACGATGATTTAAAGCCCTATATTGATAAACTCATGAAGGGAGAACAAAATGTCCTTTGGTCAAGTGATATTAAATGGATGGCTAAATCATCAGGTACTACCAGCGATAAGAGTAAATTCATTCCCGTAAGCGAAGAAGCACTGGAAGACTGTCATTTTAAAGGAGGAAAAGATGTGTTAACTCTCTATTGCACAAATTATCCAGATACCCGCTTATTTGATGGTAAGGCTCTGGCTCTCGGTGGAAGCCATCAAATAAATGAATATAATAACGAAAGTTATTATGGAGATTTGTCAGCCATCTTAATTCAAAATCTTCCCTTTTGGGCTGAATTTTACCGCACTCCAAGCCGCAAAATTGCACTCATGGATGAATGGGAAAGTAAAATTGATAAAATGGCTTCAGCTATTATGCAAGATGATATAACCAATATTTCAGGAGTACCCTCATGGACTTTACTTCTTTTAAAAAGGGTGTTGGAATTATCCAACAAAAATAATATTTCTGAATTATGGCCTAACCTCGAATTGTTTATTCACGGTGGTGTGAGCTTTGTGCCCTATGTAGAAGAATTCAAAAAAATAATACCTTCAAAAAGAATGAATTATCTGGAAACATATAATGCTTCGGAAGGCTTTTTTGGAATTCAAGACACAACTTACAGTAAGGACCTTCTTTTAATGCTTGACTATGGCATATTTTATGAATTTCTTCCTTTAGACAAGCTGAACGATGAAAATCCGCAAACTTTAAACCTTGATACTATTGAGACAGGTATCAATTATGCTTTGATTATTTCTACTAATGCAGGTTTATGGCGTTATATTATCGGTGATACTATTATGTTTACGTCTAAAAATCCTTACCGCATAAAAATTACCGGTCGAACAAAAAGTTTTATAAATACTTTTGGTGAAGAACTAATTATTGACAACGCCATTTCTGCTTTAAGAATTGCCTGCGAAAAAACAAGTGCTCAAATTAAAGATTATACTGCCGGCCCTGTATTCCTTAATGACAATAATTCTGCTTCGCACCAATGGCTTATTGAATTTTCAAAACAACCTGATAATCTTGACTATTTTTCTGAAATCCTTGACAATGCCTTAAAATCCCTAAACTCTGATTATGAGGCTAAAAGACACAAAGACATGATGTTGAAACTACCACTTGTTCAATCTGTACCGTCAGGAACTTTCTATGAATGGATGAAAAGACGTGGCAAACTAGGTGGACAGAATAAGGTTCCAAGATTATCTAATGACAGAAAATATCTAGATGAAATTCTGAAAATTATATCCGATTAGTAAAACTAATGATTAAACTGTTTGTTACAAGTCTTATACTTTTTTGCCTAATTTCTGGAAATGCCAAAACCCAGAATAATTTATTAATGAACTCGATTCTGACTGATCATTTGAATAATGTTTACATCATCTCTGATAAACAGATTACTAAATGTGATGACACCGGAAATGTGCTTTTTACATTCAGTTATATTAATGCAGGTCCTATTACGACTGTAGATGTAAGTGATCCATTAAAAATTTTGGTTTTTTTCAAAGATTTCAATCAGATAATATATTTAGACAACAATCTGGCTATTACTCAGGGTCCCTTACAAATTCAATCACTTGAGATTTCTCAGCCGTTGCTGGCGTGCACTTCCAACGATAAAGGTTTTTGGATTTATGATCATCTTGATTTTTCAATTAATAAAATTGACAAATTTTTTCAAAAACAACAAGTTGTTCCTAATCTGCCACAGATTATTGGAGAGACTTTCAATCCTGTGAGTATGAAAGAAGTCAACCAACAACTTTATTTATACGATCCTGAGATTGGATTTGCTGTTTTTGATACTTTTGGCTCCTATATAAAGATGCTTCATTTTAAAAATTTGAAACAATACCAAATTTCTGAATCAACTCTTTTTTTTATTGAGCAAGGAAGCATTTCTATTATTGATTTAAGAAGCTATACAGAGCTTAAATTCAACTTACCTGATGAAAATTTTTTAGCAGTGGCTTTTAGTAGTAGAAATGCTTTTCTGTTAAATCCAGATGGCAGATCTTTTCGTAAAATAGAGCTACAATAATGATAAATAAAAACCCATTAATTTTTCTATAACAATTTCCTGCTTGAATAATCCTGTTCTTTCAAAAGCCTTTCCGATATAGGTCCTTCTTAATTCTGAATCATTCATCAAATTAAGAATCGCTGTTCCAAGTTCCTCCAGATCTACGGGATTTACAAGAAGTGCTCCATCTGAAGCAATTTCTGCAAGACTACCGTAGTTTGTTGTTATAACAGGGGTTCCTGAATTAAAAGCTTCAATGATTGGTATCCCAAAACCTTCATAAACAGAGGGATATACAAACATCTGAGCAGACTGATAAACAGCTGGCAAATCAGAAGTTTCAACATTATGAAGAATCCAGAGGCGTTTATCCAATTTATGAATTACAGCATATTTTTTTATTTCTTCAAGATAAGGGGTTGGCTTTCCAATCAATACGATTGGTGCATCAATCTTGAATTGAGAAACAGCTTTTAAAACACTTAAAAAATTCTTTCGTTCTTCAAGTGTTCCAACACATAAAATATATTGCTTGGGCAATTTGTATTTAATTCTTATTTTTTCTTTATCTTCTTTTCCTAAAGTCTTATAATACAAGGAATTACACCCCTGATATAATACAGATATTGAATTCTGCTTTATTTTGGGATAATAGGTTTGTAGATCTTCTTTTGTTTGTTGACTGGTAACAAGAATCATATCGGCATTATTGCAGGCAAACCTTACTTTATTTTTGTAAACAAAACGATCAAAAGCTCTATAGAACTTTGGGTATTTGAGAAAAATTAAGTCATGAATGCTGACAATTCTTTTACCCCTGAATTTTTTTATACTAAAGGGCAGCTCATTACTCAATCCATGGAAAATGTCTGGCTTATTCTTGTTAATATCGGAAATGACACCGTAAGTGCGCCATGCTGATTTAAATATTTTATGAATGCCCTCAGGCACGATAACATTCTGACAATAGTCTTTTTCAAGAAGGTTTGTTGGATTTGAAGGAGAAAATAAAAGATAGGCATTTTCAGGATAAAAATTCATGAGATTTCTTATAATATCTCTGCTGTAGTTTCCTAAACCGCTTCTGTTATAGAATGCCCTTTTGGCATCAAAACCTATCGTCAACATAAGCTCAAATTAAACTGCAACATTAAATTCTCTCAGCGCATCATTCAAAGAAGTTTTTTTATCTGTTGAAGCACTTCTTTTTCCAATAATAAGAGCACAAGGTACGCCATAAGTTCCTGCATTAAATATTTTATTGTATGTTCCCGGAATAACAACAGAGCGGGCAGGAATATGAGCTTTAAATTCAATGGGTTGTTCTTGTGTTACATCAATTATTTTTGTACTATTTGTAATCACAACATTAGCCCCGAGAACAGCTTCTTCTTCTACAATAACTCCTTCAACAACAATACTTCGTGAGCCAATAAAACAATTATCCTCTATAATAACAGGACCATTCTGTACAGGTTCCAAAACCCCGCCGATACCTACCCCTCCGCTGATATGAACATTCTTACCAATTTGAGCGCAAGACCCTACTGTTGCCCAAGTGTCAACCATTGAGCCGGTATCAACAAATGAACCAATATTTACATAAGACGGCATCATTATGACTCCTGGAGCAATATAACAGCCATAACGGGCAATAGCATGCGGAACCACTCTTACACCTAATGCTTTGTAATTCTTTTTCAAAGGTATTTTATCATGAAATTCAAATGGTCCTACTTCTGTTACTTCCATTTCTCTAATCGGAAAATACAGAATAACAGCCTTTTTTAACCATTCATTAACGTGCCATGTCCCTTTTTTCTTTTCAGCAATCCTTAACAAGCCTTTGTCCAATAAATCTACAGCATGAAAAATGGCTTCTTTTGTTTTATTCTCTTTCAAAAGACTGCGATTATCATACGCAGCATCTATAATAGTTTTTATTGTCAGATCCATTTTATTATTAATTATCTCTATGTGTAAAAGTACTGTTTTTTGTTTTAAGAAAAAAAACAACCGTTATATATGCTTATTTTTTATTAATTTTATAAAAAAATAATCTCTTTTTATGAAAAAATATATTTTGCTTTTTGCTTTTTTTATTTTTCTACCATTTTCATATTCTCAGATAGTTGTAACACAAAATGATATGCCCGATATAAAAGATATTTTTGTTCTTAACCTTGAATTTAATTTGGGACAGACTTTTTCTTATGAAGATGCAGGCGCAAATTTTATATGGGATATTTCTGATTTAACCTTTTCATCTCAACGTAGAGACACATTTGTAAGTGTGTTATCAACGCCACTTATTTTTAACCTCTATTTTAACAATGGTTATGATACAGCTCGCAGGGCGACAATTGCAACGCCCCGTAATTTAGAATATATGCCTCCGGGTATAACAATTGAAGATGTGTTCTTTTTTATGAAAGAAAGCAGTGAAAAATATTCAGAAGTTGGGTTTGGAGCCTATATCAATGATACACCAATTCCTATTAAATATGATAATCCTGATGTTCTTTACAGATTCCCAATTACTTTTGGTACAAAGGATACTACGTATTCAAATTTTTCTATAGATATTCCTGCCTACGGTTATTACGGGCAACAAAAGAAACGTATAAATACCGTGGATGGCTGGGGTGCTTTAATTTTGAATCAAAGTCATATCCCTGTCATGCGAATCAAATCAGAACTCTTTATTGAAGATACAATTTTTGTCACACAATATAATCAAGGTTATAAACTCGTTCGTGAAGAAATTGAATACAAATGGATTGGGAATGGCATTGGGGTTCCCCTTTTACTTGTAGCAGAACGCATGAACAGCGTTAGCATGGAGGCTTTTGACAGTATGTATGTGAATACAGCCGGTATTGAAAACCTAATTGAATCTGATGGTATTCTGATATATCCCAATCCTGCGAATGAGTATATTAATCTGAGTTTTATTTTAGAAAAAAAATCTGAGATTTCTTATTCATTATATGATTTGAACGGACGACTCGTTTTAAATCTAAACAGGGGCCTATTGAATAAAGGAATGGTAATAGACAGAATTGATCTCATCAATACAAATCTTAATAAAGGCATTTATTTCCTCGAAATAAGTATTGGTAATCAATGTTTAAGGCGCAAAATTCAAATCTATTAAAACTTATTCTTTTTCGGAAACAGCATATTTTCCTTTCCAGCTTGGATTAACAATTACCTTTAAATTAAGGGGATGAACCTTGACATGGATGTCCTTTTCGAGAATAACAGGATCTCCATCAACATGGGCAACGCGTTTTCGGGATTGCTTAATAACAACCTCTTTTGTTTTGATAATCTCGATGTGTTTTGAAACATCGATTCGTTTAAGAAATAAGAGAATAGATAAAATGGGTGCTTCAATAAAAGGTATTTTTTTAATTATACACAAATCAATAAGTCCGTCATTAATACGTGCAGTTGGGGCTATTACGCTATTAAAACCAAATTGATTGGAATTGGCAAAAGTAACCATCATGGCATTTCTTATAATGGTTTTATCTTCAATTTGAAAAATATATTTTTTAGGCTTGTATTTAAAGAAATTTTCCAAAACGATTCTTGCATAAGAGTAAAGACCTCTGATTCTGGTTTTTGCAAAATTCTCTGCAACTAGAGCATCAAAGCCCAAACCCGCAATGCTTACAAAAAATAAGCCGTTGATTGTTGCCGTATCTATTTCTGTTACATAGAATTTATTAATCACATCTATGGCTCTTTTTAAGGTTAATGGGATTTTTAAATATCGTGCAAGACCATTTCCCGAACCATTTGGGATAATTCCCAATGCAGTATTGCTATTTACAAGAGCTTTTGCTACTTCATTAACAGTGCCATCACCACCAATAGCTATAACTGCATCATAGTTTTTCATTGCAGCATCTTTTGCTAACTCTACACCATGACCGGCATATTCTGTGAAGCAAAATTCATATGAAATCTGCCTGTGATCTATGTATTGAATCAGAAAACTTTCAATATAAAATTTATCCCTTGTGCCAGAACGGGGATTGATAATAAACTTTATCTTTTTTTTTGTTTCACCCATTTTTGTTTACACTTAACATGTTCATACTCATTCTGTATTGATAGCTTTGAATATAAGCTTTGAATAAAGATTCAAATTTTAAAATACTATCTGCGTTTAATGAATTTATGATATTATTTTCTAATAAATTATCATTGTTCAAGTCATAGGCTTCAATGAAATTACGGCCATCAAATGACATTAAATAGTTATTGTAAATCATCTGATACAAGCCATTTGCAAAATTAACTGAAATTCCATCATAATTGGTATCAAGCAGGCTATTACCAAAAGCAATAAACCGTCCTTCATAATTTAATAAATCCATCAGAGTCGGTAAAATATCTGTATGTTGAGCAATCTGAGAAGACCTTATTGGTGTTTGGTTATCGGGGATATAAAAAAATAATGGCACTGCATATTGGCCTCTTTTGGTATTATATTCCGAATAATAGGATTCTGAAGTATGATCGGCTGTAAAAACGAAAATGGTATTTTCAAACCAGTCCATTTTTGATGAGGTCTCAAAAAATAATTTTAGTGCATTATCTGTATAACCAATGCTTTCGTGAATATCAAGATTCCCTTTTGGAAAAACATTTATATATTTTTCAGGGATGGTGTAGGGATGGTGTGATGACAAAGTAAACATTACAGAGACAAATGGTTTTGGGGAGACATCTAACTCTTTGGCCATTTGCTGAAAAAATGGCTCATCATAAATACCCCATTTGCCATCAAAATCATTTTCATTGTTGTATTCATTTCTGCCAAAATAATGGTCAAATTCAGCAAGACGTACAAAATTATCAAAACCCATTGTCCCATTTGTTCCTCCATGAAAAAACCATGATGTGTAATTCATTGGTGCCAATAAACCTGCAATACTATTTATTCCGTTGGCAGAATAGTCTGATAAAATATAGGCCGTATTCATAAGATTAGGAACTCCTGCTAATATTGATAGGGTTGCATCAATAGATCTTTTTCCATTGGCATAAGCATTATCAAAAACAATCGAATGACCAATAATTGAATCGAGAAAAGGAGTATAGCCTTTATAATTTTCATCAGCAGCATTCAAATTCAAAGCACCAATATACTCTTTTGAAAAACTTTCCAGAATAAAAACAACAATATTTTTATTTCTAAAAGCATTTTCTCTTTTATAATAACAATGTAAGGGTTTATAAATTTTTTCTACTTCCTGAATGGAGGAAAAATAATTTGAAACTTTAATTTTGTCTTTGTTAATGGTTTTTATAATATTAAACGGTGTATTGATTACAAGAGGAATATACTTTGAACATGTGTATTGAGAAGCGCTTGCAATATTAATAGGCCTCAATTGAGCCCCCCCCCGCATAAAAAAAAGAGAGACAGCTAACCAAATAATTAAGGATAAAAACTTCAGAAAAAATGATTTGGGGAATTCAGAATTTATTAGGTTAATTAATAATGAGCTGTAGAATTTGATAAAAATAAAGATCAGTAGAGTTAAAATAAGGAAAAGGTACCAGAAATCCACAAAAAACTGAGGCATTAAAACCCAGACATCTGTGCTCATAAAAATATATTGAAAAATTTCGGCAGTTGTACGGGTATTGATATATCTGAAATAAACAAAATCAATTATTGAAAATAATAAAGCAAGAAGATTTAAAATAAGGAAAAGATATTTAACTGTGTTTTGATAAAATTTTCTTTTTCTTACTTTAAGAGGCACTAACAACAATAAAATGATAATGCTATTAATATAAAATATAGCTGACAAATCGAATCTGCTACCATAAAAAAATAATGAACAAAGCTCTGTAAAAGTAATTTCGTTAAAATAGCTTTGATTGAAAAGAAAAAATAAAAGACGAAATACAGAATAAATCAACAAAAGGGTTGACAATAAAACAAACAGCCGAAAATTGATGTTTTTCTTTATCATCTCTTTTAATTGACGTAAAAGTATTAAAAAAAAAGAGATGCCTAAGCATCTCTTTTTGTAATATTATCAATAACTAAATATTATTGTTTTGTCCAAGTGGCAGTACAAGTATCTGTAGCACCACCATCAGCTGCAGTATAGGTAATTGTAATAACAGTACCGGCAGCATTAATAGTACCGGAACCTTCAAATGTCAAACCATTGGTTTGTTGAGGAATAGTAAGTGTTAAACCAGCATTACCGGCTAAAGTTCCATTAACATTTACAGGAACAGTAAAGTTTCCAAAGTTGTTGAAAATAATTGCCATGTTTGTGGCTGCTCCTGGAGTGATACTTGCAGAATATGGGTTAACTGTATAAGGTCCACCTGGGCCAGTGCACTGTTCAGAAGCTGTATAAGTAGCTACAATATTTCCTTTTCTATGAGAAACATAAACAGTACGTTCGGCTGTGCCAACATTACCTGCTTCGTCAGTAGCTGTATAAGTTAATGTATATTCACCAGCAGCATTTTTATTAACTTCACCTGTTACAATAACTGTAACTGCATCATCAACATCGTCAGTAGCAGTAGCACCTGGATCTGTAAAAGTTGCTCCAAAATCAATTGTCATAACTGCATCACCTGTTAAAGTAACAACTGGTTTTCCCATGTCTTCGGGAGTACAAGAAGTAATAAAGAACAATCCGCCAACTAAAACAATGGCTAAAATGCTTAAAAAATTCTTTTTCATGATTTTTTAAATTTTAATTAATAAATATTTTTTAACAGTGCAAAATTACATATTTTTTTTAATTAAAATTTTTTTTTAATTTTCTTTAACTATAAATATTTTTTATTATTACCTTTGCCCAAAATTAAACTAACACCAAAAAAAAGTATTATGAAAAAAATTATGTCATTATTAGTTTTAGCAGGGTTTTTTACCCTGGTAGCTTGTGGCCCAAGTGCTGAAGAATTAGCTGCAATCGAACAAGCAAGATTAGATTCTATTGCTGCTGTTGAATTAGAACAAGCAAGATTAGATTCTATTGCTACTGCTGAATTAGAGCAAGCAAGATTAGATTCTATTGCTGCTGACTCAATTGCAAAAGCTGCTGAAGCTGCTGCTACTACTACAAGACCAAGAGGTAATAAACCAGCAACCACAACAACTTCTACTACACCAACAACTGGTTCAACAGGAAGAGCTAATCAAACCCCAACTTCTACACCAACAACAGGCGTAGGTGGAAGAAGAAACTAAAACTTTTACACAACATTGAAAAAAGCTGTCCCTTAAGACAGCTTTTTTTTTGATTATATTTTTAATATAAAATACAATTTTCCTCCCAGAATATATTACAATTTAATTAATCCTTATTTTTTTATAAACTTATTATTATTTTTATTTTATATCTTTGTTGTGTAATTAACCCAAATAAATAAAACTATGAAAAAATTATTTTTTGTATTATTGGCAGCCAGTTCATTTGTGTTTTTTTCATGTGGTTCAACCGAAACTAAAGTTGCTGAAGAACCTAAATCTGAAGAAGTAGCTACTGAACAAGTAACTACTGAGCAAGTACAAACTGAAGAAGTTGCTACAGAACAAATCACAACAGGTGAAGAAGGCAGAGCTAATCAAACATCTAATGAAAATCCTACAACAGGAGAAGGTGGAAGAAGAAATTAAGCCTATAACTTACGTTTTAAAAAGCTGCTTTTTATAAGCAGCTTTTTTTTTGTATTTTTGTGTCAAAATAGAATTAACATCTCAATTATAAAAGCATGAAATTTAAGAGAATTTTATTAAAGTTAAGTGGTGAGTCACTTATGGGTGAAAACCAGTATGGTATTTCTTCTTCACAATTGGATTTATATGCCAATGAAATTAAAAATATAACCAAAGAAGGCGTAGAAGTTGCTGTTGTTTTGGGTGGAGGTAATATTTTCAGGGGATTACAGGGTACAAAAAAAGGCATTGATAGGGTACAGGGTGATTATATGGGTATGTTGGCTACAATAATCAACAGCCTTGCTCTGCAAGCAGCTCTTGATACCCTCAATATAAACTCTGTCATTTTATCAGGTATAGAAATCAATCCTCTTACTCAGTTAATGTCAAGGCGAAAAGCAATTCATTATCTAAGAAATAATAATGTCGTTATCATTGCAGGCGGTACAGGAAATCCCTATTTCACTACCGATTCAGCGGCTGCACTCAGGGCATCAGAAATTAATGCGGATGTTATTCTGAAAGGCACCCGTGTTGATGGCATTTATGATACCGACCCTGAAAAAAATCCAAATGCAGTTAAGTTTGAAACACTGACTTTTGACGAGGCCTATGAAAAGAAATTAAATATTATGGATCTTACAGCCTTTACTTTATGCAAAGAAAATAATGTTCCTATCATCGTTTTTAACATTAACAAAAAAGACAATCTAATTAAAATTATTAATGGCGAAAAGATAGGAACGCTTGTTTCAAAATGATAAAACCAAAACGCACATTTATTGCTCTAAAAATTGAGCCCTCTGATGTTTTCTACACTGCTATAGCAGACATAAAAACAAAAATAAACAACAATAATATCAACTGGTCCAATGAAGAAGGAATGCATCTCACTATTCTATATCTTGGATCCACAACAAAGACACAACAAGATGCACTTGAAGACATTATTCAAAATGTGGCAAAAGAACATGCCTGTTTTTATATTACCATTCGGGGCTTTGGATTATTTCTGAAAAATAATATTCCAAAGGTAATTTGGGCGGGAATTAATCAAAGTGAAGTTCTAAACACAATCTATTACAAGATAAAAGAAGATGCTCGGAAAATTTTTGATCTTGAAATAAAAAAAATCAGTCCACATGTAACGATAGGACGTATAAAAAATAATTCTCTATTTGATTTATCGTTACTAAAACCCTACGAAAAAACTATTTTTACAGAAGTTCAAATAAACAGCATTTATCTTTATGAAAGTCTTTTAACGCCATCAGGAGCAAAATACAAACCAATGAAAATTTTCATGTTAAAAACATAAATAAAAAATTAATTTGTATTTTTGCAAAAAAAAAACAAAATGGAAGAGATAGAAATGCTATTAGATGATACCAAAGAACAAATGCAATCGGCTTTGGCATTTTTAGAAAAAGAACTTCAAAAAATAAGGGCAGGCAAAGCCAATCCACAAATGCTTGAAGGTGTAAAAGTTGATTATTATGGTACGCTAACACCTCTGCATCAGGTTTCAAATATTCATACACCCGACGCAAAGTTGATTGTAGTGCAAGCATGGGAAAAAAATATGCTCAACCCCATAGAAAAAGCCATTCAGGCTGCAAATCTTGGTTTTAACCCCATTAACGACGGTGTCATAATACGCATACCTGTACCAGCTCTTACCGAAGAACGAAGAAGAGATTTAATGAAAAAAGTTAAAACTGAGGTTGAAAATATTAAAATAAGAATTCGTAATATCCGTCGTGATGCCAATGAATATGCTAAAAAACTTGAAAAAGACGGCATCCCCGAAGATATGGTAAAAAAACTTATTGATGATATCCAATCCCTTACAAATAGCTTTATTGATAAATCTGACAAGATTTTTGATGCCAAGGAAAAGGACATTATGAGTGTTTAAAATTCGGTGTCATTTTTTGTTAAAAATTTTCTTCTTAGAAACCCATTTAAAAATAATCTCTGTTTATGAGTTTCAATTTTTATGATGAACCCCTGACATTTTATAATGTCATGCTTGACGATATTCGTAAAGCTTCACAATATATCTTTCTTGAAACCTATAAATTTGCAAATGATGCTATTGGCATAAAATTCAGGGATGCTCTTGTCCGTAAAGCCAAGCAAGGAATCAGGGTCATCATTTTAGTTGACTCATGGGGCACAAGTGTTGCAGAGTCTTTCTTCTCAGAAATTAAAGAGAATGGAGGTGAGGTGAAATTTTTTAAAAAATTAAAATTAAGTATTGACTTTCTTTCTCGCAATCACCTCCGCAATCACAGGAAAATTTTGGTGATTGATGATAAAATCAGCTATGTTGGTTCGCCTAATATTACAGGGTACTCAATTAATTGGCGTGAAAGCGTTTTACGTATTGAGAATGAATTATCTCTTCAATTTAAAAAAATATTTCTCGAAGACTATTCTCTTTCGAAAAAATATTTCCCAAACAAACGAAAATTTACAAGAGGCATTAAACAAGGTGATTTTGAAATTGTTAAAGATTTACCAAGTTCTGTTTTTCAACCAACCAGAAAAAAGTTCTTATCGCTTATCCGTAATGCAAAAAAAGAAATAATAATTGAAACCCCTTATTTTCTACCAGGAAGTACAATTAGAAAAGCACTTATTAATGCAGCTGAAAGAGGAGTTCTTATCACAATAATAACACCCCTACATTCCGATGTTGAATTGTTTGATATCTTAAGAAATAGGTATTTAGGTCTTCTATTTAAAAACAATATTATCATCTTTCAATACTATCCTGACAACCTGCACGCAAAGCTGATGCTTGTTGACAATGAAACTTTTTGTATCGGATCCAGTAATTTTGATTACCGTAGTTTCCGCTTTATGCACGAAATTAATTTACTGGGGAAAAATAAAAATATTATTTTTTTGATTGTAAACCATTTTGCTGAGACTAAACAGGACTGTCATATTTTTGATTATGACAAATGGTTGAAACGTCCATGGACACTTAAAATTATTGAATTACTGCTGGTACCGATAAGACACTTTTTTTAATTAATTCTTCTCAACATTCAAAATACAACATCCATTCTCCTGAATTATAAATCCCATTTTTTTAAGATATTTCACATGAGCCTTTTCATGTGATTGACATATTAATTTGAAAAAATTTCGTGTTTTGAAAAAATTAATATTATCAGCATAAATAAAATTTCCAATTTTAAAATCTCTGTATTCGGGAATGACAAAATCAAGGATAATTTCAAGGGTGTTTTCACCGACTCGTTTTCCAATAAAAACCCCTGCCACAGAAAGATTGCGCACAACAAAAAAAGTAAGATAATTTTCCTCTTCATGTTTGTACTGAAAATGAGGAAAAAAATGTTTAATTTTTTCTTTATTACATTCAATAAAATAAATCAGATATTTGTTTTCTGGCCTTACTTCTAAAATTTTGAAAATTTCTTTCTTTTTTCTAATTTTCAGGAGGTAATACGTGTGAACACTTGCATTTAAAAGGTTTAGAAAGGCTACCGGATAGGCACTGATAATAAAGCCATATGTACAAAAGAGAATAGCTCCCATTAATCCATAAATACGTAACCTAATGATGGAATTCATCATCAGCGACAGTGCAATCATTAATGAAGCAGCATAGCCAATAATCTCAAACCACATAACTTAAAAAATAGCTGTCAGGTTGAAAAATATTAATTATTTAACCATTCATTGAGACCAGAAATTCTTCATTTGTCTGAGTGAATTTCATTTTCCCCTTAAGAAACTCCATGGCCTCAATTGGGTTCATATCTGCGAGGTGGTTACGAAGTATCCAGATTCTTTGCAGAGCATCTTTGTCCATAAGTAAATCATCGCGTCTTGTACTTGAAGCAACAATATCAATAGCAGGATAGATACGCTTGTTTGAAAGTTTTCTGTCGAGTTGAAGCTCCATATTACCGGTACCCTTGAATTCTTCAAAAATAACCTCATCCATTTTTGAACCTGTTTCAGTAAGTGCTGTCGAAATTATTGTAAGCGATCCACCATTTTCAATTTTACGTGCAGCTCCAAAAAATCGTTTGGGCTTTTGCAGGGCGTTAGCTTCAACACCTCCGGTCAATACCTTGCCCGATGCAGGAGAAACTGTATTATAAGCCCTTGCAAGCCGTGTTATTGAATCTAAAAGAATTACAACATCATGTCCGCATTCTACCAATCTTTTTGCTTTTTCCAGAATGATGTTTGCAATTTTCACATGTCTCTCAGCCGGTTCGTCAAAGGTTGATGAAATAACCTCAGCCTTAACACTTCGCGCCATATCTGTAACCTCCTCCGGTCTTTCATCAATAAGCAAAATGATAAGATAAACCTCTGGGTGATTATCAGCAATAGCATTGGCTAATTCTTTCAGTAATACGGTTTTACCTGTTTTTGGCTGGGCAACAATTAATCCTCTTTGTCCTTTTCCTATCGGTGTAAACATATCTATCACACGTGTAGAAATTGTACAATTTTCGTGTCTTGTAATATTAAATTTCTCATACGGGAATAGGGGTGTTAAGTGATCAAAGTGAATTCGATCTCTAACTTCCTCAGGCAGCTTTCCGTTTATAAGCTCAATTTTAATTAAAGGGAAATATCTTTCTCCGTCGCGAGGTGCTCTGATTGTTCCTTTGACGGTGTCTCCTGTTTTAAGACCAAATAATTTTATCTGCGACTGAGACACATAAATATCATCTGGAGAATTCAGGTAGTTAAAATCTGAAGATCGTAGAAAACCATAACCATCAGGCATAATTTCCAAAACACCCTCACTTGAAACAGTGGCTTCTATATCTAAATAGTCCGTTTGAACCTGTCTGTCATTATTCCATTTGTTTCTATAATTGTTTTCTTTATTGTTGTAATTATCTTTAGGTTTTGATTTATTTTGTGTGTCCTCATTTTCTGATGTTGATTGTAGTTCTTTGTTTTCAGTTTCTTTTATTGTATCCTCTTCCTTTTCAATAATTTTTTGTTCTTCTGTTTCAATTATTACAGCTGGAGTTTCAACTTCGCGTATTGTTTCATTTTCTTCTTCTATATTAATTAATGGATCCTCTTCCTTATTGACGCGTATTTGAGGAGTTCCTTTCGAAGGGTTGTTTCCCTTTTCAAAATCAAGAACAAGGTTTTGAGCATCTTTTCTGTCTTCTACCTTCTTGGTTTTTTTCTTTTTTCGGTTTCTGGAATTTCTATTTTCATTAGGAGTAGGAATCGGTACTGTTTTTTCTTCTTCCTTAATTATGACAGAACCTTCCGGTACACTATTTTCAGGAATTATGACACCGGATTTATATTCTGAATTTGTATTTTTATGAACTACCCGAGGTCTGTTTTTTTTAAAGGATTTTTCCTTTTCTTCACTTTTAAGAATCTCGTTAGTGGGGTTTGCTGCCTGATGATCGAGTATAGCATAAACGAGTTCTTGTTTTTTCAAGCTCTCGTGTTTTCTGATATTAAAATCTTTGGCAATGTCTCTGAGTTCTAACAAGGTTTTACCTTCTAATGCGTCTTTACCTAACATATATATTTAATTTAGTAATAAAAATTTCAGATTGAATTATTTGAAATCAAGATGGGTCGTTATAAAATATCGTAAAAATAAAATTTGAGTAATTGATAAAATCTTCGCGATTTAAATTCGGGTCCCTTTCGATGTGAGTGGTACAAAAATAATCATTTTTTTTAAAATGCAAGTTTTTTTTTAATTTACGCAAAACAATTTTGCAAATCATGGACTAAAGAAAAGATTCTGATTTTTTTTATTCTTTGAATAAATTAGAATTACAATTGCTGTTGCAAGGGAAATTGCGGCAAAAATAAAAGTTATTGTAAACCCGAACTTTTCATATAAATAAATTCCAAGGATTGGTACAAAAACAGCTCTGAATCCAGTTAGAGAAAGATGAACAGATTGATAAACCCCGGCTTCTTCTTTCTCACAGAAATAGGCAGATCCTATGCTCCATAAAAGCGACATGGTGGCTGCAAAAAATGCATGAAAAAAAATGGCAGCCATCAGCATCCCATAAATTTTAACATCTAGAAAGAGCGTATAAGTTGGTAAATACTGTGTTAGCATAATGCAAATGATGTAAAACATCAGCGAAGCAAAAGAAATTACAGAAAAATAACGGGGATCAATTCTGCTGATGATGCGCCCAAAAAACGGCAGCATAAGGATGGCTAAAACATTATAAGCGTTTTTATAAAAAGCCACACTTGTATAATTTAAATCTAGCACCTCTTGATAAAAAATAGTAATAACAGTTATGGTGCTCATAAATGCAAATCCATAAAACATAAAACTTATCTGAAAATCACGGAAAGGTTTATTAAAAATAAGCGTCTGTTTCATGGTTGTAATTGATTTCTTAAATACAGCGCTTAATAAAAGCTTTTCTTTAACTTCAATATGTCCGAAATCTATGGTTGAAAAAATAAAAACAGATATTATTCCTAATACAGCCAGTATAGGATACACATACCGGAAAGCAAAATTATCGTAATCGAGTAAGATCCCGAAAAGAAAAGTAACTACTAAAACTATGACTTTTGAAAGGGTGGTAACAAAACTGTACAAACGACCAAAATTTTGGTGGGTGTAATTATTTTTTAGAAAAAGATTGATTGTAGGAAAAACAATGGGAGACGCTGAAAAATACATAAAAAATATGCCAAGAAAAATATAATGATAAACAGGATTGGCGCTTATAAGTTCGGGATTACCGGGAAATAAAAACATCAGAAGTAAAGGCAGGCGTGTTACAACGGCAATAAACCGTAATGCTTTTTTTTTATTTCTAATGGCAGCAATTATTTCATTTGCAAAAACAGAAACCAACAACACAAGCATGCTAAACTGAAAAAGCATACTCAGCTGGTAATTGCTGCCATTTAAACTTTTAATAAAAATAAATTCATTCAGAACAAATGCCCCTGTTAGAATAGCCTCAATCAAAGCATAAATCAAATGTAAGATAAAAGTTTTTCTTTCTTGCGGGTTTACATTTCCCAATAGCATAATCCAATGCGTTTCATTGTTATTCAGACACCTATCTAAAAATTATTAATTCAAAAAAGAGATGACAAAAGTAATAATTTTAGGGTTTTTCAGAGGTATAAAAAATTGTACGGTGTTAAAAAAAATCTTTCCCAATCAACGATATAATCGTATTTTTGCAAAAAAAATGACAATGTTGGAGCAATACACCGAAGACAGCATAAAATCCTTGGAGTGGAAGGAACATATCCGCATGCGTCCGGGAATGTACATAGGAAAACTTGGTGATGGAACATCCCAAGACGATGGTATATATGTTCTTATTAAAGAAGTTATTGACAACGCCGTGGACGAGTTTATCATGGGATATGGTAAAACTATTGAAGTTATTATAAAAGAACCCAAGGTCGTTGTACGAGACTATGGGAGAGGTATTCCCTTAGGAAAAGTTGTTGAATGTGTGTCAAAAATCAATACGGGAGCTAAATACGACTCAAAAGTTTTTAAAAAAACAGTTGGGCTGAATGGGGTTGGGACCAAAGCAGTAAATGCATTATCGGCTTATTTTAAAGTACAATCTATACGTGACGGAAAAACCAAAATAGCAGAATTTGAAAAAGGCGATATTATTCTAGAAAAAGATGATGAAACAACTTCTCACAACGGAACCATTATCTCTTTTATTCCTGACACAGAAATTTTTGGCAATTTTCACTACATCAGTGCTTATGTTGAAAAATTATTATGGAACTATGTATTCCTCAACAGAGGACTTACAATCAAATTCAACGGTATTAAATACCAATCCGAAAACGGCCTACTTGATTTGCTGACTCAAAATATAAATGGTCCAATACATTATCCTGTCATTCACATTCACGACAACGATTTTGAATTTGCTTTTACTCACAGTGTAAGTCAATACACAGAATACTACTATTCTTTTGTCAATGGACAACATACCACACAAGGAGGGACACACCAAGCAGCTTTCAGAGAAGTTATTGTAAAAACAATAAGAGAATTTTACAAAAAGGATTTTGACCCTTCTGATGTCAGAACTTCTATTATTGCAGCATTAAGTATAAAAGTACAAGAGCCTGTTTTTGAATCGCAGACAAAAACCAAACTGGGTTCGCAGTTTACGGAACCTGATGGCCCCAGTATCAGAAACTACATCAACGATATTGTAAAAAAGCGCCTTGATAACTATTTACACATGAATGCTGATGTGGCCGATGCACTTCTCACAAAAATATTGACTTCGGAAAAAGAAAGGAAGGATTTTGCAAATATTAAAAAAATAGCTAGGGAAAGCATCAAAAAAGTCAGCCTGCATAATAAAAAGCTGCGTGATTGCAGGGTGCATTACAATACCAATCACGAACTACGTCTCGATAGTACTCTTTTTATTACAGAAGGTGATTCTGCCAGTGGTTCTATCACAAAGTCAAGAGATGTAAACACCCAGGCAGTTTTCAGTCTGAAAGGTAAACCCGCTAATTGCTTTGGTATTTCAAAAAAAATAATTTTTGAAAATGAAGAATTTAATCTCCTGCAGTCTGCTCTTAATATTGAAGAGGGGATTGAAAACATTCGTTATAACAATATTGTGATTGCTACTGATGCCGATGTTGATGGCATGCATATCCGCTTACTGCTCATCACTTTTTTTATTCAGTTTTATCCCGATATTATCAAAAACGGCCACCTTTATATTTTGCAAACCCCATTATTCAGGGTAAGAAATAAATCTAAAACTTTTTATTGCTATTCAGAAGATGAAAGGAAAGAGGCCATTTCAATTTTAGGTGTTAATCCTGAAATAACACGGTTTAAGGGGCTTGGCGAAATTTCTCCTGATGAATTTAAACACTTTATAGGAAAATCAATTCGCTTAGATCCCGTAATGTTCAGTCGTGATATGCAATTAACGGATATGTTGTCTTTTTATATGGGTAAAAACACACAGGAAAGACAGAATTTTATCATAGACAACCTGAAGGTTGATTTTGATTAATTAGAGCCTGCCGAAAAACATACAACACGCTCATTTGTAGATGTATATGATATCTTCAATACAAAACAAGTGCAAGGAATTTTATTTATAACAAAGAAAACCCATGCATTGAAACAGATAATTCAATGATAGAAAAGAGGTTTTTACTTAAAAACCGCACTTGAATTTTGAAAAATGGACATCTCTGAAACTTTTTGCGTGTGTATTAGTCTGATTCACGCCGTCTTTTTCGTTAATTCGGCTCGAAGTATTATTATACATCATCGCCTCGTGGCCTCAAATACGGCGCACCTCAGACTTTTTCAGCAGACCCTAATTAAGAATTCCCCTCATCTCCTTAAATAATAATGATTTGATTATTCCTCGATAATTACATTTACACTGTCATTGGTCTCTAGTCCGAGCAAGCTGGCAGCTTTTCCTTGATTGATTGCAATTTCGAGATAACCCGCACTTCCAAAAACTGCAAGTTTTTCACCGGGTTCAACATCGCCATACGATTGTGAAATTTTTTTAATAACATAAGCCATACTTCTGAATTTTATTTTAAAAGGACGGCTCTTAACAAATTCTTTAAAAATTTGACTGGTAATATTCGTAATGATATTTTCGTATCTGTCAATATAAATAACGCTTCCTTTAATGATGCCATTAAGAACTACCGGTTCGAGAAGTTTTTTCTCGAAAAGACCTTTCTTTTTATTACCTAATCCTTCAAGCGATTTTGTTTTAATAATTTGTGAGGCGACTTTTACAAAAACATCCTTTGAGGGAAAAGTGAATAAGTCTGTATCCTGAATGATATCAATTTCAATAATTTCTTTGGGAATTTCATTAAAAACAAGTGAAAAAATACCATTATCAGTACCAATAAAATAATGACCATCATGAAAAACAGCGATATGCGAATGTTCTAATGAAGCTTCGGTATTCACGCCAATAAGATGAATAGTTCCCTGAGGAAAGTGGGGATAAGAATTTTTAATAACATAAGAGGCTGAAATAATATCAAATGGTTTGATGTCATGCGTTATATCAACAATAACAGCGTCCGGAATCTGGGAAGTAATGCTTCCTTTTACAGCCGCCACATAATGGTCTTTAGTTCCCCAATCGCTTGTTAAAGTTATTATTGGCATATCATTCCATTGTTAGAAAAACAGTATTTATATTCTGCAAAACGAGCAAATATTCCTTATTTTTGCATAGGTCAAAATTAAAAAAATTAAGTTTATATATAAATCATTTTTATGGGTATTGAAAAAAACTTCTTTCTGGAAAACATAAATCCCGTTGATTTTTTTGGGACCAACAATTCAAATCTTAATTCCATTGAGAAAGCATTCCCAAAACTACGAATTATTGCCCGCGACAATATTCTTAAAGTAAGTGGTGAAGAAAAAGACATAGCCGCTTTTGAAGTAATTTTCATCAACATAGTGGATAGAATTGAAAAATATGGAATTATCCGTCCCGAAGAATTAATCACTCTTCTTAATTCTGATAGTCCTTCAGAGGTTTTTGACAATGGTTCTTCAAAAGATGTTCTGGTGTACGGGCGCAATGGAATGCTTATTAAGGCACGTACTCCGAATCAAAAAAAGATGGTGGATGCTTGTCTTTCCAATGATATGATATTTGCGATCGGACCTGCCGGTACGGGAAAAACATATACCGCTGTTGCCATTGCAGTACAGGCCCTGAAAAATAAAGAAGTAAAAAAAATTATCCTTACACGACCGGCTGTTGAAGCAGGTGAAAACCTGGGTTTTTTACCCGGAGATATTAAAGAGAAGCTTGATCCCTACATGCAACCTCTTTATGATGCTTTATACGATATGATTCCAGTTCAGAAATTGGTGTCTTACCTTGAAGACAGGACCATTGAAATTGCTCCTTTAGCATTTATGAGAGGGCGTACTCTTGACTATGCATTTGTAATTTTGGATGAGGCTCAAAATGCAACAGATGCACAACTCAAAATGTTTTTAACACGTATGGGGAAATCAGCAAAATTTATTATTACAGGTGATATTACTCAAATTGACCTTCCCAAAAATCAACCTTCCGGTCTGTTCAAAGCACAGGAATTACTTAAAAACATTAACGGTATCGAATTCATTTATCTTGATGAAAAAGATGTTGTTAGACATCACCTTGTCACCAAAATTATTAAAGCTTATAGTTTGTAATTAATAAAAATTAAAAATATGATGAATACAAAAGCTATTGTAAAGACAGATTTCACTTTTAATGGCCAACGAAATTTATATGTGGGTAAGGTAAGAGATGTTTATAACATTCTTGACGAATTGTTGGTGATGGTTGTAACAGATAGAATATCTGCCTTCGACGTGGTACTGCCTGAGGGCATACCCTATAAAGGGCAGGTGCTGAATCAAATTGCGGCTAAATTCCTAGATGAAACAGCTGACATTGTTCCTAATTGGAAAATTGCTACTCCCGACCCCATGGTAACTGTTGGTTATTTTTGTGAACCCTTTAAGGTCGAAATGGTTATTAGGGGATATTTAACCGGACATGCCTGGCGCGAATACAAATCGGGCAAACGTACCATTTGCGGTGTAGCAATTCCTGATGGAATGACTGAAAATCAAAAGTTTGAAAAACCCATCATTACTCCAACAACCAAGGCATTAGTTGGACACGATGAAGATATTTCTCGTGAAGAAATTGTTAAAACAGGACTTGTTTCTGATGAAGATTATTCAATGCTTGAAAAATATACCATGGCTCTATTTGAGAGGGGAACTGAGATTGCAAAAAAAATGGGATTAATCCTTGTTGATACCAAATATGAATTTGGCAAAAAAGACGGAAAAATTTATCTTATTGATGAAATTCACACGCCTGATTCCTCAAGATATTTTTATGCCGACGGCTATGAAGAAAGATTCAAAAAAGGAGTTCAGCAAAAACAATTATCTAAGGAATTTGTCAGGGAGTGGCTTATGGAAAAAGGATTTCAAGGGAAAGAAGGACAAGAAGTACCTGAAATGGATAAACCCTTTATTAACTCTGTTTCGGAAAGATATATAGAACTTTATGAGAATATTACCGGTGAAAAATTTGTAAAATCCGACTCTATAAGCACTATTGAAAGAGTAAAAAATAATACCGCTGCTTTTTTAAATTCTTACGCTTCCTTGAAGTAATTTTAATTCCATTATTAATAATAATATCGCAGTATTTTTTTTTATTGCTTCATGATTTTCCTGAAAAATTCATGAGAAGTCTAATAAGCTGAGACATAAAACAAATGATTCATTTTTTTAAGAGAAAATCCAAAGTGCCTGTTTTAGGGAACAAGAGATTTTTACTTTTTTTAATCATTGCTGTTTTCTTCATCTTTACATTTTTTTATTACCTCCATCAGAATTCGGTTTATGGGGATATAAAAGTTCAAGTTCTAAGCAATAATGAAAACATTTCCCAATTAACAACTTGTGTGGGTGTGGGTTTTTTTGGTAAAGAACATCATTTTGAGAATATTAATCAAGTTTTTTTCCAACCTCAAAATTCTTTTTTTAGGAAAATACATATACATATTAGTTCTGACACGATACCTATTTCAAAACTGAATATTAATATCAGGGATGCTCATGATTTTTGTTTAATGGACTCCACTATTCAGGAGATAGACCCAATAAGCAATGAAACAGATATCTTTTTAAACAATATCAATCCTTCAAAAAACAGGGATAATTTTTTAAACTTGTTTGTATTGCGAACTCTTTTAAGGAATAAACATTTTTTTTATTCCTTATTACTAGTCGGATTATTATTTGTTATTATAATATTTCGGAAGTATGTAAATGTTTTCTGTTTATTAAATATGGGTATGGCATATCTTAGTATATGTTTTTTTCTGTATTTTCTTTTTATTGTTAATATAATATATACATATTCAGGCATTTTGTTTTTTCTTTTTGTATTTCACTCAAGTTTGTGCGTCCTAACTTCTTCATTTAAAAATAAGTCCACAAGATATCAAAATCTTATTATGCTCTATTTATCTGCTGTATTAACGTTGATTATTTGTGAGGTTCTTTTACGTATTACAGGTATTTATGCATCACATTATGAAAAAACATCCGGCTACTACCAATTAATTCATCAAGAAGAAGTTAGAGATTATCATGTAAGAAAGCCAAATTCTGTTATTACGCTCTCATCACCGGAGTTTAACTATATAAGAACAACAAATTCCTTGGGTTTAAGCGACAAAGAGCCTGAAATTTCCAAAGAGGGAAATGATTTTCTTACAATCGTACTTGGTGATTCCTTTACTGAAGGAGAGGGGGCTCCTGAAGATTCAACTTGGGTTAAATTTCTTGAAAGAAAATTTGATTGTAATGACAGCATCAATTACAGATTTATTAATGCCGGAATTTGTGGAAGTGATCCATTTTATCAATATAAATTACTGCATGATAAACTATTAAAATATAAGCCCAATCTGGTTATCACTGCATTTGGTTATGATCTTAATGATATTATTCTTTTTGGTGGAATGGAACGGTTTGAAAAGAGAAACAGAAATAACATACAGAAAACAAAAGCCCTGGAATATGTATATGCTTTCTCTTATGTTTTCCGATTATTTGCTCATAATGTCCTTCATTATAATCATTTAATTTTGAGCCCCAATGAATTTAATATTGAGAAACAAAGAGCTATTGAACAGTTAATGGAAAGCACACTTTTGTTTAAAAGACTTTCTGAAACAGCAGATTTTGACCTTTTGATTGTTTTTTATCCTATTAAAGATGAAATTATTGCAGGAAATTTTGAATTTTGGGATGAAGTAATTTTGTTTGCAGAAAGAAATAACATTAACACCCTCAATTTATTGGATTACTATCTAAATCAATTAGGTATGAATTCCGAAAATGTAAATCACTATTATTGGCAAATTAATGGGCATCACAACTCAAATGGCTATAAAGCATTTGCCGAAGGAGTTTATAATAAAATTAAAGAGTTAAAAATTATTCATTAATTTTAGCTGATTAAAATGATTGCTTTTCTGTTTCAAAATATTTGTATCAAGAACTTAAATAACAAAACAAATAATATTAAGTTATTATATCTATGACATTTATAACAAAGAATATTAGAGTACTCATTTGTCTGTTTTTGAGTATATGTTTTTTTTTCAATACATTGTATGCTCAAGAAAACGACATTGTTTTGATTGGCAATCCAATTCAAGGACATTTAATAATTGGAAATGCGATTAATGCCAGTAGTGTTTTTCTTAACAATGAACCTCTTTTGTTGAGCGAAGAAGGTGTTTTTGTTTTTGGATTCGACAGAGATGATACCGGTAAATTTACCGTCAAAGTGATTTTTTCTGATGGCGTTACAAAAGAAAAAGAGCTGTATGTTAGTAATAGAGCATATGACATTCAGCGCATCAATCAGCTCGAAGAAAAATATGTAAGCCCACCACCAGAGCTTATGGAAAGAATTAACAGGGAACGTGATACTATTTTAGAAGCACGTAAAAGTATTGATACCACACAAACCCCCTATTATCTCAGCGGTTTTTTGCGTCCCGTGGAAGGAGGTAGAATAAGTGGTGTTTTTGGTGGCCAGCGCATTCTGAACGGAGAGCCCAAAAGTCCTCACAATGGTATCGACATCGCTCTTCCTACAGGTACTCCTGTTTATGCCATGACTGACGGCATTGTTTGCCTGCGTGCTGACAATTTCCACTACAACGGAAATTTCATTTTACTTGATCACGGGCAAGGACTTAACAGTGTGTACGTGCATCTGAATAAAATCCTTGTAGAAGATGGCCAAAAAGTATTTAAAGGACAACTCATCGGAGAAGTCGGATCCACAGGACGCTCTACAGGACCCCACCTTCACTGGGGCGTACAATGGTATAAAAAACGGATTGATCCTCAAGCATTACTTGATATGAATTTTTAACATAGACCTTTATTCGTATCAAATACTGCCAAAGCAGCTTTTAAAACTGACTTATCCACCCTAAACCTTATTTTTCATAATTTACTTAGGGTCTGCTGTTCCGATAACCATCGGAACACACAACACACATATTCATAGATGTTTATGAATATCTTTATGTAAAACAAGTGCAAGGTATTTTATTAACAATTAATAAAACCCATGCA
>JAQVVM010000050.1 GCA_028698995.1 Bacteroidales bacterium
CTATAATATCTCCTCGTTTATCTAACCGTTTGTCAGAAAATATTCCGTTAAAATTTGGTTTATGACTTACTCTATTCATCTTTTTTTAATACAAAGCTAACAATATTTGTGTCCACACGGTAGCTGCCGGCAGGCAGGAAGTCAAGGCTGCTTAAAAATTTGCTCAATTTTTACGCAAATTTTTAATAGGCCGTTCCGGTACTTCGTAATCATTTGTGAATAAAACATATTTTTTTAAAAAAATCGTTTATAGCACAAATAATAAATCGGATGTTTAAGTGCTGAGGTGAATTTTTGGTGACACATTGTAGAAGCCAGGAAACAGAAAGCCGTTTCCTTTAGGAATTATGTTCGGATGGCATCAAGAGGGGGTTTATTTGATAATCCTGATAAAGAATAGTGTTAGGATTTTTTGAAAAAAGATTTCACACCCTCAGCTACATATAATACTTCATCAGTGGTCATTTCTGGAAAAATGGGAAGCGATAAAACTTTTTTCTTAATGTCATGCACAACTGAAATGGATTCAGCTTTAAATGGGTGGTTTTTAAAAAGTTTATTTTCAAAAAGGGCTTTATCATAGTGCCTCATCGTTGCAATACCTTTTGCTTTGAGATGGTTTTCAAGCTCATCTCTTTTGTCAGTTTTAATGACGTATTTATGATAGGTGCATCCTTGGGGTTTGCTGACAATTTCAATGTCATTTAGGTTTTCAAAAGAGGCATCATATTTTGAAGCAATTTTATTTCTTTGGGTAATAAGAGTGTCAATCATACCCAGCTGAAAATCAAGTAAAGCCGCTTGTAGTGTTGAAATACGGCTGTTATAGCCGGGTATATCAAACTCCCCTGTAAAAGAGTCTTTCCCATGGAAACGCAATTTTCTGATGGTGTTAAAAAAATCTTCATCATCTGTAACTATGGCTCCACCTGTACCAAAAGCACCTATGACTTTTGTAGGGTCGAAACTGAAACAAGCCATCTGACCTACACTTCCTGCTTTGACATTGTCTTCAGAAATAGCACCCAGTGAATGTGCAGCATCTTCAATCAGAATAATATTGTGATTCCTTGCATACTTGGCAATTTCCATAAGTGGAGAAAATGCACCATACATGTGAACAAAAATCAAAGCTTTGGTTTTCGGGCTGATTTTCCTTTTAAAATCATCGAAGCTCATTGACAAATCCGAGGAATGTATATCGGCAAATACGGGAACTGCACCGGCTCTTAAAATGGGGGTAACGGAAGCAATGTAAGAAAATGCAGGTACAATGACTTCATCTCCGGCTTCTACTCCAGCAGCTTTCAATGCAAAGAACAAAGCATCAGTGCAACTGCCCACACTGAGTGCATATTTTCTTGAAACAAAATGGGCTAGATTGATTTCAAAAGTATCCACTTCTTTTCCCATAAGCACTTTTCCACTGCTTAAAACCCTGGAAAATATGGTGTTAATTGTTTGTGCATGTTGATTGTAAAACCGGTCTATACCATAAAACGGGATATTTATATTTGCTGGCATAAGAAGATTCCTTTAAATAAATGAAACCACTATAAAAACTCCTTTTTAGCCACAGAAACCCGGAAACACAGAAATTCACTAAATGTTAAAATAGTAACATCCCATGTTTTGTGAAATTTCGTGCTTTTGTGTTTTAGTGGCATATTATATTCTACTTGCTATTTAGAGTAAACTCATGTTTGCAAATATAATAAATCATTATCCTCAATCAGTTTTTTTTATTCAAAATAATATGGGTCAGGGTAATGTCAAAAGCCATAAAATAATGAAAAAATATTTTTTGTTTTTTTTTATATACCAGGCTTTTTATTCAAATTATGTATATTTTTGCCTTAAAATAATTATTATTCCACTATATTATATGAATTTCAAAAAATTTCAAAACAGATTTATTTATCACTTTATTTCAGCCCCTTTCATTTATGGTATGCTCATTCCATTTGTGTTTTTTGATGTTTGTCTTGAGTTGTATCACAGGGTTTGTTTTTTCTGCTACGATCTTCCCTATGTAGAGCGTGGTCATTATATAAAAATTGACCGCCATAAGCTAAACTATCTTAACTACACAGAAAAAGCCAATTGTATGTATTGTGGTTATGCCAACGGATTAATTAATTATGCCAGAGTTATAACCGCGGAAACTGAGAAATACTGGTGTGGCATTAAGCATCAGGCTGACAAGAATTTTGTTGAACCTGAACACCATACTGATTTTATTGAATATGGCGACAAAGAAGCATACGATGAAATTCAGCCCCAGTCATATCCTGAGCTCGGCAGACAGGAATGATTGCGGGATTATTATTTAATACACAGTTTTTTAGGTAATTCTTTATTTAGCTTGATTAGTCGGAGTGATAAATCAATTCTATGTGTGTGATTTATTATTGTTTTGTTAAGTTATCTGATTTTCATTTGTGCTGTCCTTAATATTAAACATCAGCACAGCAATGAGCCCAAATAAATACACCCCCATTGACCTTTCCAGCAAAGATTCAGTAAGAAAAAAGAGCAAAATGGCAATGCAAAAATACTTTCCTTCAGGGAATTTAATAAGCTTCCGGCCTATTATAAAAAGACAACTAATAAACAGCAGCAGCCCAAAAATACCGTAATTGATACCGATTGATAAATATTGGTTGTGGGGGTTAAAGTTAAGGTTTGCACCTTCGGGCCAGTCTTTTGAACTATAGCAATTATTCAGTTTTTGCTGAAAATGTTTGCTTCCGGTTCCCATTATTAAATTATTTGAAAATACATGCCACGAACAACTCATGATGGCGGTACGTTGCGAAATGGTATTGTTGTGGTTCATATTATTGAAGCTCATACTTCCAAACTCACCAAGACGGCTTTTAAGGGAAGGGAAAAGAAAAGACACAGAAAGAAAGATGATTAATGCCGTTATTCCATAAAACAGTTTTTGGCGGAGGTTTGTTTTTTGTTCTAAAATCAAGAAGAAAATGAAGACGGCTGTTGTTATAAAGGCAATTCGAACAGCAATATACAAAGCACTTAACAAAAGTATTGATGCCAAAACAATCAAACCAATCTTTACCGGTTTCTTTTCAGAAAAAGACCTTTTAAAAAGAAAATATGCAGATAAAAGTGCAAAAACAGAATAATAAGTGGAATGTAAACCTGATAATTTTTCAAAATGATGGCGTAGTATAAAACTGCCATTTTCATAAGCTGAAGCTGAGAAAGGAATGCCATGCACCATTAAACCGGCAAAAGCATACAAACACAAGGCTGTTACCGATAATGAAAAAACAAGTAAAAGCAGTTTGTAGTTTTTGAATCCTGTTAAATTCATAAAAATCGGAAAGACAAAAAAGGAAGTGAAAAAGAATAATTTTTTTTCAAATTCAAAACGTGCTAAAGGGTCAAAACTATTAAGAAGGAATTCAAACAAATAGGGTAAAAAAGGGAGTATAAAAACAAGATTCTTCCAAATGCTTTTACGAACAGGTACCGGATTGATAAACCACGCCACAAGAGTCAATATTGAGAAACTGATAAAGATAACATTTGTTAAATGCATTGGAAATAGGGGGAAAGCAAAAAGAGCCATCAAAAGCACAAGCGTTGTAATATGCAGGAGTTTGTTTCTCTTATTGCTTTGAGGCAATATGTTTATCAATTTTATCATCAATAAAGGCTTTTAACTCGTTGCGAAATCTTTCTTCACTGAAAGGTTTGATTTTTTCTTCAAAATGTTCAGGTTTAAAAACCTTGTTGCTTGTATGAAAGGCACGTATGGTAGCAACCATTTCTTCAACAGTTTTATCATGGAAGAAAACACCAGTATTTTCGTTAACGGTTTCAATATAGCCGCCCACGCAAGGAATAATAACCGGTGTGCAATAAGACTGGGCTTCAACAATTGAAATGCCGAAGTCTTCTGTTGCTGCTGCAATAAAAGCTTTTGCCCTTGAAATTTTATAGTGTTTGGTTTCATCGTCAATATAACCTAAATAGGTAACATTGGCTGGCAGGTTTTTCAGTATTTTATTTTTTAAAATGCCATCACCTGCAATTTCCAATTTCAGTTCAGGCATTTGCCTAAAAGCTTCAACGATGAGTTCAACATTTTTATATGTAACAAGGCGTGAAACTGAAATATACACATCGCTTCTTTCTCCTTTATGTTCTTTCATTTCCACATTCACAGGGGGATAAATAACCGTGCTTTCACGATTGAAAAAAGTTTTAATCCTGTTGCTTACAAAGTATGAATTGGCAATAAAATAATCCACACGCTTACTGCTTTCAAAGTCCCATTTACGGAGTCTTCCAAAAAAATATTTAGTAACAGACTTAGCAATTTTTGTCTTTACTGCTTTAAGATATTCATCTTTTAAATCCCATGCATAACGGGCTGGGCTGTGACAATAAGAAATATGTAATTGCTCGGGCCTTTTAATAACTCCTTTTGCAACACAGGAAGATGAAGAAATAATAACATCATAGGCTCTTAAATCCAGACTTTCAATTGCAGATGGAAATAAAGGGAATAGGTTTCTGTAACGTTTTTTTGCGAAAGGAATATGCTGAATAAGGCTGGTATTGGTTTTTTTCCCGAGTAAATATTTTTCGCGATTTTCCTTGTCAAAGAAATCGAAAAGACAAAAGACATCAGCTTCGGGATAACAGTGAAGGATTTCCTTCACTACTTTTTCGGCACCTCCGGTTTGGTTAAACCAATCATGCACTAAAGCTATTTTTATATTTTCCCTTTTCATTTGTCTTTCTTAAAGTCCTGTAAAATAATGCTTTATCCATTCGGAAACAGATGCAGCAGACAATGTAAAATTATATTTATTTTTTAAAAAATTAAGTTCTTTTGATGATGGGCTGTAATTTTTTATTTTTTTCAAAACATTGAGAAATGAATCCTTGTCTCCGGCCTTATAGTACAGAGGCAGTTCCCCAAAAGAATCCCGATACTCAGGCAAATCAGGTACAATTACAGGTGTTCCGAGCATGAGGGCTTCAAGAACAGGAATCCCAAATCCTTCGTATTCTGAAGGGAAAACAAGAGCATCAGCATGTTTCATCAATGTATAATAATGGCTTTCCTTAACATATTTGAGTACATGCAGTTGTTCGTCGTCATTCAGGATGACTTTTCCATAAATATCATCATCGGCACCAACTCCAACAATATGGAAATAGTGTTTTTTTAATTCGGGTAGCAAATCTATCACAAAAGAAGCATTTTTTCTGGGGTTATATATTCCTGTGAGTAGCAAATAAGGGAATGGATTAAGCTTTTGTTCATCAAACACCATCTCAGGGATGCCGTTGGGCACAACCATGATTTTTTGTGAAGGGACAGAAAAGACCTTCCCTAATTCTTTTTTAATAAAATCCGAAACTGTGAAGATTGTCAGCGCTTTTTTGCACAAGCGGGGAAGTAGAAATTTATACCACTTGATAAATGAAGGGCTAAACCAGTCTTTGTTCTTGAGAAATGCCAGATCATGGATGGTAACAATTTGCTTCCTGTACAACAAAGGTGCGGTATTACAAAGATTTATAAGAAGGGGGCTGCTCTGCAACCATAAATAAATGGGTAACCATAACTGTTCCCATAAAAAACCTTTTCCCCAGCCTGTTTTAATGATGTTTAAATCTTTGCTGTCAACAATTCCTCTTGGAGTTATAACGATTATGTTATGCTGATTCTCTTGTAGTGCCTTGCTCAAACCCAACGCATATTTCTGAACACCAGTGGTTTTATGGCAAAGGAAGCGACCGTTGATATAAACTTTTTGGGGTGCAGACACGTTCTTGAGATATTTTGCACAAAGTTAAATATTTTTAATATGGATTTTAAGAATAGCTTTTTATTAATATTAGGTATTCAATCAAACTGAAACATAATTTTCTATACAAAAACCAATGAATTCTTAATGCGCTTATTTTCCTTAAATATTTTATAAAAGCATGTTTAAAATTTGCTTTAATTTGCCACATAAATTTTGATGATGCAAATCAAACGCAGGTATATAATTTTTTTTCTGATTTATAAAAATCTGCAACTTAAGTATAAACATTCTGTTTTGGGCTTTTTCTGGAGCTTATTGCATCCATTTATGTATCTTTTGATTTTTCTGGCAATCTTTTCAACAGCTTTCCCTGCTATTGAAAACTATCCCCTTTATGTTTTGAGTGGGTTGGTATTCTGGTTATATTTTTCAAATGCAACGACCCAACTCAGCATCGTTTTTATAAAGAATGCCCATCTGATAAAGTCCTTTAACATATCTAAAACCATGTACCCTCTCACAGAGTTGGGAGGCGAGCTTGTAAGTTTTCTGCTGGGCTTGATTCCCTTTATGGTAATAATGTATTTTCTGGGTTTGGAGTTCAGTTTAAACCTATTGTACCTCATACCGGTCATTTTATTATTCTCAATTTTCATTTTTTCGGTAGGGATTATACTTGGTTCTCTGAATGTATTTTTAAGGGATGTTGGTATTATTTGGAACACCATCAATCCTGCTTTGTTTTATCTGTCACCTATTGCATACTCCTATCAAATAGTCCCGGAGAAGTTTAAATTCATTGTCAAATACAATCCCATGTATCATTTTCTCGAATTGGTAAGGGATGTTCTTTATGTCGGACAAGTTCCTTCAGAACATTACGTGGGGCGGTGCTTGCTGATAACCTCTGTTGCTGTTGTTCTTGCCATTTTTATTTACAGAAAAACAAGGAATGGTTTCATTTCCAACTTATAAGCATTATGGACTACGTTATAAAACTCAAAGATGTTTCGGTAAGTTATCTGCAAAACAGAAAGGGAACCCATTCTGTAAAAGATTTTGTTCTTAAAGCATCCTTTATTTCTCCCTTTGAGAAACACAGGGTATTACACCATATAGACCTGACCATCAAGAAAGGCGATTCTGTCGGCATATTAGGGCCAAACGGCACAGGAAAAAGCACACTTTTACGCACAATAGCCGGTATTATCAAGCCCGATTCGGGAAGTGTTGAAGTGAAGGTGCCCATATCTCCCTTGCTCACACTGGGAGCCGGTATTGAACTTGAACTTTCCGGTTATGAGAATATGAGAATAGCTCTGGCACTTACGGGTAATTACAGCAAGGCAACAAGATCCGAAATGATTGAAAAGGTAAGTGATTTTGCAGAACTGACTAAAGAGCAACTCCGGATGCCGACCAAGATGTATTCAACTGGTATGCTTGCCCGACTGGCTTTTAGCAGTGTGATGACTGCTCAGCCCGAACTTCTGATGATTGATGAGGTGTTGGCTGTTGGAGACAGAGGTTTCCAGAAAAAATGTAAAAACCGCTTGCATGAAATTCTTAATAACGGTGCTACGCTGCTTTTCATTTCTCACAGCCCTGACGAAGTGAAAGAGGTATGTAAAAGAGGAATCTGTATCAATGAGGGCAGAAAAATTTATGACGGCAGTGCCAAAAAAGCTGCTGAGGTTTACAGCAAGCTGTTCTAAAATACTATATTACAATAATGTTTAATTATGTTGATGAGCCTATACCGAATTATCGGCAGCACATCTATATCAAAATGTTTAGAATTAAAAATAATTTACAGTTCAGATTGTAATATTTTCATAAATTTGTCCGATGCATTGATTCCATATTGTTGTAAAGAGCATGCCTGATAACAAAACTATACAAAAAGAGGGTAACGATAGTGGCGAACTAATAAGTTTTAATGACAAGACTGTCAAAACTGAGGATATCCATTATTGGAAAAAACGGTATAAAAGTGCCGCTAAAGAAATTGAAGAACTGAACAAACAATTGTCCATGGCTCTTAAAAGCATGGATAAGTTAATAAAACAAGTAGCACTGCTCGAAAGCAGTAAGCTGATGAAATTCCGTAAATATTTTTATCTGTATTTGGGGCGTTTCAGTTCTAATATTAAAAAAGGAAAGAAGCGAAATTTCTTTTCAATTCTCTATAACTATGTATTTAAAAGGGGAGGAAGACTGACAAGGATTTTTCTGTCAAAGATCTTTAAGGTTTTATATCTGGCCTTTGAAATTCGAAAAGTGGTTATTGTTGAAGTCATGGAAAGCTATTTGGCCAATACGATGCAATATTCGCAATATCTTTTGCGTAAGAAGGTAACCAAGGATGTGGGCAAACAATTCAAAAAAAATATTAAAAATTTTAAGCAGCAGCCCTTGTTTAGCATCATAATGCCTGTTTATAACCCCCGTATTGATTTGTTCTCTAAGGCCTTAGATTCCGTAAGAGCTCAGATTTATGATAAATGGGAATTGTGTATTGCAGACGATTGCTCCTCGGATCCGGAAGTCAAAGAAACCCTTGAAAAATACTGCAAAGAAGATGAGAGGATAAAAGTGGTTTACAGAGAGCAAAACGGACATATTTCACGCGCATCAAATTCAGCACTTGAACTGGCTACAGGAGAATACTCCGTTTTGATGGATCACGATGATATTTTGCGCGAAGACTGTATTTATTACATGGCCAAGGTTATTAACTTGCATAATGGTGCTGACCTGATTTATTCTGATGAAGATAAGGTAGATGAATGGGGTATTCATTCTGACCCCCATTTCAAGCCCGACTGGTGCCCCGACAACCTGCTGTCTCGGAATTATTTAGGTCATGTGTGTGCCTTTAAAACAGAACAACTGCGCGAGATTGGAGGCTGGCGTATCGGTTTTGAAGGCAGCCAGGATTACGACCTTGTACTCAGACATACCGAGAAGTTTAATAAAGTGATTCATATTCCGGAAGTACTTTATCATTGGCGAATCCACAGTGAGAGTGCTGCACTGAGCGAGGCTGTGAAACCCTATGCATACCGTGCTGCCCAGATGGCATTGGCCGATGCAATGTCGCGAAGAGGACTTGTTGCCACTGTTGATTTTCTCGACAGTTTCAGAGGCTACAGTATTCGTTTTGCACTTAAAAATGATAAAGCTAAAGTTAGCATTATTATCCCATCGCGTAATAAAGCCGATTTGCTTAAAAAGTGTCTGAGATCCATTGAGAAAAAAACAACTTATAAAAATTATGAGGTCATCCTGATTGATAACAACAGCGATGAAAAGGACTTTTTCAACCTTGTAAAACAATACACTCGTCAAAATGTAATGTCTTTTAAATGTGTACAGGATAAAGAACCTTTTAACTTTTCAAGGCTCATTAATCTCGGAAGAAAGCATTCAAACGGAGAATATCTTATATTACTCAACAACGACACAGAGGTTATCACACCTGATTGGATAGAAGCTATGATGGAACATGCACAGCGAGATAGTATTGGCGTAGTGGGAGCAAAGCTGTTATACGATAATGATACCATTCAACATGCAGGTGTAATTGTTGGTCTTGGAGGTGCAGCAGGTCATGTTCTTGTGGGAGAATACCGCGATGGTCCGGGTTATTTTAATTATGTAAATATGCTTAACACCTATTCTGCCGTTACCGGTGCCTGTTTTATGGTTCGTACTGACTTATTTGATAAGGTTGGTGGATTTGATGAGGGTTTTGGTACAGAGTACAACGATGTTGACTTCTGTTTAAAAGTGGTGGAAGCAGGTCATCGTAACTTATATGTACCTCATTGCGAACTCTACCATTATGAATCCATGTCGCGTGGGCATCCCCACAGTACTTATGAAGCCTATAAAAAACACCTGAAAGAGGTAAATATGTTTACCAAAAAGTGGAAGAAATATGTTGAAAATGACCCATGCTATAACCCTAATCTGTCGCTGGGAGTTCATAATTTTGGATTGAAGTAAAATATAATTAATAAGTAACAAATTGCAGTCTGAGAGGTTATTTGGTAAGTGAAGTTAAAGAATTTTTTATCATATTTTGCTCTGCTTTTGTGAGTTTAAGTTAATGACCATTATTAATGAATAAAACCTAATTTTACAGTCTATTTAGTAACAACTCACAGGCATGATTACAAATTTTCTCTATTGTATTGATTATCCTTCCAAGACCGACGGGCTTCAAGAAACACAAAAGCTTGAAGGCTGGCTGTTATGCTCCAAAAAAATAAGATCTATTAAAATTTTGGATGATTTAGAAGGTTTATTTTTTAATTATGGAATATCGAGACCTGATGTAGCTCTTCATTTTAAAGATTTTCCCGGTAATACAGCTTGTGGCTTTACTGTTATTGCAGAGAAAGCACCAATTAATCTCAAGAACAAAATTTTTCTGCAAGTTGAAATTGAGGATTCAGAAGCCGCTGTGAAAAATATTAAGATAGCATTGGATTTGGTTCTTTCAAATATAATGTCAATTGAAACTGATGATAATAATCAACTAATGATTGAATCTTTTCAGAAAACAGAAGACCTTTTTATTAAAACTTTGAAAAAGCACCCATGGCTTACCATCCGAATGGATATTACAAATAAGTGCAATCTTAAATGCATCATGTGTCACTATAAGGAAGAAGAAATTTCCTCACGTCCTACACAGGCTATCACTGCTGATCAGTTACATCACAAAATAAAGGATATTGCACCCTATGTAAGTCATATAATGTTGTCGTGTGGTTTTGAACCATTGATGTCGAAACATTTTCACGATATTCTGAGCATGTTAAATAAAAATTATCCTCATATTGAAATTGCATTTTGTACCAATGCCATGTTGCTTAACTCCAAAGCAAGAAAAAGTGTCATCGAAAATGATGTGACTCATGTGCTTTTGTCTTTGGATGGTGTTACTCGAAATACGGTTGAAAAAATTAGGGTAGGCTCCAGTTATAATAAAATTATCAGTAATATTAAGGCTTTGTGTGAGTTGAAACAAAAAAACAAAAGAAATTTCCCTGTCTTTTATATCAATTTTGTGTTGATGAACTCAAACATTCACGAAGCACCTGCTTTTGTAGCTCTTTGTGCCAGCCTTGGTGTTACAATAATAGACTTCCGCCACCTTGTGGGAAATATCTTTTTTAGCGAACATGATGAGATGCTGAGCAGCAATAAAGCTAAATACAATTACTTTCGCAAACTGATTATTGATGAATCTAATAAATTCAATATAGATGTTCGGTTACCTGAACCTTACGAAACCACAGATATTTACACGCCAGAACCACTTCCAATTGTTGATTTGTCTGAATTTAACGCTATTATTCCTGATATCCAAAGCGAAGAAGTTTGTAACAGGCCTGAAATCATTCGCAAGAATGCTACAGATGCTGATTTTCAATTCCTATCCGCTGCTACATGCTTGAGGCCTTTCAATGAAATAATGATTGTGGACCATGTTAAAATACGACCATGTTCCTACTATAATGGTTCCATGGGTACTCTTGAAGGTGAAAACACATTATATTCTATCTTTTTTAACGAAAAATTTGCAAAATTAAGACAACGCAAATTAAACGCACAGTTCGACCATAATTGCATTAACTGTCCTATCAAGATGAATTTGCTGCCTACTGAAGCTGTGAAATAGTACTCACCGACATTAAAGTGTTTTCAGGAATAAATAGGTTATGGCTTCCTTTTAAAATGAAAGCCTTTCCGGTATTTGCATCGAAAGCCCATGCTCTTAACAGTAGAGAAGTATCCGGTAATGAAAATTTGTTGAAAGTAATATTCCAATGAGGTTCATTGGCATTGTTTAGTGTGAAAAATATGGATTTGTTTTGTTCATAGTCGTAAGAAAGTAAAACAGCATCGGCAGGTAAGTTAGTACCGGGCTTTCTTGATATGCCTGATGCCTTGAATGTAGAATCGTTTAACTGAATTATACTGTCAAAAGAGCCGTAATCAATTTTGCCGCTTTCCTTGTCTTCAATATCCTGAATGTTCTCTGTTTTAATTAATCCGGGTCTTAAATAACCCATACCATCCAGAATATTGGCTCTTTTACGAAGTTCATCAAAATGAATGGGGTAAATTTTGACAGGGCATTTTTCGTGAGAGAAATAATTTATAAACAACAGGCCTGCTTTACCATGGATTACATTTGTATGGAAATTTTTTAAATCATCAATGGCAACCGGATAAGTACTGACTTTAATGTAAACAATAAAAGGCAGCAGAAAAGCCAGACACACACTATATAAATTTGATAAATGTTTTTTTTGTGAATAATGTTGAATAAC
The DNA here is from genome assembly GCA_028698995.1 of Bacteroidales bacterium. Classification (GTDB taxonomy): domain Bacteria; phylum Bacteroidota; class Bacteroidia; order Bacteroidales; family PXBB01; genus JAQVVM01. The sequence continues at coordinate 12,149 of JAQVVM010000050.1, forward strand.
AATAGATGTAAGAAATAAAGTAGCCACCACCAAATACAAAGTGTAAGATGTATAGCGGGAAGTAAGAGATTGGTAAACGCCGAATCCAAGCCTACCGACCATAACCATACCTGCTGTCATCAAGGAATAAAGCCCCATCATGAGCCATGGTATTGCATTGCGCAAGAGGCTTTTGTTTTTGTAATGTAACAAAATGTATAATGCCAAGGCCATGAAAATGATAAAAAGCACACCTCCAACTTTAATGATATGATCTAATGAGTGAATAATTCTGATAGGGTTTCCCAATATGCCAAAGAAATATTTTACGGCATCGATTGGGTGGTCAAAGAATTCATAAGTACTTGGAAAATTCTCGGGCTGACTGTAGTCAATAAAATAAAAGGTGATGGCTGCAACTGTCCCGAAAATCCATAATGTTACCGGTACCCATTCTTTAAAATAGTCTGCTCTTGTGCCGGACATGCTTAAAACGGGGAAAATGATAAACCAACATAGGAGCCCATTTACAGAAGAGAATGTGCTTATGGTTGCAAGCGACATGCAGATTATCAGCTTCCAGAATCCACCTGTATTTGTAAAGGCAATAAGCATACAAGTAGTCACACAAAGGATGGGCATAAAATATTCAATCTGTACACCAAACAACCAGTTTTCATATTGAATAGGTGCAAAAATAAAAAGGTTCGCAAGGAAAATCAATATCCATTTTTGCCAAAGATTCGCTGTTTCCGTAAAAAAAACAAGACGGTAAATATTGTACGAGATAAGGCATGCCATCAGGAAAATGAAAAGCATTTCATAACGCACATTCCAGTTTGTGAGCCAGCCGAGAGAAACAAAAATCAGATTTGGGAAAAATTGCCTGTATTCGCACTGCAAGGCAAAAAGTTCATCAAAGCTAAGTGTCCCTTTTGCCATGTGATCAAAAAACCTGACGTATTCCCATTGGTCCATGTAGGGTACATCAACACCATAACGAAGTATAAAATATAAAATCATTCCTGCTGATACAGTTATTAGGCTTATAGCTATAGCCGGTATGTACTTGAGAAATTTTTCAATATGCATCAAAGGATAGGTTTTTTAATATTATGCAAATATATAAAATCACGCGACTATGATATTAATAAAACTAAATTTTAAGCTTTAGAAAATGAGGTGTTTGTAAATCTAAAAATCGATTTTAATCTTCGATAACATTTGTGCTAACATGCATCTTTAGTGTACCAATTTTTTTTGCATCTAATCCATATTTAACTTCAGATAAAGCTGAATATGTAACTGATTTATATTGAGTACATTAATCATCTACAAAAATCTCAACTTTAATAAAGTACTTAGGACTTTAATATCAATAAAAAACTACGTAATGGACAAAATTCAGGCTTTTTAATTTTCTTTCTTTTTAGCCAAGACCATGACTGATAACCCAAAAGGTAAAGAAATGTGCTTCAAAAATATATTCTCAAGTCTCATAAAAGAAAGAAACAGCTTATTAACGAAATTGGGAGGCATCTTTACTTCATTATGATCTTTTTTCTCAGGGAGGAAAATTTTGTCAATGATTCTCTTGATGAGTGCTATAGGAAATAAAAGACAAACAACATAAGATATTTTTATTATCTCAAAGTCATTCTTTTCGAGCAATTCTCTAAGTTGTTTTCTTGTGTATCTTTTGCCGGTATGTACCACTTCGTCATGTGTGCTGTGTAAAAACTGAAAAGCCGGCACCGTCAGCAGTAAATGACCATTTTTGCACAGGTATGAATTAAAATTTTTTATGACCAAATTGTCATCAATTTCACGATTGCAAATAACATCAAAAGAAGTGATAAGATTGAAAGAGGAGGGAGGAAATAAATTCAGGTTCACATCACCTTGTTGTAGGTTCATGTCTCCGCGCGTTCGTGCATATCTGAGTGCTTCCTCCTGAAAATCGATACCTGTCTCAGAGATGTTATTTGTTTTCTTAAGAATCTCAAGCCATTTACCTGTACCACAGCCTGCATCGAGAACGGAAACTCCATCTCTTAACAGATTGTGACGTTGAAGAATTTTTAGAAAATTCTCATGATTTCCGACATACCACCAATGGTTGTCTTCCACTTCAAACATATAGGTGTACTGCTTTAGTTCCATATCTGACAAATTTTTTCAACCTTATTGGAATTATAAGTATTCCTTTTTTATGGTGAATTGTGGGTGTTTATTCTGAGAAATAAAGATTCTTCCAATATATTCACCAATCATTCCCAGCGATATTAACTGTATGCCGGCAAAAGTGAAAATAGCGGTTATTGTTAAAGAAAAACCTGCGGGTAAACCGGGTACCATAAAATGTTCAATAATGGAATAAATGCCGAAAAGAAATCCCGTTATTGCAAAAAACAAACCTACAAAAATAGAAATACGCAAAGGAATGACCGAAAAGCTGGTAAACATATTCGACCACAATTTTAAAAGCTTAATGAGTGTGTAACCTGATTTACCTTTAAGTCTTTTTTCATGATTAACCTGAATAGTACCGATATTGGCGGTTGCTCTTAAAATCAGGCCATCAATATAGGGGTAAGGCAAATCGTATTTTATTATTTCACCAACAAGAAATTTGTTCAGGCATTTGAAACTCGACAGGTATAATTTTTTGGGTTTTTTCAATAAAATGGTAGCCATATAATTATTCAACATGCTTCCAAAGTTACGCCAAAGCTTGTGTTTCTTTTCATCATAATACGTATATACAACATCGAAGTCAGAATTTGAAGCAAAATCAATCAACTTGATGACTTCTTCAATGGGATTCTGAAAATCATCATCCATTATTACGGTATAATCTCCTGTTGCTTTGTTCAAACCTGCCATAACAGCATTGTGCTCTCCAAAATTTCTGGCTAAAGATAGGTATTTCACAATGTCCTTGTTTTCATTATATAATTTTAAACATTCGCTATGAGAACTATCAGATGAATAGTCATTTATGAGAATAATTTCAAGTTTATATTTTTCAGGAATATCAGAAATTAACTGTTTAACCAATTTGCCTATAGAATAGGCTGCATTAAAGACAGGAATAACTATTGAAATTTTATTTTCCGGATTCATCATATTTAAATTTATAAACTGTTAAAAACCAAATCATTGTATTTTAGTCATTATTTCCTGTAAAGAATCAGTAACAACTTGTAGTTTCTCTAATGAAAAAGATGGATATAAAGGAAGCGAAAATATTTCATTTGCAATTCGTTCTGTAACAGGTAAATCGCCTGTTTTATAGTGTAAGTTTTTATAAGCATCCATCATGTGAATAGGTCGTGGGTAGTGGATGTTTAAATGAATACCCTTCTTTTTCAGCTCGGATAGAACAAGGTCTCTTTTTGCATGTCTTACCACATAAAGATAATAGGCATGTTTCCGGTCAAGTTTTTCAACAGGAAGTACCAAATCGGTGTTTTTCAGTAATAAGTTGTAATGATCAGCCAGTAATCTTCTTTGAGATATATAATTTTCAATATGTCTTAACTTTTTCAATAAAATGGCTGCATGTATTTCGTCGAGCCGGCAATTATAGCCATGTACCAAGGCATGACCTGTGGCATCCATGCCATAAAACCTCAGGCGTGTCAATTTTGAATACAATTCTTCATCATTGGTTAAAACCATCCCACCATCTCCATAAGTACCAAGAATTTTTGTTGGATAAAAGGATGTCGCTGCTATATCAGACATTGAACCAGCTTTGCGGTTTTTATAAGTTGCACCATGACTTTGAGCACAATCCTCAATGACTCTGAGACGGTATTGTTTGGCGATGCGGTTCACTTCATCCATATCAACACATTGGCCAAATAAATGAACAGGCAGTATGCATTTTGTTTGAGCAGTAATAAGCCTTTCAATTTTATGTGTATCCATCAGGAATGTATCTTCTTCTATATCCACAAAAACTGGTATGGCACCTGCAGATACTATGGCTGAAACTGTAGCTACTGCTGTGTTTGATACGGTAATAACCTCATCATTTTCGCCTATCCCCAATGCTTTTAAAGCCAGAAAAATGGCATTGGTTCCATTGTCAACACCAACACCGTATCGAGTGCCACAATAATCGGCAAAGTCCTGTTCGAACTTTTTAACCTTACTGCCAAGTATCAGACATCCGGAATTTAAAACTTCTTCAACAGCGGCAAGAATTTCTTCCTTTTCATGCTCGTATTCTGCCTTATATTCCCAACTTTTAATCAAAATCTGTGAGTTTAAATTATTTGAATGTTATGATGTTTATATCAGGAAAACAACATTTTACAAAGGGTTTTACTTTAAATTATCAATATAAGAGTAAAAATCCTCTAAATTTCTTAAATACTGGTTTGGATCATACTTGTAATTGGCAAGGACAAGACAAACAGCATCTTCGGTAAAATCATACATTTCCAGAAAAATCAACCTTGGAATATACAAACCTTTTGTTAAGTTGTTTAGGGAGAAAATTTTTGATGCTGTTTTATCATAAACCCTTACTTTAAAACTGCCCGCAATAGGAATGAGCATTTCATCAGTGTCGATGAGTGCGTGACAGCCTCTTTTATCTTTAATATGATGAACATAAAAAATACGTTTAATTTCAAACGGAATATCTATGTTTTGTTCAATCGAGGAAAGTATGCCTCTGTTGTCTTCATGAGTAGGAATATCAATTATTTTAACCTGCTCTAAACTCATATTGCATTGGATTTTTATAATCTTTAATTTTTAAATAAATTATTTGTATGGACCGGTATTAAAAAACGAAATTAAAAATAATTTTAGGTATGCTGTAAGTTTTTAAACATTTTCTTTTTAAGAAATCATTAGTTTGTAACTTTTATAACAATTTAAAGAATGAAAATTCATAGCTTATAAATAACAATGTGAAGAAAATTAGTTATGATGATCTCAAATTTTTCAGTTTTATTATACCTTTGTTTTGCATTTTAAATTATTTTTTTCTTAAAAAATTTAAACATGAAATTCCCGGAATCAGCATTGGCACATAAATACCTTGACGGTTTGAGGGGTATAGAAATTGGGGGGGCTGCCCATAATAGTTTTGGCCTTAATACTTTAAATGTTGACAGACTTGGCAGCATGGACACTCACTTTAAAGTAAATGAAAGAGAAATGTGCGGAGAAGCATTGAGGGTTGATGTTGTTGCTGAGGGTAATAAATTGCCTTTTCCTGATAAATCGTATGATTTTGTGATTTCAAGTCATGTGATAGAACATTTTTACGACCCCATATCTGCTCTTTTGGAATGGGCAAGGGTTGCAACAAGATATATTTTTATTATTGTGCCTCACCGCAAACGGACTTTTGATGCAGGAAAACCCCTGACAAAAATCATTGACCTTCACAACCGCCATCATGCACCTGATAGTAAGGAAGACGAGTACAGGGGTGAACATTGGTCGGTTTTTGAAGTGCCCAATTTTAACGAGTTATGTGTGCTATGCGGTTTAAATGTTGTTGAAATTCAAGACCCGGACGATAAAGTGGGTAATGGGTTTACCTTTGTTATTAAGCTGGATTAAAATAATTATTTGAAAAAGTTGCAAATGTTCAGAAGAAAGTTTAGACCTATTTATTTATTGTTTTTTATTATCCCGCTGGTCTATTTTTTTTTATTCCAGAAGGATAATGACAATTCTCCACCTGATATTGATTTTTTGTATTTCTCAGCTAAATCATCAAAGCCAGCGACTATTAATCTTTTTTCTGAAACTGAGCTTCTGTCAACCTGGGAACTTAATGCCGAAGGGTACAAGTATTTTGATTATTCGGGAAATCTTAAAAATAAAAATGGCATTTTTATCTCAATAAATAATCTTTCTGAAAACGATACCATTTCGTTTCTGTCTTTCAATATCTTTAGAGACAATCAGGTGTCATCCTTGTATAATATTGTAAATCCGGAGGAATTTAGTAAAAATGCTGAGATAGTTGAAAACGATGGTGTTTTAAAAGCAATAGTTAAGAAAACAAATGAACCTGTTTCTATTTCTTTAAAACCTTCAGAATCGTGGGAAAAAGCAGATCCAACAGGCCATTTCATTTTTTTCATAGAATTCCTTTTTTTGATTACTTTTATTTTGCTGAACTTGTTTGCACCATCTGTAAGGTATTTTATCTTTACACTTATCATAAGCCTATCTGTTATGTTCGGGGCAAGCTTTATAAAGCCCGAAAACACATACCAGGTTGAAGTAAAATCAAGAACCTCCCTCTTTATTGTTGAATTCTTTTATAATCACATTCCTCAATTCTCCCAATTGAAACAAATTTCGATAATTAGTAACGATAATGTATTCAATGTTTATATTGATTTTAAAGCAAATCGGTTTGTCCGTTTCGATGTCAATTTTATACCCAAAGTACGAGATCTGCAATGTTCTGTGAAATGTGGAATATTCAGCACTTCATGGAATCTTACTGAAACCAATCCTGATAAATTGGTTCTTAATGATTTGGTTCTTAAAGATGGCGTTTTTTATATTACAGGCCCCGACCCTTTCATTTCTTTGACTTCTACTTATTTTATTAAAGACATAATTTGGCTGATGCTTTTAAAGCAAAATGTATTTCTATTTGCGGCACTTTTGCTGTTCGTTTTACTAATTCCTTTTCACACCCGTCTGTCAACTTATTTACTGTTTTGACATCTATATAGTTTGACATCAATTTTACTGAAAAAAAAGTCCAGCGCAGCTGCCCTGAACTCAGATAGATATCGGAAGCCGAAGTGATATCAATATTTGTAAACACGGGTTTGAATTAGTATTATTTCAACCAATCCTGACAATTCCAATCAAGCAATTTCTCTACTTCATGTATATCATTCTGAAACACTGTCTTAAGATAATCTTTCTCCTCAGCATTCAATTGACTATGGTAATTAATTTTATGAACAGTTATTGGGCTAAAATTGTAATTGTCAGGATTGACATTTAAAAATTGGAATACTCTGCGAAGTTCTGCTTCCTGCTTCCTTTTGAATTCTTCGTATTTTATAAATAACATTTGCTCATCGCTGAAATATTTTTTATACCTTCTTATTTGGTCAGCGTAGAAACCTCTGTCTGTATAAGAGTAAACCCGATGTTGATTTGGTAAAGCCTCTCTGATTCTTTTGCTTTCATTCTTTATGCAGTATAAAAACGGTTCAGATTCAGCATTTCTATCATACTCCATATTCCAATGCGAGAAGGCTCTTTCAATTGGATTTCTGAGAATAACAATTAATTTAATATCCTTATTATATTCCCAAATCCTTTTACAGCATGGTTCCCAATACAAATAAATGGGTGTTGATTCACCATAAACTTTAAAATCTTGAGAAAAGTCAAACTCATTTTCGTAAATTGAATAGTCAACATCTTTTTTTGAAAATATTGATTCATTGTCAAAAAAATGTAATTCCTTTTTCTTAGCCATCCCAATTTCAGGATGTTGTCTCAAATAGTTGTCCAGGGCAGAAGTCCCGCCTTTTTGAGTCCCAATTATCAGAAAATCTATTTTTTTGTAATTATGCATATTCAAATATATAAAATCCCTTATTGTGGATAAAATTTAGGGACAAATTATTATAGAAATATTAGTTTAAATTATTAAACCCTAGGTGAAAAGCTAAAGCCAGTGCAAACATTACAATAAACCCTGCAATCATAATTGCTAATGTTTTTGAATAACCTTTAGGGGTAATCTGACCTGACATATCTAAATTTTTAATGGCAGGGTATAACCGCCAGAAAAAGCTAAGTATTGACAGTATTAAAGCAACAGCACTATATATTTTCGTTGTGTTACTGCCTGTGCATAAAATCACAATTAATAATATTATAAAAATCAATTTTGTCCCTGCTATCCAGTTAATTAAATACTTAATAAGCGCATGAATCTCAGGATAATCTTTTGATTTTTCATAGGCATTAAATACGCCTACTCCGTTTCCTAGCTTAGTGCCGGGCATAAAGTAAAGCATGTAAACATTCGATATTTCCAAAACGACAAAAATAATGATTACGATAGATAATATGTGCATTACGACCTCCTCCTAAATTATTATTGAAAGAAAATGTATTGAAATGTTAACCAAAAAAAACTGCATATAAAGGTACTGACTTAATTTTATTTTCAAAATCAAACTTCTTCAGTGGGATTACGTACCCATTTGCTGTCATGATATTATCCGAAAACAATATTTATTTTTTCATGGTTATATAAAATTCATAAGTGTTGACTTTTGTAAGTACTGTTTCTTCTTCAACAACCTTTAATTTTATGAGGTTATTATCATATAAAATTGACATTATTTTAATAAAACTCTCAGGTGTCCATACCCAGCAATGCGTATCAATATATTTATGAAGTGATTCTTTTGCGAAATGTAGCGCTACATCATGGTATTGTTTAGTAATATTAAATTCTTGAGAAACCTCGCCATTATGATGTTTCACAGGATCGTTGCAAATATCATTGGGAACATACAAAAAATGCTCATAAACTATTCCCGGAGCCGGCTTTTCCCTGTTTTCAAGATAAGCACCCATAACATCAGAAATATCGGTAAGTCTGCGTCTGAAATCAAAACAATATCTTTTATCAGGAATAGCTAATTGCAATATTCCATTGTCGTCTAAAATTGACTCAATGTCATTAAGCCAATTAATTAAATTCGGGACATGTTCTATTACATGTGATGCTATGATTAATTTAAAAACTTCTCCGCAAACAAGCTCTTTGTAAGGTTGCCCTTTATGTATATAATGAACATCTACAATATCATCATTAATAATATTAGGATCGTTAAGAAAATGTGCCTTTAATTCATCTGCACTGAATAAATCCAAATACCTTGAATTTGGATGTCCCTTTGGCAGTAAAGGCCTGTTCAGCGGGGCAATTTCCAAGCACTTAAAGTTATTTATCCACGGGTATATTTTAAAATAAGTATCTCTCATTTTTTGATTTTATTTGTTCTGTTTCACAAGTACACCGGCATACATCATTGATACTTTATGCTTTTCGGCGAGTTCAACAGGTACATCTTCAGCGTAAATAGTAAATTCCTGTTCAATAGCAAAACCGGCAGCAGAGATAACTTTACGGATGTCATCAGCATTTTTAAAAAGATAAATATGGTCAATGGTTGGAGCATTCGATGGTACAGTTATAAATAATTTGCCGTCAGCATCTAATAAGGTAAATAGTTTTTTAAGTAATTTAACGGGGTCTTCTACATGTTCTAAAACCTCTCCCATTGTGATGAAATCATACTTTAAAGCAGATTCATAATCAAAAATATTTAACAGGGTGTAGGAAACATTATTGTTAGCTATCATCATTTTGGCAATATCAATGGAACTTTGACTGATATCAACCAAATCGTATTTGGCTTTATTTTTTGTAATTTCTATGGCTTCCGATGCATATAAACCATGTCCTCCACCCACTTCCAGATAGTGATTTATTTTATTTTTATACTTATTAATTATTTTACTGAAAAAAAGCAGAATATTGTAATGATGTGCCCATAAAAACTGAGACATAAGGATGCCATGCACATAATATTTCATGACTTCCGGATTGTTGTAAACCCGTTTATTGACTTCATCAAAAGTTTTGCTTGAATATGCGCCAGTTTGAATAAATTGAACAGTTTCGTAATTAATATCAGCAATCATTTGCAAATAACAGTCTATGGCATAGTCAATTGTTTTATTTTCAGATTGAAGCAGGGCGACATATTTCGTTAAAAATTTATCAGCACGGACATAATAGTCTTCATCAAATTTTTTTAGGTTTTTTATTATCTTTTTCCCGTGCAATTTATTTTGAGAGCAGATGCTTTGCACTATGTTTTCAAGTGTGGTTTTCATAATTTTTATCGTTAGTCAATAATTTTTAATCTTCAGTTGGCAGTTGGCAGTCCTAAGTTGGCAGTCCTAAGTCGGCAGTCCACAGCGGGCAGTCCACAGTTGGCGATAAGTTCGCTGTCCACGGTCGGCAATCGATTAACTGCTCGTAATTCAATTCCATCCTTTTGTTAGAGTCTATTTTATTTATACTTCTCAGGGTTTTCAATAATGTGATTTAATAATCTGCCAACTTCTTCTGACCTTTCCAAAAGTTCTTCATATTCATTTCTTAAAATATATTCACAGCTGAATGCGAAATCTATCCATACTTGAGTTTCTGAATTTTCCATGTCAGAATCACTCATCTTGCTTACAAAGTGTGCAGGATATCTGCGTTTGCGATAAGCTTCACCAATGCAGGCACAGACAGAGCGAGAACAATTTCTTATCTGACTTGTCAACCCATACTGCTCTTCTTTTGGAAAACCTTTACTTATTTTGTATATATCCATTGCAAGAGCAAATGCTTTCTTATAAACTGTTAAGTTTCTAAAACCTGTGGCCATTTCAATAATTTTTTTAACTGCTGACTGCCTCCTGCCGACTGCCGACTGCCTCCTGCCGATTGCCTCCTGCCGATTGCCTCCTGCCGATTGCCGACTGCCGACTGTCTACTGCCGACTGCCGACTGCTGACTGCTGACTGCTGACTGCTGACTGCCTCCTGTGGACTTTCATCCAAATCATTTCACCTTGCCATAAATGCAATCTATCATCTCCCCAACATTATCCCAACTTTGAATTTCTTTTGATGTAAAATGTATTTTAAATTCTTTTTCAATAGCAACGACTAAACGAATATGAGCTAAAGAATCCCATTCTTCAATATCGTTTGCAGTTGTTTGGTCGGTTAGTACAAGATCTTGTATTTCAAGTATTTCAATAAAAATCTCATTCACTTTTCTAAAAACTTCATTTCTTTCCATTTGTTTTGACTATTTATATTTGTTTAACATTTGACTTTTATCTTTAATCTTTTGTCTTTTCCTTAATAAAACATTTTCTCTCTTCGTAATGATTAACATCCAAAATCCAGAATTCACCTTCCATTTTAAAACCAAGGTCCTGATAATGTTTTTTCACCATTTCATTCTTGCTTGTAGGAATATACTCTCCTTTCAGATAATTGAAGCCATTATTTTTAGCAAAATGAACTATAGTATTTAGTGCAAAATTTTCCATGCCACGTTTTAACACCCTACAACTCATAAGCCATGTATTGATAAACAAGGTTTCGTTCATTTCTTTTTCTAAAATAATGGTACAAATAAGCCCGTTATCTCCAAATTTATCCTCAAGAGTAAATGCAAAAGTAAAATGATTTTTCAAATCGGCAATCAATTTAATATCTGTCTCAGAATAGCGTACAGTTCTTAGATTAAACTGGTTAGAACGAAGAGATAATTGTGCAACCCTAGGGGTATTGAATTTATTAAAGGATTCAACCAAAGACAACATGTTTAAACTTTTAAGAAAATCATCTTCGTTGGTAAATTTTTGTTGTAAGATATTTCTCTGAGCTTCAAGCTGATAGAGATCGGTTCTCTTTATATCTTCTTCAGAAAAAGAAACGGTTTCGAAAAGATTTAAAGCATACAAAAATTCCAGATAATCGGCAGGATCTTCAGGCAATTCTGGGACACATATTTGGGGAATGCATTCACGCACCATGTGTCTTTCAAAAGGATTATCATCTAAAAAAACCATGGAGTCAAATCCTATGTTTAAGATACGTTGTATTTGAAAGATGTTGTCCACTTTATTTTCCCAATTGGCTATAAAAACGGCAAAATCATCCAGATGCAAAATCATATCGGGATGTTTTTCAAAAGGCTCTTTAGCTACAGATTCCGTATTTTTACTGCAAACAGCTAAGATGATGCCTCTGTTTTTAAGTTTTTTTATAAAGTATTGAAATTCAGTAAATGCTTTTCCAATGCCTAAAGAGCCTAACTGGATATTTTCTAATCCGTCATCTCCTATGATGCCACCCCAAATAGTATTATCTAAATCCAGAATCACACATTTCTTGAATTTTCCATTTAATGCGTCTATCAAATCTACAGTTTTTGAAGCTATTTCAGGGAGGATATCAATACTTAAAACCATTTCAGAATTGATATAAACAGAAGGTTGGAAGAAGGTTGTCTTCCCCGTTTGATTTTGTATGGAAGATATATCACATATATGAAAATCTGGATTTTTTGAAGCGAACAACATCAGTTCATAATTAAGTTGTCGCAATTGAAATAAAAAAGAGGATGCTGTTTTATTGGCATAATTACCAAAAACTGCGTCATTAATTTCAGCGTAATTATAGCAAATTACTTTGGCAGCTAAGTTATCAGATATAGTTGAAAACATTTTTTTTAGAGATACCAATTCCGTGGAAGCTAATAATGAATAATGCTGGGGTTGCAACTTATTATATTTACCCAGCAATTTATGGGAAGATTGAAAAATAATTACAATGTCGGGTTTAAACTCATATAGCTCTGAGGATAGATCAAATATTTGACGCTCAATTTGATTAAAATCAGCTTCCCAAACAGTTAAATCTAATTCTTTCTCATAACCCATTCCTCTTATTGCCTGAACAAGAAATTGAGTTGAAGAATCTCCTAAAACAGCTATTTTGAGATTCTTAAAACCGGAAAAATCTTTTCTTAAGTTTTTCTTTAAATGTGAAAAATCTACCATCAGATTTATATAACCTTTAAGTGACAAAATTAGAAATTATTATAAATAATCTTATAAATATTATCGGATATTATTGTATAAACCGAGACAGAGCCTTATAAAATTCTTAATAATCAAATACCAAAACACAATGGTTTTTTATTTTTTTTTTCTGTCAGTTATAACATTTTTTATACTTTCGTGTGAGCTTTGGTTTTAGCTATTAGAAGAAAAAAACTTGTTTGTTGATTATTAAGAGGAATTATTAAAATGGTAAGTAAAATTCTTTTGATAGATGTTGAAATATTCGAGGATTTACATTCTCCCCTTGTTCAACGATACACACATCATCCTATTGGGTTGATGTATCTTGTTTCTTCAGCAAAAGCACAATTCCCGGATATAGAGTTCAAGGTTTTTCATACCTCCACGAGCCACGAGCCAATTAAGGATATAGAATCCCTTTTGTATGTATTCAAACCCGATTTAGTTGGTCTCAGGGCATTGTCTATAGCTGCAGACTCTTTTAAATTAATAAGTCAAAGAATTCGTGATTTAAATCCCAATATACCAATAATTGCTGGTGGGCCATATCCATCAATTTCTTACGATGATATTTTATTAACTGGCTTAGCAAACATTGTAGTAATTGGAGAGGGAGAAACAACATTTGTAGAGTTGCTTGGTAAGCTTTTACTATCAAATGATATGCCCTTGAATATTGATGGTACAGCTGTTATTAATGAAGGAAAAGTCAGCGTAAATAGGGCACGGTCTGTTATTCAAAACATTAATTTAATCCCATTTCCGGATTATGATAATATCAACTTAAAAGAATATTCCCATCTTAAAAACCACGCTTTACAAGATGCCTCTAAGTCAGCATATATTCTTAGTTCACGTGGTTGTCCTTATGGTTGTTTTTATTGTCATCAGCTTTTTGGTAAGAGAATACGCCGGAGGTCAGCAGAAAATGTTGTAGCTGAAATAAGGGAACATATTGAAAAGCGAGGTGTTTTTGATTTTGTTTTTCTTGATGATATTTTTAATGTCCCTATGCAAGAAGCAAAAAAAGTTTTATCTGCAATAATAAATGAATTACCTAAAGTAAGACTCAGTTTCCCAAACGGATTACGTGCCGATTTTGTTGATGAAGAACTGCTCGATTTATTCGAGAAAGCTGGAACAGCTGAAATGGCTTTAGCTGTTGAGACCGTAAATCCACGCTTACAAAAATTAATTGGAAAGAATTTAAACTTACAAAAAGCCAAAAAAGCTATTGATGAAGCATCAAGACGTTTTATCACACGAATCTTTTACATAATCGGGTTTCCAACAGAAACGTTTGAAGAAGCATTGGAAACAATAGATTTTGCTGCGTCTCTAGAGTATGTTGCTCAACCATCTTTAAGTGTGTTGCGGTTATTTAACAACTCTAAGCTCTTCAGCTTACTTAATCCTACCGAAGAACAAATGAGTAAGATTGCCGAACAAGAAAAAAATTTTATTCACTTAAAGATGTTTAGTGATTTGGGATTTTACGGTGATCTTTTTTCTGCCGAAAAAGTACCTTTGAAAAGCAATGATTTAAAAGAACTTCAATACTACTGGATGCGTCATGTTATAATGAATCCAAAACGCATTAAAAACAGCTATCAGGTTATTTGCAAACACTATGATAATGAAAGAATGATAGAGTTTTACAGAAGTGTTTTTGACAGACCTAAATTCAATGAAAGCGACTTAGAAAAGTTACTTAAATTTCATGATTAATTTTTTTAAATTAAATAAATGATTAAAAGAATTCTTTTAATAGATGCTGATTTGTTTGGTGATACCTTCTGCAGCTCAATATATTTTACACATCATCCTATTGGTTTACTTTATCTTGCCTCTTTTGCCAAACAGAAATTTCCGAGCATCGAATTTAGAGTATTCCATACTGTTACAAGCAAGGACCCTTTACAAAGTATTGAATCCATACTTTCTACCTTTAAACCCGATATGGTGGGCATCCGATCATTGTCTTTTGCTAAAGTAGCTTTTAAATTAGTAGCTGACAAAATACGTCAATTGCGGCCCGATATTCCCATTTTAGGTGGAGGTGCTTACCCCTCAACAGCTTATGGGGATATTTTGACCGATGGACAAATTGATATTGCTGTGATTGGTGAGGGAGAAGAAACTTTTGTTGAAATAATAAACCATTTTTCAGAATCTAAAAAAAATCCTGTTGATATTAAAGGTACTGCTGTTCTCGAAAATGGAAAAGTAAAGGTAAATCCACTGCGACCTTATATTCAGAATTTAGATACGATACCATTCCCAGATTATTCCTTTGTTAATCTTAAAGATTATGTGGGTATTAAAAATCAGGCATTGTCAGATGATTCTAAGTGTGTTTTTATTATGGGAACACGTGGATGTCCTTACGATTGTTTTTTCTGTCATCAACTTTTTGGAAGAAGGATTCGCCGCCGTTCAGCAGAAAATATTGTTGCCGAAATGAGAGTACATGTTGAGAAAACAAATGTAAATAATTTCGTATTTGTTGATGATACTTTTAATGTCCCCATGAAGGAAGCCAAAGAAACATTGGCTTTAATAATAAAAGAGCTGCCTCAAGTAAAACTAAATTTTCCAAACGGATTACGTGCCGATCACATAGATGAGGAAATGCTCGACTTGTTCGATAAAGCCGGAACTGTTGAAATTGCACTTGCTGTTGAAACAGCCATTCCTCGCTTGCAAAAATTTATTGGCAAATACATGGACATAAAAAAAGCTGAAATAGCCATTCATGCTGCTTCGAAGAGATTTGTAACACGTACCCTTTTTATGGTAGGCTTCCCTACCGAAACCTATGAAGAGGCCATGGAAACTATCAAATTTGCAGAGTCATTTGAGTATGTTGCACAACCCATGTTAAGTGTGCTACGTATTTATAATAATTCAAAGGTTTTCGATTTTCTTAACCCAACAGAAGAACAATACAAAGCAATTTCAGAACAAGAGAAAAATTTATTTCACCTTGGTATGTTCGAAAATATTAAATTTTATGGGGATTTTTTTTCAAAAGAGAAAGTTCCACTAAAAACACAGGATTTAAAAGAGCTTATTTCTTATTGGATGCGCCATGTTAATTTTAATCATAACCGCATTCAGAAAAGTTATCAGGTATTATGTAAACATTTTAATCAGGACAAAATTTTAGAATATTACAGCAATGTTTACGACAGACCTAAGTTTAATGCTAATGACTTGAAAAACTTACTTAAAATTTAATTAAACAAATATTTTGAAAAATAAATTTTAATGATTTTTAGTTCTGTTATATTTGTCTTTTACTTCCTTCCTGTTTTTCTTGCAGGCTATTATTTATTACCTAAAATATGGGCCAGAAACATCTTTCTGTTTTTACTCAGTCTTTTATTTTATTTCTGGGGTGCTGGAAATCTTGTAGTATTATTGGTTTTCATAGGTTTTATGACATGGTTTTTCTCCTTCTTAATAGCTAAAACCAGATTCAAAAGAGGGACACTTATTTTAGCTGTTTCAACATTTATTGGTATTTTAATCTACTACAAATACCTGGGTTTTATTATTGATAATCTCATTTATGCAGGTGTTAAAGGAATTCAACCTGTAGAAATAGTAAATTCTTTAGGTCTTTCATTTTTTACTTTTCAAGCAATTTCGTACAATATTGATGTGTATCGTAAAAATGAGCGTTTTGAGAGAAATCCTGCTTATATTATGCTGTATATCACCATGTTCCCTCAATTGATTTTGGGCCCTTTGGTTCGATATAATGCTATTCAACAACAACTGAAAGAACGCAAATTTGAATTAACGAAATTTGCAGATGGGGTCAGAAGGTTTATCCTTGGTCTTGGGAAAAAAGTGTTAATTGCAAACAATATTGGCTATTTGGTAAATAGCATAATGGCCTCTGAAGTAACAACACTTAGCCCTGCGGTTGCCTGGTTGTGTATGTTTGCATTCCCGATTCAGCTTTTATTCGATTTTACAGGATATACCGATATGGCAATAGGTGTTGGAAAAATGATTGGGTTTGATCTTCCCGAAAATTTTAATTATCCCTATATTAGTAAATCAATTACTGAATTTTGGAGGCGATGGCATATAAGCTTATCTAATTGGATAAAAGACTATATTTTTAGTCCATTGGCAATGAGTATGCGTAATATTGAGAAATCAGGAATCTTTATTGCCCTAATGGTAACATTTATTATTTGTGGCATGTGGCATGGGACAACTTGGAATTATATTATTTGGGGAGCATTGCAGGGGCTTTTACTTGGCTTTGAAGAACTTGGATTTCTAAAATATTTAAAGCGGCTAAAAGGATTTGGGATTCTATATATTTGGTTTATCCTTATTATGTGTGCTGTTCTATTTAGAACTAAGGACATCCATGAAGCTTTTAGTTTTTATACTGTGATGTTCAGCTCTGCAAAAGAAGGTGCATTGGGATTGAATGCTTTTGTGATGAATGAACACATTTTTTCCCTGGTAATTGGCGTATTCCTTTGTTTTCCTGTTCCTATCTCTGAACGGTTTAAAACAGGGAAAATGACTGCTCCATTCCAAACTATTAGTACTGTGCTTCTCATCATTATATTTACGCTCTCATTGATGAGAATTGTAGGTGATACAAGTAATCCATTTATTTATTTTCAATACTAAAAAAATGGATGCAATGGGAAATAGAACTCTGCGGATAACAAGTTTCTTTATTAAGAGAAGACTGAAACTTGTTTACTTGCTTTTTTTTATTGTTCCGATCACCTATTATTTTTTATGGAGAAACCAGCCCGAGAAACTTTCAGAGAATGCTTTACACAGAGATTACCTGAGTTTTTCTGTACGATCATCAAATGCGGCAAGATTAAGCCTGGTTGATAATAATCTTGAAATATTTACATGGGATATCAACTCAAAAGGGTATAAAAATCTTGAGTTTGTTGGGCCATTAAAAAGCAGTGAAGGCATTCACTTTAAAGTTAATAATTTGAACATTAACGATACGCTTTCATTTTTGGGAATTAATCTTTATAGCAATAACAAACTTTTTTCATTGAGTGATAATATCAAACAAAATATTTCTGTTGACAATGCCAGAATAACCGAAAAAGATGGTGTTCTGATTTTAATAGTTGAAAAAAACGGTGACCTAGTAAATATAAATATAAAACCTCCACCGGAATGGGGAAAGAACTCACCATTTAACACAAAAAAAATAATCATAGCACTTGTATTTTTAATTGTTTTTCTTTCAATATTTTTATTTAATCCATCTTCAAGATACTTTGTACTTGCTTTAATTATTTCTGTTTTTGTGTTGTTTTTTACTTATTTCCTCGATTTTAATTTAAATCAAAGCGTAGCAATATTCACTTCCTCAAAAATTAAAAATGCAGAAGTTTTTTATAACCGGTCACCTTTTTTTAGTACTACAAAAAAGTACATCTCTGATAAAACCACTGACTATTTCAGTCAACCCTTAAACTTTGAAACCGAAAAGTATCTTCGCTTTGATATTGGTGACAGCCTGATAAATTTAAAGCAAATAAAAATTAAAATCAGTACCGGTGTTTTTTTCAAGACCTACAATTTGTCTGCATTGCCACAGGGTAGATTAATGTTGAATGATTTGGTTCTTATTGACAACACGTATCATGTAACCGGTAATGATCCATATATTAAAATAATTTCCAATTATTTTGTCAACAATTTGAATTTACTGATTTTTTTAGAACACAACAAATTTCTTTTTCTAACACTAATTGTTTTTTTTATTCTTATCGGTTTGAATCGTTGGCTTGATAAAAAGTTGAATAAATTGGAATTGAAACCGGCCTACCTGACATTTTTAATAATACCATTTGTTTATTACCAAATATACCAATCATGGATTAAAAGAGATGTCTCAGAGAACCATGATTATGTCTATTTATCTGCCAGAACTTCACAGCCTTCGGTTTTCACTTTATTAAATGGCAGTGATTCGCTAACCTCATGGACAGTTGATTCTAAAGGGTTCAAATACCTTCAATTCAAAGGGCAACTTAATACCAATGAAAATATTTTTCTGAAACTTTCAAACCTTTCAATTAACGATACCGTTTCTATTCTTTCAATTAATCTTTTTCACGACAACGAAACATATTCTCTGTTTGAAAAAAATAAAACTGTTTGTAAAATTAATAATGCCGATTTTATTGATAAAACAAACGATTTTAATGCAATTGTGGAAAAACAAGGCGCTCCAGTTATTATCAATTTATTGCCGACCAACTTATTAAAGAAAAACAATCTGGAAAATAATAGCCATGCACTTGTCATATTAATCGTATTTTTTACATTTATATTTATTCTTATCTTTTCTCCCAATCAGCGGTTTTTTATTATTTCAAGTTTAGTCGCTTCAATAATGATGTTTTTGTTCTTTTGGATAGGCCATGATTCTCAAAGTCAACTAAGATTGTTTACCAGTTCCCCTGTTAAGAGGGTAGATTTTTTCTATAATGATAATCCTGGTTTTATACCCAGAAGGACCTATCTGAATCTTATCAATAGGCATATTTTTAAATTTCAAACAGAACTCAATGATTTTAAATTCTACAGATGTGATCTTGGCGAAAATAATGAAAAAATTAAAGACCTGTCTATTACTTCAAAAACAGGGATTTTAAGTAACAGTTGGGATTATACTACGATTTCGTCCAATGAAATTTTGTTAAACGATTTGATAAGATGTGGTAAAGATTATCAGGTCTGCGGTAACGATCCCTTTATAGCTTTGTCATCAGCAGTTCAGGTGAATAAAATGCAAAGGAATTTTTCAATTCGTCAGAATTTGTTTTTCTTTCTTTCTATTTTGCTGATTTTAATTTTGATTATTTTGGGCAAACATTACAAAAAAGACAAATTTTCCAATTTCTTTCTGCTTGTATTTTTTCTTGTTTATATTTTTACAGGTTTAATAATTCACCTTTTTAACTCTGAAAACCTTGTGTTGTTAGCAGAGAACCGTAGTACAAGCAAATTACCGGCATTTCAGATTGATTCATCAACTGTTTATACTAAAGGCTTAGATGATTATATATTAGATCAATTGCCCGGAAGAAAATATATTATCAGCATAAATAACCTGATTCAATATGCTGTTTTCAAACAATTGCTTAATAATCAATCTATCCATTTTGGTAAAGATGGGTGGCTGTTTTATATTGGTGGACCGGCAAGAGAGAACTTCGAAAATCGCCACCCTCTTAAGCCAGATGAATTATTAAAGATTACAAATGTGCTTTTGGAACGTAGAAATTGGCTTAAAGAAAGAAACATAGAATTTTATATGATTTTCCCCCCAATGCCTCAGTCAATCTATGAAGAATTTGTGGGTCCCCGATTGAGGCATTATGATAAACAAACAAAATCAGAACAACTATTTGAATATTTAAAGTTAAACACCGACCTTAACGTTATAGACGTTTACACACCTTTAATAAAAGTAAAAAATTCAGGTACAATAAAACCGTATTATAAAAACAATTGTCATTGGAATTTCAAAGGTGGTTATGTTGCATATTGTGCCATGATTAATTATATTAAAAAGAAATTTCCGGATGTAGGCGAACCTTTAACGACTAAAGATTATAAATGGGTTATAAAAGACGATTTCAAACCAGATTTATTAAGGCTTTTGGATATTGATAAGTTTTATTCATTTCAAGAATATGTCCCTTCTTTTTATGAAAATATTATTACAGACACTATTTATCCCTTTTATCTTGATTTGTGGACACCGGCCCCTCCGGCAAGTATTTTAACCAAAAGAACGAGTGCTCCGACCATGTTGATATACGGTGACTCTTATGCTGCAGGTCTTTTAAAATTTCTGTTTTGCAATTTCAGCAAAAGTACATTTGTCTGGACTCCTCTTTTTCACCCTGATATTATTGAAATAGAAAAGCCCGATATGGTAATTCAGGAAATGGTTGATGTGAGTATTGTTAACATCCTTTTAAAAAACAAGCCATTTCCCGAATTAAAAGATACTATCCCCGAAAATCCGGAATAAATAAATTTAAAAAAAAGGCTCATTGATTCAATGTTATAGCAATGAGATAATTTTTATAATGAGGACTATGATTTAAAAATTCCTGACTTCGACAATGCGTCACCACAAATTTATCGCAGCATATAAACATCCGATTTATCATTTTTGCAAAAAACGATTTTTTGAAAAATAAAATATGCTTTATTCACAAATGAATACGAAGTGCCGGAACGGCATTTTAAAAATTTGCGTTGAAAATCGAGGATTTCTTTACACAACATATAAATACATTTCAAGGTAATTAAAGTAACCAACGAGTGAGGATGTTGAAATATATTTTAACTCATAATTCATTCCGAACGGCTTTGGTTACGCCAGTAAAGAAATCCGATGGTTTTAGCAAATTTTTAAGCAGCCTTGATTTCCTGCCTGCCGGCCTTTAGCTACCGTGTGGACACATCTTTTTCAATTTGTTTGGCGAGTATCCACCCCTGATAAATCAAATCAAACTTGTCCAATCCCCTTTTCATTGTTATAGGACCAGGTGGTCTTTGTTTTGTATAACCC
>JAQVVM010000051.1 GCA_028698995.1 Bacteroidales bacterium
CTGCGGTGCATGTTCAGTAGCTTGTAGGTTCGATGCCATTACAGAAAAAGACATAGTGCTTGGAACTGTAACCAGTTTTGAACGCACTAAAAAATCAAGAATTATTGAAGCCCGCACAAGAGTGGGGGTATATTCACCTGTTTCTGTAATTAAAGCCGCAATAAAAAAGGCAGGTCATGAAGGTATAATAATTTTGGATGCACCACCTGGTACTTCTTGTCCCTTTATTCAAACAGTTGCTCCAAGCGACTACGTGGTATTGGTAACCGAGCCTACACCTTTTGGATTGAGTGATTTAAAACAATCTGTAGAAACACTTAAGACAATGCATAAACCTTATGGAGTAATTATTAATCGTTCCGGATTGGGTAATGATGATGTATATAATTACTTATTAACAGAAAAAATTCCTCTGCTGATGGAAATCCCTTTTACAAGAGCCATAGCTAGCTCTTATTCAAAAGGTGAATTATTATCAATCAATAATAATGAGTGGAAAAATAAGTTTTTGATCCTTTACGATTTAATAAAAAAGAATTATGGAAATAGCGGTAATTAGCGGTAAGGGGGGAACAGGGAAAAGTTGCTTTAGTGCTGCATTTGCTACGCTCAAGCACAAAGTTGTATTAGCTGATTGTGATGTAGATGCTGCAAATTTGTTTATTTTGTTCAATCCCGAAATAATTGAAGAAAAAATATACATATCCGGTCAAAAAGCAATTATTAATCAATCAAAATGTACCCGTTGTGGGATCTGCATTGATTATTGCCGCTTTGATGCTATTTCCTATAAAGAGTATCAAGTTGTTATAAATGAAACTTCATGTGATGGGTGTAAACTATGTACACGAATCTGTCCATCAATGGCTATTGATCTAATAAACAGTGATAAAAGCAAAATGTTTAGTGGAAATTTTCGCAATGGGAAAATGGTTTATGGGAGGCTGGCTCCAGGTGAAGAAAATTCAGGGAAATTGGTAAGCTTGGTAAGAGAAAAAGCCAGAGAAATTGCCAAAGCAAATCATTTGGATACTATCATCATTGATGGCCCTCCTGGTATTGGTTGCAGCGTAATTTCATCCTTAACTGGGGTTAATCATGCTGTTATTATTTCAGAACCTAGTTTGTCGGGCTTAAGTGACTTGAAACGCACACTTGAAATTGTTTCAAAATTTAACATTAAAACATGGGTTATTATTAACAAATACGACCTTAACAAAGATGTTGCAAATGACATTTTTAATTATTGTCATGACAATAATATAATATTGGTCGGAAAAATTCCTTTCAGCTCAGATATTGTTACGGCAATGGTTCATTGTCAAAGTATAATAGAATATGCACCATATTCGAATATTGCCCTTGAAATTGAACGGATTTATAATATGATAATAGATGAACAATAAAGGTTACATACATCTCTATACAGGCAGCGGGAAGGGTAAAACAACAGCTGCATTGGGACTGGCAATAAGAGCTTCCGGTGCAGGAAAAAAAGTATTTATCGGACAGTTTGTCAAAGGTATGCACTATTCAGAGTTTAATGTTCTAAAACAACTTGAAAAAATAAGCATTCAGCAATATGGCAGGACTTGTTTTATAGAAGGAGCTCCAACAGAAGAGGATAAAAAAGCAGCACAAAGTGGCATTATAAAAATTGTTGAAATATTAGCAAAAGCTGAATACGATGTACTTATTCTCGATGAAATTACCATTGCTTTGTTTTATAATCTTATAAGTATTGATGCTTTTCTTATACTTCTTAAGTCTAAACCAAAAAATATTGAAATAATTCTAACAGGTCGTAAGGCTCCTGTCGAATTATATGAAATAGCAGATCTTATTACGGAGATGAATGAAATAAAACACTATTATAATAAAGGAATTCAAGCAAGGGAAGGAATTGAATATTAATAATAATTTAAAAAAAATGATAAATTGCTCAGGGTGTAAAACAAATAAATGCTACAGTGGAGAAGATTGTGTGCAAGGACACGATTTTGGAAAGATTATAAATTCTTCAAAAGATGAATACTGTCAGGCTGAAAATCTCAAAGTATTAGAAGTATCAAGTAACATAGAGGGTGAACATTATATGGAATGGACCAGACTGGAAGAAATTATTGGTTTTGCAGAAGGTATGGGATTTAAAACTATAGGCATTGCCCATTGTGTTGGATTAACAAATGAAGCCAAATCTCTTAAAACTGTGCTTGATAAAAAATTTACAGTTTATGCTGTCTGTTGCAAGTTTTCAGGTATTGACAAGAAAGATTTTAATTTACCTCAGATAAAAAAAGATAGATTTGAAGCCATTTGTAATCCTATTGGACAAGCTATGGTACTAAATGATTTAAAGACTGACATGAATATTATTGTTGGGTTATGTATCGGTCATGATATGCTGTTTACAAAATTCTCCGATGCACATGTAACAACATTTATTGTTAAAGATAGGATTACTGGGCATAATCCGGCAATAACCCTTTATTCAAAATATTATCAAAAGAAATTTGAAATAAATGAAATTATATAAATTAATTTATATTTGTAAACTCTATTAAAAATTTTAAAAACAAAACATGAAAACAAAAGACAAAGGTTTTAACACCAAGCTCATTCACGCAGGAGCGTTTGAAGATGAATTCGGAAGTGCCACAGTACCAATTTATCAAACATCAACATTCAAATTTAAAAATGCACAGCATGGAGCTGATTGCTTTTCGGGTAAAAGCGATGGCTATATTTATACCCGTATTGGCAACCCAACAATCAGAGCATTTGAGCAAAATATAGCAGAGCTTGAAAACGGTTATGATGGCATAGCTACAAGTTCTGGTATGGGTGCTATAAGCAGTGTATTTTTTGCATTGCTTGATGCAGGTAGTCATATTGTAAGTTCTGATGCAGTATATGGCCCTGCCAGAGGCATTCTTGAACAAGACTTCTCACGATTTAATGTAGAAGCCAGTTTTGTGAATACCTCACATATCGAAAACATTATTAAAGCTATTAAGCCAAATACTAAAGTTCTATACATTGAAACACCTGCAAATCCCACCATGGATATTACAGATATTGCTGCTTGTTCTGAAATTGCAAAAAAATACAATCTAGTTTTGGTTGTTGACAATACTTTCTCTTCTCCATATTTACAAAAACCCCTCAATTTAGGAGCCGATGTGGTGTTGCATTCCATTACAAAATTTATCAATGGTCATGCAGATATTGTTGGTGGTGTTATTGTTACAAAAACAATGGAATTGTACAAAAAAATTCGCCATTGTATGGTTTATATGGGCTGCAATATGGATCCTACACAAGCATTTATGGTTATTCGTGGTGTGAAAACCTTGGGCATACGTATTGAACGTGCTCAGGAAAATGCCATGAAAGTGGCTCAATTTTTACAAAATCATCCAAAAATTGAATGGCTCAGATACCCCGGACTTGAAACACACCCACAGTATGCTTTAGCTAAAAAACAAATGAATGGACCTGGTTCTATGATGAGTTTTGGTTTAAAAGGCGGATTTGAAGCGGGGAGAAAGCTTATGGATAATGTACATTTGGCATTATTGGCTGTTTCATTAGGTGGTGTTGAAACACTTATTCAACACCCCGCATCAATGACCCATGCAGCAGTAAGCAAAGAGAATAAACTTAAAGCAGGAATTACTGATGACCTTGTGAGATATTCTGTTGGGATAGAAGATGTTGAGGATATTATTGAGGATTTGAGACAAGCACTTGATAAAATTTAAACCACTGATTTGAAATACAAAAACAAATAGCCAACCAACGGTTTAAACCGTTGGTTGGCATATACAACTTATCACCTAAAGCTGGAAAATAAAAACATTTAAGGATTTTTGCATTAATACTATCCTTTATTAGAAATTTAAAAATAATAATTCATGGCCCTCTTCGAAAAAATAAATTTACCCACAGTAAAGAATATTATTGTAGTAGCTTCTGGTAAAGGAGGCGTAGGCAAATCAACTGTTTCTTCAAATCTTGCAGTGGCTTTAGCCCGCAAAGGATTAAAGACAGCCCTTGTTGATGCAGATATTTATGGTCCTTCTATTCCCAGAATGTTTGGTGTTGAAAATGCGGCCCCTACTGTTGAAAAAATTGATGATAAAGATGTGATGTTCCCTATTGAAAAATATGGAGTTAAAATCATGTCGATAGGATTCTTTATAGCGCAATCACAAGGCTTAATCTGGCGTGGTCCTATGGCGTCCGGAGCCATACAACAACTTTTTGAAAATACTGTCTGGGGCGAAATCGATTATATGGTTATAGATTTCCCTCCTGGTACCGGCGACATACAACTGACTACCGTTCAGAAATTATCAATTACCGGAGCAATTATCGTTACCACACCTCAGGAAATAGCCTTAAATGATGCCCGCAAAGCAGCCAATATGTTCTCGAATAAAGGGATTAATGTGCCTATCTTAGGTGTGGTAGAAAACATGTCGTGGTTCACACCCAAAGCCCATCCCGATGAAAAGTACCATATTTTTGGCAAGGGTGGTGGCAGTATGCTGGCTCATGAACTTAAAACCAAATTGTTGGCTACCATTCCTTTAGTTGCTGAAGTTGGAGAAGCTGCGGAAAAAGGCTTAAATGTTTTTGAACAAGAGGATAAAATGTTAGGTATTGCTTTTGAGTCTGTGGTAAATTATATTTTATAAGATTGTATTTATTATACGCTTTTTATTCATTTTTTTTTAATTTATTGAGCACATAAATTATTTACACAAATCTCAAATTTATAAATAGTCCGTAGGACTTTAATATCAATAAAAAAATTAAGCAAAAAATTTGTTGTCCATATGGACATTAACAAAAGGGTTCCCTGTATTAATTCTTCTGACGGGAAAATCATCTGCCTTATGTAGTAATTTTTATTGAAATTTATGCCCGTATAGGCAAAATATCTTTATTGTGTGTAAATATTTAAGAGGATTTTAATATTATTATTCATTTCACTCTAATTATCACAACTCAGAAAATATAATGGAATAAATGAAATTTTTTGCTCATTAACCCTACCCACAACGGCTTCGGAAAATACAAAAGCATGCTTAATTTCATTGAAATTTTCTAATAATAAATGCAAGCTTTTTAACTTGCCTGAAGGACCGTTTTTTACTTCTATCGGTATTATTTCCTGATTTTTTTGAATCACAAAGTCAACTTCCGCTGCACTGTTTTTGGCATCCCTTGCCCAATAATACAAATCATCGAATCCCGCCGATAGGAGCTCTTGTCCAACAAATTGTTCAGCCATTATACCTCTGAACAAAGATGAGGTGTCATTTTTCAAATATTCATCAGTGAAAACCCCTCCCCTCATTTTTCCCATTAAACCAATATCCAACATGAGGCACTTAAACTTTTTTTCCGATACATTTACTCCTATTGGAAATTCCAACGTTGAGGTAGCTTTTATTTTTTTGAAAAGTTTTGATGCTTCCAATAACCCTAAAGATTTTTTAATAACGTTATGAGAAAAATCTTTTGCTAACTCAGTGTATTTTATCTGCTGACCAACTTTTTGTGAAACAGCATAAAGTACAGATAGTAAACAATTTTTATCCATTTTTGCAGCATATTTTGAAAAATCAAGTTTAAATGTATCAATAATATTTGCCTGAATATGAGATACTTGCAATAAACTCTGTGTTTCTTTATACACTTTTACACATTCGGGCATGCCACCAACATAAAAATACTTTCTCAATTCCAGTTTAACTAAATTGTCTGCAGTCTCAGAAACAAGATGAGAATTTTTATTTAGGATATCTGCCAGCATTTTTTTTTCATTTGCTAAAAGAAATTCAAAAAAATTCATTGGATACATATTCAACAATTGTACTTTGCCTACAGGAAAGGATATGTCCTGCAAAGCAAAATCGAGTAAAGACCCTGCTGCAATAACATGCAAATCAGGTATCTGTTCAAAAAAATATCTTAATGAAAGAATAGCCTTGGGGCATTCCTGAATTTCATCAAAAAAAAGCAAATCCTTTCCAATTACTATTGGTTTGTTAAGTAAAATTTCAAGCTCTGCAAGAATTCGTTCCGCATTTAAGTTTAATAAAAATAATTTTTGCCAGTCACTTTGCATTTCAAAATTTACTGTATGGATAACACCATCAAAATATTTTGCCCCAAAATCAGTTATGGTATATGTTTTACCGACCTGTCGTGCTCCGCGAATAATTAATGGTTTTCTGTTTGTGCTGTTTTTCCACTCCAGCAGCCTCTTTGTTATGATTCTTTCCATTGCGATTTTTTTACAAAAATATAAAATTTAAATTTTACAATGATTATTTTTATTTTAAATATATTTTCCCAATGTTATTTTAATTTTATTTTATATTTTTCCAATGGTTATTTTTTAAATTAATATTTGAATTATTTGAAACCACAAAAAAATCCCTTTAAGTAAAAGAGACTTTTATACCATATTGGTAGATGAAAATATTATATCAGGGAAATTGATAAAGGAATAAATTTTAGGTATTTAACTTTATAGTTCAATTTTAAGGTATCTTACAGATACTATTCTCTTTAAGGAATTTGCGTTTTAAAATTTAATGATTAACCCCTGTTTTAATTCTCAGGAAGTTACTTCAACAGAGTGACATGTCCAATAAACTCATGTTGTTTTCCTGAAAAATCATTGACAACAATTCTGTACACATACACATCTTGATTATCAATCTCTTCAACATTCCAATATCTGCCATTCCAAGGTTTATTAAAATCATGTGTTTCGTAAATAAGTTCTCCCCATCGGTTAAAGACGTATAATTGATAATCTGTGAAATTCGCCCCAAAACCGCTAAATAAATCATTAAAGCCATTGCTATTGGGAGTAAATGCATTGGGTATGAAAAATGAAAACCTTGGTTCAATTGTAACAAGATTTGTTGTAGAATCGAGACAGCCCATGGGGCTTACAACGACTAGTTTAATTTCATATGTTCCCTCATTGTTATAGGCATGGTCGGGGTTCTGAAGGCTTGAATAGTTATTGTTTGAAGAATAGTCTCCAAAGTTCCAGTACCATGAAACCGCATCTATAGAGTTATCAAAAAAGGATATTAGGGGTGAAAATATGTCCGTAATACTTGGTGAAAGGGAGAATTCAGCAACTGGATTGGGATAAACAGTTATGGCATTATTGAAGATAGCAGCATTTTGGCAACCGTCTGTTGTTGTAACTGCCAGTGAAACAGAAAAAGAACCTGATTGATTATAAATAAAAACAGGATTTTGAAGTATAGAAGTATTATTTGAAGAGCTGGGATCACCAAAGTTCCATAACCAGTTAGAAATATTTCCTGATGAGCTGTCATTAAAATGAACTTCCAATGGTACACAACCATTATATAACTGTGGATAAAAGTGTATCTCTGGCAATATAAAAAGATCAACAAAAATATCTTCAGTTCCTATACACCCATGTGCATCGGTAACAGTTACAAAATACGTTGTGGGTATTTGGGGTGATGCAATGGGATTTGAAATATTATCAGCATTTAAACTTACAGTCGGAGACCAATTGTATGTTACACCTCCAGAAGCAGATAGCTGGACCTGAGCACCGGGGCAAATACTTGTGTCATGAATTACAGAAACAACAGGCAGAGCATTTACGGTAAGAACAGCTTCATCAGTATTGGAACAGCCATTCATATCACTTACAGTTACTGAGTAAGTTGTTGTATTTATTGGCGACACTATAATAGTAGCATCTTGAACACCATTGCTCCATAAAAAATTTACACCTCCGGAAGCAGTGAAGGAAGCCGAATCACCATAACAAATTTCCTGATTAATACCTGCATTTACATTGGGCAGTAAATTCACCAATACCTGAACTTCATCACTTGCAGAGCAACCATTGATTTCAGTTACAGTAACTGTATAAGTAGCAGTACTTGTAGGATTCACGTTTATACTTTGAGAGCTGGATCCCGTACTCCAGTTATAATAAGAACCCCCATAAGCAGTCAAATCTACAAATTGTCCTGAACATATAACCTGATTGTTGCCTGCATCAGCAATGGGGTTTGTCATAACATCTAAGTTTAAAATAACAACAGAGTCGCAACCCGATATATCATTTAAATAGTGATAATAAACACCGGAGTTGGAAAGATTCTGATTTCCGAAGGAATATACAAGCCCCTGACAGATACTGTCATTTATTAGCGTTGGTGCTAAAACATTTTTAAATACAATATTATTTATATAATTACATTCAGACAAGTCAAAGAATTGGGGCAAGAAAGTAGTCCCTGTCTGACTGCCATCAGTATTTACAACAATATACAGTTGTGAAAAATTTGTTAAACCATTTCCGGAAAAACTATAAGTAAGATTGGTAACGAGCTGTCCAATATTAATCGGAGCATTAGTATAATAAAGGCCAATCAATGTACCTGTGGTTTCAGGATTCCCATTAAAAAAAGCAACAGGCACTCCTGCAGGAGCATCCATAGTGGCGCTGCTATCATTATACAAATCGAAAGTAACGGTATATTGATTGGTTTGGGGGTTATAATTCAAACAATGAATTATTGCATTTAAATTGGCTGCCCACTGATAAAAGTTGCCTGTAGAATCAATAAAAGAAGCCTGTACAAAAAAATTATTATACATAGCATTTGCAAAAGAAGCATTATTAAATGGGAATTGAGGAACAGTCAAATCATCGTTAATATTAAAGATATGGTAGCCGTACTGATTCCAAATACTGCGCGAGGGAGCCCATGATTGTTGTCCTGTTGGTGCACTAAAAACTTCAACTTTTCCCGTTATTTGTGGCCCACACGACACACATATTTTTGATGTCCCGGAATTGTCAATATCACCAACAATAGGTCTTTCTAACCCTGTTCCTGACACACATGTAAATGAAGCCAGTGTTACCGGGGCCAAACCACTTCCGTTAATTATTTTTAGATCAGTTTCATCCCTGTAAACAATTTCCTGAGTACCATCCTGATTAAAGTCAAACATAGTCAGGCCTGTCTCCCCTGACTGGTCATTAGTATTGACAATCCAATTTAGTTGTAAAGTGTTTGAACCATTATATTTATATGTCATTAAGCGATATGATCTTGTAAGACCGATAGATGGTGTCCCTGAACCATCTATATCCCCAATAAACGGTGTCCCGACATGACCTTCCTGAGGTCCGCCTCCATTTGGTAAAGTTGTACTAGCAAGTAATACAGGTGTTGTACCGTTAAGGTAATAGCAATAAAGTCTGGCGTCAAGATCGTTACCTCGTGAAGCAACAATAACATCCAATTGCCCGTCTTGATTTATGTCAGAAATTGTTGTAAGTCCATCTCTGAATAAACCATCTACAGTTAAATTGTAGGGAGTCATGCTGTTTGACGTTGTTCCATTTAGATTTGTGATGTTGATTTTATATATGGTATAACCGGCAGCAAGTTCCAGATCGGTTGTGTCAGCATCTAAATGCCCTGCAATAGTTAATGATAAAGATCCCTCATTATTACTTGACTGTCTTCCAAGCCCTAAACCATTAGCTCCACCATCAATAAGTTTGACACCGGTTTGAGCATTAAATATCTCATTATAAATATAAACTTCAGGGATGCCGTCCTTGTTAAAATCAGCAAAACCAACAGTACCACCATATCTAAAACTTGAATTATTACCAAACTGTTGGTCGGAAATCCATTTAATACTGCCGTCAATATTATAACAGATCAATCGTCCAGTCAAATTTGACGGATTTAATGCATGGTCGGCAGCAGCAACCACTATTTCAGGAATTCCGTCACTGTCAAGGTCAGCAATGGCAAAACTGTTACCAGCACTCCACGAAAAATGAGCAGTTGGAATACTATAAATAGTAGCACCTGTTATTGAATTAATGATTTTCAGGCTGCTTGTTAGACGTGGTGAAGTTGTGGCATTTGCAGTACCAGCCATAATTATTTCAGGGATGCAATCACCGTCAACATCCATAAGAAGTTGAGACTGATAAACAGCTGTCAAATCTGTAGTTTCAAAATTCTTTTCTATTGAAAAATTAAAGGCCGGAAAAGGTTGTGCAGAAAAACAAGCATTAGGTTGATTTGGATTTATATAACAACTGCTGTATTGAGCTTTAGCTTTAAATAACAAGAAAAAAAAACTCAAATAAATAGCCGCAAAAAAGAACAGCAAACTTCTGCCTATTTTCATTTAAAGAATATTCTTGGTTTGTTATGTAAAGATACGTCTTTACAAATTAGAAATCATTTTTGTCTGATAAAATAATTGTCATAAATAAAAATGATATAAAAACTTTCGTTCTTGCCTGATTTTGAATTTGTCTTACTTCAACAGCGTGACGTGTCCATAATACTTATGAACTTTTCCATTAATATCCAAAATTACAATTCTATAAACATACACATCCTGCATACATACTTCACTAGCATTCAAGCTTTTCCCATCCCAAGGTATGTTATAATCATCTGTTTCGTAGAGCATCTCACCCCAGCGGTTAAAAATCATCATACTGTATTCAACTATATTGGTCCCAAAACCCTGAAAATAATCATTAATATTATCCCCATCAGGTGTAAATACATTTGGAATATAGAAAGTAAAACTTGGTTTGATAATAACTTCTTTTGATGTTGAGTCAACACAAC
The DNA here is from genome assembly GCA_028698995.1 of Bacteroidales bacterium. Taxonomy (GTDB): domain Bacteria; phylum Bacteroidota; class Bacteroidia; order Bacteroidales; family PXBB01; genus JAQVVM01. Next base: position 10,707 of record JAQVVM010000051.1, read on the forward strand.
CATGAACACTTTCAACCATTAATGAAATTGTGTATGTACCTTCAGATGTATAATAATGAGACGTTGATTGCGAATTGGAAGTGTTTTGAGTTCCTGATGAAGAATTGCCAAAATCCCAATGCCAAACTGACGCTAAAACTGATTCATCATAGAAGAAAATTAAAGCATTTTCTTCATCCGTAACAGATGGACTTAAAGAAAATTCTGCAACGGGATTAGGATAAACTTCAATCATCTGAGGCACTGTCAGAACTCCTTCGCAGTTATCTGTTGTTGCAACAAAAAGAGAAACAGTATATACTCCCGGCGTTTGATAGACATGAATTGGATTTTGTTGTGTAGAAATATTATCAGTTGATGTTGGATCCCCAAATTCCCAGCTCCAGAAATGAATTGAGGGTGCTGAATTGTCAACAAACTGAACTGAAAGGGGTTCACATCCGTTAAGTGGAAGAGCTGAAAAATTTACTACCGGAGAAGGATAAACACCAACAATAACCTGATCTGTAGCCGAGCAGCCCGCACCATCTGTAACAGTTACTGTATATGTAATAGGAGTAGTTGGATTTGCTATGGGATTATGCACATTTGTAGCATTAAGTCCTGTTGCAGGACTCCACTGATAGGTAAGACCACCTGTAGCATTTAAATTAGTACTTAATCCACTGCAAATAAACACATCATCACCGGCATAAGCAGGTGGTGGTGGATTCATATTTACTACAACATCGTCTGTCGCAGAACAACCATTTACATCTGTAACTGTTAGAGTGTAAGTTGTTGAAACAATTGGACTTACCACAATGGTCGAAGTAATATCACCGGTATTCCATGAATAATCAGTACCCCCGCTTGCTGTGAGAGTTGCTGATTGCCCTTCACAAATGCTCTGATTAGCCCCAGCATTGGCAGGAGGTAAATTCATGACAGTAATGATTACATTATCAGTATTCATACACCCATTTACATCTGTAACACTAAGCATATAATTTGTTGTGGCAAGAGGCGTGGCAATTGGGTTTGAAACGTTGGAAGCACTCAAACCTGTAGAAGGAGACCAAAAGTAGGAGGTACCTCCACTTGCCTGAATATTGGCGCTTGTACCATAACAAATAGAAGTGTCAGTTCCTGCATTTGCAACAGGAAGGGAATTAACAGTAACAACAACATCATCGGTATCAGAACAGCCATTTGCATCAGAAACAGTAACAGTATAAGTTGAAGTAACATTGGGAGTTACGTTGTTATTGGGGGTGTTCACATTATTACTCCATTGAAACGTCACACCACCACTTGCAGTTAAGTTGGCAGATTGCCCTATACAAATGGTTTGATTAGTCCCTGCATTTGCAACAGGAGATGGAAAAACATTAAGTGTTTGTGTAGTAGATGTTGTACAGCCTACACTTCCGGCAGTAAGAGTTACGGTATATGTACCAGGAGAAGTATAAGTATGAGAAGGATTCTGTAATGTTGATGTCGTACCATCTCCAAAATTCCACAACCATGTATCAACACTTCCCTGATTTACAGTTGAATTATCCTGAAAAGAAGCATTGAATGAACATAAGGGAGAAGTAATAGTAAAGTCCGGCGTTATTACTGTAGGCTGAATAACGGCATTCAATACAGCTTGACAGCCATTGGGTGCTGTCATAACACAAGAATAAGTCTGTCCTATGGTGGGGTTGTTAAGCGTAACCGTTTGGGTGGTATAACCTCCGGGAGACCAAGCATATGTAGCAAAACCAGCAGGAGCCTGCATAACCACATTGTTTGATCCCTGACAATAGCCCACACTAATCTGCATAGGAGCACATGAACAGGCAATATATGCATATCCATAATGACCTCCCTGATCACAGTCATATGTTGTGTATTCAATGGTGATATTCTGCCCCATATAAGCAGTTAAATCGATTCCAACAGTTGTCCAGTTTTTCCAACGAATAGAGCCGGGTGCATTTTGAAAACCGGGTATGCTTCCTGAGGACACGACAGAATAAAATCCGCAAGTTGGGTCCACCAAACTTCCAGCTGCATTTAAAACACGAATAGTAAATTTGGGTTGCTCAGAAGAAGAGTGACCGGGGTCCTCCATCACAACAGCATATTTATAAATAAACAAGTTATTCTGAGGACTTACATTAATTGTATATCTCAGCCTTTCTGCTTGTGCGCCTACTTGTTCATTTCCTAATTTTGCTGAAAAAGCAGCACCGGGAGGTATCATTTGCAACATACTTCCAGTTCTGGGATCTGTTCCGGGTGTACTGATAATTGTATGTCGGCCATTTACAATACCGGCAGTTGGGCAGCACGAACCATAAGTTCCAGTATAACCGGTCCAACCGGTAAAATCTCCCATGGAAAAATCGGCATTGGGGCAACCGGATTGTGCATTAACATGTGTGTAAGTAAATATTAGCAGGTAAGAAATAAATATTAATAAATATATAGGAAGTTGGATTTTTTTTATCATTTCCATATGTTTAAAAAGCTTGTCTGTATTGACGTTCTTTTAAAAGATAGTTGCTATTGTAAAATTAATCATTTTTTTTATTTTTTATTAAAAAAAAAATTATTTTTGAAAAATCAAATTAAATACTAATAATTATGAAAATAAATCGATTTTTACTTCTGTCATTTGTTGTGTTGTTAAGTGTATCTGCCTGTGAAAAAACAGACGACGACAATAATGATAACAACAACAATAATAATAACAACAATAACAATAATAATTTTACTTGCGGCTCTGTTTTTACAGACACCCGCGACAACAAACAATACAATACAGTACAAATTGGAACCCAGTGCTGGTTTAAACAAAACATCAACATCGGAACAAGAATTAATTTATCAACGAATCAGGCAAATAACAGTACAATTGAGAAGTATTGCTATGATAATCAGGAATCTAACTGTACTACTTATGGAGGTATTTACCAATGGGATGAAATGATGCAATATGTTTCAACTGAAGGTACTGTTGGTATTTGTCCGGCAGGTTGGCATATTCCAAGTGATGCAGAATGGACAATACTCACTAATAATTATTCTTCTGCGGCAGGAACAGCTTTGAAACAAGGTGGGTCATCAGGATTTAATGCCCTGATGGGAGGACGCAGAGACCCTGATGGTGGTTCTTACCAAATAAGCGATGGGGCTTACTTCTACAGTTCTTCTTTAAATGCCACAAACCCTTGGTATCGTTTTATTGAAAGTGCAGGAAGCGATGTTGGTAGATTTTCCAGTGTAAAAACTTATGGGTATTCTGTCAGATGCATTAAAAACGTTTAGAAAATTAATTTTTTTATAAAGTGTTTAATAAAAAACTATTAGTATATTTGTCAAAAAATACAGTAATATAAATGAATCAATTATTATTATAAAACTCATAAAAATGGAAACCAATAAAAAAGAAATCTTGTTAGTCCCTTATGATTTCACTGAAGTAGCTGATTGTGCAGTAAACCATGCAATTGGGATGGCCGAAATACTGAATTTACCGGTATCATTATTCCATGTAATCGGGAAGGACACAAAAGACTCAGAAAAGGACAATATCCGAAAAAAATTAAGTGATATCTGCACAAAATTTCAAAGTCAGACTCAAGCACAAGTTGACTATATTACAAAAGAAGGTAGTATTTTCTCCGACATAGCTAATGCTGCTGAACTTATGAATGCAAAGTTTGTTCTTATGGGTACTCATGGGAAAAAGGGATTTCAACATATAACTGGGAGCTATGCCATGAAGGTCATTACAAAAGCCAACATGCCTTTTATTGTTGTGCAAAATAAACCTTTCAAAAAAGATGGTTATAATAATATAGTTATTACTGTTGATGATTCCCCTGAATCAAAACAGAAAATCAAATGGGCTGTTAATATTGCACAACTTTTCAACAGCACAATTCACATTTTTTATCCCAATGATAGTGATGAGTTTGTAGGTGGACATATAAAACGCAATGTTTCCCAAATTAAAACTGTATTTGAAAAGAACAGTATTAAATTTATAGATGCTCAATCAACAGAAAAAGGTGGAAATTTTGCAAAACAAGTTATTGCTTATTCAGAAAAGAACAACGCCAATTTGATTGTAATCATGACAAATCCCGACCAGCTCTTACCAAATTTTGTATTAGGGAAATGGGATGAACAAATTCTTTTCAATACAGCAGAGATTCCTGTAATGTGCATAAATCCAAGAGATTTACACATTATGATTATTGGTTTGTAGTCTTACATTTTTCAGTTTTATTAAAACTTCCTTTATCAACGTATAGCTTCCCATTTTAAATGGATAAAGATACTGCTTATAAAAAAATATTAAGCCTACGAAAATTATTGGAGGAACACAATCATAAGTACTATGTACTGGCACAGCCTGTTATCAGTGATTATGACTTTGATGTGCTGATGAATGAGCTGATTGCACTTGAAAATGCAAATCCAGAGTATTTCGACCCCTATTCCCCTTCTCAAAGAGTAGGTGGTGCAGTCACCAAAGAATTTAAAACCATACGCCATAAATTTGCCATGTTATCTTTGGGTAACACCTACTCCACTGAGGAGTTAGCAGCTTTTGACCAGAGAACAAGAAAGGTTTTGGAAAATCAATTCTCCTATGTTTGTGAGCTGAAATTTGACGGTGTTGCCATTAGCATTACATATGTAAATGGTAAATTAGATAAAGCTGTTACCCGCGGTGATGGTGTTTTTGGAGATGATGTTACCACAAATATTAAAACCATTCGAAGTATCCCATTAAATTTAAAAGGGAATGATTTCCCGGATGAGATGGAAATAAGAGGCGAAATTATAATGCCACGAAAGAGTTTTGAAAAATTAAATCATCTCAAGCTAATAGAAAATGAAGCTCCTTTTGCCAATCCAAGAAATGCAGCAGCAGGGAGCCTGAAACTTCAGAATTCTAAACTCGTAGCACAAAGAAAGCTTGATTGCTTCTTTTATTATCTGTTATGCCCCTCTCTACCCTATAACAATCATTATGATAATTTAAGAAAAGCTAAAGACTGGGGATTTAAAGTTTCTGATTTTATGGTTAAGTGCGAGTCGTTGAATGATGTAATTGATTACATAAATTATTGGAATACAGAGCGCTACAATTTAGATTTTGACATTGATGGTATTGTCATAAAGGTAAATGACTTTAAACAACAGGAACTACTTGGATTTACAGCTAAGTCTCCTCGTTGGGCTATTTCATACAAATTTAAAGCAGAACGTGTTTCAACAAAGTTATTATCAATAGATTATCAGGTCGGGCGTACAGGTGCCATAACACCTGTTGCTAACCTTGAAGCCGTACAATTATCCGGAAGTGTTGTTAAAAGAGCCAGTTTGCATAATGCAGACATTATTGAAAACTTGGATTTAAGGGATGGGGACTATGTTTTTGTTGAAAAGGGAGGGGAAATAATCCCAAAAATAATTTCTGTTGATATTGAAAAAAGAAATGGCACAGAAACAAAAGTATTCTTTATTAAACATTGCCCCGAATGCGGAACAAAATTAGTTAAGACAGAAGGAGAAGTACAATTTTATTGCCCTAACGAATTCCATTGCCCGCCACAAATTAAAGGCAAAATAGAGCATTTTATAAGCCGAAAAGCCATGGATATAACCGGTCTTGGTGAAGGAAAGACTGAACTTCTTTACAATAAAAAACTCATTTCAAATATCGCAGATCTATACGATCTAGGCTATCATGATTTATATGGTCTTGAAAATGAAATTTCAGATAAAGATAATGGCAAAATCAGAATTATTAAATTTCATGAAAAAACAGTCAAAAACATTCTTGAGGGCATTGAAAATTCCAAAAAGACTTCTTTTGAAAGAGTACTTTACGCTTTGGGTATTCGCTATGTTGGGGAAACAGTGGCAAAAAAATTAGCCTTCCATTTTGAAAATATTGAAAATCTGATGCAGGCTTCATTCGAAGAGTTGATTGCTGTGGAAGAAATTGGAGAAAAAATTGCACAAAGTATCCTTAGTTTTTTTTCTGACACTTATAATGTTGACATTATTAATAAGTTAAAAGCAAAAGGTGTTAAATTTCAATTAGACAAATCAGAAGCTACTGACTCTTCTAAAGTACTCAATGGGCTATCTTTTATTGTAAGTGGCATTTTTTCTATTGAACGAGATGATTTGAAGACATTAATAGAAAAAAACGGGGGTAAAAATGTATCCTCTATATCTTCTAAAACAGACTACCTTATAACAGGAGATAATCCTGGCGCCAGTAAGGTATTAAAAGCTCAGAACCTAAACGTTAAAATTATTAGTGAAGATGATTTTTACAAATTATTGAATAATTTGTAAATTTGTAATAAAACTTCAAAAAATCATTTGGATTGCATCTTATGAAAAAAATAGGAATGTTAACAATATGTATGATAATCTCAAGTATTATTTTTTCGCAAAATACTTCAAACAATGCAATTGATTATTCTACATTCAATCCACTGAATTATAGTGGTGGTATAAGAAGTATTAAGGTTTACATAATGGCAGGTTGTCACAGATGTGAACAGGTAATTGATTCATTAAATATCCACAATATCAATTATACTGAAATAAAATCTGAAAATACTGAGCTTTTTAGCGATATGGATAGCAGAATTTATTTTTCTATTAAAGATCATTCAGTAGGGTATTCAATAAATTACCCTGTTATTGAATTAAATACAGATTTGTATTATAAAATCACTGACTATAATACTTTCGTCAAAAATCTTAAAATGTTTTTAGCATATAATTAAAATCATGCTTTAAAAAATTCATTCAATTTTCCCAATTTATTTACATTTCCAAATATATAAAGAATATCATGCTGTAATATACGTGTGTTTGGGCTCAATTCAGTGATATATCTGTTATCTCTTTTAATGGCTAATATATTAACTCCAAATTCATTTCTGAAATTTGACGCACCGATAGATTTTCCAACAAATTTGTTACTCTCACTCTGAACTGAAAGTGCAGTAATGGTAACATCGGGTATTGAAAACTGAAATTCCATATCATTAGAAATACTCCTCAGCATTTCATAATTTCTTGATCTGATAACGTTGATAAAGTTTTGAATTTCATCATTAGGGATAAGGTATTTCTTCAAAACATTTGAAAAAATAATGATAGAAGTCTCAAACTCTGCAGGGACAACGTCATCAGCACCTGCATTAACAAGTGTTTCTACATTTTCAAATTCCTTGCTTCGCACAATAATATAAACTGTTTCAGAAATTTCTCTGATTTTCCTGATAATGTTTTTAGTAGCAACAGAGTCGGAAATTGCAATAACAACCACTCTAGCTTTATGAACATTTAATTTTTTCAGAATAAATTCATCACAAGCATCTCCAAATATAACAGGATATCTTTGCTCTCTTAACATCTTAACTATACCCGGATCAAGTTCTGAAATTACAAATGAGATATCTGAACTCAGAGCGGCCTTTGTTAGGTTTTTTCCATTTATACCATACCCAATAATAACAAGATGGTCTTCAAAATGCACTCCTTCCAATTGTTTTTTTGATTTCTTTTGTTTTAAGCTCAGAAGCCTTTTCCTGATTTTCTTAGGCAATAGCGAATAGATGATGAATGTTGTTATTGGTGATGATTTGTCCATTAAAAAAGGGGTAAGTCCCATTGACAGGATGGAAACAGCTAAAAAATACTGATAAACCTCTGGTGTTAGAACGTGGTATTTCATGCCGGTTACCGAGAGAAGAAAAGAAAATTCACCAACCTGAAAAATAGCAAAAGCAGTCATAAAAGCAGTTCTAACCGGATATTGCAAAATCAGAACAATAATTAAAACAATCAGGATTTTAAAAAAAACAACACTAAATGCAAAAAAATGAATAAGCAGAATATGGCTGATAAAAAAATTAAGATTAAGCAACATTCCAACAGAAACGAAGAAAAAGCTTATAAATATCTCCTTAAATGGTAAAATGTTTGCTGTAGCTTGATGGCTGTATTCAGACTCAGAAATGATCAAGCCGGCGAAAAAAGCTCCAAGTGCTAATGACAAACCCAGAGAAGATGTCAGATATGCCATTGCAAAACAGAGAAAAACAATGGTTAAAATAAATATCTCTCTGCTTTTTGCTTTTACTACAAGGTCAAGAAGTTTGGGAACAACATATCTAGCTAACAAAATCATTGTCACAATAATAAATACCACTTTTGAGCTTAGAATAAGGATACTTTCACCAATATTATCAAAAACCCCTGCAATAATGGGAGTTACAAGAATCATAGGGACCACAATGATATCCTGAAAAATGAGTATAGCAACCGCAACCCTGCCATGAGGGGAATTAATTTCACCGTTTTCCTGCAAAATTTTCAGAACAATAGCAGTGCTGCTTAATGAAAAAAGAAATCCAAGAAAAATAGATTCAGAAACAGATAAGCCAAAAAGAAATGAAATTCCAACGGTGAGTAACACAGTGAAGCCTACCTGCATCAATCCTCCCCATAAAACTGTTTTTTTGATGGCGCTGAGTGTTTTCAATGAGAACTCAATTCCAATAATGAACAATAAAAAGATAATACCGACCTCTGATAAAAGCTCAACTTCATGAACGGCCTTTATCAACTTTAAACCATGAGGACCTGCAATAATACCAGTTATTAATAGGCCAAGAATGGTTGGAATTTTAAATTTTCGAAAAATTAAAATGATAAAAATGGATACAGCTAATAAAATTACAATATCATTTAGGATGGGAAGTTCCATTATCAAATCAAATTAATACGATATCAGCAAATATAATAAAAAAAGGCGGTTAAAACCGCCTTAAAAAATTAAATACATGATTTAATTAATTTTCAGAACCTTCCATTTGCTCTCTTAATCTTTGTTGTTCGGATATGCGTTTATTAATTACATTAAGGTATGTTCTGTGTCGGCTCTTTCGTTGTTTAAAGAATGCCTGATTAGCCCATTTTTGGGCTTCTTCCAGATTACCATTCATTTCCTCGGCAACAGCCATATTGTAACAGGCTCTTGCAGCAATTTTATTATCAGATGCATTGGTTAGAGGAAGCCATTTCTGAGCGGCAGCTTCCCATTGGTTTGTTCGTGCAACCCTTCTTGTTTCTCTGAAAATCTTTTCTCCTTTTGCTCTTGTATAATAATTTCTTGTCGTATTTAACCACTTGGGTGAAATTCTGAAAGCCAGCATTTCGCCTGAAAATATACCTGATTCGTTTAAAGCACTTCTCTTATTGGGCAATTTACTTAGAGCCTCTTCGGGAGTGAGTCCTGAACCTCCAAAAGATTTTTCATCAACAAAAACCTGCTCATCAATCATACTTTTATTAATATTGTCATAAAATCTCCATCCAGCACTAGAGCGAATATTTAGACGTGCTGAGAATTCGGTATAATTTTCAGTTCTGCCATCTTTTTTCCTACTTCTTTGGCGGCTATCTCTATGAATAAAAATATCACTGTCAAATGTTTCTAGAGAAATTAGGGCATCCACGCTGTACTTTTTGCATAAGACATCAACTGTTTCCCAATCAAGAGGTGCAGCAAATTGTTTTGTTCCAGTACCTCTTAATTCTTCACCTTCCATCAGAACGGCTTGAAATCTTGGATTTGCATTTAAGGTATTAACAGCTCCTCTAATTGCATTCATAGAGCTTTCTCTATCAGCAAAAACAGATTCACCGCTTATAAAACCCTCCAAAAAATTTACAAACATATTTGACCTTTCTGGTAAAGATCTGTTTACAACGCCTACTCTTTGAATGTGTTGAGGAATATTAATGTCGGCAGGAACTAGAAAAGATGTAGTAAATGAGCGTGATTTGCATGCTTGAAATGTACAAGTAATAAAAGAAACGGACAAGAATGCTGTAAAGAATAAAATGAACTTTTTCATGTTGGTAAGAATTAATGGTTTAAGTATGGGCAATAAAAGACGAAAATTGTGCCAATACTAAAAAGCTTTTATAAAAAATTTAAATAAAATCAGATACATTTTCAATAAAAACAATTGTGATAAATTTGACTTTATCAGGGTTCAATTACTTCATCAATTACCATATTTTTATACTTGGGTTTGAGAATTTCCTGCTTCATTTTTAGGAGCGTATTATAAGGAGTATTTTCAACAATACTGTTAGCAATTGATGCAGGGATTGCGCCACCAGCTTCGCTGTGAACCTGGTAGATAACCCTTATACTCCCATTTGAAAGTGGTGCAAATATCCACTGCCCTTTCATAGAAGGAACACGTACAATACCTTCTTTTTCAGGTAAAAAATCCTTTTGTCCTGTCAATATAATTCTAACAATTTTAGTATTTGTATCCTGAGTAACCTTGAAATGTATTGCCATATCCCTGTTAGTAACCGGCCATGGAGCTGTTATCACAGTATAGTTTACACCCTCTGTTCTGCTTATGGTTCTTAACCTTCTAGCCTCGATACAATTGTATAGCCAATTTGGTTGATTTGAAACATCATCAAGAAGTCCAATTAACGCACTCAGGGATGAGTTAACTGTCATCTCACCCTTAAACTCTTTAAACTTTGAATTGGAAACACTTCTTGTGTAAACTTTAATATCATCTCGTTCAAAATTGAGCGTCCATGGCTGAGATTGTAAATTCAGTCCAGAGGAGACGATAATAATACCAATGATAAGAGACTTTATTTTCATAATTTATTTATGATTACATATTATAATTAATCAATTTACCTTTTTTCATTATAAGAACATCGTCGAAATAAACATCTGGTTCTTTTACGAGACCATCATAATGACTGCTGACAGCAATGCGCCCCCCCATTGAAATATTGTTACCAAATGCAATATGAATCGTACCAAATACTTTCTCATCTTCAAGGATCATTCCAGTAAGTTGTGCCTTATAGTTGGTGCCTATGCCGAATTCGGCAACAGCCCTAGCATCTCTTCCGGATTTATCAAGCATTTCTTCAATAGCTTTAGCCTGATCTCCCCCATAAATTTTTTCAGCATAACCATTTATAATTTCTATTGTAACAGGGGATTTTATCATTCCAATACCAGCCATAGAACCATCAATAACAAGAGTACCGTTAGTTTTATCTTCCCATGGAGCTAGAAACACTTCACCAGAGGGAAGGTTTCCACTTTCACCCTTATTTCTCATTACACCTTTGCTAGGGAGAATCAATCTGTCTTTTACCGGCATAATTACATCAGTTCCTTTTTCAGTAACAACCCTGATATTATTTACTCCGATCAATTTCTCAGCAATAAACTCTGTAAGTTTAACGATTTTATCAATATCAGCATTAAGGCATCTGACCATAGTATCTATTGTTATTCCGGGCATTGTACCAACCCTAACCCCCAGCTTGACTGCTTCTCTTTTGGCATCAGTATGTGTTAAAGATTTAGCAGTTGGGCAAATAACCACATCAACTTTTTTCATTAATTCAGCAATTTGAGCCGGTGGTTCCTGCCCGTTTATTTCTCTGGATTTTATCTCTACAAGAATTGATTCCTTGCATAATTCTTTTCCAACTTCATGCAGAGCGGCACCAATTTCTCTTTTGACTTCATCAGTTATTACTAATAAAGTTTCATTTAGCTGCAAACCCATACAATCACGAAGAGCTATCAAAGATGCGTTTTTTAATTCATTTTCCATAATTAATGTATTAATAGTTTTTTGACTGCAAGATAATAAATAATTTATTTAAGATGGTAAATATAATACCTTTAAAATGTTTTTTAAATTATTTATAAAAATTTATCTTAACTTTGTGTAAATAAATAACATTTTATGGAAAATCTGAAAGACATACTATTAGTGCCCTATGATTTCTCTGAAGTTGGAGACTATGCCTTAGAACATGCAGTTGGCTTAGCAAAAACGATTGATCATGATGTATATATTTTTCATGTATTGAATAAAGACAGCAAAGCAAAACTAAAAAAAGAAAACCTCCCTGATGATTTTTATGAGAAAAAGCTACAGGAAGTAATAAATAAAATAGCAGAGTCTAATAAAGTTTACATAAAATACATTATAAGAGAAGGAAGCATTTTTACAGATATTGCTGCCTTAGCAAAAGAGGTTGGAGCTCGTTTTATTTTTATGGGTACCCATGGGAAGAAAGGACTTCAACATGTTACCGGTAGTTGGGCATTAAAAGTTATTATTTCATCGGATGTTCCATTTATTGTTGTTCAGAAAAAGAAGTATAAAGATGGTTACAGAAATATCATACTTCCAATAGATCATAGTGTTGAATCAAAACAAAAAGTTAAGTGGGCCATTTATATTGCCAAGACATTTGGTTCAATAGTACATATTTTTACTACGAATGAAAGTGATGAACTGGCTCAGGAAAAGGTTTTCAGAAACACGCAACAAATAAAAGGCTTTTTCGAAAAAAATGACATTTCGTATATCGTTAAAGTTAATGATGAAAAAGGAGGAAACTTTGGTAAAGCAGTGGTAGCCTATGCAGAATTTGTTAATGCTGAATTGATTGCAATTATGACCAATCCCAATAAAATATTACCTGGTTTTATTTTAGGGAAATGGGAGGAAGAAGTATTATTTAACACCTCAAAAATCCCTGTTATGTGTATTAATCCAAGGGATTTTAACATTTTAATTTACGGTCGATAGTTGTAACTTAAGTTATATTGATGTAAATTCAATTAATCAATAACCGAAGCCACTTTACCAAGTTTAACCCTTTAGGGCTTCAGCGCCACTTACAATTTCGAGAATTTCTTTAGTAATAGAAGCCTGACGAACTTTATTATAATAGAGTTTTAGATCTTTCAATAATTCTGTCGCATTATCAGTAGCTTTGTGCATGGCAGTCATACGTGCACCGTGTTCGGAGGCATGAGAATCAAGAAGGGCTCTGTAGAAACGGAGTTTTAAAATTTTAGGAACCAATTCCATGACAATTTCTTCTTTACCGGGTTCATACAAGTAGTCGATTTCTGATTTCTTTTTCCCCTGATTTGGATTGTCCTTAATTAATATAGGGAGAAATGTCTCACAGGAAATAATCTGGGTAGCAGCATTTTTAAAGCGGTTATACACAATAATGATGTTATCATATTCCTTATTCAGATATTTCTCCATCAAAGAAGCTGCAATGATTTCAACATTATCAAAGGTAAGGTTCATATAAATATCATCATAAGAAGCAGTAAGATTGTAATCCCTTTTTCTAAAATATTCCGTAGCTTTTTTCCCGATTGTAATTACATCAACATTTTTATTAATATAAAGCTCTTTAAAATTTTCATTGATGTACTCAACTGCTGTTTTAATAGCGAGGGAATTGTAATTTCCACACAATCCTTTGTTTGAGGTAAAAACAACAACCAATGCTTTTTTAATTTCTCTTTGTGAAGCAAAATCTAATTGAGGCAACTCTTTGACTTTGTTTATAAGATTGTTCATTATTTCCTGCAACTTATTCTCGTAGGGACGCAACTTAAGAATTGCATTTTGTGCTCGTCTGAGCTTAGAAGCAGAAACCATTTTCATAGCATTGGTAATCTGCTTGGTTGACTCAACAGAATTAATTCTAATCCTAACTTCTTTTAAGCTTGCCATAAAGAATATTAATGAGATTTATATTTTTCAGCAACTTCTATTGCAACTTTTTCGATTATGTCCGTTTCAGCATTTGTAATAACACCGGTTTTAATAACATCCAACACATTTCTGTAGTTGTGTTCCATGACCGTTAAAAATTCATCTTCGAAAAGTTTTACTTTATTCACAGGAATATTTTTTAAGAGGCTTTTAGTTCCACAATAAATAATTGCAATTTGTTTTTCAACTTCCATTGGACTATACTGAGCCTGTTTTAAGATTTCCACATTGCGCATACCCTTATCAAGAGTAGCCTTTGTTGTGGGGTCAAGGTCAGAGCCGAATTTAGAGAAGGCTTCAAGTTCGCGGAATTGGGCTTGGTCAATTTTTAATGTACCGGCAACCTTTTTCATAGATTTAATCTGAGCATTTCCTCCTACACGAGATACAGAAATACCGACATTAATAGCCGGTCTTACCCCTGAATTAAACAAATTTGTTTCAAGAAAAATCTGCCCATCGGTAATTGAAATAACATTGGTTGGAATATAAGCAGAAACGTCACCAGCCTGTGTTTCGATTATTGGTAGAGCTGTAAGAGAACCACCGCCTTTAACTTTATCTATAATAGAAAGAGGCAGGTCGTTCATTTGCTTGGCAATCTCATCGGATTTAATAATTTTAGCAGCTCTTTCAAGCAAGCGCGAATGCAAGTAGAACACATCTCCGGGGTATGCTTCCCTACCAGGCGGACGACGCAGAATAAGAGAAACCTCTCTATAGGAAACTGCTTGTTTCGACAAGTCGTCGTAAATGACAAGTGCGTGTCGGCCGGTATCTCTGAAATATTCACCGATAGTTGCACCGGTATATGGAGCATAGAATTGAATAGCAGCAGGATCAGAGCTTGTAGCAGCAACAACAATCGTATAAGGCATTGCTCCATTATCTTCCAGAATTTTTACAGTCTGAGCAATAGATGACCCTTTTTGACCAATGGCAACATAAATGCAATATACAGGGTCTCCATTTTCAAAATTCTTTTTTTGATTGATAATAGTATCAATGGCAATAGCTGTCTTTCCTGTTTGACGGTCTCCAATAATTAATTCCCTCTGTCCTTTTCCAATAGGAATCATTGCATCAATTGGTTTAATCCCTGTTTGCAGTGGTTGGTTAACAGGTTGTCGGAAAATAACTCCGGGAGCTTTTCTTTCAATAGGCATTGAAAAAGTTTCACCTCCGATAGGTCCTTTGCCATCTATGGGATCTCCAATAGTATTGATAACGCGTCCCAACATTTTTTCGCCCACATTTATAGAAGCAATCTTTCCTGTTCTTTTTACTTTGTCACCTTCTTTGATGTGGTTTGATTCGCCTAAAAGAACGGCTCCTACACAATCTTCTTCGAGATTAAGCACAATAGCTTTCAGGCCGTCTTTTTCAAATTCTATAAGTTCTCCGGACTGGACGTTGTTTAGCCCGTAAATGAGTGCTATACCATCGCCGACCTGCAATACAGAGCCGGTTTCCTCTAATTCGGTAGCTAAATTAACGCCTGATAATTGCTGACGTAAAATGGCTGATACTTCTGCCGGTTTTATTTGAGACATATATTATTTATTTTATTATTAATTAATTTTAATTTAAAAGTTTCTAAATACCTTATAATAAACTTGTTTTAATAAAGCGTTTACTATAATCCTTTTTCATAAGTATTAACGCTGAATTCATTATTTAATCTAAGAATTTTGGCTTTTATACTGGTGTCATAAAGCTTATCATCTAGCTTCAAAACAAAACCTCCAATAAGGTCTTTACGAATATCTTCAATCAATTCAATTTCTGTTTTGGTATAATCTTTAAGGACATCAATTATAGCGTTTCTATTGTATTCATCAACAGGTACAGTTGTTTGTAAGTATGCGGGCTTAATCCCTTTTTCAACTCTGTATAAGTTAAGGTATTCTGAAGCAATAATATCAATAAAAGGGAATCTTCTTTTTTTGATTATAAGGGAAACAAATCTCAGTGTAACAAGATCTGTTTTACTTTCAAAAAGTTCTTTGACAACAACCAATTTCTTATCTTCTCTGACAATTGGAGATTCAAGAAATCTTTTCAAATCAGCAGAGCCTTTAATAGTCAATTGAATAAGCTCCATGTCGTTCTTAATGGCATCAGCTTTATTGAATTCCTTTGCCAAAGAAAAAAGAGCTTTCGCGTATCTTATACCAATCCTTAAATTCTTCATAAAAGTCAGTTGATATTAATTTCTTCTACTAATTTTTTGATGTACTCTTGTTGTTTGGTTTCAGGGGATAGTTCCTGTTTCAGAATTTTTTCGGCTATTTCAATGGATAATTGAGCTATCTGGTTTTTAAGATCTGTTATTGCCGCTAATTTTTCATAATTAATGCTTTCCTTGGCATTTTCAACAATTTTCACATATTCCTCTTTAGCTTTAACCCTAGCTTCTTCGATGATGCTGTCTCTGATTTTGCGAGCTTCAGTGAGTAATGCATCTCTTTCGGCAATAGCCTCTTTTTTCATTTTCTCATTACTAAAAATGAGACTTTTCATTTCTTCTTTAGCTCTTTCGGCAGCCGAAAGAGCATCTTCAATACTTTTTTCTCTTTCTTTGATTGAGGCCATAATAGGCTTCCATGCATATTTTCCGAGTATGAATACAACTGCACTAAAAGCCAGTACCATCCAAAACATTAAACCAATTCCGGGGCTGATAAGTTCCATAATATTTTATCAATTATTTATTAAACAATTTAAATATAATGCATTCAAGTTAAAAAAGTTTGCACCGTAACCAACCGTTACGGTACAAACCTCATGATTTAAATAAAAAGAATTAATAAACATACAACAATAGCAAAGAAGGAAAGACCTTCGATAAATGCTGCAGTAATAATCATACTAGAGCGGATATCAGCTGTTGCTTCCGGTTGACGGGCAATAGATTCAACGGCAGATTTTCCGATAACACTAATGCCATAAGAGGCACCGATAACTGCAATACTTGCTGCAATTGCAGCAGCCATTGTTGCCAGATGTGAATAATCTGTTACTACTTCGAGTAGCATTGTTGTGAGTGTTGTCATTTTTTTAATTAAATTAAGTTAATAAATGCATATATATATTGAGTAAAAGATCCAATTTAATGATGTCCTTCCTGAGTTGCCGAACCAAAATAAAGAGCAGTCAGTAATGTAAAAACATAAGCCTGAATAAAAGCAACAAGAAGTTCAATAAAAGACATAAAAATTGATAGTGGTACAGAAATTACAGAAATACCAAATCCTAAGGGAGCGGTTACATTTCCCAGAATAAAAATAAGGCTGACAAATCCCAGAACGATGATATGACCGGCAGAAATATTGGCAAAAAGACGTATCATCAAAACGAAAGGTTTAATAACGGCTCCTACAATTTCAATAATAGGCATAATCGGGATTGGCACTTTTAGATACCAGGGAACATCTGGGGTATTAAAAATATGAGCCCAATAGTTTTTGGTACCAATAAACTGGGTAATAAAAAAAGTGAATAAAGCCAGTGTCATGGTAACAGAAATATCTCCGGTTAGGTTGGCCCCACCTGGAAAAATTGGTATTAATCCCAACAGGTTATTTAAAAAAATAAAAAAGAAAAGTGTGAGAAGATAAGGTGTATATTTTTCATATTTTTTTTCACCAATTGAAGTTTTAGCAACATCATCCCTGATGAAAATAATTAGAGGTTCTATCAAGCCCTGAAAACCATTAGGAGCTTTATTCGGATTTCGTTTGTACTTTCGGGCAACAGATATAAATACCACGAGAAGCAAGGTTAAGCTAAAAAACAAAGCCAACACATGTTTGGTAATAGAAATGTCAAAAGGAAGTGATGCCTCAGTATCTGTTTCCATTGAATCGCCTTTAGTCTTAACAATACTTCCTTTAAAAAAGCCTTCGGTTTCAATTTTGTATCCATCATAGGAGCTGTGTCCATGATGAAATTTTGAAGATGAAAATACATGAAACTGCCCTTCATCAAAAAGTATAACCGGCAAATATACAGACACATGAGTTTCTCCTATAGTCAGCAGATGCCATTCATAAGCATCAACAATATGATCAATAATCATTTTCCCTGCATTAAACTCTTCTTCATGCTGAGTACCCGATTCTTCAACAGCCCATAGAATATTAGGGGAGACAAGGGTAAAAGCCACAACAAGAGAGATAAATACACTTAGCCTTTTAATTGTTCGAGTCATTAGAGTCTGCTTTGTTTATCTTAATAAAAAGAGGTGCAATTTATATTTTTTTTTAATGCAAAAATAAAAAAGAAAAAAAAGAATTAAACAAAAATCATAAAAACAAAACCATAACTTTTTAATTAATTACATAATATCAAAGCCAATATCCCTGAGTAAATCAACTGTTCTCTTAATAATGTCGGTTTTAAATTAATGGTCTTTAATCATCTCAAGGCGAATTCTATTTATAAAAAAATTGAAGCTTTTAAATCAAATTATTCTACCCAACAAGTTTTTGGGTATTCAAAAAAGTTAAAGTCTAAATGAAATTTTGCCAGAAAAAACTGTTTAATTTATCTTAAAAGCGTTACATGTCCTGCACGACGGTAAATGTGTTTATCAACATCATTGGTTTTTACAAAAGTAATGACCCAGCTGTATACGTCTGCTGGTACTATATGAGCAGATGCTTCAGAAGTACCATCCCACTTTTCATTCACATCATTGGTATAAAATGTCAATTTTCCCCATCTATCGTAAATACTAAGGGCGTAGGTATCAAGGTCAATTCCCAAACCCAATGGACCAAACGAATCATTGATTCCGTCACTATTAGGAGTAAAAGCATTGGGGATATAAAATGTATATTCAGGGAGAAAAGTCACTAATGCACTGGCTGTATCCAAGCATCCATTAATGCTGCTTGCATAAAGCTCAACCATATAGTTCCCTTCCTCAGTATAAGTATGGTAAGTGTTGGGTGCATTACTCATATTTAAATTACCGGAGTCTGAATCACCAAAATGCCATGTCAAGAATGATGCTCCTATCGACTCATCAGTAAAAAATACAATGGGCTGATCTAAACTTATTATTTGCGGGGTATAATTAAAAGCAGCTGTAGGACGTGGATGTACCAGTATCATTGAGGGCTTACTTAGCATACCACTACAACCATGACTACTCATTACAGCTAATGTTACACTATATAATCCATCTTCCTGATATGTGTGTGTGGGATTTTGTATATCTGCTATGTTATTGTTGCCAGACAAAGGATCACCAAAGAACCATTGCCAGCTAACAATATCTGAAATACTTTGGGTGGAAAAGTTTACTGTTAAAGGTTCACAGCCTTCAGTTATATCCGAGATAAATGCCACCTCGGGCAATGGAAAAACTATAACATAAATTGAATCAGTACCAGCAGGAGACCCACAATTATCAAGAGCGTTAACTATAAAATAAGTGCTTTGCGAGGGGGTAACATTAATAGGGGGATTTTGATTACCAATATTTTGATTCCACGTAAAGGAATAGGGGCCACCATTACCGCCAGTGGCTATGGCCCCCAGTTGAGTTGAGTCGTTCAGACAAATGGCTGAATCACTATTATAATATGCTGTAACACTCACAGGTGGGTAAACAAAAACTTCAAAAGACAGGGTGTCGGAAACGCAATTGTGGCTGTCGGTTGCAAAAACTTGGTATGATGTAGTGAGTGTTCCCGATAGACTTAAGTTTTGACCTGTTCCCAGATTATTATCCCATGTAAAGATATAGGGCGCAACACCTCCTGTGGCAAAAGCTGAAATTGAGTAAATCTCTCCTATACAAACCGTATCATTACCTGAAGTATTTAAGGCCAATAGTGGCGGTTGACTAATATTAACTTGTAAAGATGTGTCGCATTGATGGGCATCGGTAATACTGATATGATAGGTGCCGACTGTCAATTGTGATGCTATCGAATCACTGCTTACTCCCGGAGACCAATTGTAAGTATAAGGTTCTGTACCACCATTTACAGACAGTGTTATGTTGCCGTCATGACCTGCATAGCACAACACATCATCACTTGAATAAGTATATGACAGAATATCAGGGTGCCCAATCGTAAAACTTGTATCTACCTGGCAATTATTACTGTCGGTAATGTTTACCTGATAGGTACCTGCACATAATGTACTTATAGAAGCTGTATTACCACCTGTACCTGCAGGGAGCCATGAATATGAATAAGGAGGCGTACCACCGTCAACGTTTACTATGGCCACACCATCATTTGAATTAAAACATAAAGCGTCTTGCAAACTCAAGGAGGTTATTTGTAATGGAGGAGGTTGAGTCAGTATAAAATTCTCACTGGTAATACAACCATATTGATCGGAAACTACTACTGTGTAGCTCACATTTGGGGATAAGCCTGTGGCAGTCTGACTTGTCTGGACAGGGACTGTACTCCAATTATAAACATAGGGAAAGGTGCCTCCAAAAGGATAAACTGTTATAGCCCCATTAGAAAGGCCATGACAACTGTTGTGTTGTAAAGAATGTGTGAGTTGGGGATTATTGTTCACAACTATATAAATGCTGTCATTATTGACACATGTATTATTGTCTGTTACTGTTACACTATAAAAACCCATTTGAGTAGCACCCACATTGTTTAGGGTGTTAACATCATTTGACGAGCTAAATCCAGAGGGACCCGACCACTGGTAGGAGATACCACCCGTTGCATTAAAAGTGATATTACTTCCTGGACACTGTGGACTTGTGGAGAAAAAAGAAATTGTGGGTAAAGGATTTACAACAACATTAATTTGCGATGAATTGATACACCCCTTATTATCTGTAACAGAAACAGAATAAATACCTGCATGTAAGAATCCAACATTGTTTATTAAAGGATTTTGTTGTGATGAAGAGAAGCCGGTAGGTCCCGACCAAGAGTAGATGAGAAATGGTTCAACATTTAACTGAAGAGCATTGCCAAAACAAACAGGTGCATTGGATACTGCTACTGGCATTGGCAAAGGATTTACAGTCACGTTTGATATAAAAACATCCTCGCAGCCATTGTTGTAAGTTACAGTCACATAATACTGTCCTGAACCTGAAAGGGGTATATTTGCCACAACGGGGTTTTGTAGTGTACTGCTAAATCCATTAGGGCCTGCCCATGTGTAACTTACTCCCCCGCTCACACTAAGCTGTAATTGGTCACCCTGACAAACTTCAATATTATTTGATGGTGGTGTAGCAAAATACTCATGAAAACCCGAATAGTAAGAACCATATCCCGCTGCACCACTAGCGCCCATGAATCCAATTGTTGCCGGCATGGTTGACACAACATGGGCATGGCCAGTCTGGTTCATCAGTTTATAGGTTACCCAGGGGAAGCCGCTTACTGATTGAGCACCTCCTAGAGGTACACCATTTAATGTAACACTTGCGCCAACTGTTGTTACCACAAAAACATCGCCTTCAAAAACAACACTGCCTATAAGATGTATGTCGGGAATTTTATCAACAAAATTTGGCAAATTGCAATTAGCGGGAGGAATAAACATAAAACCCATGGTGGCTAATGAATTTGAACCTGCCATAACCTGATATACATAAGAGGGCTGTGTGGTTTGTATGTACATATTTTTATGGACACCACTTACATAACGGGCATGGGGAATCACATAAAACTCACCTGCATTAAGCACAACTTCGGGTACTGCATTTCCATTTACAAAAACCTGTGTATTGTTATAGTGGGCTACTACTATCGGTCTTTCCAAGATGTCAGATCCCCTTCCTGCAACAAGGACATAATCGTTTCCAATTTTATCAACGGGCATGATCTGTTCAACAGCCATATCATGATTTACTGGAGCCAAGCCTCCTAACAAATTACCCACATTACACACAACAGGTTTATCCGAAGTAATAAGTGCACCTATAAAACCATAATTATTTGTTCCTACCCCATGATAGCCTGAAATCACATAAGATTCTCCAGCATTGAGTAAAAAAGATAAAGTATCATCTGTGATATCAGAAATGGGGTCAGCAAAAACGACAGATGTATCATATTCAGTTATTGTCACTAGTGTACTATCCTCTGTAGCCATCATACCAAGAAAAAAATTTCTGCTAGCTAAAGTTGCAGTGTCAGAAGATGGGATTGCCCCATATCTGAACAATTGCCCCAAGGCTACAGTCCCTTTAGTAGTATGAGAGGCAGCATGTGAGCTAACACGCACCCTGAAATTACAATAAAACTCATGGGGGGCACTTAACAAAAGCCCTCTTGTTTGAAGAGCCTTGTTAAGACTGTCTTTACGAACCATAACAGCAGTATTGGTGCCACTACCAATATCAAACCTTACGGGAGCTGCATTTGATAAAATGGGCGTACCAAGTATATTGCCTGCACCATCTTTTATTGTAACAGTAAATGGTGTTGTAGTGGGTGTTGACAGATACAGATAATGGTCTTGGACCTCGGAATTGCTACGTGAATGCATAGGTGGCAACCAATGAACAGTGTCTAATTGCCCATAAACGTTAAAAAAAATAAAAAAACAAAATAGAAATAATATGTTTCTTAAAAGTAACACCACAATAATTTTTAGGAATTTCTATAAAATACAAATATAAAAAAATATCATTATCCCAATAAAATAAATTGTAAGACTCTTGTTTTCAATTAAACCCATATTCAGCATAAGAAAATGCTGAATCGATAAAGATTTATTTCCAATGCTTTTCAAAAAAACCATTGGATAAATCATATCGGGGTTACCCTCATGGAATCATTAGTTCGTTTTTACAAAACTCCTAATGATTAATTCCATCTAACTTATTTTAAGTGACTAATAATTCGCTAGTTACAATGTTTAGTTTTTTCATTTGATATTGAATTTTCTTGATTATTTTTACTTTTATTAATTCTTGATATACATTTTCATCCATA
>JAQVVM010000094.1 GCA_028698995.1 Bacteroidales bacterium
ATTCTCAGCATTTCTCTACTGGACAAAACACCTGTTAGAGAGATACTTACAAAATGCGATTACAAAAATGTCAAAGAACAAAATATTAACCAATTAAAAATCAGTGGGTTTTAAGTGCCCACTACTGTTTTTGTTTATAAATTAATTTTTTCTGCAGACAGGGTTACAATGTGCGAAGCACTTACAATTTACAATTAAGAATGACCGGTTCAAATCTGTTTGGAGATATTGTTTCTTTTCATAAATTTGCACAGTAGTTTTACAACTAATATAGTTTTAATAGCGATCCCAATAGCCAAACTACTTGCTGTTTTTATAGTCTATCATTACAAATCTTCAACATGACAAATACAATCAACACATCACCACTCCCACTTCTATCAGATATAGTTCAAGCCCAGTCAGTACTTCAGAACATTGTTAAGAAAACACCCCTGGAACATACCAAGTCATTCTCAGTCATGTCAGGTGCTCAGGTTTTTCTTAAACTTGAAAATTTGCAATCTACCGGCTCTTTTAAAGTACGCGGGGCTTATAATAAAATTTTCAATCTTACGGAGAAGGAAAAAGCAAATGGTGTTGTTTGTGCATCAGCAGGTAATCATGCACAGGGTGTTGCATACTCAGCAACAAAGCTGGGAGTAAGCTGTACTGTTTTCATGCCCATTTTTGCACCACCGCTTAAAATTATTGCCACACGTGCCTATGGTGCCGAAGTTGTCCTTTGTGGTGATACTTTTAACGATGCCTTTGATGCAGCTATTAATTACTGTAATCAAAATAAAAAGGTTTTCATCCACCCATTCAACGACCCCCTTATCATTTCAGGTGCAGGCACTTTAGGTCTGGAAATCTTTGAGCAAAACCGAGAAATTAAGGAGGTTTTTGTACCTATTGGAGGAGGGGGGCTTATTGCAGGAATTGCAATCGCACTTAAAAATTTAAATCCTGACATTAGAATAATAGGCGTAGAAGCTGAAGGTGCTCAAAGCATGAAAGTTTCCTTAGAAAATAATGAAATCAGCATGCTAACCTCCATGAATACCATTGCAGATGGAATTGCTGTCAAGTCTCCCGGCAATATGAATTTTGAAGCTGTTAAAAAATATGTGGATGATATTGTTGTTGTTAATGATGCAGAAATTGCACGTGCGGCATATCTCCTACTTCAAAGAGCTAAAATTCTTGCAGAACCTGCAGGTGTTGTTGCATTGGCAGCTGTACTTTACAAAAAAATAAAATTCAAAAACCACATTGTAGTTCCGGTTATCAGTGGTGGAAACATCAATATGAGCATTCTCGAACAAATACTTGACAAGGGTGTTATGGCTGAAGGCTTAAGAGCTCGTATTGCTGTCTTAATTCCTGATCAGGCCGGAATGCTCAGAATTGTTATGTCAATTCTCGAGAAAATGCGTGCCAGTGTTCACGATATTTTCCACGAAAGATCCACTACCAGCGTTCCTGTTGGGCATGTTCTGGTAACAATTACTTTTAACCTTCAGGATAATAAACAATTGCCTGCAATACTTTCCGAACTTGAAAAGCATAATCTAAAATATGAAGTTCTAAAATAATAAATTAAATTTGTTCTTCTTAATCATTATCATGAAACCACAACCAATTAAAAATAGAATTACGCTTATAATTCTGTTAGTACCAATAATTTGTTTCAATTTCAGTTGTAGAAACAGTGAATGCAATTGTCCTGAATTTTATGGGCCAGTATGTGGCAACAATGGCATTGAATACACTAATTATTGTTTTGCTGAGTGTGATAATGTAGGTTATACAGAAGGGGCATGTCCTGTGAGGAATAATGGTATGATTAAATTGGAAGGGGATTCTACCATGGCTTGTTATGTGCAAATTCAAATCAATGGAATTGATTATGTACCACTAGCTCCTATTCAAAATCAATTTGTTCAGGACAGTTTATGGGTTAACATCAGATACAGGGCTTTAACAGATTTTGAAGAATGTACCCCAAATTTATTGATTTCAAAAATTGAAGTTTTAGAAATTGACCTTTTATAAAGACATATATTGATTTCATTATGAACCATCTCAAAGTATAAATTAATTCAGTTTAAGTACCTATGAAAAAGCTTTTTATCAACATTAAAGAACTTATACAAATAGAATATATACCCGTAACAAGGATTTGTGGTCATAAAATGCAAGAACTCAACACCATTGAAAATGCCTACTTAATTATTAATAATGATAGAATTGAAGATTTTGGAGCCATGAAGTCCATCAATCTTAAAAATTATCCTAAAAGCAACTATTACATTAAAGATTGTACGGGCAGGATGGTTATGCCTGCCTTTTGTGATTCACACACACATATTGTTTATGCTGGCAGTAGGGAAATTGAATATATTGATAAAATCAAGGGTCTGAGTTATGAAGAAATTGCCAAAAGAGGTGGTGGCATTTTAAATTCCGCTAAACTTCTCCAGCAAACATCTGAAGAGGAATTGACGGCACAGGCCATGGAAAGACTAAATGAGATTATGTCATTGGGAACCGGAGCAGTAGAAATTAAAAGTGGTTACGGTTTAGATACAGAAAATGAGATAAAAATGCTCAGGGTAATTCGCAGGCTTAAAGAGCTCAGTCCTCTCACAATCAAATCAACATTCCTCGGTGCCCATGCAGTTCCGTTAGAATTCAAGGGCAATCAGGATGCGTATGTGGATTTAATAATCAATGAAATGATTCCAATGGTAAGCAGTGAGGACCTGGCTGATTACGTGGATGTGTTTTGCGACAAAGGTTTTTTTACGGTTGAACAGACAGAACGCATCCTGATGGCTGCCATAAAATACGGCATGAGACCAAAATTACATGCCAATGAACTGGATTATTCGGGAGGCATTCAGGTTGGTGTGAAATACAATGCATTATCTGTTGACCACCTTGAATTTACAGGGGAAAAAGAAATTTCAGCCCTTCTCAATTCCGATACAATGCCAACCCTGCTCCCCGGTGCTGCTTTCTTTTTGGGGATGATTGATCCTCCGGTCAGAAAAATGATTGATGCAGGCCTTCCCATAGCCCTTGCCAGTGATTTCAACCCGGGCTCTTCTCCTTCTGGAAATATGCAATTTATTATGTCTCTTGCATGTATAAAACTTCGTATGTTGCCCGAAGAAGTAATCAATGCTGTTACCATTAACGCTGCCTATGCCATGGGTTTGGAACATGAATTGGGAAGCATTGCTAAAGGAAAGAAAGCAAATCTTATTATCACAAAGCCAATATCTACTTATGCTTTCTTACCTTACGCCTACGGCAGTAACAAAGTAAGTGAAGTTTATATTAACGGAAAACTCATTTAATTTTCTACTTTTGTAACATAATTTTTTTTAAATTTTTTAAATAATGACAAAAATTGGGGCATATTTCAGGCTTATTAGATTCACCAATCTGATAATCATCATATTGACGCAGTATTTTTTCAGGCATTTTATTATCATACCCCTTTATAAACAAGAACACATCACACCACTTCTCAGTGAAATTCAATTTCTATTTATTGTCCTATCAACAATCTTTATTGCTGCCGGTGCTTATGCCATCAACGACTATTTTGATATGCGTATTGACCGGATTAATAAACCCCATAAAATGATTTTGGGAAAGATTATCCCAAGACGCATTGCTATTCTCACTCACACTGTTTTTACTGCAATAGGCATCCTTTTCAGTTTTATGGCAGCATATACTGTTGGGACATGGAAAATTTGTATTGTCAGTATTTTTATCGCATTTACGCTTTGGATGTACAGTTTTCGTTTTAAAGCATCTTTTCTCAAAGGCAATATTATCATTGCTATTTTATCCGCAATGGTTGTTTTTATTGTCTGGCTTTTCGATTTTTATGCACAGGTTAATAGTGGACAAGCACTTATTTTTGGAGCAAAATTTCTTAATGGATTCATGCTTACCTACGTTAGTTTTGCTTTTCTTACTTCACTCACACGTGAAATTATTAAAGATATTGAAGACATTAAGGGAGATGAAAAAGTCGGATGTCAAACCTTGCCCATCGTTTGGGGTATTGATAAAGCCAAGTGGGTAACCATTGGCCTAACCATACTTAATATTATACTCATACTTATAATGGTTAGTGTTCTCACAAAATATGGCATATTCAAGTTACTCAAATATTATCTAATAATAATCAGTTTCCTGTTTTTATACCTGATTTATCTGATCCGCAAATCAAAAGAAAAAGAGGATTTTGCTTTTATAAGTAATTTTATTAAAATCATTATATTTGCCGGATTGCTCTCAATGCAGCTTATATATGTATTGTTTAATTAAAGATGATGGTGTTAAATAACTTAAATAATAAAAGAATCATATTAGGTTCCAACTCTCCACGCAGGCACTTTTTACTTAAAGGACTTGACCTTAAATTTGATGTTATTGTGCCCGATATTGATGAAGTTTTCCCTGAAAATTTGAAAGCAGATGAAATTTGCAAATATCTGTCAATAAAAAAATCTGAAGCGCTTGAAAAACACTTAGACAAAAACACAATCATAATTACTGCTGATACAATAGTATGGCTGAATAACAAACTAATTAACAAGCCTATTAACTTTGACGATGCATTTAAAATGTTGCAGCAATTATCCAACAATATCCACGAAGTATATACAGGTGTTACAATAAAAAGTATAAATAAGACTATTACATTTACTGCCAAAAGCAAAGTGCACTTCAACAAACTGGATAACAATGAAATAAACTATTACTTAAAAAAATACCAACCATTTGATAAGGCCGGTTCCTATGGAATTCAGGAATGGATTGGCTATATAGGTATAAAAAAAATTGAAGGTTCTTTTTATAATGTTATGGGGCTACCTGTAAGTAAGCTTTACAATAAACTTAAACACTTTTAAGAAGTTTTTACCTATACTCAATTTTATTGAAATAAAAAACCCTCCTTCTGTTCCTACCCTCGCTTGATTCACTTCTGATGCGTTGATAACCGTAGGCAACAAAAACATTATCATACCAATGCTCAATACCTACAGCCAAAGTTTCCCTTACCCTATCTTCAGGGCGTGCAGCAGGAATCTTTAATGAAGATTTTCCTTCGATAACTTCACTGCCTGTAATCAACTGAGATTTTATCTCATCTCCATAGGCATAAAGCAACAATATTTCATCCCCCTCAACAATATACCGAACCTGAGGTTTGAGGTTATAAGTGAGCACTTCAGAAATTTCAAAACTATTGTCCCAAATTACATTTCCATTCGTATCAAAGGATGCAAGAATAGCATGTGTAAATCTATAACCGGTAAAAACATCATAGCAAATTCTATCTGAGAAACCTGTTGTAGGATTGTATTGATAATAACACCTTTGCTCATATTCGGGATAGTATGCCTCTGCAATCATCAGATATTCATTTTCTTTTTTAATTAAATCGTGGACTAGAATATTATATTCAAACCCGGGTTCTCTATCACGGGATTCAGCCCTTGAAATCCTTCTGTCAATACGACCTCTTGCCCTGTTATTCAAATAGTTATAAAAATTCCTGAATGTGTAAAATGGATAGACTTTGATAAACTCCTGAACTCCATTTTTAATCTTACAATAATACAAACCCATAGAAACAGTTGAAAGAGAGCGTTCATGATTTAAAGATTTTTCTTTATAACTTTTGGGTCGCATAGCATAAGTACCAATAACAATTTGTTCCTCTTCATTTACAGAAAGTGCTTTCCCCGAAGTCAAATCATATTCTCCGATTTGGATAGTAAAAGAGCTTGGTGTTAAACTATTATCAGTATATTGTAAAACATCAAAACGGGCAACATTTTTCTTTTCTTTATTTGAAATAAAAGCACTTAAAATATGCTTACTAAAATCAACTGAGAGGCTCACCACTTTTGTATTGCCACTCGTTTTGTCAAGTAAAGATCTTTGTTCTCTTGTATTGAAATCAACAGCAATCAAAAGGGGATTTAATTTAAATCTCATAGAACCGAAAATCGCAGGTATATACAAGCCCAACATTGTGCCAGCTTGCCTCAAGAAGAGCTCTGATCGGGCAGGAAAATAATGCCCACCAAGATAAACAACATTATTAACTGCTAAAAAATCTTTCACAAAAACATAAGTATCAAATCTACCAACAATCTTGCTCACCTCTGAGGTTTTAACATCCACGCAAATGACTGTATAATTATTTACCAAAAGAAATCCTTTTGAAGTTGCCATAAACACAAAAAGCTTTTCACTATTTGCATCATAAAAATGTTTTTGATATTGCATACTTCTGTCAACCTCTACCTCAGCACTCCATTCCTTCTGAAAATTCGTATTATACATAGAAAATTCGTAGAATATATGGCCTCTTTCAAATTTATTCGCCTGTCCAAACAATAATAAACCATTCTGACCTACCGGTAATAAATAATAAGAATCTGAAAAGCTGGAAATTTCAATTTCAACCCTTCCTTCTCTTACTTGCTGAGACAATAAATTTAAAAAAATCAGATTAAAAAACATTATAAGAACAAAACACCTAAGAAAAAAATTAGAAAAAACATTATGTTTCATATAGTTATTCAAATAATAATTATTAACAATTTATTAAATTTAACATATAAAATAAAATTTAAAAAAATATTGTTTTTTCGCTCAAAATGTACTATATTTGTCAGATTAAAAACTAAACGAGAAACAAACGGTAGCATGATTTTTGCTAAATTATAAAAAAATCAATTGATATGAAAAAAATACTACTATCCTCCGTTTTTATTTTGATTTCTCTGGCTTTACTTGCACAAACATTCAGCATTTTAAATCCGAGTAAAGTTGATGCTTCAAATGGCAACTTCAGTGTTAGCGGAGAAATCAATACCACCATTGAAGCACACATGTATGTTGTTAATAATACGGCTTCTGCCGCAGACTTTAAAGTAAAAAAAGTTGAAACAGACATTATCGCAGGTACTATTAATACTTTTTGCTTTAATGGTCAATGCTTGCCACCAACTGTATTTGAAACATCATCTTTTATGACACTACAATCCGGAGACACCACACTTTCAACAGATTTCTATGCAGACTATTCACCCTATTTTCATACGGGTGCTTCCGTTATTACTTACATTATTGTTAATGCTAATGATGTAAATGATTCAGTATCAGTTGAAGTTAGTTTTAATGCCACATCTACGGGTGTTAATGAAACTGATTACTCCAATGTTGATTTTTCTAACCCATATCCTAACCCAGCAAATGGATTTGTAAAATTCAATTACAACATACCTTATCAATTCTCTAATGCAGCTCTGACTATTAGAAATCTAATCGGTTCAACTGTAAAAGAAATTGAAATTTCTGATTCTCAAGGAAAGTTAAACATAATCATTGATGACCTCAAGGAGGGCATTTATTTTTATTCACTTATTGTTGACAACAACGTAATTCTTACAAGAAAGTTTATTAAAAATTAGAGCCATAATTATATGCACGTTTTAGTAGTTGATGATTTTCCAAGTAATATTTTTCTGATAGAAAATATTTTAAAAAGACATGGACACACTTCTGACAGTGCTACGAATGGCTATGAAGCACTTGAAAAACTTGATAAATTTGAATTCGGTTTAATTTTTATGGACTTACAAATGGATCAACTTGATGGATTAAGTACTGCAAGAATTATTCGGAATGAGCAAATGAAAGATAAATTCATGCTTCCTATTGTTGCTTTAACAGGGAATGAGCTTAACAAAGACTCTATAAACCTATGTTCACAACTATTCAATACCATACTCCGAAAGCCTTACTCAAAAGAAGAGGTTATTGAAATTGTAAATATTTATGACCGCTCTACAGTAAAGTGAACAAACTTAAATCTTTTTAAATCAAACTGTCCAATAGAAGTTCTTTTATTGGTTTGCGTTCTCTTAATTTCAATTCCATTTTTTTCAAATCGTCAGGAAGTTTGTCGGAATTACCCAGATATCCTAAGGCAATAACAGTCACAATTGTGATATCCTCAGGGACATTAAAAACTTTACGGATGTAAACTTTATCAAAACCACCCATCTGATGCAAAAAAATTTCCTCTGACATTGCCTGATAAGTCATATGGGCAACAGCTTGACCCAAGTCATAAATACATGTTTCATTAGGTTTAGCATTATGTGTATAAATATTCTTAGTGCATGCAACAAGTAAAACAGGAGCCGTTATGGCCCACGATTTATTAAACTCAACAAGGGAATTAAAAATCTTAGAATAATTATCACAATTCTTATCTTTTGCAACAATAAAACGCCAAGGCTGTTCATTAAATGCAGATTCTGACTAACGTCAAACTTTAAGTATTGATATTCAACTAGTTGAAATATTTAGTTCTTCATTAGTAATTGCAAATTTAGTAATTTGTTTTTTAATTCTTTTCACTAAGCCAAGTTTTCTTTTTTCATCTAAATGCAAGTATTGAAAAGGAGGACTGTACTGGATATTTTTTACTATCATATTCCAAATGATAACAGCCAATTTCCTAGCAGTTGCATTTATTGCAGTAGTTCTACCTCTTTTATAACAAATGCGTCTAAAAAAACCAGCAAGGTTTCCTTCTTTTAAGTTTCCTATCGCATTCGCTGCATTTCGAAATGCTATTTTTAATC
>JAQVVM010000006.1 GCA_028698995.1 Bacteroidales bacterium
ACCTGCATCAGGTATAACAGTTACATCCGGAGGACAAATGATGCTTGGGTTTTCATTGTCTTCTACAGTAACAGTTTGGTTGCAAGTGGCTGTATTTCCTGCGCCATCAGTTACTGTCCATGTTACGATGGTAGTTCCGATGGGGAAAATTGAAGGTGCATTGTTTGTAATACTTACAATAGTGCAGTTGTCATCAACTGATGGTGTTCCCAAAGTTACATTGCTTGCTGAACAAACGTTGGCATCGGTTGATACGGTTATGTTTGCAGGGCAAATGATAGTTGGGTTTTCATTGTCTTCTACGGTAACAGTTTGGTTGCAAGTGGCTGTATTACCTGCGCCATCAGTTACTGTCCATGTTACGATGGTAGTTCCGATGGGGAAAATTAAAGGTGCATTGTTTGTAACACTTACAATAGTACAGTTGTCATAAACTGAAGGTGTTCCCAAAGTTACATTACTTGCTGAACAAATTCCTGCATCAGGTGTAACAGTTACATCCGGAGGACAAATGATGCTTGGGTTCTCATTGTCTTCTACGGTAACAGTTTGGTTGCAAGTGGCTGTATTTCCTGCGCCATCAGTTACTGTCCAGGTTACGATGGTAGTTCCGATGGGGAAAATTGAAGGTGCATTGTTGGTAATACTTACTATTGTGCAGTTGTCATCAACTGATGGTGTTCCCAAAATTACATTGCTTGCTGAACAAATACCTGCATCAGGTATAACAGTTACATCCGGAGGACAAATGATGCTTGGGTTCTCATTGTCTTCTACGGTAACAGTTTGGTTGCAAGTGGCTGTATTTCCTGCGCCATCAGTTACTGTCCATGTTACGATGGTAGTTCCGATGGGGAAAATTGAAGGTGCATTGTTGGTAATACTTACAATAGTACAGTTGTCATTTACTGATGGGGTACCTAATGTAACATTTGTTGCACTGCATGATGCATTATCAGTATAAACAGTAACATTGGCAGGACAAATGATGCTTGGATTTACATTATCAACAACAGTCACTATTTGAACACAACTGGCTGTATTGCCTGCTCCATCAGTAACTGTCCATTTAACAATGGTTGTTCCTATTGGGAAAATTGACGGTGCATTATTAGAGATGTTCACAATAGAACAATTATCACTAACTGCAGGAGAACCTAGATTAACATTACTTGCTGAGCAAATATTTGCATCAGTTGATATTGTTAAATTTGGAGGACAAATAATAGAAGGCAACTGATAATCTACAATTTTTACGGCTTGCTGACAGCTAGCAGTATTTCCTGCTCCATCTGTTACAACCCAGGTTACAATAGTAACTCCTAGCGGAAAAACTGCAGGTGCGTTGTTAGTAACACTAATTATGGAGCAGTTATCATCAACTGAAGGTATCCCCAAATTAACATTACTTGCTGAACACATATTTGGATCAGTATGAACAGTAACAATTGAAGGACAAGAAATTGTTGGATTCTCAATATCTACTACGGTGACTGTTTGATTACAGCTGACAGAATGGCCAGAACCATCAGTAACAGTCCATGTAACAACAGTTGTTCCTATTGGGTATTGAGCAGGTGCATTATTAGAAATGCTTACGTTAATGCAGTTGTCGTTTACTATTGGCGTACCCAAAGCAACATTGCCTGCATAACAAACACCTGGATCTGTAGGGATTGTAATATTCGAAGGACAAATAATTGTTGGATTTTCAATGTCAATCACAGTTACTGTTACCACTGCATCATCGCAATTTGTAGGATTAAGGATCTCACAAATCTGGTATGTTAAGGTATAAATACCTGGTTGAGTACCAGCAGTAAGGCTTACAAAACCGTTTGGATTTAGCATCAGATTAGAGAAAGGATCAGGAACTGTTACAGAGATAATAACTTCTGAAAGGTTTGCTGTTTGACCATCAAAAATATCATTGTCAAGAACATTCAATATATTATATTGTCCTGAACAGCCATTTATATCTGCTAAGTTATCATCTTCTGCAATAATTTCAGTAAAAACATTTATAATAATTTCATTATCAGTATCACTAACGGGATTATCATTAGGATCGTTTCCCGTAGCCGTTACAATATTTGGAATTTCTGACAGATACATATCAGAAGGTGTAATTGTATAAGTTTCAATAAATGTTTGTGATGCACCTGGTGCAAGGCTGGGAATTGTATTATTTAAGCCTGTCAGAGGATCAATCACCAAAACATCTGTAAGCGTAACGTTTCCTGTATTACTTACTACAATAGTATAAGTTATAACATTTCCAATTGCATTGTAAGTTGTTGGGTTTGCAATTTTAGAAACATTAATACCCGGCTGTTGGGTTCCTATAACAATTTCTGAATCATCATAGGAATATTCAATTCCATTAGCCCACCCATAAGTTGATGCTGTATTTAGGATTTGTCCTGCATCCATATCTGATTGGGTGATGGTATAATTATAAGTAAAAGTATGACTTTGGCCAGGGTTTAAACTTATTGGACCAAATGTAACGCCAAGAAGTGTATCTACAACTACAACATTAGTTAAGGGATAATTTCCAGTATTTTCAACTAAAAAAGTGTATGTAATTTGGTTACCTACTGCACTAAAAGAATTTGGAACAGCCGTTTTATTAAGGAATATTTCGGGTATATATGCATCAACAGCCATTGCAATGCAATAAATGATGTACGTATCCTGAGTTGTTCCATACCTAAATGTTGTTGATGTTTGGTAATTTGTAATGACTGAATTACTAGGATTATTAATATTAAACATGCTGATATCCAAACCAAAATTATTAAGATAAGAAGGGTTTCTTGGATTCTGAACACCATTAGTATAGCTGTATATGGAGCTGTTAAAGAAATTTGTTGTTGCATTCTCTGGATGAGAAAGGGACACCCAATTTGTGTTGGCATGGTTACGAATTTGAAAATAGTCACCCGAAATTGATCTATCTCCTTCTCCGGCTAACATGCCAAGTTTCATATTAACAGGGCCTGTCTGTGTAGTAATAAGACCATTTACAGGGATTGTAAAATCAGCAGTAATACCTCCAGCCACATATGCATGTCCATCAAAAATTACAATATCGCGAAAGTTCATCAAGTGATTTTCATAAACAACTATCAATGCCCAACCACCGTAATAACCAGTACCATCTGTGTTGACATCTTCATTCAGAGCAATATTTGCAACACTATACTGACCGGTACCACCTGAATTACCCTTAACATAATTGGTAACGTCGGCAAAAGCAGAAAACATGTTTCCATCTTGATTATCAGGATAATAAATATCAAAAGAATCAGCAACAATGTTTGTATATGAAGTTGCTCCCGGGCCTTTTAAAAGTACTTTACTTTTATTCAAAGTAACACCTGAAACAGTAAATTCCATGGGACTCATTGTTCTATGAGACCTACCTGTCCAATAAAGACCGGCAAACTTTATTTCAGTCTGTGCAGGATTTGCATTGTTTTCAGTCGAAAACACAAGGTTGGCAGAGGAAGAATTAATAATACCTGAACCTCCATCCACATTAACATAAACCATATTTACATATCCATTATTTGAATTATCTGAGTAAGGCAATACTGTAAGATTTTTATTACCTATCAGTGTAAAATCTCCCCTTATTCGTTGAACGGGGTAACGGGAACTGAAACTTTTAAGTAGCTGAGCATTTGCACCTAAACTACTTATCAGCAAAAAAGCCAGTATTAATACATAAACACTGACTGATTTAATACACAAAGTTCTATTTGTAAATTTGTTCATGTTAATTTAATTAAAAAATTAATTAAAGAAAATTCTTTGCATTTTCTAAAACACTATTGTATGATTTCGAACCTGTAAATTACATTAATATTTTGAGGTTGTTCATTGTTTAAAAGTTGATTAACAATAGGGACTAAACAAGAGGAACTCATATCTTGGCAAACATCGTATTGAAAAAATATTAAAAGATAATCTAATGAGGAAAAACTTTGCATTAGAGTTGGACTAAATGTATTTGCGAGATCTGAATTATTCCTGATATCAATTCTTAAAAATTCGATTTCATTATATAAAGGGTTATTTTCATAAAGCCTGTTGACAGCATCAACTTCACAAACAGCAACTGTTGGATTATTACCACCCAAAAGTTGAATATTATTTTGTGTTACAAAAATTCTTGGGTGCAAATCTTCAACAAGACTCTGTAAATGTTCTGCTTCAGCCGAATCAAGAGAATTTAAAACTGAAGAATATTCCTGACTATAAGCAAATAATTCAATGTTAAATAGAACTACTAAAATGATTAAACGGTTTAATTTTCTAAGAAGTGTAGCGTTTTTATTCATAGTATTTTTCTTGAAATTATTAAAAGGTCTGAAATTGATAGTTTATATAAAAATTATTAATATTAATAGATTTTATAAAAGAATAAAACCAAAAAAGCCAGCAAAAATCACACCATGTATGTATTTAACTGACTTATTAGTATTTACAAAAAATTATAAGCAAGAATATTCCAAATTATGGAAAATAAATTCCAAATTTCGGAATCATTTGATTTAAAATTCTATTAAATTCTTAAATTAAGTTATGAAAAGAATTCAATAAATTTTTGTTTAATATTTGCTGACAAAACAGCATCTAATTCATTATCAATTTCTTAAATTAAAATTAGAAATATGGATTTATTTCTTAGATCAGCAAGCTGTTGTGTAAGCAGTGAGTACTTTTCTAATTTTTTCTATATCTTTATTACCTTTCATGATATACTCAACAGCGCCACTTTTAATCGAATCGGCTGCTATATAAATATTATCATGACCTGATAAAATGGCAATTATGATATTTGGATACTTATCTTTTACAATTTTTATAAATTCAAGTCCATTCATTTCTTCCATTTCATAATCACAAAAGATAATATCCGGTTGTTCCTCTTCTATTGTATTGATGCATTCCTGACCATTTGAAAAGGTTTTCACATAACTGCATCCAATCTTCTTTACATGATGTTTATAAAATGTCAGTGAAAAATAATCATCATCAACAAGGAATATTTTATAAGCTTTAGATTTATCGTAATTAAAAAGATTTTCAAACATATTAATACTTTTAAAATTTAAAAATTAGTTTGAAAACACCATATCAAATAACGAACCAAAATTTATACTTTATTGAATTTCAGTTAATTAGGAAATACTTTGGGGGGAATTATTCCAAAATGTGGAAAATGATTTTTAAGGATGAAGTTCTTTTAATTCCTGAATAACTTTTGAGATGGTTATATCAATTTTTGTGATAGCGCATTTAATATCATAATCAGTTAGTTTTTCTTTATCTAAAAGACTAAGAGCTTTAATTTCATTGGAGATTGTGTTGATTTTGAGGCTATAAATACTTAGCTTAATGCGATGAGCCACTCTTCTTATCGTTTCATAATCTTTTTTAGCATAGGACAACTTTATTTCTTCTAATGCATCAGGAGTATGTTTAACAAAAATATCAATCAATGATATTAGAAATTCATTGTCGCCATTGGAAAGATGTTTAATATAAGTTAAATCACAAAGTTCCATTTTAGGATAATAAGAATACACATTTAAACTAAATTCAATTAGTTTGGTTTCAAAATTAATAAAAAAAAACTAATAATAATAAAAAAATTATTTTTTTATTTCACCGTTTTTTAAAAGGTTGTAAATTGTTGATTTTCCAATGTCAAGTTTATTTGCAACAGAAATGACATCAAAATTATATCTGTTCAGAAATCTTCTGATAATTTCAGTGTTGTATTCTTTAATTGTTCTTTCATTTTCCCAAAAATCATCTGAATTACCCGTAGAGGAAAAGGTTATATCGGAGGCTGTTATTAAAAAATCTGTACACATTACACAAGCCAAATCTACAATGGCTTTTAGTTCACGTACATTACCCGGGTATGCATGTTGCATCAATTTGTCTTTTGCATCAGTCGAGAAGGTAAAGTTCTGCAGGCTATTTTCTTTTGAGAAAACTTCTGTAAAATGTTTTGCAAGTACAAGTATATCATTGTCTCTATCCCTTAAAGGTGGCATAACAATAGGAAGACCAATGACTCTGTAATATAAATCTTCTCTGAATCTCTTTTCCTGAACTTCGTTCATTAAATTTTTATGTGTGGCAGTAATTAACCTAAAATTCAGTTTAATTGCTTTAGTACCTCCTACCCTATAGATTTCTTTTTCTTGTAGCGCTCTTAGAATTTTACTTTGCAAATTCAAGTCCAATTCTGCAATTTCATCTAAAAAAAGGGTTCCACAATGAGCTCTTTCGAATTTTCCAATATTGGTAGTAACTGCACCTGTAAAGGCACCCTTTTCATGGCCAAAAAGTTCACTTTCCATCAATTCGGATGGAATAGCTGCCATATCAACAGCAACAAAAGGGCTGTTTTTTGATGAGCTGCTATAATGGATGGCTTTAGCAACCAGTTCTTTACCCGTTCCTGTTTCTCCAGTAATAGACACATTTATACTTGTTTTAATAGCCTTTTCAATCAGAGTAAAAGTTTTTCTAATGGCTGCACTTCGACCAATAATATTTTTCTCAAAGTCGTATTTGATATTGATTTGTTCTTTAAGCTCTTCAATTTCCTTTATTAATTCTATTTTCTCTTGAATTTTAAGAATTGAATTCCATAACAATTCTTTGGTATTATTTCCTTTTTCAATATAATCATCGGCTCCGGATTTTAACAATTCAACAGCTACTGCAATTTCCTCTTGACCACTGATAATAATAACATGAGTATATGGGTTTATATCTTTAATCTTCTTCATTAATACATCACCTCTCATGTCAGGCAAACCAAAATCAACAGACACAATATGAGGTTTCTTATACATGTTGTTTAAGCAATCGCGTCCGTTCTTAAACAAACTAACATCAAACTCTTTATTGAGTGAAAGGTAATGTTTTAACAATTCTCCATAGAATGGATCATCCTCAACAATAAATGTTCTTAATCCCATATAAATGATTTTAAAATGTAAAAATACTACAAAAATTATAACAGAATAATATTAATTTTGTCAATAGGGACTACTTATGCAGAAATAGTAAAATTTAATATTACAATAAAAAGATGAATAAAATAAAAAAACTAAGAACTTTCGGTGGTGTTTTTGTGCCATCACTACTGACAATTCTTGGTGTTATCTTGTATATGCGTTTGCCATGGATTGTCGGAAATGCCGGTTTATATGCTACTTTAGGGATTATTCTGGTTGCACATATTATTTCCGTTACAACAGGATTGAGTATTTCATCCATAGCTACTGATAAGAAAGTTGAGACCGGAGGAACTTATTTTATGATATCTCGCAGCTTAGGGCTACCTATTGGTGGCACCTTAGGGCTTGCGTTATTTGTTGGCCTATCTTTCAGTACCAGCCTTTATCTCATAGGATTCTCAGAGGCGTTTCTAAGCTTTTTCGGCATGGATAATTCTCTTAACTCTATACGCTTGACAGGATTAATTGTACTCAGCACAGTTACACTAATTACTTTTATAAGTACTAAGCTGGCAATTAAAACACAATACCTGATATTAACAGCAATGATTTTGTCTCTCTTATCTATTTTCTTTGGCAACCATGACTTAAAACCATCACCTGCATTTTTGCAGAACCCAGTTCAAACAATACCTTGGATAGTTCTATTTGGCATCTTTTTCCCTGCTGTAACTGGTTTTGAGGCAGGAGTATCAATGTCAGGGGATTTAGAGAACCCAAAAAAATCTATCCCACGTGGGACGATAATGAGTATTTTCTTAGGTTTGATAGTATATATCGGAATAAGCATTTTCTTATCCTTGACGGTATCTTCCGAACAATTGCGTAATAACCCCAATGTATTGTTTGATATTTCATTAATTAAGCAGTTGGTTATTACCGGTGTTTTTGGGGCTACACTTTCTTCTGCTTTAGGCAGCATATTGGCTGCTCCAAGAATTTTACAGGCAATTTCCATAGATAAAATCACTCCCAAATTCTTTGCAAAGGGGTACGGAGACATGAATGAACCACGTCATGCACTTCTTTTTACTTTTCTTATTGCATTATCTGGGATAATGATTGGAGAACTTAATGTTATAGCACGTATTGTAACTATTTTCTTTATTATCACCTATGGATTTCTAAATCTTAGCTGCTTTATTGAGAATTGGTCAAGTTCCGATTTTCGTCCAACCTTTAGAATCCATCCTATTATCAGTATTATTGGATTTGTTGCATGTTTCGTTGTCATGATTCAACTTGATTTTCTGGCCATGATAATAGCCTCAGCAGTTCTTATTTCAATGTTCTTTTATTTAAAACGGAAAGAACTTGTTTTAAGCAGTGGTGATGCATGGGATGGTGTATGGGCATCATTAGTCAAATCGGGTTTATCATATTTAAAAAGGAGCCCAATAAATACTCGAAATTGGAGGCCCAACATAATCCTCTTCAGCGGTGGAAATAAATCTCGTCCCTATCTTATTGAAATTGGATCAAATTTGATAGGGAAGCAGGGGTTGCTTACTGATTTTGAACTCATTGAGGATTCAAAAAAAAATG
The DNA here is from genome assembly GCA_028698995.1 of Bacteroidales bacterium. Taxonomy (GTDB): domain Bacteria; phylum Bacteroidota; class Bacteroidia; order Bacteroidales; family PXBB01; genus JAQVVM01. Next base: position 8,601 of record JAQVVM010000006.1, read on the forward strand.
AAGACAGTGGCAGAATACAAAATGCCGAAGATCAATCATATAAGGATTTGTCAGCACATATTTTCAGAAAGCAATACCACTGCAGCAATATTTACAAAGGCATTGAAAGCATTACACAACTTTATGGTTTCTCAGGTGTAGAGCCAAACACAGTTCTTTTGGGTTTTCCAAATGATGAAAGTAAAATTGATGAATTTATCAACATTTGCAAGATATTTGAAAAAAATAATTATAACAATATCTTTATTAAATACAATAAAGAGAAATATTTTGGACAAAAGAAAAACATCGATATTTGGTGGGATGGAGAAAGCAACAACTTAGTTTTTGCGATTATTCTACTTAGATTTTTAACTTCAGGGTTTACATGGCGACATGCTAAATGCAGACTCAACCTTGTAAACAATTTTAACATTCCCGAAGAAGACATTTTAAAAAAGGTTAAAAACATACTTAATTCTTTTCGTTTTGACTTAGAAATTAAGGTTCATAACAACGCTGTTGAGGATAAACCTATTTTTGATCTTATGACTAAAGAATCAATATCAGCAGATCTTATAGTTTATGAAGTACCGGCAGCAAATTCAAATAATATTTCTAAAGCATTAAAGGATCTACAAAAACAAACTTCAGAACTACCTACAATGATGCTACTTAAAGCCTCAGATGTTTTTGAAAGTGGCAGTATATTCAGAAAAAAATTGAAAATTGATGCAAAAAATTACGATCTTATAAATGAAAGTATTACCAAAGCAGAATGTATTGATTTTCCACTAACTGAGGATGATGAACTCAACAAACATATAATCATTGCTAAAGAACAAATAGAAATTATTCTCAATAATTTTTACAAAGATTTTTTTGTAAAAATTCATGAGCGCAATGTATTTATAAGCAATGAGTTACAAAAAATTATTGACAATGCATTTAAAAACATCAATAAAAATATTTTAATACAGGATAACAATCTTAGAAAAGATGATTATTATCGGATTTGGGAGGACATGTTAATAAGAATAAAGGAACTTTCAAACGAGATTATCGAATCATATCTGCAATTAGACAAAATGCTTACAGATAAGGCTCTTAAAGTTTTACTTGACGAACTTGACAATTTTAATAGAAAAATACCTAAATATACTTATCTGACCTTCAACAAAAATCAATATGCAAGTTTAAAGAATGACTCCATCCGAACAAAAACCTATAAGTTTTTTAAAAGAATGCAATGTCATTTGAATGCGGGCAAGAAAACAGAGCGCATACGTTTCAGAGATAGTATTCAGCACAATCTTCAGCAAAAGTTGCTTTCACATATCAACATATTGTTAGTAAGATATCAGGATAACAGCTATTTTTCCGTACTTGAACTTCGAAAAATTATTGAGCAGCTTAAAAATCTATTTTACAAAATTGAAGTTGACATTCACAATGGAGTTGCTGATAATTTAGTATATACTTCTTACAAAAATGAAATTGCACAAAGCATCCTTGAAAATGATAAAAATTTGGAATTGGGTATCATTTTTTTTAAAAGAAGTATTTTTTCAGCTTTACGCAGGGAAATGAAAGATTTAACAGAAGCCATGGGCCAGATTCATTTCAGGAAATACTTCCAAAAAAACAAAGCCCGTTCAAAACATGAGACCATACTGCTTTTCCATCTGAACACATTTGCGGATGTATGGTTTCATAATACAACAAGTCATGCTCGACAATTGTATGTTGAGATTTTAGTACAGTTGCTGACAGTGCGGTTAAAGTCGAAAATCTTTAACCCTTACAACCAATTTTTAAACACCATCAATAAACAAAACGGAGATAAATTGTTACAAATAAAAAGAAAGATAAAATTTTATATTGATGAAATTATTGCCAGAGATTCATTAGAATACGATCTTGACGCCATAATGTTTAATGAAATTCAGCTTATTGATCTTTTTGAGGATTTATTCGAGAGCCTTAAGCCACTCACTAATGATTTTAACGGTGATTTTTTCATAGCAAAACCTAAATTTGATGACACTTTAAAAAGCAAATATATTAAAGCAATTCAAACATTCGAACTGCCTTTAAGGAAGCAAATTGATTATGTTGTAGATGGGCAATTCTATGAAAATATAATTCAACTTTTAAGTGCATTAAATATTGAGCTTAATCAGAAATTGTCGAAATGGAACAACTTGCTTAATTTGTCGAGATACAATTTAGAAAATGTTTATATCAGTGATCATAAAGAATCGGATGAACGCACCAATAAAATACTTTTTCTAAATGAACTCCAAAAAAATTTACAAAAAGAGGTCAATAGTTTTGAGGAATTGACAAATAACTTCTGTCCTAATTTGAGCAAAACACTTAAAGATACATTTGACCCTATCACTATAAATTATTTGTATAATGAATCATTATCAAAGAAAAGCTCACTCAGAAAAATGGGGAAGGTTCAATTTCGCAGGATATTACCTTTAAAATGGGCAGGTAATCTTATTCGCAAGCTCATGGAGGTGCTATTGTATGGCAGAAGTAAAGGAATTATTCTTGCTCAAAATATGAAATCAGATTATAAGGAGCATAAATCAGCCATATATAGACTTTTAAATTTTGCAGAAAACAATAGCCCAAATAATAAGGTAATGGATAAACTACCTTTTTATTATAAAAATCTGTTTAATAATAAATTCTCAGTTAATCAGCTACTATGGGTAGGTCGTAAGCATGAACTTGAAAAAGCTCAGAAAGCCGTTATGCAATTCAGAAATGGAAGCAAGGGTGCTATTATGGTTCTAGGAGAACGAAATTCCGGAAAAACATCCCTGTCAAATTTCATTGCACAAAATCACTTTAACAGGGAAAATATCTTTCATCTTTATCCACTCAGAGAAGGTTCGGCAGAGGTCAATGATTTTGAAAAAGCACTATCAAAAGCTACAGGTCAAATTGGAAATGCTCATGAAATAATGCAGCAAATACCAAAAGATGCAGTAATAATAATAAACGATATGGCTCTTTGGTGGGAGCGCTCTATTAATGGTATGGTGGTTATTAAACTCATCATGGATTTGATATTTGAATTTGGTCATAAGTGTTTATTTATCATCAACTCAAATGACACATCATATACATTTATGAATAAGCTGTTATATATGAATAATCATTTTTTAGTGGTCATTAAATGTAAACACTTCACAACCCATGAAATTCGCGACCTTATACTAAAACGCCACCAGTCAAGTGAACTTAGATTAAAGTACGGTAAACTCCCCGAATCCTTAATGATAGAATGGCGTTATGCCCACCTTTTTAATCATTACTTCAACTATTCTGACGGCATTATTGGAACAGCCCTTAATGGGTGGTTAACTAATATTTCAAGTGTTAATGATAAAGAGATTATAATTCAAAAGCCAAAATTACCTGATTTAAAAGCTTTTGAAATGTTGCCTGATGAAGCTCTTAACGTACTGATACAATTGGTTTTACATAGAAGACTAAACAAGAAAAGACTTTTAAAAATATTATTTATAAGTGAACATTCAATGGATGAAATATTAAATTTTTTAATTTCAACTAAGCTGATAATCCGATTGCTAAATGACATATATATGTTAAACGCTTTTGTAGAGCCCCATTTTGTAAAATACCTAAAGAATAAGGAGGTAATATAATGATTATAAAACTGATAGTTATAGGATTGGGACTATTATTGTTTTTTCGTTTGGCAGGTCACTATATATATGTGCTTCCTATAAAAAAAACAATGAGGATATTTTTTATCAGATATTTTCCCATTCTTGAAACGGCAACTTGGATAATTTTTATTTACTTAGGACTCAGGGGAATATTTGAGGAACATTACTTCTGGGAAATAATTTTATTTATTGCCATTCTTGTCGTGTTGTTTTTTATTAGTTGGTTTTTTCTTCGGGATTTTCTTGCAGGTATTTTTATTAAATCAGAAAATCAACTTGATATAAATAAGAGTATAAATTTGCCCGTAATAAAAGGTAAGATTAATAAAATTGGTTATAGAAGTATTGAAATAAAAACAGAAAACGGAGAACTCACAAAAATTCCTTACTCAAAATTAGCCAATGATATTATTACTTTCCCAAATGAGGGTAAAGAATATTGCGTTAAACATATTATTGAGTTAACATTAAAAAATGACAGACCATATACCGACTATTTACAGATGCTGCGTATGTATGTTCTTAATATACCATGGACACACATTTCAAAAGATCCTGTTATATCACTTGAAGGAACCAGCATCGATGAATATACTTTCAAGGTCGAATTTTACGCTCTAAACAAGGACCAAGCACAGAGGGCAGAAATTATTTTAAGAAATCACCTGAAAAAAATCTAAATTTGCATTTCATATATTTTCTCAAATGGATACTTTAAAATTTTATATTATATATAACGGTTGCCAACTCCGTTCTTTGGATTCAACAAGATTGCACAATTACATTATTTATAACAACCATACAATTGTTGACAAACCAGATGATGCCGATTTTAATCTTGTTGTAACCTGTGGTGTAATCCGTAAGCAAGTTGATTCATCCTTCCTTTTAATTGAGGATTTTTTAAAATACCGTGGTGAACTGATTGTATTGGGATGTGTTCCTTCCATTGCACCTGAAGAATTTAACAATAAATTTAAAGTCAAGTATTTATCCACAAAAAACATGGAAGAAATAGATAATTTTTTTCCAAATTTTAAAATTAAATTTAGAGACATACCCTTTGCGCATGATTTATACCGTAATCATATAGAAGATAAGGTTTTTACTGAAAAGGAAGAAAAAGGAATCATCAAAGACTTCGGCAACGAGTTTGAATTCTCTAAAAAATTTTATGCCAAATGTGTTACAACACTCAAAAGTAACATCAATAAGAAAATCCTTAATAAGACAGAAAACAGGGAGGTTAAATATATCAGTATTGCAAGTGGATGTAGAAATAATTGTGCATATTGCGGTATTCGTAAAGCCATTGGAAAACTCAGAAGTAAATCAGTTGAGGTTATTCTTAAAGAATATAAAACCCTTTTAGATCAGGGTTACAGACATTTCAGAATCATTGCAGATGATCTTGGGGCTTATGGGCTTGACATAGGAACTACATTCGGTAGTTTACTTTACAAAATGGCTGAAGTTGATAAAGACTTAGGTGCCAAGTGGTATTTTGAAGACCTAAATCCAAAATGGCTTATAATTTACAAAAAAGAACTGCTTTATTTTGCAAGGAAAAAGAAAATAATTGAAATGTTGTGCCCATTTCAAAGCGGCAATAACCGTATTCTCAAATTAATGAACAGAGAATACAACATCAATGAGGTGGTTGATATTTTAACAAAATTCAAATCTTACAACCCGCTTATAACTCTTATAAGTCATGCTATTGTAGGATTTCCTTCAGAAAGTGATGAAGAATTTCAGGACACATTAAAAGTACTTGAGAAAATTGATTTTGATGAATTAACCATACTAGGATACCATGATTCAGAGGGTATTTTATCCCATAAAATTGAGCCAAAAATTGAATCAGAAGTAATTCAGGAAAGACTAAACAGAGTAAGAGCCCTATTGAAGAAATTGAATACCCCATTGCCAAGAGTATATTAAATAAATTAAATTGCAAAAGAAAACCCTCATATTATTTTTTCCCGTTTTTGATTATGGTTATAAAGGGAGTGAATATTTACCTTTTTCCATCCTTCAGTTAGAAAGAGCAGTAAGACATCTTAACATTAATATTATTTTGATAGACGAAAACACAACTGCAAATTTTGAAGATGTTATCATACAATACAAAGAATCACTCTTTCTTGCAGCAGTTAGTGCTATTACCGGATTTCAGATAAGGGGGGGGATTGATTTTTCAAATGCAGTCAGGAAACACGCTCCTCATGCAAAAATTGTATGGGGAGGTTGGCATCCGACAATTGTTCCAGAGCAAACATTGAAAGAGGACTATATTGACTTCATTATTCGTGCACAGGGTGAAAAGTCATTTAAAGAGCTCTCAGAGGCACTGTTACAAGAAAACAATTTTGAAAATATAAACAATCTGGGTTACAAAAAAGATGGACATCTCGTTTTAAATCCTTTAAATGACTTCTGTAATATTAACGATTTTCCTGATGTAGATTACAGTTTATTAGACATTAACAAATACGTCATGAAAACCGATTTTTCAGAAAGACGGATGATGTATTTTGCTTCCTATGGTTGTCCTTTCAACTGCCCGTTTTGTTCTGGAGCTCAGATATTTCAAAAAAAATGGTTTCCAAAAAAGATTGACACAGTTATCAACGACATTAAATATTTTATTAATGTTTCCGGTATTGACAGCATTATGTTTTGGGATGACAATTTTTTCAGCAATAAAAAATTTGTACTCGAACTGGCCCAAAGAATGATAGATGAAAAGCTCAACATGATATGGGCAGCCTCTGCTCATGCAGGAGGATTTCTAAAAATGTTTAATGAGGAAGAAATAAAATTTTTACGAACTTCGGGTTTGAGAAGAATAGATACGGGGGCTGAATCTGGCAGTACTTATGCATTAAACATAATAAAGGATAAACTGAATAAAAAAGATGTTCTCAACTTGATAAAAACATTAAAAAAAAACAATATAGCTACATTTTTCTCCACAATGATAGCCTATCCTTTTCCTAAAAGTGACGACATCAAGTTCACAATGGACCTTATCCGAAAAGCCAAAATAATTGATGATTCTGTTAAAATACAAATAAATATTTACACACCTTATCCCCAGACTTCACTATATGGAATGGCTATCAATGAAGGATTTGAGCATCCTCAACAACTTTCTGATTGGATAAATCACTCCCCTGCCCGTTTTAAACCGCCATGGTTATCCAAAGCCTTTTATACAAAACTAAATGACTTGATGAATTTTTATCTGCCATTTTCTGAAAATAGAATTTATGAAAGAGCCCCGGAAAAGTTTAAGAAAACCACACACCTTTTTAGCATCATATGCCGTCCACTAATCGTATTACGCTTTAGATTAAATTTCTTTGGACTAAGATTTGAAGCAAAAATTTTTAACTTTTTTTTAAAAAAATTCAACAAAAAAAATAATTCAAACTTCAAGTTTTACTCTTACGGGGTTTTTGGAGTGTAGATTGAATCTCAGAAATAATCATATTACTCCCGTTTTGATAATTTATCAATTTGAATAACCATCTAAAAACCTCCCTAATTTTTTTATAACATTTTACACATGTCTTTTAGAAAAAAATCATAGTTTTGTTTTTTGAAATTAACTTCTTATGTACAAATTCAAATATGATGAAAACTAACCTAAAGATTTTTCTATTTACTAGTGTTGTCGTTTTATTATTGGCATGTAAAAGCAATGAAAATAAAATGCTTGAAAGAATTGCAGATTTAGAAAATTTAATTAAAGCAGACAGTTTACAGATGCCTGACAAAGTAAAGGTTACAGAGCTTATTAACAGCTATGATGAATTTGCTCAGAATTTTCCTGATAACGAAAAAACACCGGAATTTCTTTTTAATGCAGGAAAATACGCCATGAGTTACAATATGTCAGAAAAAGCCATTGGTTTTTTTGATAAAATAATTACGAATTACCCACAATACGAAAAACATGCTGACAGTTTTTTCCTAAAGGGATTTGTTTATGACAGCCAATTGAGTAATATCCCAATGGCTAAAGCCACATACGAGGCCTTTATTGAAGCATATCCTGATCATGATCTAGCTATAGAAGCAGGTTACCTCATTGAGCTATTAGGCAAACCAATGGAAGAAATAATTGCAGGTTTTGAAGCACAGAACAACCTAAATAAAGATACTACAGAAAATTAAACACAAAAAAGCTGGTCTTGTTCTTATTGCAATTTTTGTTTAAAAGAGTCAAAAAATTCAGTAGTCCCCCCCAAAAAAAACTTCCAAGCTACTCGTTTCCAAGTATATTGTTAAGAAAATTATTGAATGGGTATTGCACTTTAAAAACCTCCTTAATTTGTTCAACAAGGTTTCCCTCAGTCCAGAATTCGTTACTAACATTATAACCTACAGCATAATGCTTGAATTTAAGTAGGTCAATGTCTTCAAAATCTTTAGGAAAGCCTTTTGGTGCTGTTTTTAAAGGTTCACCAAAAAAGCCATTGAAGTATTTTTTAAAAGTATCGTTCTGAACAATGGCTTTAAAATCTGCTGTGTTGTTAAAAATCCCGGTGCGAATTTTATACAACACTTCCGGTTCGGGCATGTAAATTCCTCCACCTAGAAATGAATTGTCGGGTTCGATATGAACATAATAACCAGCATTAATACTTTTGCGCCCACCTTTAGCGATATAAGCACCAAAATTTGATTTATACGGATCCTTATTAGTTGAAAAACGTACATCTCTATAAATTCTGAAAATACAATCTTTGGCAGTAATATCCTCAATGTTTTTGTCGAATATTTTCAGTTTTGGAATGAGATTGTCAATCAAAAGTTCAAAAGTTTTCTGTGCATTTCGGAATCGCACATCATTTAATTTTAACCAATTTCTGTTATTGTTAAATTTTAAATCAATCAGAAAATGAAGGACTTCTTCTAAATTCATAAACCATTATTTTAAATATTCAAGCTATTTAACCACTAATTTTTTGATTATTAATTTGTTGTTATTACGCATTTGCAGAAAATAAACACCAGGTGTGGCATAACCCAGAACAATTCCTACAGCTTCATGGGTAAAGAGATTGGCTATACTTTTGTTATAAACCATTTCACCAAGATTGTTGAAAACAGTTAAACTGACATCATTCAATGCAATACCGTCCCATACAACTTCAAATTGGCCGTTACTTGGGTTAGGAAATATCGAAAGATTTTCAACAACCTGAATCTCAGTATCACCTACCCAAATATAGTTAATAGTATCAGAAACCGCTGTACATCCGTAGATATCAGTATAAACAACAAAGTAATGCCCGTTTAGTGATGGTGTATAACTTTGATTAACAGCTCCTGAAATTAAATTACCTTCATAATACCATTGGTTGCCGCTTGAATAGCTGGATGTCAACGTAGATGCCAATACACTAATTGTTGGTGAAACAGGGTTATGTACAGTAATTGATAATGTTTGAGCAGAAGATTGTCCACAAATATTACTTGCTTTAACAGTGATTATACCGCTACTTGCATTTGTAGTCACATCAATTGAGTTGGTTGTTGAAGTGCCTGTCCATCCTGAGGGTAATGTCCATATATAAGAAGTTGCTCCACTGACAAGTGCAACGGTATAAGTATTCAAGGTATTGGCACACGCATTAATGTCTCCGGAAATAGCGCCTGGTGTTGAAGGAACAGTATTAGCATTAACAATTAAATCTTGCGCTTGTGATGACCCACAGTCATTATGAGCAACCACACTGATGGTACCATTGTTTGAGCCTACAACTACATCAATAGAGTATGTAGTTGAAGTCCCAGTCCATCCAATAGGTAAAGTCCAAGTATAATATGTAGCTCCTGAAACAGGTTGAACATAAAATGTTTCAGTACTTCCAAAACAAACAGAAACTGATCCATTTATAGCACCTGGTTGATCAGGAACACTACTACCATTGGGTGCAATAAGAAGTGAAGAAGCAGAACCCTGTCCACAAGTATTGGTGGCATAAACCTGAATATTTCCGGGATTTACTCCTGTTAAGACCTGAATACTGTTGGTATTAGAAGCTCCTGTAAAGCCTGAAGGTAAAGTCCAAGTGTATGACATTGCACCCTGAATAGGATCTATACTGTAAACTTCATTAATTCCTGAACAGGGTGTGTTATTGCCGGTTATAATACCAGCAGCAGCGGGGATATTATTAACATTTATATTTAGAGATTGAGGAGTTGAGTTACCACAACTATTACCTGCTGAAACTGTAATAATACCACCAATGGCATTTGCAGTTGTTATTATACTTGTTGTTGTTGAAGTACCCGACCAGCCTCCTGGCAAATTCCATGTATATGAAGTTGCACCGTTAACAGGAATTACTGAATAGGTATTGTTTGTACCTTCACAAATTGCAGTGCTACCAGTAATGCTCATAGGTGAATTTGGAACAACTGTCACATTCACAGCCAGAGTTTGAATTAAAGAAGCACCGCATGAATTGTTAGCTGTAACAGTAATATTTCCACTAACAGTTCCGGAAGTTACATTGATGGTGTTTGTTAATGAAGAGCCGGTAAAACCAGATGGCAGCAGCCATGTGTAAGATGTGGCATTGTTAACAGGTGTTATGCTATAAGTTTGTAAAGATCCGGCACAAATGGTGTTATTGCCACTGATTGTAGTGGGTTGTGACGGTATAGGATTAACGGTTGTGTTAAGAATTGAAGTCTGAGACAATCCGCAATCATTTCCAGCTGCTACTGTAATGTTACCACTGGCTTGTCCTGGAATAACATTAATTATATTTGTTGAAGAGGTACCCGTCCATCCTGAAGGTGTACTCCAAATGTAATAAGAAGCACCATTAACTGGTGATACGCTATAAGTATTGGAAACTCCTTCACAAATAACAGCATTGCCAGTGATATTACCGGGTGTCGTTGGCAGGGCGTTTACTGTAATTGTTTTGGTTTGTGCACCAGATGAACCACAGCTGTTATTGGCTGTAACCATAATGTTTCCGCCTGAGGTACTAGTATTTGTGTTAATACTTGTTGTGTTAGACGTACCCGACCAGCCTGAGGGTAAAGTCCATGTGTAGGAAGTTGCACCATTGACAGATGCTATGCTATATGTTTGAGCCGTGGAGGAGCAAACAACAGCACTTCCCGTTATGGATGTAGGCATAGCCGGAACATTGTTAACGCTTACATTTATACTGGACACTGATGAAGATCCACATGCGTTATTTGATTTTACAGTGATTGTTCCACCATTAGCTCCTGCTGTTGCATTAATGCTTATACCGGTGGAAGTTCCTACCCAACCTGATGGTAAAGTCCATGTGTAGGATGTTGCATTGTTTACGGCTGAAATTGAATAAGTCTGATTAGTTCCTGAACAAACAGCAAGACTGCCAGATATTGCTCCGGGTTGTACAGAAAGAGGATTAACAGTAACAGTCAGTGATTGAGAAGTGGACGATCCACAGGAATTTCCTGCTGTTACAGAAATTGTCCCTCCTATTGAGCCACCAGTAGCATTGATAGAACTTGAGGTAGAAGTTCCTGTCCATCCAGAAGGTAATGTCCAAGTATAGAATGTAGCACCGCTTACAGGTGTTACAGAATAGGTGTTTTGAACGCCCTGACAAATAGCAGTATTACCTGTAATAGTACCTGGTGTTGCAGGAATAGTACTTACCGTTACAGCCAAGGTCTGAGCTGTTGAAGAGCCACATGAATTTTCGGCCACAACAGTGATGTTGCCACCAATTGAATTAGATGAAGCAGTAATACTGTTTGAGGTTTGAATCATAGACCAACCTAAAGGTGTTGTCCATAAATAGGATGTAGCTCCGTTAACCGGAGTAATTGAATAGGTATTTTGAGAATTTTCACAGATACTGGTATTACCTGTAATAGTACCGGGTGTTACGGGTGTACTGTTCACTGTAACAGCCAAAGTCTGTATGGCTGATGAACCGCAAGTATTGTTAGCTTTAACAGTAATATTACCGGAAGAAGTACCAGCAGTTACGTTAATACTATTTGTTGTTGATGTACCCGACCAACCAGAAGGTAATGTCCATGTATATGATGTGGCATTGGCAACAGATGTTACACTGTAATTCTGTGCTGTTCCGGAACATACAGATGTGTTGCCACTAATAGTTCCTGGTTGTGCAGGGACAGGACTTACAGTTACATTTAGTGAAGCAGCCTGAGACGTGCCACAGGTATTAGAAGCAGTTACTGTAATATTGCCACTGTTAGAGCTTGGTGTCACATTAATAGTATTTGTTGTGGAAGTTCCAGTCCATCCTGAAGGCATTGACCATGTGTAAGATGTGGCACCGCTCACTGCAGTTACACTGTAAGTACCTTGAACACCTTCGCAACTTGTGGTGCTGCCACTTATAATACCGGGAGTAGCAGGTATTGTCTGAACAGTTACAGCTTTTGTTTGCGAACCGGAGGTGCCGCAAAGGTTTGAAGCTGTTACCGTTATATTTCCACCTGTACTGTTGGATGTGGTATTGATTGTTTCGTTTGTTGAGCTTCCCGACCAGCCAGAAGGCAATGTCCATGTATAAGATGTGGCTCCGCTCACAGGAATGATGCTGAAAGTGTTTTGTGTTCCCGAACATATAGGCGAGTTTCCTGATATGATACCAGGAGTTGCGGGTACAGTTGAAGATGTTACGGCAAGGTTTGTAACTGATGAAGAACCGCAGGCATTATTAGCCTTAACAGTAATATTACCGTTGTTTGTGCCTGTTGTAACGTTGATACTATTGGTTGCTGATGTACCTGTCCAACCGTTAGGCAGCGTCCATGTGTATGAGGTGGCATAATTAACTGCATCTGTTTCGTAAAGTTGCGTAGTTCCAGCACAAACAAAAATACTTCCTGATATGGCAGTAGGTTGAACCGGAAGCGGGTTAACATTCACATTAAGTGTTTGGACTCCTGATGTATCGCAGGAATTGGCTGCGGCAACAGTAATGGAACCACTTGAAGCACCGGCTGTCACATTAATGGAACTTGATGTTGAGGTCCCTGTCCAGCCGTTAGGTAGTGTCCATAGATATTCTGTTGCCCCGTTAACGGGTGTAACCGAATAAGTCAGTTGTTGACCTTCGCATGTTGTTGTGCTTCCTGTAATAGATCCCGGCATAGCAGGTGCTGTTGCTATAGAGTATGTGAGCACATTTGAATTTGCAAGGCCAGGTGTAGCACAGGCTTTGCTCGTAAACATCTGTACACTAACCTGAGCACCATTGTATAGCGCAGAGGTGGTATATGTATTGGAGGTGGCTCCGGGTATAGGACTGCTATCTAATAACCATTGATAGGTTGGTGTTGTACCGCCATTTACGGGTGTAGCTGTAAAGGTTACAGTGCCGCCATCACAAACCGGACTAACAGGGTTACCAACAATGCTTACACTTGCTGTTGTAGGACTGTAAACTTGCATAGAGATGCTATTGGATGTTGCTGTAGAAGGAGAAGCACAAGAAGCAACAGAAGTTAAAACAACCGTAATGACATCACCGGATACCAGAACTGAAGAGCTGTAAGTTGAACTTGTTGCTCCGGAAATGTCGCTGCCGTTTTTCTTCCATTGGTATGTTGGAGCAGAACCACCGTTTAGAGGCGTTGCCGTAAATTGAGCTAGGGTGCCACTACATAAAGTGTCGTTAGGACTTACAGTTACTGTTACAGAAGGAGTTACACTACTTGAAACAGACATCAATACAGCATCGGAAGTATCTTTTGTTTGTTGTAAACAGGCGTAGTTTGAAGTTAAAATCACATCATAATAATCACCGTCGCTTATTGATGCAGTGGCATAAGTAGTTGCATTAGCACCTGAAATATTTAAGCCGTTTTTGCGCCACTGGTATTGCGGAGTTGTTCCTCCGTACTGTGGTGTAGCTGTAAAGGTTACACTTTGACCGAGGCAAATGGGGTTGTTGTCAGCTACAATATTAACCTCAGGTACAACATTCTGATTAACGTTCATGATTATGGCGTTTGATATTACTATAGCAGGGGAAACACATGTCAGAGAAGACGTCATATAACATCGTACCGTATCATTATTGTTTAAAGAACTACTTGAATAAGAGCTTGCTGTGCCCACGCTTACTCCATTGACTGTCCATTCATAAACAGGGGTTGTACCACCATTTGTCGGGTTCGATGTGAAAGTAACCTGAGTTCCGTTGCAAATAGCACCGTTAGGTGAAGCAGCAATGGATATTGATGCTACAAAGTTATTTGAAACTGACATAGTAATGCTGTTTGAGGTAACACTTACAGGCGAAGCGCATGGTGCATTAGAAACAAGCACACAAGAATATATTTCACCATTAACAATACTATTTGTAGTATAAGTAGCCGCATTTGCGCCACTGATGTTGGATCCATTTTTTCTCCACTGATAGGTGGGGTTGCTGCCACCACCGCTGATATTAGCTTCAAAAACAACACTTTGTCCAGAACAGACTGATGAACTTGCAGTTGATATAACGATAGTTGGGACAGTTACAGGTGTTACATTCAATACCAATTTATTTGATGATACAAGAGGTGATGTTATGCATGAGAGTCCAGATGTCATAAGCACCCAAACGCTATCGTTAGCATTCCAACCTGAAGCAGAATACACAGGGCTGTTGGTGCCAACAGCTACATTGTTTTTCACCCATTGATATTGAGGCGTACCACCATTTACTGGAGTTGCGGTAAAAGTAACACTGGTATTACCACAGATAGAACCTGTAGGTGTTTGAGATATGCTTACAGAGGGTGTTAGGGGTGATGTTACCGTAACGGTAAGTGTACGTGGGGTTGAGGCTCCGCACACATTGTTTGCTACCACTTGAACATCGCCATTTTGGCCGGAAGCTATGGCATTAATAGCTGTGGTATTAGATACACCTGTCCATCCATTGGGAAGTGTCCATGTATAACTAGTGGCGCTACTGATATTGCTAATAGTATAAACATTAGAGGAGTTTAGACAAATATTAGTGTTACCTGTTATTGTGCCGGGTTGATTAGGAACAGCTTTGATGGAAACAGCAAGTGTTTGAGCTGTTGAGGAACCACAAGCATTGTGGGCTACTACACTTATAGTACCACTTGACGCACCTGATGTAGCAATTATACTGTTGGTTGATGAAGAGCCTGACCATCCATTAGGTAGAGTCCATGTGTATGAGGAGGCTCCTGCAACGTGAGATATACTATAAATTTCTGTTTGATTGGCGCATACAATAGGTTCTCCTGTAATATTACCCGGTTGCTGAGGTATTGCGGTACCATTAGGTGTTACAGTAAGAGAAGTACCCGGACTTGTGCCACAAGTATTAACAGCATAAACGGTAATTGAGCCTGTTGAAGCACCAATAAGAACATTTATAGAAGTTGAAGTTGAGGTACCGTTGTATCCGGAAGGCAATAACCAATTGTATGAAGAGGCATTTGCCACTGCATCAATAGTATAAGTTTGTGATACACCGGTACAAGGTGCTGCTTCGCCTGTTATAGATACAGGAGCTGAAGGTAGAGCTGTAACTGAAACAGCTTTTGTTGAAGCAGCACCGGAAGAGCAGGTATTATTGGCTACCACAGAAACAGTTCCTCCTGTATTTCCAACAACACAATTGATGGTATTGGAACTTGAAGAGCCTGACCAACCTGAGGGCAAGGTCCATGTGTAAGATGTGGCTCCTGTAACTAACGGTACAGAGAAAGTTTGTACAGAGCCTTCACAAACAGTTGTATTTCCTGTAATTGTACCGGGAGTACCTAAGGAGGCAATTGCGAACATGTTATTGCTTTGATCGGTATATGATCCATTTGAAAAGTCAGTAACTTTTATCAACCCCTGTGTTGTTGCAATAGTGGGTGTTGTCCAGTTGTATGTTCCATTTGAACTTATGTAATTCGATATGATAGATGTCCATGTACCTCCATTGTTGGCAGAATAATCAATATTGTAAGAGCCCGACGTACCGTTTGCACTCCAAGTAATAACCTTATCTGAGCATACTTGCCATGTTTCACCACCATTTGGTGATGTAACTGTGATAGAAGCAGGGGATGCAGTAATTGTAAAAGGTAAGTCGGTTTGGTCTTGTTTACAGGAGTTATTATTATCAGTAACTCTAATGAGACAATTGGTCGAAGACACAGCAGGCACAGTCCAGTTGTATGAATTAGTTGTAATATTCGAGTTGATAACTATTGGAGTCCAAGTACTACCACCATTTAAAGAGTAATTAATATCATAATAGTTTGATACACCTTGCGCTGTCCAAGTAATATTTAGCGTTGCTCCAGATGCGTATGTGCCTCCATTATTTGGGTTGGTAACTGTAATTGTAGGTTGTATATTGAAAACGGCATCGCTGACATCAGTTTTGCTGGAATTGCTGTTATGTGTTATTTTAACAAGGCAATAATTAGATGGTGAATTAGGTAATGTCCAGTTATAAGAAAAATTTGGTCCACCACTAAATGATTGACTGACAATGCTGTTCCATGTATTGCCCCCATTGGTGGAATATTGCAAGCTGTAGCTCTGGGAACCACTTTCTCCTTCCCAAGTGATGGTTGTCATGGTACAACCTCCAAGGTTTTCGCTGCCATTAGGAGATGTAATTTTTACAGCAGGCTTAATAGTAAATACAGCATTACTCACATCGTAAGTGGCATTGTTGCCCACATCTGTAATACGAACCAATGCTTTTGTTGTTGAGATATTAGGAATCGTCCATGAATAGGAACCTGAATTATTTGTTGATGCAATTATATTATTCCATGTAAACCCGCTGTCAACTGATAATTCAAGCTTTACATAAGAAGAGCTCAGATAAGAAGATGACCAAGTTATGTTGTATGAGTTGAAAGCATACAAAGTTTGCCCACCATTGGGATTGTTTACAGTAATTTGAGGTGTGGGAGCTGTAATGGTAAACGAGGCGTCGCTAACATCGTATTTGCAGGTATTGTTATAATCTTCTACCATTACAAACACATTGTTTGAGGCTACATTAGGCAGTGTCCAAGAATACTGGTTTGAGGTTATATATTGATATGAGACAATTGTTGTCCATGACATTCCACCATTTAGAGAGTAATAAATGTTATAGTAATTGCTTACGCCTGAGCTTGCCCATGTAATCAACCTTGATGATGGGTTGGCTACCTGCCAGTCTTCGCCCCCATTAGGAGAATTAACAATGATATAGGCCTGTTGAATTAGGTTGAAGTTGGCATCACTCACATCATTGATTGTTGCATTGTTGGTAAGGCTCACACGTACAAGTGCTTGAGAACTGCTGATATTAGGGACGGGATTCCACGTATAAGATGAAGAGGTTGTGCTGTTAGTAAGTAAATTCCATGAGTAACCATTATCGATAGAGTACTCTACTCTATAAGGACCAGAGCTGGTGCCATAACCTGACCAAGAAATGCTTTGAGAAGTGCATCCCGTAATGTTATCCCCTCCATTTGGCGTATTCACTTTTATATAGGGAGCCACAATGCTAAAAACGTTATTACTTACATCATTAACGACAGGATTGCCATACTCGCTCACACGTACAAGACATTGTGAAGAAGGCGTATTTGGTGTCAGCCAGCTTTCGGAGCCATCATTTGAAGTAGCAGTTGTAATTACAGTCCATGTGGCACCGTTATCAGTTGAATATTCAAGCTTGACAAATGATGAGGTAAGATATTGAGAAGTCCATGTAATATTATATGAAGTTCCCACATAGTAAGTATTACCACCATTAGGTGCCGTAACAGAAATAACAGGTGTTGGAGCTTCAATAGTAAAGACGGCATCACTTATATCGAATTTGCAAGTATTATTGTAATCTTCAATCATCACCAATGCATATTGTGAAGGCGTGTTAAGTACAGTCCATGAGTACTGATTAGAGGTAATATATTGATTATATACAATTGAGTTCCAAGTTTGGCCATTGTTTATAGAATAATAAATATTGTAATTATTGCTTACCCCTGTTGAAGTCCATGTGATGAGGCGGCTTGAAGGATTGGCTACTTGCCAGTTTTCACCTCCAATAGGAGAGGTAATGACAATGGCTGTATTCGGAGTAATTGCAAAAGCTGCATCACTCACATCGGTAACTAATGGATCTGTAGTTTTAGTAACGCGTACCTTAGCTTGTGTTGAAGGCGTGTTGGGTACGGGATTCCAAGTATAAGAAGAACTTGTAGTGCTTGCAACAATTGTGTTCCATGATTGTCCATTGTCGAGGGTGTATTCAATTTTCCAGGGTCCAGAACTAGAACCGTATTTCGACCATGTAATGCTTTGAGAAGAGCAGCCGTTCCAACTTTCATTGCCATTAGGCGAAGTTACAATGATATAGGGGTAGATGATACTGAAAACGGCATTGCTGACATCGTTCACAGAGGGGTTGCCATACTCGCTGATACGCACAAGACAATTAGCTGATGGTGTATTTGGCGTTGTCCACGACTCGCTGCCATCATTTGTTGAAGAAGCAAATATGGTTGTCCAACTTGCCCCATTGTTAATTGAGTATTCGATTGTTACAAAGTTAGAGGACAAATACCCTGAGCTCCATGTGATATTATAGGCTGTACCGACATATAAACCGTTAGCACCATTGGGGTAGTTAACAGTTATAAAGGGTATTGGTGCAGCTATGGTAAACACATTATCACTGATATCGTATTTACAGTTGTTGTTATAATCTTCCACTTTAACAAGTACCTGCGTTGAAGGATTGTTAGGAATTGGCCATAAATATTGACCGTTGGTAATATATTGGTTGTACGCTATGGAAATCCAATTGGCACCGGCGTCTATTGAATAATATAAATTGTATTGGTTACTGGTTCCCGACCATGCCCATGTAATAGGCTGAGAAGGTCCACCTACCTGCCAGTTTTCACCACCATTGGGGGTATTAAGTACTATAGCTGTATTGAGAGTTATTGTAAATGGCATATTGCTTACATCGGAGACCAATGTGTCGGTTGTTCTCCTGACACGAATAATATAGTCTGTTCCTGGAATATTAGGCACAGGACTCCATGTGTATGATGAAGAGGTTGTACTATTTGTAAGGGTATTCCACGAAGCCCCATTATCATCTGAATATTGAACCCTCCATGGACCATTGCTTGCCCCGTAACCTGTCCAAGTAATCGACTTAGACGAACAGCCTTCCCAGCTTTCGCCACCATTGGGTGATGTAATAACTACATAAGGATATACAATCGAGAATACAGCATTGCTGATATCATAAACAGAAGGATTCCCATATTCGCTAATCCTAACGAGACATTGTGATGATGGTGTATTAGGCACAGTCCAACTTTCGCTTTCATCGTTGTTAGTTGATGACAATATCGTAGTCCAAGTAGAACCATTATCAATAGAATACTCAAGCATGACAAAAGGAGAAGTAAGGTAATTCGATGACCATGTGATATTATAGGCAGTTCCCACATAAAACGTATTGCCTCCATTGGGAGATGCTACTGTAATTACAGGGTTTGGGGCTAAAATTTCGAATATAGCATCGCTGATATCAAACTTACAATTATTGCTATAATCTTCAACTTTTATAAGAACCTGATTTGAAGGAAAATTAGGGATTGTCCAATTAAACTGATTATTTGTGATAAGTTGATAAGAGGCTATAGTACTCCATGTTTGACCGTTGTTTATGGAATAATATATATTGTAATAATTACTAACCCCCGTTGATGTCCATGTAATAAGTCGGTTTGAAGGATTAGATACTTGCCAGCTTTCACCGCCGTTGGGAGATGTAATAACTATAGCTGCATTCTGTGTAATTGTAAAGGCAGCATCGCTTGTATCTTTAACAAGAGCATCGGTGGTTTTTGTAACTTTAACGTAAGCTTGTGTGCTTGGAGTATTTGGAACCTGAGACCATGAATATGAAGAGGAACTTGTACTGTTTGTAAGTACATTCCAAGTATTGCCATTATCAATAGTGTATTCCAGTTTCCAAGGACCAGAGCCTGCTCCGTAGCTAGTCCAATAAATCGTTTGAGGAGAACAACCATTCCAACTTTCACCACCATTAGGTGTAGTGACTATGACATAGGGATATCTGATATAAAATACAGCTTCGCTAACATCGTTTAAACTTGGATTTCCATATTCACTTATACGAACAAGACACTGCAGCGATGGGGTATTGGGAACAGTCCAACTCTCTGAACCATCGTTGGTTGTGGATGCAAAAATTGTTGACCAAGTTGTTCCATTATTAGTGGAATACTCAATGGTTACAAAACTTGATGTCAAGTACCCTGAATTCCATGAGATAGTATAAGCGCTGCCTACATAAAACGTATTACCACCATTTGGACTGCTTAAATTTATATAAGGTGTTGCAGGAGCAATGGTAAAAACAGCGTCGCTGACATCATATTTGCAGGTATTACCATAGTCCTCTACTTTAATTAGCGCCTTGGTAGATGGGGAATTTGGCATGTTCCATGAATATTGACCATTGCTTATATATTGATTGTATACAATCGTGGTCCAAGTAGCTCCGCTGTCTAATGAATAATAAATATTGTAATAACTGCTGGTGCCCGACCATGCCCAAGTAATGAGTTTAGTACCTGTCCCTATCTGCCACACTTCACCACCATTCGGTGTGTTTACAACTATGGCTGTATTAAGTGTAACGGTAAAGTTGGCATTGCTCATATCGGTTACAAGAGGGTCTGATGTTTTAGTAACACGTATAAGATATTGTGTGCCTGGGTTGTTCGGTAGTTGATTCCAACTGTAAGAAGTTGAAGATGTACTATTGGTTAATGGAATCCAGATTAAACCATTGTTATCCGAATATTCCACTTTCCATGGCCCACTGCCAGCGCCATAACTTGTCCAGGTGATTGATTTGGTGGAGCACCCCTCCCAGCTTTCGCCACCATTGGGGGATGTAACCACCACATAAGGATAAACAATACTGAAAACCGCATTGCTCACATCAAAAACAGTGGGATTTCCAAATTCACTTACCCTTACCAAGCACTGCGATGATGGGGTATTGGGAGTTGTCCAGCTTTCAGAGCCATCATTGTTGGATGAATTGGCTATGAGCAGCCATGTAGCTCCGTTATCGACAGAGTATTCAAGTTTTACAAAAGCAGAAGCCAGATATTGTGATGACCATGTAATGTTATAGGACGTGCCCACATAATACGTATTGCCCCCATTGGGAACTGTAACGGTAATTACAGGTGTGGCAGGTGTAATTGCAAATAGGTTGTTGCTGTTATCGGTTCGGCAACTTGAGTTCTGATAATCGTACACCTGTATGAGGCAGTTACCTGAAGGAACATTTGCTACAGAATTCCAAGTATATTGACCATTAGTAATCTGAGTATTGTTCACAATATTTGTCCAACTGTTTCCACCATCAGTTGAATAACGAATAGTCCAATAATTGGAAGCCCCAGTACCCTGTGTCCATGTAATGGTTTGCGATGTACCGCCTTGCCATATTTCACCGCCATTAGGAGATGTAACAGTTACGGCGGGATTAATTGTGAATATGGCATTACTTGAATCTCTGATAACATTGTTGTTATAGTCGTAAACCCTTATCAGTGCTTGCGTTGAGCTTATGTTTGGAATAGACCATGAATAAGAGCAGTTTGTTCCTGACTGGTAATAGTTAGTGGTTACATAATTCCACGTTACACCGTTGTCGGTAGAATAGTCGAGGTTAAAATAATTTGATGTACCTGTACGTGTCCATGTGATGTTGTAACTCTGACAACCATTAAACACTTCGCCACCGTTGGGATAAGTAACGGTTAGGGTGCCCAGTGCAATGCTGAAAACGTTGTCGCTCATGTCATAGGTAGCGGGATTGCCCACATCTGAAATTTTTATCAGGCAGTTGTTACTGGCAGTGTTAGGAATGTTAGTCCATGAATAACTTCCCGTGTTTTGTACTGAACTGATAATGGTGTTCCAATTGGTACCGTTATCATAAGAATATTCAATCTTCACAAAACTACTGCTCAGGTATTCAGATGACCAGGCAATGGTATGCGATTGGCCTATATAGAGGGTATTGCCGCCATTAGGAGAATTAATATTAATAATGGGTGTGGGTGGAGCAATGGTAAAAACATTATCACTTTTGTCGTTTTTGCATGTTGGTGAATTATTATCTGTAACACGCACGAAACAAAAAGTTGAGGGGGTATTAGGCAGTGTCCATGTATATGAAAAGGTATTACCTGTGGCTGTAAATATGCTGCTGGTAATTGGTGTCCATGAACTGCCTCCGTTTATTGAATAATCCAGCGCAAAAGAATTACTGGATCCATAGCCAAAGCCATTCCATGTAATGGTTCTTGTGGTGGGATTGGCCACCTGCCAGCTTTCTCCCCCATTGGGCGATGTTATAATAAGAGAGGGTGTGATGGTAAAATTGCTGTTGCTTACATCATTTACCAAGCTGTCATTAAAACTTGTTACCAAAACTAAAGCCTGAGTAGTGCTTATATTGGGTACAGTGTAGCTGTATGATGTTCCTGCAAAATTTGTTGTTAACGAGGCCCAAGTAGCACCGTTACTGGTCGAATAATACACATTAAAACCTCCTGTAACGCCACTTTGTGTCCATGTTATTGTTTGACTTGTGCAGCCGGCAAGGGTTTCACCTCCGTTGGGTGATGTGACAGTTATTGTTTGTGAGAAAACATGAAATGTAACAATGAAAGTCAGCAAGGTAAAAATCATTTTTTTCATAATCGGTATTTTATTTAAAAAAGAATAAACTAATTTGAGTATTGACAATTTTTCAGGAAGGATGTTAGAAATTCAATAATGTCAATAATTACAGTATTAAGAATTGGCTAAAAAATCAAGAAAAATCATTAATGCTTGCAAAAATAAAAAACCTTTAACAAATCATAACTTTTTTTTTGTTAAACACAAGATGAAAATGGACTTAGATTCCTGTTTCATTGTAGAATCCCTCGAAGTGAGAATTAAAAGTTTTCTGTCGGTATGGATTAATTTCTTCAATTTTTCTGTCAGGTCAACGGGTTCAAAATTCATATAAAATTTGAGGCTTAAGAAAAATCCTCCGATGATAAGATAGTGCAATAATATCGAAAACAATTTTATAAGGATAAGTAAATAATTTAATAGAAAGAAAAACACTATATGATTTCAATTTTTATTTTCAGTAGAGATATTTGTGTTTTTTTTTAATTTTCATTCTGGGATAAAATATTTTTCTAATAAGAAATCATATAGAAAAACCGAAGTAAAAAAATGATTAGATTTTTATTACTTCGGTTTAGTTTTATTTCGATATTATACCGATGTAAAGGG
Source organism: Bacteroidales bacterium (assembly GCA_028698995.1). GTDB lineage: Bacteria > Bacteroidota > Bacteroidia > Bacteroidales > PXBB01 > JAQVVM01. Next base: position 31,713 of record JAQVVM010000006.1, read on the forward strand.
AACTTAAATTTTACTGAATCCGGTAAATTAAAAACTCAGTACGCCTGTTTTTGGCATGTTCTTCTTCTGTACATGGGTCAGGAATATCACCTTCACATGCACAATGGTTATTAAGCATTGTCTCTCCCCATCCTTTTGCTTTAAGCCTGTTTCTTGAAATACCTTTGGACACAATGTAATCAACCGAAGATTTTGCACGTTTTTCTGATAAAGTCAGATTGTATGCAGCTGTGGCCCTGCAGTCGGTATGAGAGCCAAGTTCTATTGAAATAGTTGGATTCTGCATCATGAATGCAACAACCTTGTCCAATTCAATTGCAGCATCGGGCCTGATGTTGTGTTTATCAAGGTCGAAGTAAATGGGATTGAGAACAATTACATCATCAAGAGAAGTTCCCAGCTGAGCTTTATTTAACTTTTCGTTCAAAGAAATATCTTGTATCTGAGCAATAAAATACATCCAATCTATGACTTTAGAGATGTATCCATCTTTTGACAGAGATATCTTATAATTTAAACTATCTCCAACATTTACATCGGGTAATTCTATAATATGATTACCATTTGCAGAAGTGCTAAAAATTTCAATTAAATTTGTCTTGTTGTTAAGAATTTCAATTTTAACATTTTCTATAGGATCATTATTCTGACTATCTGTTACTGAAACAACTAATCTGACGAAAGTTTTTTTCTCAAGTCCTAAATTGACTCTAATTTCGGTAATTTCTTCATTAACGCTTGTTGATACCGATTTGGGCATTGCATCAGAATATTTATCTTTTTGGCATAATATAGTATAGTCCTTTCCGTAAGCTGCAGTAATTGAATAATTGCCATTTACATCGGTAAACACCTCATCAATAACAGAACCACTAAGGTCTTTAAGAATAACTTTAGCTTCGGAAATAACTTCTCTTGTTTGATTGTCGGTAACTGTTCCTTGAATTTTAATATTTGTTTCAGGCTTCAATACTGTGAATTCATAAATATCATCATCGTTATTGATATTGCCAAAATTTGAGCTATAATACCCACTTTCCCCATCAGTATTGAAAACAATACCAAAGTCATCAAAGGGGCTGTTTATAGGGGCTCCAATATTAACGACAGTTTCGTGGGGTATGCCATTTTCATAAATATCTACTTTATAGATATCGAGTCCACCCATACCGTCTAGACCGTTAGACGAGAAGTACAGACTTTTGTCATTAAAGTTATATGGGAATACTTCATTTCCGGCAGTATTAATCTTACTACCCAGATTAACGGGTTGGCTCCAAGTAGTATCTGTTTTCTTGCTCATCCAGATATCCATACCTCCATACCCACCAGGCATATCCGAAGAAAAATACAAGATATTTTCCGTGGTATTAATTGCTGGATGAGCGCAATTGTATTCGGCACTGTTATAGAAGAACTCCCTGGTGTTGCCAAATTGATTGTATTTGTCAAGGGTTGCCTGAAATATTTTCAGATTTACTTTACCATCTGCGCTTCTTATATCTTCGTTTTCAATAATATTGTTTCGAGTAAAGTAAATATGTTTACCATCTGTGCTGAAAGAGGCAGCTCCCACATTATAGCGGGTATGGATGTCCTTGTTGAAACGCCTTGCTCTACGGAACTTTCCCCTTTTATTTAAAGAGGTAATATAAAGTGCATCGTAAAAGTCGCCGGTCCAAGCATTTTTATAGCTTACCATAGTGGCTCTGGTGCGCGAAGATGTAAACACAATCCTATTGTTTAACCAAATGGCGGGAGAGAAGTCGTTTTTAGAAGAATTAAAACAAACTTTTTTTGTATGGTAAAGTTCGGCATCCTTATAAAAACTCCATATGTTTTCAATAGATTTTGAAAAAATACGCCCCCTGTCGTCGGCAGTATAAGAGTTCATATAAACTTTGGCTTCTTCGTAGCGTCCAGCTATCATTAAGGCTTGCGCGTATAGAAAACGATGCAGTGGCAGGGCTTCATTTAAACCGATGACTTTTGCATAGGTTTCAAGAGCTTTAGGGTTATTATTGATTAACCGGTAACAGTCGGCTAATTTAATAAGTGCCTCACTATTCATACTGTCTTTTTTAAGTACCTCCATATACCTTGGAATAGCTTCATTAAATGCCAAATGGTTGTAATAATCATTTGCTTTTTTAAGCATTCTATACTGGGCATGGGTTATAAATGGACCTACCGACAGAATTAGAGCCAAACCCAAGAATTTAATGTGTTTTTTCATTACATAACTGTATATATAAAAACTAGCAAAGTTTAAAAATATCTATTTGAAACAATCTTTTTGCCTTTATATCCAAAAAGAGCTGAAAGCACTATTTCATGAGAACCGGCAGTGAATTTATTTAAACTTGAGGTTGGATAATCGTACGCATAACTAATCAGAAAACTTGGATTTAACTGTAATCCGATGATGGCTGACATATCAGCGCTGCTGCGGTAGGCAAGACCCAGCCACAGTTGTTCTCGGATTAAAGAGTTAAGGGTTAAATCAAATTCCATTGGGGCATTGGCAACAGCTTTTGTCATCAATGATGGTTTTAACAGGAAGTTTTCATTAACTCTGAACAGTCTGCCAATAGTCATAAAATAATGAAAATTTTCGGGTTTTAATTTGCTATCAGTAAAGGCTTTGCCCGCAGTATTAAATGACACATGGTCATCTAAAAGGCGTGGAATAGAAACACCTGCAAAGAACTTATCAGTTGTGTAATTAATACCAAATCCGAAGTTGGGGGACACTTTGTCATATACATTATTGGAGAAATTAGGGTCGTTTAATTCGGTTGTTGGAACCGTGGCAAGGTTATTAGCCTGAATATGCATTCCTCCCATAAGACCAAAGCCAAGAAAGCCCTTAGTACCTGTTTGAACCCTGTATGAGTAGCTAATATACATTAGTTTTCGTGAGGATACTCCTATCTCGTCGCTCATAAGACTCAATCCAAGGCCCATTTTGTTTTCCCAAACGGGGGTGTGCATGCTGAGCGAAGTAGTAATAGGCCTGCCTTCAACGCCAACCCATTGCTGGCGGTGAAGAGCAGTTATGCTTAAAGCTTCTTTTGAGCCTGTATAAGCAGGGTTAATAAACATTTCGTTATGTGTGTATTGGGTAAACATAGGGTCAAACTGAGCACAAACTTTTAAACTTGAACTCATGATAAGAATCAGAGCAACTACTGCTGATACTTTTATTGTTGTTGTGTTTTTCATGATATGATTTTTTATTTTGTTTAAAAATTTATTAATTAGTATTGAACTATGATATAACCAGATACTGGGGCCCTGTTATCTTTATTATATTCTATGATATAAAAATAAGTGCCTTGAGGTACAGGTTTATCTCCAATTACAATGGCTCCTGAATTTGGTTTGCCATCCCAATCGTTTTGGTATGCTGTAGTTGTATAAATAAGGTTACCCCAGCGGTTGAAGATTGATAATTTTGAATCGGGAAAATCTTCGATACCTGTAATCACAAAAAAGTCATTTATATTATCACCATCTGGAGAAAATCCGTTTGGTATAAATATGTCTTCAGGTGTAAGAGTAACAGGTGTAATTTCAGAATTATCGCCTGGGTCAAGATTATCGTTAGGGTCAGAAATATACCCATTGTTTGAGGTATCAGCAGATATAGTACCCAAAGAGCCCATACCCATGCCCACTGCATAGTTATAGAACACTTGTGCTTCGTAACCATAAATGGCTACGTTTACAGTAAATTCTATTGTGGCTGAGGCGCCAATACTCAGGTAACTGGCTGAACTATCGAGCAGATTGACATCCGATGAACCATTAAACAAGCTGTTTGGTGTGAGGGTTCCATTGGTATAGGGTACCGACAATACAGTGTACAAAGTAGGAAGCGGGAATGTTTCATCAAGATTATCAGTAACCTGAATATTGGTGATGACATCATTTCCGAGATTTTCTGCTGTAATAACGTATGTTAAATTAAAGGTGCCATTTTCTAACTTCTCGATTCTCGAAAGGGCTTTTGCAATACCAAGTACAGGATTATTGACAGGTATTACCGTAATATAAACGGTTCCTATATCACATAATCCAAGGGAATCGCAAACCTGATAATCAAACTGGTTCGTGCCTACAAAAAGGTAATCGGGTGTATAGGTTATGGTTCCATCCGAATTCACCACAACTGTTCCGTTAACAGGAACGCTTACAATAGTTACAGAGGCTGGATTGATATTGTTTCCACAATCAATGTCATTAGCCAGTACGTCTATGATAATCGGGGTGTTTTCGGGGGTGGTTACAGAATCGTTTACTGCCAGTGGTGTACATCCAACGAAAACAGTTTGAACACATGTTGATGTGTTTCCTGATGCGTCTGCAACTGTCCATATAATATCAGTTGTTCCGATAGGGTATATTACAGGTGCGTCGTTTGTTATACCCATGCCTACAGAGCAGTTATCGGTATATGTAGGAAATCCGATAGAGACTCCGGTTACATCACAACCTCCGGGTACTGTATTAAGCGTAAGTCCAACAGGACACAGTATTACAGGGGGTGTTGTATCAATAACCGTTACCAGTTGGTCGCAAGTGGCAGTAAGACCTGCATTATCAGTAACAATCCATGTTACAGTTGTTATACCTAATGGGTAAACAGCAGGTGCGTTGTTGGTAACAGAAGCCACACCGCAATTGTCGGATGTTACAGGTGTACCAAGTGCAACGCCTGTTGCAGTACATCCGTTGTTGGTAGGCGCTACAACATTGGCGGGACATGTTATAATTGGATTAACATTGTCAATAACGGTTACTAATTGAGAACATGTTGCTGAGTTTCCTGAACCATCAGTTACAGTCCATGTTACAGTTGTGTTGCCTAAGGGGTAAACCGATGGTGCATTGTTGGTTAATGATGCCACTGTACAGTTTTCTGTTACGAGCGGAATGTCCAGTACAAGTCCGGTTACAGTACAGGCAGTATTTGTAGGAACAACAATTGCCGGAGCACAATGAATTACCGGGACTACACTATCAACAACAGTAACAACCTGAGTACATGTAGTAATATTTCCTGAATTGTCTATAACAGTCCATGTTACTGTGGTATTACCTAATGGGTATATGCCTGGGGCATTGTTTATTACAGATGTAACACCGCAGTTATCTGCTGTTACAGGAGTACCCAAATCAACACCTGTAGCAGTACATCCAGTGTTTGCGAACACTGTTTTTGCAGGAGGGCAGGTAATGGTAGGTGATACATTGTCATTTACAGTAACCAATTGTTCGCAAGTGGCTGTATTGCCTGTATTATCAGTAACAGTCCATGTAACAATTGTGGTTCCTAGTGGGAAAGCTAAGGGAGCATTGTTAGTAACAGTGCCTACACCGCAATTGTCAGCTGTTACAGGAGTTCCTAGTACAACGCCTGTTGCAGTACAGCCTGTATTGGTGAATGTAACAATATCTGCAGGACATGTAATTGTTGGGTTTGTGGCATCTATCACAGTAACCAATTGAGTGCAAGTGCCTATGTTTCCTGAACCGTCAACGGCAGTCCATGTTACTGTTGTATTTCCTAATGGGAATGCACTTGGTGCATCGTTGGTTAATGATGTGATATTACAATTTTCAGTCACTAATGGGATATCTAAAACCAATCCAGTTAAAGTACAGCCTGTATTTGTTTCTCTTACTATGGCAGGTGCACAATGAACTATTGGGTCAATATCATCAACAACTGTAACCAACTGTGTACATGTAGCTGTATTACCTGCATTATCTTTGACAGTCCATGTCACAATTGTATTGCCTAATGGGTATACGCCCGGTGCATCATTGCTAACTGATTCGACACCGCAATTGTCAGCTGTTACAGGAGTACCTAAAGCTACACCTGTTGCGGTACAACCCGTGTTGGTAGATGCAATTACTGTTGGAGGACAAACAATAGTTGGTTTAAGTGTATCATTTACAGTAACCAATTGTTCGCAAGTGGCTGTATTGCCTGTATTATCAGTAACAGTCCATGTAACAATTGTGGTTCCTAATGGGAAAGCTAAGGGAGCATTGTTAGTAACAGTATCTACACCGCAGTTGTCAGCTGTGACAGGAGTTCCTAGTGCAACGCCTGTTGCAGTACAGCCTGTATTGGTGAATGTAACAATATCAGCAGGACAGGTAATTGTTGGGTTTGTGGCATCTATCACAGTAACCAATTGAGTGCAAATGCCAATGTTTCCTGAACCGTCAACGGCAGTCCATGTCACTGTTGTATTTCCTAATGGGAATGCACTTGGTGCATCGTTGGTTAATGATGTGATATTACAATTTTCAGTCACTAATGGGATATCTAAAACCAATCCAGTTAAAGTACAGCCTGTATTTGTTTCTCTTACTATGGCAGGTGCACAATGAACTATTGGGTCAATATCATCAACAACTGTAACCAACTGTGTACATGTAGCTGTATTACCTGCATTATCTTTGACAGTCCATGTCACAATTGTATTGCCTAATGGGTATACGCCTGGTGCATCATTGGTAACTGATTCGACACCGCAATTGTCAGCTGTTACAGGAGTACCTAAAGCTACACCTGTTGCGGTACAACCCGTGTTGGTAGATACAATTACTGTTGGAGGACAAACAATAGTTGGTTTAAGTGTATCATTTACAGTAACCAATTGTTCACAAGTGGCTGTATTGCCTGTATTATCAGTAACAGTCCATGTAACAATTGTGGTTCCTAATGGGAAAGCTAAGGGAGCATTGTTAGTAACAGTGTCTACACCGCAGTTGTCAGCTGTGACAGGAGTTCCTAGTGCAACGCCTGTTGCAGTACAGCCTGTATTGGTGAATGTAACAATATCTGCAGGACAGGTAATTGTTGGGTTTGTTGCATCTATCACAGTAACCAATTGAGTGCAAGTGCCTATGTTTCCCGAACCGTCAACAGCAGTCCATGTTACTGTTGTATTTCCTAATGGGAATGCACTTGGTGCATCGTTGGTTAATGATGTGATATTACAATTTTCAGTCACTAATGGGATATCTAAAACCAATCCAGTTAAAGTACAGCCTGTATTTGTTTCTCTTACTATGGCAGGTGCACAATGAACTATTGGGTCAATATCATCAACAACTGTAACCAACTGTGTACATGTAGCTGTATTACCTGCATTATCTTTGACAGTCCATGTCACAATTGTATTGCCTAATGGGTATACGCCCGGTGCATCATTGCTAACTGATTCGACACCGCAATTGTCAGCTGTTACAGGAGTACCTAAAGCTACACCTGTTGCGGTACAACCCGTGTTGGTAGATGCAATTACTGTTGGAGGACAAACAATAGTTGGTTTAAGTGTATCATTTACAGTAACTAATTGTTCACATGTTGCTGAATTACCAGCAGCATCTGTAACAGTCCATACAACTGTAGTTGTACCTATTGGGAATGCAGCAGGAGCATTGTTTGTTGCAGGAAGAGCGCTGCAATTATCAGCAGTTACAGGAGTCCCTAAAACAACACCTGTTGCCGTACAACCGGTATTGGTTACAGTAACAATATTTGCAGGGCAGGTAATAGTGGGTGAATTACCATCAGTAATTGTAATCAGTTGTGTGCAGGTAGCAAAGTTTCCTGATGCATCAGTTACTGTCCATGTTACAGTTGTGTTTCCTACAGGGAATGCGACAGGTGCATCATTTGAAATGATTGCAAAACAATTATCATTGTAAATGGGAGTGCCAATATTTAACCCAATGGCAGTACAGCCACTATTTGCCGGAGCAATAATATTAACAGGGCAGGATATTGTAGGTGAAATGGTGTCAAAAACATTTACATCGGCATTTGCACTGCTTTGATTGTTATTTATATCAGTAACGGTCAGGGTTATGGTGTTTGGTCCGCGGTCGGTACAAGAGAATACGTTTTGGGAGAGGGTCATGTTGATTATACTGCAGTTGTCGAATGAGCCGTTATCAATCTGGTCGGGGGTTACGGAAACCACACCTTGTGCATTTAAGTAAGCATCAATATTCTGTGTAATTACAGTGGGAGAAATATTGTCAGATACAAGTACGTGTGTCTGGCATGTATTTGTATTACCATTCACATCAGTAATTGTCCATGTTACAACAGTTGGTCCTACAGGGTAATCGCCGCTGGCATTTGAAGTGCCGTTAAAATCATTGACAATAGATGCTACCCCGCAATTATCACCGGCCAAAGGAACTTCAGTCAGGTTCAGCGTGGCTACACAAGTGCCCGGATTTACAGTACTAACAATGCCTGTGGGGTAAGGACAATAAGAAATCAAAGGAATTTCGTTGTCGACAACTGTTATTTGTTGTACACAGGAGGTGCTGAGTTCTCCGTCAAAAACAGTCCAGGTTACAGATGTAGTGCCTACAGGGAAGGTTGTTGGAGGCACAATGGGGTTGGTGTATGAAAATACCGGTCCGGTAACAGGATTGGGACCGTCAGAAAATAGTGTGATTCCGTCAACGACAATTTCATAGGTATTTTCGCCTTCCCATGTGCCGCTGTTGTAAACAAAATCAATTGTTGAACCCATGCCCAGTGCAATGGTTGCTGTTTCATAAGTGCCTCAACTATTAGACACAAAATAGTTTCCAATGTACAAGCTATTAATATAAACGCTGAGGTTGCCGCCATTCCAGCCATCACCCCAATTGTCAAACATATTTAATATAATGTTTTTTGTGCCATAATCATTGGTAATGCTGACAACAGTACAGTTGTCGAATGTTGCAGGGAAACCAATGTTCACATTTGTAGCTTCGCAAACACCCGGGTCGTTGTTCACTGTAACATCGGGTGCACAATTGATGGTTGGTGGTACACCGTCAAAAACATTTACATATTGCGGACAGGTGGCCGTATTGCCATGAATATCGGTAACAGTCCATGTAACGGTGTTAAAGCCAAGCGGGAATGTCAGCGGAGCATCGTTTGTTACAGTTGCTATGCCACAATTGTCAGTTGTGATAGGTGTTCCAATTAACAAACCGGTAGTGTCGCAGGTAGTTAAAGAAGTACTTACACTGATATCATCAGGGCAAGTGATTACAGGTGCTTCAGTATCATTAACAATGATGTCCTGCACAATGGTTGTTGTAAGGCCATTAACGTCGGTAACAGTCCACACTACAGTAGTGGTATCGACAGGGTAAACACCACTTGCGTCAGCCGTATTATTGAAGTCATTAACGATGGTACTGATGCCGCAGTTGTCGTTTGTTGCAGGAGGAATAAGGGTCATATTTGCGGTACATGCAGCCGGGTCGTTAGGAGCGGTGACGACATAAATGCCATTTACAAACCCTGTAAGCTTGAAGGGTAAACCCTGTCCGCCCATATCTACAACCTGTGAAAAGGGGCTACCACTAATAGACTGAAGACCGTCTCCTGTAGTTGTCTGTCCGGATATGGTTACGGGGGGTTGCCATGGTCCGGATGCCAGTGTGCCTCCGATTTGCCAGTCGAGATAGTATGTCCCCGGAGCCAGACTGAGGCCTCCCAAATCAACAGTGTTTTCCATAATCGGTCTGGCCGTGTTTCCAATTGTTGTTTCGGTGACTCTGTAAATGTTTGAAAATACAGAGTTTGTAAGTCTGTTGGTAGAGTTGTCGCCAAACACAATATTTGAAGAGCCTGGCATGCCATCCCAAATAATCAGGTTGACGTGGTCTATTGTTGAAGTTGTTGTGGAGTTGGTTTGGTAGCAATACAGTTTTAAGTCCTGCAAAGTCCAGCCTGTAGGATCGGTAATTGTAAACTGATCGGCGCACCTGTTGTTCATTCCAAGTTGTACACCATAACCAATGGTACTCATGCCCAGAGAATTGTTTTGCAGCATACTTTCATCAGCACCTCCGGAACCTGTACCGGGACTGTTTACCAGCGGGCCGTTATCATATAATAATCCTGGTGTGACAGGGAAGGAGGCTGTCGGGTTCTGGTTATCTGTAACGGTTACTGTGAAGCTGCAGGAGCTTGTGAGGCCTGAGCCATCAGTTACCTCGAAGGTATTTGTTGTAACACCAACTGGGAACGTGGAGCCGCTAGGTAAACCAGCTGTTTGAACTGTTATTGCACCTAAGCAGTTATCAGTGCCAACGGGTGTAACGTAATTAACTACCGCATCACAAACACCGGGATCATTGTTAACTGAAATGTCGCCCGGACAAGTAATAATCGGATGTATGGTATCAAGTACAGTAACAATTGAAGAGCAGGTAGAACTGTTGCCGTTTATATCATTAACTGTCAGAATAATAGGTGCTGGGGGTAATGCATAAGTTATATGAACCCGTGCATACACATCATTACCCATGCCCCAGGCGGGGTTTACTTCAATACCCTCAAAATTGACCCAGTTTAGTATAATATTGAAGTTATTAGCTCCTCCTAAATTATAAGCAGGTATTAGTGAATTGAGACTGTATGAATTAATTACAACAGGTGAGCCACAGCCGGAGCAGTTGGTTCCTGATTTTGCAAGTATACCGTAGGGTTGTCCGTTGAGTTCTGCTGAGGGGTCAGAATTACAGTTGAGGAACCACGAAATTTCAAGTTGTATATTTGTTATGACTGCTGTTGGTGGTGTAGCATCAGTCCAGTTAAATCCGTAGTTGGGACCTGTAAAAGTCTGTGCGTAAGCCATAGTAGTTGGGGCACACCCTATTGAGAAACTTGGCGTAGTAAGGTTTGCAGCAAGGATATCATAGGTTGTGGTTATTGGCAAACTAACATCGCTACAATCAAATGTGTTCTTACTCAATGAATAGCTTGCAATGCCGCAATTGTCGGTTGAGCCGTTGTCGATATCGGCAGGAACAATAGTGGCCAAACCTGTTCCATCGAGGTAAACGGTATGGTTGGTACACAGTGCCACAGGTGGTTCTGTTTCTGACAGCAGGTAGGAAATCTCATTACTGTTTGCACTTGTTCCGTCATCGTTATAGGCCCTTACCCTGTAATAGTAGGTAGTTCCGTTCGTCAAACCGGAAACAGGATAAGTTGTAACATTGCCGACATCAAAACCATTGTATCCTGTTACAAAACTGAGGAAAGTGGCATCAGTTGCCACATCAAGATAGTATCCAAGAGCCCCGGGAACAACATCCCAATTGGCATTAAAACCCGTACAGTTTATCAATGAAGGCACTGTGGCAACAGGTGCAGGTGGCGGTGTTGAAGCAGATGCCTGCAGGGCATCAATTTGTGTCCATCCGGTTACCGATGCATCAGCCTGAATTGTGATATAATCAAAATTGCTGGTGGGTGTGAAGGAGACGGTAACAAGCTCCCAAACATCAAGTACAGATGGCTGTGATGTGGTATAGACAACGGTGCCGGGTGTGTTTGGATCGTTTGAGTATCCAATAGAAAGAAGCGCGGCTGTTGAAGCTACAGGTGACCATACACGCTGATAAAAAGAAAAAGAAAACGGCACCCCTGCAATTGCTGTTGCAGACAGTTGCACGGCAACTGCATCACGCTGACATAAGGCCAGAAATACATTGCCATTTTGTGCTGTACCAAGACCAATGCAGCTGATATTGTCGAGGATATCAATATTTTCAACACCTCCGTAAAGTGAGCCGCCAAAGGCATTCACATTGCTAACTCTGCTGTTAAAATCGGCATTGAGTAAATTGATGCCACAACTGGTAATGGTTTCGAAACTTCCATTAACAAAAAGCTGTGAAAAGCTAAAATGTGAAAGAAGCACAAAATAAAATGCTAATAAAAAAATAAATTTTTTCATATTTAATGTGTATTAAAAGTTAATAAAATCAATTTTGTACTTCTACAGTATTTCCCATGTAATTTGACAGCGTTTCGATGAAGCGTTTGCCATTGTCTCCCTTACCCAATATGTCGCTGTGAAAAATTATCCTAACAGAAAATGCCTTAAATTTACTGAGCATGGCAGCATGGTCATTTAGGCTGCTCAGTGTTAGTGAAAAATTATGAAAAATTATTTTATCAGCTTCTGTGGCTGTAAAAATGTGCAGTTCATCATAATTCTTTGTCTCAAGTTTATCGGCAATACTGCCGAATGAACGCTCGTCAACGGGAATAATAAACGAAAACTGCTCGGTACTATTACCAGAAATCAGGTTGATATCGTACGTAGCTGGAGGTACTACTGCAACAAGTTTGTTTTGTGCTTTGACATCATTGCTAAACATCCCAAAAGAAATGTAAACGAATAGCATCATGCATAAAAAGGTATTTTTTTTCATAACTAGCTTAATATTAGATGTTAATAAATAATATATATATAAATTGCGGAAATATCTAGGTATTTAAATCTAAGTAAAGCATTTATTTCTATACTTTAAATAAATAATTCTGTAAAGATAAAATAAAAAAATATGTTTTTTTTAAAAAAATAGTAAAATTTTTTTATTAATCTTATTAAAAACAATGTTCTATCTGCTTAATTAACTTTACAAAAAAACATATTTAAATGATAATCTGATAGTTAATACAGGATACAATAATGAAACAATAATAAAAATATGCTTTTATTTTTAATTAAGAAAAACCAATATTAATAACAACATCTATTTTCTTAAACAGTAAAATCACTGCATTTATATTTCTGATTCATTGTAGAATCTCTCAAGGAAGGCATTAAAAGTTTTCCTGTCTGTGTGGCTTAACTCCTTTAACTTTTCAGTCAGGTCAACGAATTCAAAATACACAGGTCGTTTTGGGCAGAAAAAAAATCCTCTTAGAGCTAAATAGCGAAATGAAGCTAACAAAGTTTTTGCAAAATCAGGTGTTTTAGTATTTCCATACTTTGACCAACGGCTCCCCCAAAAACCCTTTATTCTTACTCCAATAATTTCAATATCATCATTGAGTTCTGAAACAATCCTGAAAGCGCCTTGTTTATTAAAAAGTTTCTCGTGTTCTTGGGCAGCTAATTGACCGGCTGGATACAAAAGCAAATGGTGACCTTTTTTAAATTCCAGACGTGCCATTTGGGACATTTTAGTATAAACATTCACATCTCTTTCTCCCTCACTCAAGTCGGCAACAGGAATGGCATTAATTAACTTCAGCAAAGGCAAAAAAGATTTGTTTCTATAATATTTAGCCGAAATGGCAGGAGCTACATTGGCATATTTATATATAATTGAGGTAAGGAGAATGGGGTCAATCAAGGCAGGATGGTTAGGGAAAAAAATCTTCAGCTTTTTGTCTTTGAGAATTTCTTCTCCCGAAATATGCCATCTATACCTTAATGACAGAAAGAAACGAAAAGTTGCAGCAATCAACTTATGCCAGAAAACAACTTTACTGACCATCTTTAGAAAGTTTGAAAATATTTATGATACTCTTCTTAACCCCTTCAACTTTAAAAGACAGCAATAAAATCATAAAAAGAGAAAGCAAACCAATGACAAAAAACACAAACAAAGAATTCATCAGATTTTCTGCAAGTCCAAAGATAAGAGCAGAGAATAAAATAAAGATAAAGTTAATCATGTTGTTATATGCTACTGCATCACCCAGCTTGCGCCCCTTAACTTTAACCTGCATCCATGCATTAAGAGGGGTTTTAAAAAAACCTGCCATCAATGCAGTAAACATAATTAGGCTGATAAAAACCAACCCATCAGGATTAAACAGAAAAATTGCAAATATTCCCAGTACAAATCCTGTACCTCCAATAGGAATCAGACCTACAGCTATTTTATCTCCTGCAACAAGACCTGATAAATATGAGCCAATGCCAATAGAAACTGCCACTAGAGCCATAATGATTCCAGTCTCAGTGTTTGAGAACCCTAAAGTGATAGGGCAATGTATAAGCAGATTCATTTGTATCATAGAGGCAATCATCCAGAATAATGACAATCCCAATACTATGAGATTAAGCCCCGGCACATTGTTATCAGACCATTTATACTTTCTGATAATAAAATTTATAAAATTCAAAGGTTTAATTCTGATAGTCAATGGTTTAGGTTCAACAGCTTTAATTTTCAGTGCTGAAACAAGCCCTGAAACAGTCACAAAAAGAAACATAAGACCAATCCATATCAGTCTGTTCGGGCCACTGTCGGATAACAAACCTGCAACAAATGTTCCTATAAGTACACCAAAAAATGTTGTCATCTCAACTGTACCGGTTCCAATGGAACTTTTTTCCTCACCTCCAATATCTCGAACCAAAGCAAATTTTGCTGGTGAAAAAAAGGTGCTTTGTAATCCCATCAGAAACATCGCAAACAGTGTAATAAATATATTTTCAACCCAGAAGCCAAAAATTGCTATGGCCATAATAAATATCTCAGCAACTTTAAGCCATATCACGACCCTCTGTTTAAGTAATGTTTTTGAAATAAAGCCCGAATAAGGGGAAAATAAAATAAATGGAATAACAAGAAAACCCGTTGCCATCATAATAACCAAAGATTCTTTGCCTTGAGCCACCCAATAAATTGAAATAAATGAAATCAGGCTTTTGAGAAGGTTATCATCAAAAACACCAAGAAAATTAGTCAAATACAATGGTAAAAGTTTATTCCCTTTAATCATAGCTTAAAATTTGCAGATAAAAATTGGTTTATGGAGTTGTTTTAGCTTCAACCATATTATTAAATCTTTGGTATAGGCTATCGAAGCGATTATTATAACTTTCATTAAAGGTATCAAAAACTATTCGTTTTTCTTCAGGCAGGGTATCCTTAATAGTTTGAGATACTTTCTCAAGATCGGAAATATTTTTAACCAGCTCCATTACGGGTTGGGTTTTTGGTAAAACGATGTTCATAAGTTTAAAGCGTTGCCTAAAAGACGGATTTTCCCCTTTTTTAATACCCACAGCCTCAATTTCATCAGCCAGCTCATCCATAATTAAAACAAACTTTTCAAGATTAAATGACAATTTAAAAAGATGGGCAGAAATGATACTGTCGTTTTTAAATATATCAGGTATTTCAATCGATGCTTTTATGTCGGCATCATTAATTTCTTTTACGGATTCAGATGCGCAACGGGAATTACCAAACAATACCAACAGCAAAAAGAAGATGAGCAGCAAATTATTTTTATTCATATTCGAGTTTTATAGCGTTCTTAAAATTTATAAAACCGCAACAAAATTAGAAAAAAAAAGAAAAGAGTGTCATAAAATGAAATGAAGAAGAAAAACTAAAAAAATAAATTCAGCAAATTTATAAGCGGATTCTTATATTTTTTTTTATTTTTACGATTTTAAAATAAATCTAATAACTCAAAATTAATAAAAAGATATGGCAATTTTAAAAGCATTTAAAGGGTACAGACCACCCCAGAACATTTCCAAAGACATTGCAGCGAGACCTTATGATGTTTTAAACTCGGAAGAAGCACGCATAGAAGCAAAGGGCAATCCTTATTCTCTTCTGCACATTACAAAACCTGAGATTGATTTTCCGGTAGGAACAGACGAACATGATGAAGCAGTTTACCTTAAAGCAAAGGAGAATTTCGGAATATTTATCGAAAAGGGCTGGCTTATTCAGGACAAAAAGGACAGTTTATATATTTATGCCCAAACTATGAACGGCAGAACACAGTACGGTCTGGTTGGTTGCGCAGGAGTTTCCGATTACATGAATAATGTGATTAAAAAACACGAACTGACACGTAAAGACAAAGAAGAAGACCGTATGAAACACGTCAGAATAAATAATGCCAATATCGAGCCGGTGTTTTTTACCTATCGTTCCATGCCTGAAATTGACAATATTATTGAAAACTGGATTAAAAACAATAAAATAGTTTACGATTTTGTTTCTGATGATGGGTTTGGCCATCATTTCTGGGTCATTGACAATGATGAAATTATTAATAAGCTTATAAAACTTTTCGAATCCTTACCCAGTACCTATGTAGCTGATGGTCACCACAGAACTGCTGCAGCTGCTTTAGTAGGCAATGAAAAGAAAAAGAAAAACCCCAATCATACCGGTAAGGAAGAGTACAACTATTTTCTTGCTGTTCATTTTCCTGACAATCAATTGCAAATTATTGATTACAACAGACTGATTAAAGATTTAAATGGTCTTACTTCAACAGAATTATTAGTGAAGTTGAATGCTACTTTTGATGTTACCGAAAAAGGAACAGATATCTACAAACCTGACAGATTACATAACTTCAGCATGTACCTTGAAGGGAAATGGTACTCACTCACAGCTAAAAAAGACACTTATAATGATAATGATCCCATTGGAGTTCTTGATGTAACCATCCTTTCAAAGTATGTACTTGATGATATACTTGGAATAAAAGATTTAAGGACCGACAAACGCATTGATTTTGTAGGGGGTATACGTGGACTGGGAGAACTAAAAAAACGCGTTGACAAAGGTGAAATGAAAGTAGCTTTTGCCCTTTATGCTGTTTCAATGGAACAATTGTTAAATATTGCCGACACAAATAATATCATGCCTCCAAAAACAACATGGTTTGAACCTAAACTAAGGAGTGGACTGGTAATTCACACATTGGATTAAAACATAAAGTTATCTTTGTTCAATTTTTTTACAAACACAAATATTATTATCATGATGAAAAAAACCACAGTATTTACAATTGCTTTAATCATTTGCTTTGGTCTGATTGTTAGGCAATCATCTGCACAGATGGGCTCAACCTGTATTGACCCCCACATCATTTCAAGTTTACCATTTAATGTAACAGGCTTATCAACAGCCAACACCGGCAACAACTATACATCATTATCCTGTGCCGGAACTTTTCCAAACTTTATAAGTGGTAACGATTATGTTTTCACATTCACACCATCTTCTACTATGAATGTAAAAATTACTTTAAGCAACACAGAACCTGCTGTAGCTGTGTTTGTTACGAGTGATTGTCCTGATGTGGCAACCGGTTGTGTCGCCAACAATAACTCAATAATGGGGAATCCTGTTATACCAACAGTTACACTTAATGCAGGAACCAATTATTATATCACTGTTTCAAGACTTGCTTCAATGGGTATAAGTACCGACTTTGATATTGAAATTGTAGAATTATTTGCAACTGATGCATCTGTAACTGATATTGAGTCACCTGTATCAAATTGCAACCTTACAAATACTGAACAAGTTCGTATAAAAGTAAAAAATACCGGCACTCAAAGTATAAATAACTTTGATTTGGGTTATTCTGTTAATGGTGTTCCTGTGCCCCATGAGACTATTAATAATGCCCTTGCTTCCGGTGATTCTATTACCCATCTTTTTACACAAACTGCTGATTTATCCTTACAAGGAACTTATGTAATCGAGGCTTATGTAATACTTCCGGGCGATTTGAATCACACAAATGATACCTTAGAAAAAAATGTTGGTCATTTTTCAAAGATTTCAACGCTTCCCTTTACAGAAGATTTTGAGTCAGGTGACGGTGGTTGGGTATCAGGTGGTACAAATTCATCATGGGAACTGGGAACACCTGCCGGAACTGTTATTAATACCCCCGCAACAGGAGGAACTAACTCATGGGTTACAAACCTTACAGGGAATCATAATTTACAGGAAAATTCGTATGTTTACAGCCCCTGTTTCGACTTTAGCAGTTATCCGAATGTAAGTTTAAAAATTGATATCTGGTATCAGACTTTCCCTATGTTTGATGGTGCCAGACTTGAGGCTTCGATTGATGGAGGTGTCTATTGGTTTGTTGTTGGGAACAACTCAGAGCCTACAAACTGGTACAATGCAATGATGACAGATACCATCTGGACACAAAGTTCATATGGCTGGATTACAGCACAACACCCACTGAATTTTCTTGGTGGAGAAAGTGATGTTCGACTGAGAATCCACTACAAAACAGGGATGGTATCTATTCAAACGGATGAAGGATTTGCATTCGACAACATCATGATATATGAATGTAATGATATGCCAACTGCAGGTTTTACATATACTCAGAATGGCACTACTTTATCTTTTACAAATACCTCACAAGATGCAACAGCATATATATGGAATTTTGGAGATCAGCAGATAACAACCCTCCCTGACACCTCTACGAACCCCGTCCATCAGTACTTGATCAACGGCCAATATAATGTGACTCTTGCAGCCTACAATGATTGCGGAGTAAGCTATTATACTGAAACTGTTAATATAACCGTGGTAGGCTTAGAAGACGAATCAGGAAATCATGATAACTTCCTATATCCCAATCCGGCCTCAGAAGAAATCAGAATAAGTAAAAGTGAACTTGAGAACCAATCTTATGATGTCAAGATTTTTAATGCCCTTGGTAAAGAAGTTTACAGCGCCCGACATTTTGGTAATAATAGTTCCATCAACTTAAAAAATTTAACACCGGGATTTTATCTAGTAAAAATTGACAATCAGAACAACAGCTTTAATGGGAAATTCATTTTGAATAATCAGTAATCCTAAAAAAGTTTTGTCTTAATTAAAAACAAATAAAAAAAAATTAAAATGCCTAAAATTTCAATAAAAGGGCAAACCATGCCCGAATCACCAATCAGGAAACTTGTTCCTTTTGCAGATGCTGCAAAAAAAAGAGGTATCAAAGTCTATCATCTCAATATTGGACAACCGGACATTGAGACTCCTAAAAACATGCTTGATGCATTAAAAAACATTAAGGAAACTGTTATTGAATACAGTCATTCAGCAGGAATATTATCTTACCGACAGCGTTTATGCGAGTATTACAAAAAAAATGACATTCACATCACACCCAATGAGATTATCATAGCAGCAGGAGGTTCAGAAGCCATATTATTTACTTTTCAGACATGTCTCAATCCCGGTGATGAAATCATCATCCCCGAACCATTTTATGCCAATTACAATGGTTTCGCTGTCAGTGCCGGGGTTACAGTAAAACCAATTATTTCAACCATTGAAAACGGGTTTGCTTTGCCACCGATAAGTGAATTTGAGAAGCTTATCACCACAAAAACCAAAGCAATAATGATATGTAACCCAAGTAATCCTACAGGGTATTTATATTCACGCGAAGAACTTGAGGCCTTACAAGAAATAGTAAAGCGTTACGACCTTTATTTGATTGCTGACGAGGTTTACAGAGAATTTTGCTATGATGGAGAGACCCATTTTTCTGTTATGAATCTTAAAGACATCGAGAATAATGTTGTGCTGATTGACTCTGTTTCAAAACGATACAGTGCATGTGGTGTTCGAATCGGTGCCATGATATCACGCAACAAAGAGGTCATGACAACTGCCATGAAATTTGCTCAGGCAAGATTGAGTCCCCCTTCATTGGGACAGATTGTTTCAGAAGCAGCCATCGAAACACCAGATTCCTATTTTGCAATGGTTCAAAAAGAATATCTTGCAAGAAGAGACATTGTTGTTGAAATGATTAATAAAATAGAGGGTGCATTTTGTCCTAAACCTAAAGGCGCATTCTATACCGTTGCCCAATTACCTATTGATGATTCAGATGTGTTCTGTCAATGGCTTCTCGAAGACTTCAACTACAATAACGAAACAGTTATGCTTGCTCCTGCAACAGGTTTCTACTCAACCAAAGGTGCAGGAAAACATGAAGTTCGTATCAGCTATGTTCTTAAAGTTGAAGATCTGAAAAAGTCAATGATTTGTTTGGAAGAAGCTTTAAAAGTATATCCTGGGAGAACAATTTAATACCTGTTTTATAGTTATACTTTTTCTTACCCATTATTTTTATGAAACGCTTCATTTGTGTGTTGTGCTTTTGTACATTTTTCTCTTTTACTCAAATTATATTAGCCAACCATGTTCAAGGTAAAATATGTTCAGATACCAATGGACTTAAAGTTATTAAAGTATGGGGGACACACTATGAAAGAGGGTATGCACAAGGTTATCTTTTAGCCGAGGACATTAATGATATTTACCATGGATATATGCAACCATTTATGGACAGATATCTCGATTTGGCTAAACTTATTATTAAAGAGGAACTTATTTTTAAAATTGATGAAATCTACCATAATGAAGCTAAAGGGATGATTGATGGTATGAAAGCTGCGGGACTTGAAATTCCTAATTTCGACAGCTACGACCTTATGCTTTCCAATTCATTTCTTGACGTCATTGGTCTCAGCCAGATGATAGAGTTACGAAACAGACGCTTTGAACTTGGGTGTTCTGTTCTTATGAACTGGGGTAAAGCCACTCAGAAAACTGATTTAAACGGCAAATCTGTTGTAACCCGCCACCTTGACTGGCCTGCAAGTAAACATTTGATTGATAATCAAGTAATTATTGTTCATTTCCCTGAAGAAAGGGATGAGCAAAAATGGCTTATGATAGGATTTGCCGGTCAAATTTCAGCACTTTCTGGGATGAATAAAAGCCGCTATTCAGTTTTTATCAATATGATGAGTAATTATTTTGAAGAAGATATCCCTCTACCTGAAAAACCATTTGAGCCTGTATGCTTTACTCTTAGAAAAGCACTCGAGAAAAAAGACTTAAATGCTGATGGCACATTCAACATAAGTGACATTGTTACTGCAATTACAGCCAATACAAATGGATATGGAGAAGGCTTTTTAGTTTCTGCCATGGGTCCTTCTAGAAACTCTAATGACAGCATAGCTTTTGTTGCTGAGCTTGCGCCAACCGTCCCATACATAACATTCAGAACTAACAGCAATGGGCATTTTATGAAGAAATCAAATTTATATGTAGCAAATTCTTCTGTTCAAAGAACTCCCAACATAGAGAATTATTGCATCCGGTACAAAGCTGTTGTCAGTGCACTTGGAAACGGGACAAGAATAAGTAGCCAGAAAAGCTGGGATATCATGCGTCTGCATTCCACACTTAATAATAATATTCAGTTTATGCAATATATTCCCGAAAATAACCTTTTAAAAATTGCAGTGTATTACGATGAAAAACCGGCATACCTCAACGAACCGATGATTTTTGATTTAAACACTTTATTCAGGTTGTAATTTTACTTAAATTTGCATGAAATTTCCTTAAATGAAAAAACTGCATAAATTCCTTTTATATTCTTATATAGGGCCATTTATAATGACTTTTTTCATTGCTTTGTTTATTATCCTGATGCAGTTTTTGTGGAAATACATTGATGACCTGGTTGGCAAAGGGCTTGGTTGGGATATTATTGCACAGTTATTATTTTATGCCTCTGCTACATTTGTTCCCCTGGCATTACCATTAGCTGTTTTACTATCATCGCTCATGACATTTGGAAATCTTGGAGAACATTTCGAGCTTGTGGCTTTAAAATCATCCGGAGTGTCATTACAGAAATTTATGATGCCACTCATTATTTTTATTGTAGTGCTTTGTATCACTGCTTTTTATTTCTCAAACAATATTCTTCCTATTGCCAATCTGAAAATGGGTTCTCTTTTATATGATGTCAGAGAACAAAAGCCGGCACTGAATATTAAAGAAGGCATCTACTACAATGGCATTGATAATTATGTTATTAAGGTAGGTAAGAAAGAAAAAGATGGCATCAGCGTTCACAATATAATGATTTATGATCATTCTGCTCGTCAGGGCAATATCAACCTCACCTATGGCAAATCAGGCAGGATGGAAACGACTCCAGATGAAAAATACCTGATATTTACTCTTTTTGATGGGTTTAACTATTCAGAAAAAATTGATTCCAGAGAAAGAAGCGGCATCAATCCTTTTCAGAGAATCCGTTTTGACGAGCAAATACGCAAACTTGACCTCTCATCTTTTGCCCTAAATCGTACAAGTGAAGAGTTCTTCAAGGACAATTTTCAAATGCTCAACCTCAATCAACTTGAGAGTGCTATTGACACCTTAGAACTTGCACTGAATGAAAAATACAGAGAAGTTGGACAAAACATCGAAAGCAGGTATTATTTTTTCAACACCTATAATACCGACAGTAACGCTGTGAGTTTATCAGACACTTTTAATAACAGCACCTCCTCTCTCCCACCAGAAACTCAGGAAATTATCACACCTGATACACCCAAACACCCTTCTATCAGAGCGCAATTTGAAAGACAACTCAGACAAGCTTTTCCTAAAAAAACAGATAGCTCAGCAATAGCACAAAATGATTCTCTCAAAATAGACACCCTTATTGTCGGCAATAGCATTCTGAAAGCATTTACAAAAAATGAACAAAAGAGAATTATAGACAATGCCCTCCTTTCAGCTCGAAATAATAAAGATTTTACCTTTTTTGCAGGAGAAGATATGTACGGGCGACAAAGGGTTATTAACCGCCACAAAATTGAATGGCATAGAAAATTTTCATTATCCTTTGCCTGCCTTATTCTTTTCTTTATCGGAGCGCCTCTTGGTGCTATAATTAGAAAAGGAGGCTTTGGTCTTCCTGTCGTTATTTCAGTACTGTTTTTTGTAATCTACCACGTCATTTCAATAACAGGTGAAAAGATGGTACGGCAGGGAACTATTCCTGCATACGAAGGTATGTGGATAGCTTCATTAGTTCTCTTTCCTATAGGTATTTTCCTCACCATCAAAGCCACTTCCGACTCACCTCTTTTCGACATGGATACGTATATTAAAGTCGGGCGCAAAATCAGTCATATTTTCAAAAGGAAGATTTCATGAAAGTATTGTTTTTGTGTAACAAATCACCCTACCCTCCTAAAGAAGGCGGATCATTAGCTATGTATAACATCATCTGCGGTCTTTTAGAAAAGAGCATAGATATTAAGATTCTGGCAGTCAGCACACAAAAATGTTTTGTAAACAAAGATGAAATTCCAAAGGAGTTTTCAGAGCCTACAAATTTTGACAGTTACTTTATCGATACCAACCCGGATTTGTGGGATGCTTTTCTGAATCTTTTTTCAACTAAATCCTATCAGATTGAGAGGTTTTACAATAAAGGATTTGACAAAAAACTTCAAGATATTTTAGCTGGAGAAAAGTTTGACATTGTACAACTGGAAAGTGTTTACATGACACCCTATGTAGATACTATCAGGAAAAATTCATCAGCGAGCATTGTTTTAAGGGCTCACAATATAGAACACATCATCTGGAACAGAATCGTAAAAAACGAAAAGAATCCCTTAAAAAAATGGTACCTACAGCTCCAATCCAGACGTCTTAAAAAATATGAAACCCTGATGACAGGCGTTTATGATGGTATAGCTGCAATAACAGACATAGATGCCGACTTTTACAGAAAAATTAATAGAAATATTCCGGTATGTACTATTCCATTTGGGGTTGTACAAAAAAATATCAATTTTAATGTAATTCAAAGGGAAGAAAGAAGTGTTTTTTTTCTGGGTTCCTTGAATTGGATGCCCAATATTGAAGGGTTGAACTGGTTTTTGAATCATGTGTGGCCACAGGTCATTGCAAGAGACAATACACTAAAATTATACATAGCAGGACGTCAAGCACCCAACCATTTAAAAGAATACCGTAAAAACAATGTTCATTACATTGGTGAAGTAGAAGACGCCTTAGGTTTTATGGCTTCAAAGAGCATTATGGTAGTACCACTTTTCTCGGGTAGCGGCATGCGTGTAAAAATTATTGAAGGGATGATGGCTGCAAATACCATTATTTCAACGCATATTGGGGCAGAAGGAATTGAGTATAAAGAAAATGAAAATATTTTTATTGCAGACACAGTGGAAGCCTTTGTAAACGCCATACTGCGATGTACTTCAGACAAAACCCTTTGTGAAACCACAGGCGAAAATGCTCGCAAGCTAATTCATGATAAATACATGAATGAACGCATCATAGAAAACCTATTGAATTTTTATCAAAAAATTAGTTCAATAAAAGCCGAAAAAAAGGATTGAATGCTTAAGAGACTTAGTTCTTACGCATTTCAATAAGAATATTCAGCATTTGAACAGCAGCTTGCGATATTTTTGTTCCGGGGCCGAAAATGGCAGCCACACCGGCGTCATACAAAAAGCTATAATCCTGAGTTGGAATAACACCTCCTGCAATAACGATAATATCTTCCCTCCCTAGAGCTTTCAATTCTTCAATAACCTGAGGAATGAGTGTTTTATGGCCGGCAGCAAGACTTGATACTCCCAGAACATGCACATCATTTTCAACAGCCTGACGGGCAGCTTCTTTAGGGGTCTGAAAAAGGGGACCCATATCTACGTCGAAGCCCATATCTGCATAGGCTGTTGCAACAACTTTAGCACCTCTATCATGTCCATCCTGTCCCATTTTGGCAATCATTATACGAGGGCGCCTACCTTCAAGGGCTGCAAACTCATCTGAAAGTAATTTTGCTTTCTTAAACAAACTGTCATTTTGTGATTCCATAGAATAAACTCCTGATATTGAACGAATAATTGCTTTATACCTACCAAAAACCTTTTCACAAGCTAAAGAAATTTCTCCTAAGCTGGCCCTTTTTCTTGCAGCATCAACAGCCAAGGCAAGCAAATTGCCATTCCCGGTTTCACAAGCGAATGTAATGGCTTTAAGAGCAAGCTGTACTTCTTCCTCATTTCTTTCTGAACGTAACTTCTTAAGCCTTTCAATCTGAGCCAGTCTTACTGCTGTATTATCCACATCGAGAATATCAATGGGATCTTCTTTATCAAGTTTATATTTATTGACACCAACAATGGTGTCTTTATTTGAATCAATTCGGGCCTGTTTACGTGCAGAAGCCTCTTCAATGCGCATTTTCGGGATACCGGTCTCTATAGCTTTTGCCATACCGCCCAAAGCTTCAACTTCCTGAATTAATGCCCATGCTTTATGGGCTATTTCATGCGTAAGATTTTCGACATAAAATGAACCTGCCCAAGGATCAACAGCTTTGCACACATTGGTTTCTTCCTGAATATAAATCTGAGTATTACGGGCAATACGTGCAGAAAAATCAGTTGGAAGTGCAATGGCTTCATCGAGTGCATTTGTATGTAATGACTGGGTGTGCCCTAAAGCAGCTCCCATAGCCTCGATACAAGTTCTTGCCACATTGTTAAAGGGATCTTGTTCAGTAAGGCTCCAACCCGATGTCTGGCAGTGTGTCCTCAGTGCCATAGATTTAGGATTCTTTGGATTAAACTGTTTCACAATTTTTGCCCATAATAATCGTGCAGCTCTCATTTTGGCAATTTCCATAAAATGGTTCATTCCTATAGCCCAGAAGAAAGACAAACGCGGTGCAAAAGAGTCAATATCCATACCTGCATTAACACCGGCACGCAAATATTCAAGACCGTCAGCTAAGGTATATGCAAGCTCAATGTCGCATGTGGCACCGGCTTCCTGCATGTGATAACCGCTGATGCTGATAGAATTGAACTTGGGCATATTCTTCGAAGTGTATTCGAAAATATCGGCTATGATTTTCATAGAAGGCAATGGTGGATAAATGTAGGTATTACGCACCATAAATTCTTTCAATATGTCATTCTGAATTGTACCTGTAAGTTTATCCATGCTTACGCCCTGTTCCTCGGCAGCAACAATATAAAAGGCTAAAATTGGCAGTACAGCCCCATTCATGGTCATGGATACAGACATTTTATCCAAAGGAATTTGATCAAACAGAATTTTCATATCCAAAATGGAATCAATGGCAACACCTGCTTTTCCAACGTCTCCCACAACACGCTCATGATCGGAATCATATCCCCTGTGGGTAGCAAGGTCAAATGCAACAGAAAGACCTTTCTGACCTGCTGCCAGATTACGTCTGTAAAACGCATTGGATTCCTCTGCCGTTGAAAAACCTGCATATTGGCGGACAGTCCATGGTTTCATAACATACATAGTGGCATAGGGTCCTCTTAAAAAGGGAGGTAAACCCGCTGCATAATGAAGGTGTTCCACTTTATCAAGGTCATGTATGCTATAAACCGGTTTAACAGGAATTTGTTCAGTAGTCATCCAATCATTTTGAATATTATTATCTGCTTCCCACTGTTTTGAGGATTGGATTTTATTGGTAGTTCTAAAATCAATTTTACTAAAATCGGGTTTCATGTTTTTAAAAATTAAATTTCTACAATATTAAAGTACACCTAAAGCACTGTTGAATTTCTGAAGTGTTGATAACACATTGCTTCGCATGTGAATAAACTCATACACACCTTCAGATCTCAGGGCATCTATAGACTCTGTTGGATTACCTGCCACCACTATAAGTTTCTCTTTCGACTTTTCTTTGAAGTGTTTGCAAAGTTCCACACCAAGCGTTGCATATTCTTCATCGGAACTGCAAATCACAATGATTTCAGCCTTACTGTCAAGGGCTACTTTGACACCTTCATCAATTGTATTAAATCCATTATTGTCAATAACTTTATACCCTGCACAAGCAAAAAAGTTTAGGGCAAATGAAGCCCGAGCTTTTCTCATTCCAACATTACCCACAGGCAATAAAAAAACTTTGGGGACAGGGTTTCCTCTTTTTACAAAATCTTCTGTTGCCAACCTTAGGGCTTCAAAAGACTTTGCGAGACGCATATCCTTTTGGGCACTCAATTGCAAAGGATCTGCTTTAGGTTCAATTTTATCGAGCATTTTTTCAGAGTAATTGGGATATTGGTTTGTTCCCAGCAATATCTCCTTTCTTTTGGCAAGGTCATCTTGTTTTTGAAGGGCAATCTCGTTAATGCTTTTAAGCATGTCTCCTGACTGCGAAAATTTCACAAAACCACCTTTGCTTTCAATGTCAAGAAATAATTTCCATGAAGCTTCTGCTAAAGAATCGGTAAGATTCTCAATATAATAGGAACCTGCAGATACATCAACAACCTTGTTGAAATAAGCTTCTTCTTTGAGGATGATCTGAATGTTACGACTGACACGTTGAGATAAATTATCGGCTTTTTTATAAGTGGCATCAAACGGTACTACTGTCATCACATCACATCCGCCAATAGCAGCAGACATAGCCTCAGTTGTTGCCCTCAGCATATTGACATAGGGATCGAAGATTGTTTTATTCCATGTGCCTGTTATACTGTGAATTTGCATATACATTGATTTTTCACTTTTAGGGTTATAAGCTTTCACAATTGCAGACCACAAAAGTCTCAGTGTACGAATTTTGGCAATTTCAAGGAAATAATTTGAACCGATACCAAAAGTAAACATCATGCGTTGAGCTACATCGTCGATATCTTCACCTTTTGAAATCATATTTGACAAATACTCTACGCCCATTGACAGTGCATAAGCAATTTCCTGAGTCAATAATCCTCCGGCATTATGGATGCGATGAGCATTTACATTAACAACTTTTATCTGTGGAAAATCCCTTTTTGCAATACTCAATAATTGTTGCAATTCAATATAATTACTATCTAATGACGCATAAAAAGTCCCGTTGGCTATATAATAACCAAGACTGTCAAAATTGAAAGAGCCTTTTAATGAATGGCAATCAAAATTCAAGTCGGCACAAGCTTTCACAAGAAAGTCACTGAGTTGCAGATATGATGAAGCCCCATAGAAATGAATATCAATACTGTTTAGGTCAATGCCTTTCAGTAAAGTGCTTATGTCGCTGTACTTTTTACAGGAAGAAACATTTAAAGCAATACTTTCAGCGCCGCTTTCAATTGCTTTAAGAGCATTCTCATTGGCAGTAACCGGATTATCGTCAGATATTTCCTGACGGACAAGCCAATTGTTTCCCTTCACTTTATTTCCCCTGACAAATGGAGGCATACAGGGCAACATTTGATGGGTGTTCAAATTTTTCAAGTCTTCATTTCTGTAATAAGGCTTTAAC
This sequence comes from Bacteroidales bacterium, assembly GCA_028698995.1. GTDB lineage: Bacteria > Bacteroidota > Bacteroidia > Bacteroidales > PXBB01 > JAQVVM01. The sequence goes on from JAQVVM010000006.1 coordinate 59,506, forward strand.
TTGAGTCCTTCGGGCGTTTTCCAGACAAGTTTTTTCTCGTAGTCAGCACCTTTTAAATCTTGCAAAATAAGCTGTTCCCAAGCATCAGTACTTACCGGAGGAAAATCTTCAATGAATTTTAATTTCTCCACATTATGTTCCATAAAATTAATTTTTTATTGAAATTCTATTTAAAATAAGTGAGGCAAAATTATACTTTTTAAATTAATTTATACTCAAGAATCATATAAATTTATTGGACTAAACAAATGGTATTACTGCCGAAAAGCCGTGTAGTTTACCCGACAATTTCAGGATAAATTCAATTAAAAAAAAAGCAACATCTTTATTAATTCAATGAAAAATGTCCTTGCTCACAAATGTTTAACCCAAATTCTAATACTTAGGTAAATAAGTAGAATAAACTTTCTAACTTTGGTTTGCAGCAAAAAAGCCTATGTTTAAAATGGTGAGTTTATTACTTTTCGGTAATTTACATCCTTTTTGAGGATGTCACATATTTTATTAGCAATATTGCTTTTATTTATGGAATCAAAAGTATTCATCTTTCAAAATTAATACATTTGGCAACCTGGTATATTGCAGCCGGTAGATGCTTTATGTTGTTGCCACGAAGCACAAGCGATTAAATTCCCCACAAAACTTTGTACGAGGCACGGCCCTCACTTTAGGCAAAGCTTTTGTTAGTCATCGCTCTCTGTAAATAATTTAATCTTTATGGGTTAATAATGTCTTTAACTTTTCTATCTTCTCCCTTCTCGCAAGCGAGTATGTATTGTCTGCCTTTTCAAGATATTCATAAATGAATAGACTAGTTTGACAATAGCTTTCTCCTTTGTTTAAATTGTTTATCTTGAAGAAATTATCACCCATCTGCATAAGGATTTCAGAAAGAGTTTCCAGATTTTCATTATTAAAGCCCATTTTGTCAATCAACGTATGTATCAATTCATCACGCTTTATTGAAACCAGTTCATCAAGGTCTATATCCAATTCGCTCATGAGTGAAAGGGTCGTAATGTTAATACTTTCAATTATTTCCCCTGAATTTTTTAATCCGAGCAAATCAAAAAGCACCTTACCTAAAACCCTTGCAAGTTGATTAACTTGTCTCATTAAATAATCTCTCTGTTCCATAATCTTTTATTTAATTAAAACACATCAGTATTTTTCGGCAAATAATGCCTAATAAGACAAGATCTTGACTTTCGGGTGGGTTTATAATTAAACCGCTCCTTTAAGAATAAAACTGCCGATGGCAAATATAACAATTATTTCAACAGGTACTTTTTGCCAGACTAAATTAAACCGAAGTTATCAGTTCAACAGGAAGTTTGTATAAAGTTCGACTGTTTAACTAACTCTCAAATGACTTCCCGCCCGCACTGCCCGACCTAAATGTGTTTTATTTTTTTTCTTAGCCGACACACAGGAATTTTGAAAAAGTTGGGTTTATTCGGCTTTTCCATATGGCACACTTGCCTTTTTGCGAACACACTGGCTGACAAAAAAGGCAAAAGAGCCATTATTTTTGTCAATGCTTTTTTTATCATATTAATTTGTAATCAGGAAATGCATGAAAAAATGCAATCAAATGTGCTCTATCTTGAAATAAATAGTCTTTGGCAAACTGCAACTCCCTGAAAACATCTCTATGACAGTGCCTGAATTTTACATTGTGGCAAAAGGGGCACGCAGCAGTTCTTGGTGGATTGTAATCAAGTAAAATAAAACGAAACATCTCAAGCAATTCTGCTGGATTTTTAGCTTTTAGTTTGCTTTGGTAGTATTCAATCTTTCCGAAAACACCATGAGAGTATTCTCCATAACGATAATAACCCTCTCTAATTCTAAATGTTTGATTAGCAAAATATGGTATAGCATAGTTTTTAATATAGTCAGATACATGTAAACCATTTTTACAGATAATTTTTGCATTGGCGGGATAATCAACACAACATGAAAAATCATTTTCATAAACATGCCAATCGGCATTGTGCTTAAAAGCATCAGCAGTTTCAAATAGTTTAGGAAAAGAATATGGGTATCTATCGCTACCCTTAATCTCTATTTGATACTTTGCCCACACTTTTCTGTTAGCATCAACAATAGGCAGTTCACCCTTCAGAAACTTTTCACCGTTAGCTTCTACAATAGTTAGACTATTGAAAATGGCTGGAACAACTTCAATATCCTTTTCAAACTGCTCATTCTTCATTATTCAGCATAAGGTTTTGTAGTAGGCGGTATCATTGCACCTAATCCCGCAGACGAGTTAGAAGTATCATCTTTATCCTCGCCTAAAGGAAATCTATCGCTTAAATGTTTACGCCAGTATTCAGTAGCCCTGTAAAAGTTTTTTTCCTGCAACGCCTTTGTTGCATCATTAATAAACTTTGCAAGACAGTCCATGAAATAATCCTTATGTGTGTAATCCTTAAAAAGGTTTTCACCTTTGGGAGTTGTCGGTCGTTTACACTCGAAAAAAATATTCAATTTTCGTTGAATTGCCAACAATGTTTCTTTTAACGCAACATCATCACGGTCTTTACGGTAAACTGCATTTTCAGCAATAAGAATTGCTAAGATTAAACCGCTCGGCATTGGTTTGCCATTGTTTTCAAATTCACGTTTATCAGCCCAACCTTTACCGTAGCGCACTAACTTTCTCAATTGTGGCTCTTTTTCAGCCAAATCATTAAACCAGTCAGTAAATTCCTTTGGGTCGCTTTCAATCCAACCATCTCTTTTATGGGCAAGTTCGGGAGTTTCTCCTTTTTTGTAATAAATTGGCTGGTCAATATTATGTCCGTCTGCAAATAAAGTTCTTATACAAGTATTTTTGTCAATAGGGTCTTTATCTGTATGACCTTCAACAGCTTCATAAATCCAATTATGATAAGTAGTTGGAGTAGCTCTATATTTTGGGTCTTTATCGCCTTGAAAATAAATACCGTCATCTACGTCATAGTAGAGAACTGTTTTTTCTTCACCGTTTTCTGTTATTTTTCGAGGAATAGGATTAATTATTGTGTCCATCGACATTGATCCTTGACCACTAAATTTAGGTTTATTTTCATTCGGCTTATTTTCATCAAACCATTTTCTAACCTTTTTGCGTAGCTCTTTACGTGAGCCTTTTAAACTTTTTCTGCGAGCATCGGTGAGTCTAATTTTTTCGTTGTACTCTTTAAAGTGTTCATTACAATTTGCCATAATATTAAATTTATTTTTCGTGATACATTTTTTTATTAGTTAACTTTAAATCTAGTTTTCCCCTAGTTTGAAATGGTAAACGCTCCGTATAATATTTACCAACTAAGTGTTTGCCCTCTTCGTTTTCGATTGATTTAAGAACTTCCGTTCCATAATGTGGTGAAAATCCTAATTCAAAATTACCGTCATTTAAATAGTTGTGGATAAGAGAGAAACTGCCATCTTTTTCTTTAACAATGCTTGCTTCAATACTTGTAGATTTAGATGACATTGTCCCATCCTTTTGTTTAGTCCAAGAGTTTATTACTACATCAGACCCATTTTGTGTAACAACTTTTATATGTTCGAGTATACCTGAAACAACTTCGCACTTTTCATTTCTAAATTCATAATACAATGTACCTTCATATCGTCCTGAAAAATCAGGCACATTATACATCCAACAGAATGGCTTTTTATTCCATAAATAGCTATTTATTATCCCGAATAAAGCTCCAATAACAGCGAAAACGGAAAAAGAAATCCCCCAATGTGAATTGATGTACTTGTTTGCTGCGATTAGTGAAACCCCCAAGACCACACAGATGAAAATGAAAGCACTTGGCTTTAAGTAACGCAAATTGTATTTTTCCATATTAATCGTTTTTACTATTTAATTATCAAAACATTATCCAATGTTTTATTCATGACTTTTTGACCTAATTCTCTGACATTTGCTAAAAATTTAATTGTTCATATAAACTACCGAAAGTGTTACTTTTTATTATCTTTGCAAGTATGTTCATCATTACTACTCAAACCGTTACTAACGGTTTTTAGTAGTTAATATGCAACAGAAAAAATGATTACAAGTCAGGAATTAAATAACGAACCAACGGAGAACCTCTTGGAATATATTCAATGGAAGGATGAACCTGACTATGCGGAAGTAGCTAAAGAAGCATTGAAGGTTTTTATTTTCCGTTACCAATTAGACCTTCTTAAGAAACTTGTACCAATCTGTATAAATTGGGGGTATGACAAACAGGTTGCAACTGAATTAGCTTACGAGACTTTTGACCGAATTTGGAAATATCCAAAATTTGACCTTTTAAAATCAAAGCAAAAAGATTACAATAAAGCTTTCATATTTTACCTTTTTGGTATTGCTAAACGACTTTTAGCTAATTACAAAAGAAGCGAAACAGAGGAGCCAAATCCATTTACAGGTGACGAAGACATAATTCGTGATTTTCCTGATATAGATATGTTAGAGATAGGTAAAGAGCGTAAAGCTCAAATACAAAAACTATATGAACTTTTAAATGAAGCCCTATCGAGACTTTCACTAAAGCATAAGATAATTTACCTCACGTATAAACAGTACGAATCAATAACAAATGACGGATATAATTTGCCGAGAAATTTAACGAAGAAGTTACAAGACGAGCTTGACCTAACGCAAAACAGTATTCGTGTTTACAAGAAACAAGCAATTGAAACAGTTAATACACATATAAAAATTTATGGCTCAAAATAAAAAACATATTACACCAGAGAATATAACTGAATGGTTATCTTCTACAGGTTTCCTTTTCCCAAGGAACGAAGTTGAGCTTGAAAGGTTTGAAAAACTATATGGTGATGTTGATTTCGGCTTAACAGGGAAAGAGATTGACCCTGATAAAATCATTAAAGGCACTTTTAGAGAAACAAAAGTCCTGAAAATGCCTTCTTGCATAAATCAGGAAGAAATCAACCCATTTCGTATGGCGGCACGTAATGGCAATAGCTTGCCTAAGCACATTGTGGATAAAATCAAGAAAAATCAAAGTAAATCAAAAGATGATTCAAGCGAGTCGAAAAATACAAATAAGTAAGTTAGCAGAATATGTTGCTAATGAGTTTTCAGAAAAGAATTTTACTTTGCTTGATGAGATTGCCAAGTTTGAAAGTGTTCCTATTCATTTTGATAATTACGAAGATGCTTTTGACGGAATCTTGCTGTATGATACAGACAACAAGGACTTCCACATACATATAAACATTGACAAGGGGAACAAACAAAATTCTAAACGTGGGAGATTTACACTTGCTCACGAACTCGGACATTTTTTCTTAGACGAACATCGTTTGGGTTTAAAATACGCTCTACTTGAACCACACGCTTCATTTCATAACATCAACCAGAAATCGGCAATTGAATTAGAAGCAGACTATTTTGCGAGTTGCCTACTAATGCCAAAAGACAAATTCAGAAACTTTTCCACAGAATACAGGAAACTAACAGGGAATAAAAAGTTTTCTATTGATACAATTCTTAGCCTTTCAAATAGCTTTCAAACAAGCGTATTATCAACCCTTATCCGTTTCGGAGAAGTTGGAACACACGAAATATTTGCTGTTATTTCAAAAGACAATGTTGCTAAATGGTTTGTAAAAAGTACTGACTTTCCAAATTGGACTTTTAAATTTAAAATAGGAAACGCAGTTCCCAAAACTACAGTTGCAGGAGAGTATTTCACAAAAGAAAACAGTAAATACACAGGAATTGAATCCGTATCAGCAGACGACTGGTTTTACACACCTTCAAATGACAACAGAGCTGACAGACAAATGTATGAGCAATGTTATTATTCCGACAGCTATGGATATGTAATCAGTTTAATATGGTTTGATTGATTTGCTCCCCAAAGGTGTAAGCACATATTGCAGCCTCTATAGCCACCACACATACCAAAGCTGTAAAAAGAGCTTGCAATGCCACCGTTTTACAGCATTTTCAAAATTTCTTTAAAAGGCAGTTTTAATGTATAATTTCAAAATTTCTTTTTCCCTTCCCTGACAAATACAACAATTTTGAATTTGAATTTGTAAAGCAAGTTTATAGGTCATCAGTGTTTGACAGGGCAGGATGGAACAACTCCGCCAGTGCATATCAAGCTGTGGGCTTCAGCAGCAGGGAAATCTTTCTTTGAAAATTTTGTTTGTTAATTGGAAAATTTTATATCTTTGTGGGTAGGTTGGTGGGTAAAGTGCCGCCGAAAAGACCAGCAGCCGGATCGTTAGCGGCAACAAGTGTAAAATGACAGACGACCAGACAGATACGATAGTGATAAATAACAATGAAAGAAAGGATTTAGCTTTTTGACAGGACAGTGTAAATTCGATGGAAATTTATTTTGTTTTTTTCTTCCCCCCGTAAAAAAAGAAGAATGAACCCCACCCACATTGCACATCCCGATTATTTCGGGACCAAAGCCCCACAACTTATCCCGAACTTTCTTCGGGAAGCCAACGCTGAAACCCAAGCTTTGTCAAAGAGCTGCAATTTTGCTTGCGCACCCGTGCTAAATTGTTACTTTTGAACTTTAATTGACTTTTGATTAAAAATATAAATGAAAAACGAAAAACTGACTAGGAAAGAAATCATTGACAACCGCTTGAAACAAGCGGACTGGAATGTTACTGACCAAACTCAGGTAATTGAGGAATTTGATATTCATTTGACAGTTGTTGAAGAACCGACAACTCCATACGCTGGACACCAATACAGCGACTATGTTTTATTGGGAAAAGACGGTAAACCGCTTGCAGTTGTGGAAGCTAAAAAGACTTCAGTTGATGCAGCCCTCGGGCGAGAACAAGCCAAACAATACTGCTACAATATTCAATCAACGCAAGGTGGAGAATTACCTTTTTGTTTTTACACCAACGGACATGATATATTCTTTTGGGACTTAGAAAATTATCCACCAAAAAAAGTATATGGTTTTCCTACCCGTGATGATCTTGAACGCTATGCCTATATTCGCAAGGCGAGAAAATCATTGATTGGAGACCTCATAAATACAAAAATTGCAGGTCGTACCTATCAGATTCAATCCATTCGTGCCGTTATGGAAGCAATAGAAAAGCGAAAACGCAAATTCTTGTTGGTAATGGCTACCGGCACTGGCAAGACAAGAACCTGTATTGCTTTGGTTGATGCATTGATGAGAGCGGGTTGGGCAGAAAGAGTTTTATTTTTGGTTGATCGAATTGCACTTCGTGACCAGACTTTGGAAGCATTCAAAGAGCATTTACCCAACGAACCACGCTGGCCAAAACAAGGCGAAAAGGAAATTGTGACTGACAGACGCATTTATGTTTCTACTTATCCTACCATGTTGAATGTAATTCGTAATGAGGATAAATCGTTAAGTCCTCATTTCTTTGACTTGATTGTGGTTGACGAAAGCCACCGCAGTATTTACAATACCTATCAGGAAATACTTGATTATTTCAATACGATTACGCTTGGTTTAACAGCTACTCCAACCGATGTAATCGACCACAACACTTTTCAATTATTCGAGTGCGAAGATGGTGTGCCGACTTTTGCATATTCCTATGACGAAGCAGTAAATCACATTCCGCCATTTCTGAGCAATTTTCAGGTAATGAAAATCAAAACCAAGTTTCAGGACGAAGGAATAAACAAGCGGACAATTTCACTGGAAGACCAACAAAAACTGATGTTAGAAGGAAAAGAAATTGAAGAAATCAATTACGAAGGAACTGAGATTGAAAAGAAGGTAATCAACCGGGGAACAAACGCTTTGATAGTCCGTGAGTTCATGGAAGAAAGCATCAAAGATGATAACGGGGTATTACCGGGAAAAACAATTTTCTTTTGCATCAGCAAAGCACATGCAAGACGATTAGAAGAAATTTTTGATTCGCTTTATCCTGAATACAAAGGTGAATTAGCCAAAGTATTGGTAAGCGAGGACCCACGGGTTTACGGCAAAGGTGGTTTGCTCGACCAGTTTGTTCACAACGACATGCCACGCATCGCCATTAGCGTGGACATGCTCGACACGGGTATTGATGTTCGGGAATTGGTGAATTTGGTATTTGCAAAACCCGTTTACAGTTACACCAAGTTTTGGCAAATGATAGGCAGGGGAACCCGTTTACTCGAACCTGAAAAAATTAAGCCATGGTGCACTCAAAAAGATAATTTCCTGATACTTGATTGTTGGGATAATTTTGAATATTTCAAACTGAATCCAAGAGGGAAAGAACTAAAAGGGCAAATTCCTTTGCCGGTTCGCTTGTTTGGCGTTCGCTTAGAAAAAATTAAAGAAGCTCAAAATCAAAGCAAATCTGAAATTGTAAACAAAGAAATTCAGAAAATCAGAAAACAAGTTGAAGCACTTCCTCAACATTCGGTGGTTATCATGGAAGCCCGAAATGAACTGCAACGACTGGAAGATGAAAACTTCTGGAATAACCTGACATCTGACAAAATGGAGTTTTTAGATGCAGTTGTAAAACCATTGCTGCGCACGGTTTCGGATGTTGATTTCAAAGCCATGCGATTTGAAAAAGACATTGTGGAGGTTTCGTTGGCACATTTGGCGGGTGAAACAGAAAAATTGGAAACGCTCAAAGAAAGCATCATCGAAGAAATTGGAGAGCTGCCTTTGAGTATTAACATTGTTGCAAGAGAACAAGAATTGATTCGCCGGTCACAAAGCAACCATTATTGGGCAACCATCAATGAAGACAAGTTTGAAGAACTGATTCAAAAACTTGCTCCTTTGATGAAATACCGTGAAGCGGTTATTCCGCTGGCTCCGGCAAAATTCAACCTGAAAGACATTGTCGCAGAAAAAGAATTTATTGAGTTTGGTCCGCAACACGAAGCATTGAGCGTAGCCAAGTACCGTGAACTGGTTGAAAAGAAAATCAATGAATTGGTTTCAAGCAGTCCCATTTTACTAAAACTAAAACAAGGACAAGAAATTACAACGGATGAAGCGGAACAATTAGCCGAAGAACTTCACAACGAGCATCCGCACATTACCATTGATTTGCTTCGCAAGGTTTACAACCACCGAAAAGCGGCACTGGTGCAATTTATCAAACATATTTTAGGCATCGAACAATTAGAAACCTTTGCCGAATCAGTTACCAAAGCATTTGATGATTTTATTTCAAAACATAGTTATCTCACCAGCCGACAACTTCAATTTCTTGACTTACTCAAAAACTTTGTTTTGGATAAAGGCGATGTGAGCAAGCGTAATCTGATTGAATCACCCTTTACCATGCTTCACCCAGAAGGTATCAGAGGAATATTTAATCAGAGGGAGATTGACGAAATTTTTAGGTTAACCGAAAAAGTATTAGCTGCATAAAATGGCAAAGAAAAAAATCTTTATTAGCAGTGTACAGATTGAGCTATCGGAAGAAAGGAGCGCTTTGTATGAGTATATCTGTTCTGACCCATTGTTAGGAAAGCATTTTGAACCGTTTTTGTTTGAGTTGCTCCCTGCTGTCGATCAAAGAGCTGATGATGTATATCTTAAGGAAGTGGAGTTTTCGGATATCTATCTGGGGATTTTCGGGAAATCGTATGGTTCTGAGAATGCCGATGGTATTTCGCCTACTGAATTGGAATTTAATCATGCAACGGAATTTCATAAAACCCGACTTGTATTTTTGACCAAGCATGATAATACGGATAGGCATCCGAAAGAAAATGCACTCATTACCAAAGCACAAGAAGTGTTGGTGCGAAAAAAATTCAGCACCGTTGATGAGTTAAAATCAGCTGTTTACGCTGCCTTGATTCGATATTTGGAAGAAAAAGAAATCATTCGTTCGGTGCCATTCGATGCCACACTTTTGAATAATGCATCCTTGAGTAATATTGATACCGAAAAAATCAAATCATTTGTTCGGCTTGCCCAGGAGCGAAGGGGATTTCCTTTAGCTGAAACAGAACCCGTGGAAAAAATTCTAACACATCTGAATTTATATCGTGATGGCAGACTGACACAGGCTGCGATTCTTTTGTTTGGGGCGGCACCTCAACGTTTCTTTATCAATTCCGAAGTCCGCTGTGCGTCATTTATGGGCACTATTGTCGAAAAGCCTATTCCTTCATACAAAGTTTTTAAAGGAACCGTTTTTGAGTTAGTAGATCAGGCGCTTGAGTTTGTGCTTAATAAACTTGATTATCGGGTAGAAACCCGTGCAGAACAAGTTGCAATTCCGGGTAGTTATGAAATTCCTAAAGATGTAGTTTCCGAAGCCATCGTCAACGCCATTGCGCATCGCGATTATACCAGTAATGCAAGTGTCCAGGTAATGCTTTTCAGAGATCGTTTGGAAATCTGGAATCCCGGAGCATTGCCCATGGGCTGGACAACACAAAAACTAAAACAATTGCACACTTCTGTTCCTGCAAATCCTTTATTGGCAGAACCGCTCTACCTTGCAGGTTATATTGAACGCATGGGTACAGGTACTTCAGATATTGTAGAAAAATCTTTAGCTGTAGGATTGAAAGAACCTCAGTTTATCCAGTCCGAAGATTTTAGAAGTATTATCTTCCGATCGGGCACCCCCGAAGCTACCCCCGAAGCTACCCCCGAAGCTACCCCCGAAGCTGTATCCGAAATAAGAAAATTGATACGTGTTTTGGATGGAGAAAAAACCAGAGTAGAGTTGCAACAATTGCTTCAATTGAAAGACGAAAAGAATTTCAGAGAAAACTATATCTATCCGGCTTTAAATCTCACATTTATAGAATATACACTGCCCGATACTCCAACGCATCCCGAGCAAAAGTATAGGCTAACACCTTTAGGAATTAAACTAAAGAACGACCTGAATATTTTGCAGAAACAAGTAGGGGAACAAGTATTTGAAAAAGTTACCCCGCAAGATGCCATGCATGTAACCGACCAAGTAACCGACCAAGTAAGTACCGAAGAACTACCGCAGGAGTTCCGTAGCAGTACCGTAGCAGTTCAAAATCTTGTTTTAGTTTTAGATGGCGAAATGAATCGGATTGATATTCAGAGAAAACTTGAACTGTCTCACGAAGGCAATTTCAGGGATGGCTATCTCGTTCCTGCGATTAATGAGGGTGTAATTGAAATGATTTACCCGCAAAAAAACCATCCAAAACAGAAATATCGCCTTACCGCTAAAGGAATGGCGTTGAAAGCACAATTGAAAAACAAAAACAAATAATGTTACAAAATAACGCACCATTAAAATCGCTTATCGACAAGCTCTGGCAGAACTTTTGGGAAGGTGGCATTGCCAACCCTTTAACCGCCATTGAGCAAATTACCTATCTCATATTCATGAAACGTTTGGACGATTTGGAAGCCAAACGTGAGCGTGATGCCGAGTTTACAGGAGAAAAATACGTTTCACGTTTTGCAGGAAAATTCAATATTCCTGGCAGTAAAGAGAGCATTGATAAAAACGAATTGCGTTGGAGCGTTTTCAAACACAAACCAGCCGATGAAATGCTGCTGCATGTGCAAATGAAAGTGTTCCCGTTTTTGAAAGATTTAAACGGAGAAACATCACCTTTTACCAAACACATGGCAAATGCTGTGTTTATTATGCCCAAAGCAAGTTTATTGGTTTCTGCCATCAATATAGTAGAAGATATTTTCAAGGAAATTGAAAAAGATGCCACCGAAGGCGGACATGCATTTCAGGACATTCAGGGCGATGTATATGAAATGCTTTTGAGTGAAATCGCTACGGCAGGAAAAAACGGGCAATTCCGAACTCCCCGACACATTATTAAACTCATGGCTGAACTGGTTGCCCCGCAATTGGGACAACGCATTGCTGACCCTGCTTGTGGAACAGGCGGTTTCTTACTTGGCTCATATCAATACATTCTTACCGATTTAGTCCGTAAAAAAGACCCTGCCAAACTGAGTAAAGATGAAGATGGTTTTGAACGTGCCGCCATTAGCGCGGTGTTGACACAAAAAGTAAAAACCATTCTTGACCAGAGTTTTGTAGGTTATGATATTGATACCACCATGGTGCGCTTGGGATTGATGAACCTGATGATGCACGGCATTGACGAACCCAAAATTGACTACAAAGACACGTTGAGCAAAAGCTACAACGAAGACAGCCAGTTTGATATTATCATGGCAAATCCGCCATTTACGGGGAATATTGACAAAGGCGATATTAACGAAGGGCTGAAACTGCCCACCACAAAAACTGAACTGCTGTTTGTAGAACGTATGTATAATATGCTGAAAATGGGAGGAACGGCTGCCGTTATTGTGCCGAGTGGTGTCATACAAAACAGCGGCAAAGCCTTTGAAGCCTTGCGGAAACTGATCATTGAAACAGCCGAATTAAAAGCCGTAATAGCTGTGCCAAGCGGAGTATTTAAACCCTACGCAGGTGTAAGCACCGCTATTCTCATTTTTACCAAAGGCGGCGAAACAAATCATACATGGTTTTACGATATGCAGGCCGACGGCTACAGCTTAGACGATAAGCGAAACAAAATACCCGAAAGCGATTTGTCCGATATTGTGCAACGCTATAGAGCTAGAGACGCCAAGAAAGACAGCGACAGAAAGCTGAAATACTTTATGGTGCCGAAAAAAGAAATTGTAGAAAACAACTACGACCTGAACCTGAGCACTTACAAAGAAGAAGTGTATGAAGAAGTGGTATATGAAAAACCGAGTGTGATTTTTGGGAAACTGGAAAGCATGGAAGCCGATATTCAAAAAGGGTTGGCTGAATTAAAAGAGTTGATGTAATGAAGTTTGAACCATTTGAAAATATTTTTAGAGACTCTACTTCCAATTACACAAAGGTGAAAAAAGAAGACTATAAAACAACTGGAAAATTCCCAATCGTTGACCAAGGACAGTCCTTTATTGGTGGATATACTGATGATGAAAAAATTGTAGTGAAAGAAAATCTCCCTGTTATTGTTTTTGGAGACCACACAAAGGCTTTTAAATACATTGATTTTCCATTTACAATAGGGGCAGATGGTGTAAAAGTATTAACATTGAAAAATGATGAATACAATGTCCTCTATTATTACTATTTCTTAAAATCAATTTCGATAGTTGATAAAGGATATAGTAGACACTTCAAGTATTTAAAAGAAAAAAAACTTCCTGTACCAGATCGGGTTCGCGACCAACTCCACATCGCCAATGTTTTAATCAAAGCCGAAAACCTGATAGCCCAACGCAAAGAAAGCATCCGCCTGCTGGATGAATTTTTGAAAAGCACGTTTTTGGAGATGTTTGGAGACCCAGGCATAAATCCTAAGAAATGGCCAGTTAAAAAACTGGAAGAATATATTGAATATATGGGTGACATTGGTTCAAATGGAAGTAATGAAATGGTTGCAAAAAATCTAGAAATGCTTGATGTGGAAGATTATGCAATAATGATAAGGACAACGAATTTAACTAAAAATGACTTTACTAATAACATCAAATATGTAACACAAAAGACCTATGACTTCTTCAAAAAGTCAAAAATTTATGGTGGTGAAATTATAATGAACAAGATTGGAAGTGCAGGTGATTTTTGGTTAATGCCAAAACTGAATCGTCCTGTAACGCTTGGTTTGAATCAATTAGTTATTCGACCCAAAAATCTTCCTACTCTTTATTTGTTTCATTATCTATCTACCGATTATGGCAGAATGATAGTTAAAGCACAGGCAAAAGGTGCTACTACTAAATCAATCACAAAAACTGCCGTTAAAGCTCTTCCGCTAATGTGTCCACCAGTTGAATTGCAAAATAAATTTGTGTCAATTGTAGAAAAAACAGAAGCCCTCAAAAGCCAATACAAAAAAAGCTTACAGGAATTGGAGAATTTGTATGGGAGTTTGAGCCAAAAGGCGTTTCGGGGGGAGTTAAGTTTGAAAGATGAAAGTTTGTTAAGCTCTGTTGAGCCTGTTGAAGTAAGGGACTTACACCCTTTGAAAAAATAAAAGAACACCCATCTTTTTGCTTTCTATAAAATAAATTTGTATTTTTGACATTTTTATAGAGCTTACGACGGGTGTGCTCTGCTTCCCGTCATTAACGGGACAGGCTATGCAGGGCACACACAAACTGCGGGCTTTAGCGGTTGGGACATCTTTCTTTGACATTTTTGGTAGTTAAAAGGAAAGTTTTATATCTTTGTGGATAGCTTGGTGGGTAAAGTGCCGCCGAAAGCCCAGAAGCCGATCGTTGGCTGCAATATTGACAACCCTGATCGCAACAATAATACTATGACAAAAGGAAATATTACAACACAAGGATTTATTGATTCTGCTACTATTCATGGAGCAATAGCTGCATTATCAATTGGAGAAACTAACCAAATAAGTGATTGGGATTACCAAAGCCTATTATCGGCGACCTATCTCCTACTTTTTAATAATATTGGAATTATTCATGGGCCTGGTTATTATGCTGGAGCAAGTGGACCATACAGTAAAGTACTTTCTGGGCTTCCATTTTTAGAGGGTTTTCAATTTGATAAAACCAAGGCAACTCGCAATACCCAATTTTGGCTTAACCGTTGTCCAAATGCTTTAAAAGTCGCTTGGCAATCATTAATATCTGACGATCAATTCAAAAACTGGCAATCGAATTCAATAGAATTATTTTGGATTTATCATTTTAAAATGTTTGGTTCTCTATTCAACGAGGAATATATACCAAGTATTTCTAAATTAATAAATTGTTCGGAGAAAGAATTATATAGTCTGCACCATGCGAGTGAGGACAAAAAAGAGGTTTTAAATTGGCTAAAAGAAACATCATCGGAATCAGAATTTGCAAGAACTGCATGGACTGTATCAGCCTTAATTCGTGGACGTTTTCATGAATATCTTGCCAATTCAAACAATACTCATTTAATATCACACCCATTTAGAAAGTTTGTTGAGAGAAAATTGAGTGGTAGCGAAGCAGCCAACATCCATAATTCTGAAACATACTTTACAAAAATTATTATCGGAAGTGCGTTGCTTGAAACAAATCAAGACCGTCGCATCAACACTTGGATTGAAAATATTAACAAGGCCAGAAAAGCCATTTCACTTAGTTCGATCGCATTACCGCACTCATCTCTTGATACAGATGCTGAAAGTCATGCAGCAAGGGCAGCAAAGATTTGCGGATTGCCGGCATCTCCTTCAATAGTTCATAGAGCAATAGATGCTGCAAGTTCAATTGGATTAGGATTACTTTTTACAGTAAAGCTTATACCATGGACAAGGATTTTGAGTCCTATAGCTCAACAAACATATAAACATGAAAAAGGGAAAAGCTTGGGTGAGGACATTACGAGTTTGATCTTCAATAATGAAAAACGATATAAAAAATTGGCTTCTGATGTTCCTGGTCGTATTAAATGTATTATAATCAAGTAATCTCAAAATGAAATACTGCAGCTAATCGAGTGGATGGCTCTGCTATCTTCCGATAGCAGAGTGCACCCCTCACACCACTGTTTCCGTCATTTAAAAAATAAGGGACAGGCCATTAAGATTTGGAGCAATTTTCAAATAACCAACTGTCAATGTCTTCGAGTTTCAGCTTGATACTTGCTAATCTGATAAATTTTCGGAACGTTACTCCCACACATACCTGCCCTGAGCCTGTCGAAGGGAGGGACTTACACCCTTTGGAAAAATAAAAGAACACCCATCTTTTTGCTTTCTATAAGATAAATTTGTATTTTTGACATTTTTATAGAGCTTACGACGGTTAGCAGTAATACTAGAACGAAACTATGTACAACTTAAATCAATTTATAGACGAACGAAATTCAGAATTATGGAATACCTTAAATTCTGAATTTAATATTAGAATTGAGCCGTCAAAAAATCAGGAATATTCGTGTTTTACCCAGAATAATGATGCAATACTATATGTTGACGAAAACAATATCTGCAAGGACTCCTTTACTCACGAATTACTTCATATACATTTAAAGGAGAAAGAATTCTATTTAGGTTCTTCATTAAAACTTACGATAGCCCATAGTAGAATTTTAAGTAGAATGCTTTCCGAAGCATTAATCGAACACATAGGAAATTGTCTCGACCATCTGAAAATGTTTGAGATATACAAAAATTTGGGGTTTAGACAAGAGAAATTTCTTTTGGATTTTTATGATTATAAATGCACAGAATTTGAGATTAACGATTTGAGTAGAAATTATAAAATCGGAAACAAAATAAATACTAATGCTGTAGATTTTTATATTGGAAAACTTGTAGCTATTTTGTGTGACCCAAACATTGAAAACGACTATCAAAAACCTTTGACAATATTAAAAAAACTAGACGCTAAATTATATTCTATTGTAGAAAAGTTAATTGAAGACACTAAATCTTACAATTTAAATAATGAAGACATTTTTGTTTCATACAGAGATATTTCTAACGACTTCTACTCAAATTTAATAACGTGGATGAAAAACAATAAAATAGCATAAGTACTACCGCTAATCGAGTGGATGGCTCTGCTATCTTCCGAAAGCAGAGTGCACACCTCACACCACTTTATCCAGACATTTAAAAATGCATGGGTAGGCTTCCATGGTCACGTACCTGCAAGCCGGCATGCTGGTACAGCGGTTTCCCGACCTGTCGGTACGGAACAGGCTATTAAAATGTGGAGCAATTTTCAAATAACCAACTGTCAATGTCTTCGAGTTTCAGCTTGATACTTGCTAATCTGATAAATTTTCGGGACGTTACTCCTGCACATACCGGCCTGAGCCTGTCGTAGTGAGGGACTTACACCCTTTGAAAAAGTAAAAGCACACCCATCTTTTTGCTTTCTAAAAAATAAATTTGTATTTTTGATATTTTTAAAGAGTTTGCGCGACCCGTCAGCATTAATTTTAAATGATTCGATAAATTCTTAGAAATTCTTAAATGCGAAAACATTCAAACATCAATATGATAAAACTTTTTCTTATGGTTTTGTTTTTTTCATTCTTGTGTATTTCAGGATATGAATCAAAAGCTCAACAACACCACAAAGTCTTGTTCCTCGGAAATAGTTACACTTACGTGAATAACTTACCACAAATTATACATGACGTTGCCTTATCAACAGGAGATACTTTGGTTTTTGACAGTAATACTCCCGGTGGTTATCAGTTAATAGATCATAGTCTCGATACAGTTAGCCAAAATAAAATAATGGCAGGTGGTTGGGATTATGTCGTTTTGCAAGGACAAAGTCAAGAACCAATCATTGTTCCCCTCGAGTTTAGTCAAGGATTCAGCGCTTTATATTACCAAATCAGGCAATATAATCCTTGTGCTGTTATTATGCCTTATATGACCTGGGGTAGAAAAAATGGAGATTCACCAAACTGCTTACCCTTCCCTGTAATGTGTACTTATCAAGGTATGGACACGACATTAAGGAACGAATATTTGGAAAAGACCGCAGAATACAATGGAGAAGTATCTCCTGTTTCAGTTGTATGGAATTATCTTCGACAAAATCATCCAGGCATTGAATTGTATCAGGCAGATGAAAGTCATCCATCAGTTGCGGGGTCTTATGCTGCAGCATGTTGTTTTTATGCAGCAATTTTCAAAAAAGACCCTACATTGATCACCCATAATATCAGTTTAAACGCTAATGATGCTTCTATTATTAGAAGTGCCGCCAAAACGATAGTTTACGACAATTTGAATGTGTGGGATTATAAGAAACCGCCTATAGCTAATATTCAATATACAATAGGCTCAGGTGTAAATGAAGTGATTCTAAATGCTCATAATCCCCAGGGTGTTAAACAAAATTATTTTTGGGACTTTGGAGATGGTGACACATCTTCAACAGCCTATACAACGCATTCCTATTTAACTGATGGAACATACACGGTTTCGTTAACCACAACAAATTGTGATCTGCAAGGGATACATACCAGTTTTGCTGATACTGTAATTCAATTTTGTAACCATACACCAACCGTTTATACATCTCAGCCATGGTTGTGTGCATATGATACACTTTGGACACAAACAGCAGATTCCTATCAATGGTTTGCTAATGGAGTTTCATTACCTGAAACTAATCAATACTTACCGAATTATTCTCAGTATAATATGATGGGATTTTCCGTTATTTCCACTCTGAATGGTTGTTCTGAATTATCAGAAACCTATGATGAAACTCCTGAATGGTCAGGTTATTACTTTGATGCATTGGGTGACCCTTGCATAGGAGATACTGTTGCATTTGCAGTATTACATATAAACGGTTTCTTATCAGGTTTTGAAAATATTCTTTGGTTTAAAAATGATACGATTTTACCATTGATGACCGATGAAGACACTTTACTTATAACTGGATCAGGAAAATACGAATGTAAAGTGATTAATTCAAACTCAAATTGTCCTTTTGATACTACCTATTCCATTCTCGAATATGACTGTGGTGTAGTTGGCATTCAGGAAAAGGACATGGAATTATGTTGGAGTATATTTCCAAATCCGGCATCGGAAACTATTACAATCAAATTTGCCAAAAACCAAATGCAGGAAACAATTCTGGTTTATAATGCAACAGGACTTTTAATAAATTCCATTTCTACTCAAACAGCAACAACGAAAATTAATATTGGTTATATGCCTGCCGGTCTTTACTACATCAGGCTGAAAAATAATAAACAGCCTGCTTTAAAATTTATTAAATTGTAGAATGTATTTATGGGAAATCGCAGAGCTATGGAATATTTGATGAAAGCAAACAATAATGGTTTGGCAGGTAGGCAAAATACAAATGACAAATAAAAAAAACTACCTCTAACATTGTTCAAAATATAGCTGGCAGGGAATATTATGATAATGACAACAAGTATAATAATCCGTTGCGGTTTGACAATACTGCAAGATACAATGCCAGACAAATTCTGCACATAGCCGTTATGCAACATAGCAGAGCAACATACTGGTCTTTGACAAGGTAAACAAAATAAAGACAAATGCAACCCCCTCTTTAAGACAGGAAATCTTGCTCTGAAACGAATGTGCTTATAGTCGCGGCAAAGCTTTCTGAAAGGACTTTAATATTTATATGGACAGGAACGTGCTTCCTGGAAGTGAAGTACTCCAAGAAAGTTTATCGCTCTCTGACTGGAAATCATAATTGCAATGTGCGGCATAGTTGTTTGACTCTCAGATGTTTAAATGGCAAGCTCTAATTTGATTTGTTTATCAGATTTACAATTACCTTAATCATTATTTCTTTTTCCTCAGGTTTGCTGACAGCAATCATAAGCGTTAAAGCGACAAGTGTATTATCAGCGATTCTTTTTTGACCTGAGCTGTTAAATAAGATACTATTCATTTCCATGAAGTATAAAAACAGAAAGGCAGCAATTCTCTTGTTCCCATCAACAAAAGTATGGTTTTTCGTAACGAAATATAATTAGTTTGCAGCTTTTTCTTCAATACTCGGATATAAGTCAACGCCATCGAAAGTTTGGTATATAGTAGCTACTGAACTCTTTAAGGAATCGTCTTTTTCTTTGCCAAACAATTCACTGTTACCATACGCATTTTTGACAATTGAAATTTGGTGTTTTACGTCTTCGTAAGTTAATCTACAGCTTGACGTTAAAGTAGTATTATTAATCGCAAGTGACTGATAATCATATTGGTCTAAGACGTCTAAAGCATAAGCATAATCGGAAATTATTTTTAACAATCCTATGCTTTCGTCATTTGTCAGTGACTTTATATTTGCTATCTCCCCAAGCATTTTCACTGTATCTTTAAGCTCTTTTAATTTTTCATTTTGCTCTTTAAGCTTCTTTTCATTAAGAGCATATCCTCTTATTAAGTATTCGCTCAAAATCGAATTTGCCCATATTCTAAATTGGCGTCCTCTGTCAGAATTGACTCTGTAACCTACTGACAATATAATATCAAGATTATAAACACTTATACTCCTCTCAACATGCCTTCCGCCTTCATTTTGAACTTGTGCAATTTTTGCACAAGTTGACTCTTTGTTTAATTCATTGAACTTAAAGATGTTATTTATATGTCTTAATATTGAAGTTCTATCGGTTTGAAAAAGCTCTGCAATTTGATATTGATTTAACCAGACACTTTCTTTTTTTATCCTTACTTCAATTTCTGTTCTTCCATCTTCACTTTTAAATATTTTAATTTCAGCATCTTCCATTATACTAGGTTTTAATGACTAATCAAAAATAATAATATTTATTGAAAAACGCCAATTTAAAGTTACAAAAGAATTATTGATTACAGTAAAAGTTTTTCTATGCCGCGGTTGGCAGGAAAGGGGGTTACTCTGTTACGATTGCATAATCGAGTGGGTGGCTCTGCTACCTTCCGATAGCAGAGTGCATACCTCACACCACTGTATTTACTGGTCACGTAACTGCCAGCCGGCAGGCTGGTACAGCGGTTTCCTACCTGTCGGTACGGGACAAGCTATTAAGAAGTATCGCCATTTTCTGATAATGTTCGAGAAATGAAATGTAGCCTCTTTTTCGTAGGAGTACTAAGGGAAGTGCTGTTTGAAAGGGTGGTGCTTTCTGAAAAGTTTGGTGCTACGAGACAGAGATAAAAGGCTGACAGTACAGGTAGGCAGATTTTTTTGCCAACATGCAACAAGTTTTCTTAAGTAAGCTTTATTGACTGATTTAGCAACTCGACATTGAAATTAATTCTGGCATTCAGTGCTTTAAAAACCTTTAAAATTGTTTCAAAACGTGCATCGGTTAGGCTGTTTTCCAATTTAGAAATCTGCGACTTTTTAACACCGACCAAAGCACCGAGTTCCTCTTGCGTTAAATTTCTTTCTTTTCTTGCCTTTTTAATGGCTTCGCCAACAAGGTCAAGACGCAGTTCATTTTCAAATGCTTCACGTTTTGCACTTCCTCGTTCGCCAATATATTTATCAGTTACTTCATCTAATGTGTATGTTTTAACTCCTTGCTTTTTCATGGCTTTTTATTTTTAAAAATTAAATAATTATTTCTGATACTAATGGCTCTCTCAATTTCCTGTTTTGGAGTCTTCTTTGTTTTCTTCACATGACCATGCGTTGATATTACCAATTTTTCAACAACCTCTGTTTTATCCCAAAACGCAAAGAGCCGGTATTGGGTTTTATTAAACAATGTGCGAAACTCCCAAATCTCATCTGTAAGCTTTTTAAAGAGTTCTTTGTCATTGACCATCTGCGCTTTGCGAACATTGTAAATTACTTTATCTCGTGCCTTAACCTCTAAAGAATCAATAAACTCAATGGCTTCTTCCAAAAACTCGACATTAAATCGCTTCTCCATAATTTTTTTTTTACAAAGATACGAGTTTCTTTATTAGGAAACAAATATTATTTGAATTATTATCAAAAAAAACGCTAACGTATTAACATTTTCTGAATTTGTAAACTATAAAGCTATAGTATAATTTAAGTCAGAAAAATTTGTAATTCTGTTTCTGCACAATGTTATTTTTCCCTATTAATAAACTAACTGCAAAACACCATGACAGCAATTATACGACTTGAAGATGTTGAAAATAAAATAATTGAAATCAGAAAACAAAAAGTTCTTTTAGACAGTGATGTTGCTGAACTTTATGGTGTGGAAACCAAAAGAGTTAATGAAGCTGTGAGTAATAATCCGGATAAATTTCCTGAAGGATATATTATTGATTTGACTAATAATGAGTGGAATATATTGAAGTCGAAATTTTCGACTTCAATAAAAGGTGGAAAAACCAAACTTCCCAAAGCTTTTACAGAAAGAGGTTTATACATGCTTGCAACAATAATGAAGAGTAATAAAGCTACTCAAACTACACTTACAATAATTGAAACCTTTGCAAGAATAAAACAACTTTCGCGCAATATAAAACAACTTTCTGAAATACAGGACGACAAAAATAAGAAAAATCTTATGCAAAAAAGCGGGGAAATTATAGCCGAAATATTAGGTGATGATTTGGCTTTAAATGAAACTGAAACTACAATTGAAATAAACTTTGCTGTATTAAAATTCAAACATACTGTAAAAAAGAAAAAGGATAATTAGTAAAAACAATTTTAAATATCTGACACACAGCCAAGCACTATGTCAGGTTGCACCAGCCTTCGCTAAAACCAATCCCGAAAATTTCAGGGATGTCATAGAGCTTGTCTTTTTCTAGCTCAGTTTCGTAACTTTCCGTCCCTTAAAAAACTAAATCTTAGCCGAAAAACCTGCAACCTTGTCAAAGACATACAATTAGGAAAGTGAATATTATCTCAAACCATTATGGGAGGTAAGTACGCCCAGTTGGTAACACGCTGCGGGCTTCAGCGGCTGGGTATGGGTACTTTTTCATTGAAAAGTTTGGTGCTTGAAAGGAAAGTTTTATATCTTTGTGGATAGCTTGGTCGGTAAAGTGCCGCCGAAAGCCAGAGCCTTGTCAGATGTGTGCAAGACTGAAACTACCTCCTCTTTTATGAGCATGATTTGACTTAAAGATTGATATAAATAAAGCAAATGTTATATCCCATGAAAAATACAAATGAAGATTATCTTGTTGAGATTTATAGAGGCATTGTTTGGCAAGCAGAAATGGTTAAAGACATATTAGAAAATTAAGGTATTAAAGCATTCCTAAAAGATGAAATTACAGGAACGCTGAATTTACCTTGGGATGGAATAGGTTCGGTTAAAGTAATAATTTCAAATTTGGATTATGAAAAAGCAAAATTGATTGTTGAAAAATACAATAAATCTCAAGATGATAAATAACGCCGGCGGTATATTTTATTGACGAAATAGTGCTGAAATCAATAGCTGTTGAACGTTTCAAACTTCATCGTGGTTTTACAGTAACGTGCTACGGAATCGGCAACAAGTACATACCACCAAACCGAACAATCTCCCTTAAACCACCTCCTGCTTAACTTAGACTAGCACTCTATTTATCCTTTGTCATTTTCTCAGTAACTGGCTTTTATCTGCTTGACGAAGCCTTATGGCCACCACCTGACATCCGATGGCTATCGGAAACCACTACCATTTATTCAGAGCGTAGCCGGCCTTTTAAAAATTTGCGTTAAAAATTGAGGATTTCATTACACATGAAAAAAAATATTTCATGGTAATTAAAGCAACCAACGAGTGAGGATGCGGAATTTAATTTAGACACAACATCCATTCCGAACGGCTTTGGTTGCGCCGGTAATGAAATCCGAAGATTTTAGCAAATTTTTAAGAAGCCTTGACTTTTGCGTTACTTTGTGTTAAGACAAAGTAACAAATATTAAAAAATATTTTCTAATTTAGCATTGTCTGAAAAAGGGATACTTACATTAACACTCCAAATAATATTTTGTTATTTTTTTGTTAAAAAAAAACAGCAAAAAGAACATTTCGTAAATTTGTGAAATAATAAAACAAGAATAAATGGACACTAAGGAAGAAATCCTGACTGATGATATTATCAAACTTGCACAGGTATCAAAGTTACTGAGCCATCCCATCAGGTTATTTATTGTTTTGAAACTTTCAAAAATGAATGCCTGTTGCTACAGTGGTGACTTGTCGGAGGAATTGAATATTGCCCGTTCTACCCTCTCCCAGCATTTAAAAGAATTGAAATATGGGGGCATCATTCAGGGAGAAATTGAGGGACCTTTTATTAAATACTGCCTGAACAAACAAAACTGGGAAACAATTAAAGAATTATTCAAGGAGTTACTGATTATTAAATAAATAGATTACTTAAAAATTAAATTTTGTATTATGAAAAAAACCTTTTTAGTACTGTTTACTATGAGCCTTATTGGCTTAAGTTCTTACGCACAGAAAGTTGAAGTCTTGTATTTCAAAGCCGATTTGGCTTGCTGTGCTGCCAGGGCATGTGCAAATCTTGAAGGACAGGTAAAAGCTGTTGTAGAAGAGAATTTTAACAACAGAGATGTTGTTTTTAAATCTATCAGAATAGCTGACCCTGAAAATGCAGCTCTGATAGAAAAGTACAGTGCCCGTTCACAAACTGTCATTATCCGTTCATTGAAGAGAAGAAGTGTTAATTTTACAGATGCCACAACTATGGTCAGAGATTTTTCAAGAAGTCAGGATCAGGAAGCTTTTAAACAAAGCTTTTTAAGTGCCATCAGAGCATTACTTTAGAGAACTCTCTCTCAACTTAGTTTTTCTGTATTTTTTTCAATTTTATTTAATAGATTATGGAAATAAAAGTACTTGGACCAGGATGTCCAAAGTGTAAGACTTTAGAAAAAGCAGTAATTGAAGCAGTACATCTTAGTGGGAAAGACATCAAAGTCAGCAAGGTTGATGACATTATGGACATCATGGCTTACGGCGTCATGAGAACCCCCGCATTGGTAGTTAACGAGAAAGTTGTTCTCAGTGGCAGAATACCTTCAGCTAAAGAGCTGGAGGAAATTATCAGCAAGATGCCATAAATTTCTATTTTTTATCAGCTCAATTTATAGAAATCATTGCCTTTGTCATCCACAAGGATAAAGGCAGGAAAGTCCTTTACATGTATGCGGTATATGGCTTCCATTCCTAATTCAGGGTATTCGAGCAACTCGACTTTTTGAATGTTTTTGTAAGCAAGAATTGCAGCAGGTCCACCAATACTTCCAAGATAGAAACCTCCATATTTTTTACAAGCATCAGTTACCACCTGCGATCTGTTCCCTTTAGCAATCATTACTTTACTGCCTCCATGCTGCTGAAAAAGATCAACATAAGAATCCATCCTACCGGCAGTTGTTGGGCCAAAAGATCCTGAAGCCATACCGGGAGGTGTTTTTGCAGGTCCGGCATAATAAACAGGGTGGTCTTTAATATACTGCGGTAAACCTTCACCCGCATCGAGTCTTTCCTTGAGTTTGGCGTGGGCAATATCACGTCCCACGATGATAGTGCCATTCAGAGATAATCGAGTACCAACCTTATGCTTCGACAATTCGGAAAGTATTTTTTCCATAGGTTCATCAAGATTGATAGTCACTGCCCCTGCATTATCATCCTTATTGCGTAGTTCATCAGGAATAAATCGAGCAGGATTATCTTCTAACTTTTCAATCCAAATGCCATCTTTATTTATTTTGGCTTTTATATTTCTGTCAGCGACACAGGACACTCCAATACTCACAGGGCATGAAGCCCCATGTCGGGGCATTCTAAGAATACGGATGTCAAGGGAAAAATATTTCCCTCCGAATTGTGCACCAATGCCTAGTTTATAAGCAGCATCGAGAATTTTTTGTTCAAGTTTTTTATCTCTAAATGCCTGACCACCTTCATTTCCATGTTCAGGTAAATCATCGTAGTATTTGGCAGAAGCGAGCTTAAGAGCTTTGAGATTTGCTTCAGCAGAAGTGCCTCCTATCACAAAAGCTACATGATAGGGTGGACAGGCAGCAGTGCCCAGAGACTTTAGTTTCTCAATAAGAAATTTTTCAAGTTTTTCAGGGGTTAAGAGGGCTTTTGTTTCCTGAAATAAAGCCGTTTTATTTGCTGAACCTCCACCCTTGGCAATCATCAGAAAATGATATTCATCCCCATCAGCAGCATAAATATCAATTTGTGCAGGAAGGTTTGTGCCCGAATTTTTTTCAGTGTACATATCAAGAGGAATGGTTTGAGAATATCTCAGATTTTCCTCAGTGTACAGATTGTAAATACCTTTTGACAAAGCTTCTTCGTCGCCTCCACCGGTCCATACCTGTTGTCCTTTTTTACCCACAATAATAGCTGTTCCTGTATCCTGACAAAAAGGCAACATACCTTTAGCGGATAATTCCGCATTTCGAAGCATCGTCAGAGCAACAAATTTATCATTTTCACTGGCCTCAGTATCGTGTAATATATCTGCAATTTGTTGGATGTGTTCGGTACGCAACATAAAAGCTACATCCCGCATCGCACATTGTGCAACTTCTATTAAGGCTTCTTTGTCAACCTTCAGAACAGGATTGCCTTCAAATGTGCTTTTAGTTACATGTTTATCGGTCAGGAGGTAATATTCTGTTTTGTCTTCGCCTAAAGGGAAAGGTTTCTGATAAAAAAAATCAGGTGTCTTCATGATTATTGTTTTTGGTTAATATAAACTTGTATTAAATGAATACAAATATATATATTTTTATTTACAAAAATTAAATTGCCTTCCCTTTTAAACTTGCTGAAGTACAATCAGTAATTTTAACCTTAACATAATCACCTGGTTTGAATCCAATTTGTGGAAAAATCACCATTTTATTCTGGCTGTTTCTGCCCGAAACATAATCTTTTGAGCGTTTAGAGAGGCCTTCTACAAGAACTTCAAAAACTTTTCCGATATCTTTACGATTGCTGTTCAATGAAAGTTCTTTCTGAAGTTCAATAACCTCATTGAGTCTTTTCAGTTTTATGTCTTCAGGTACGTCATCTTTGAATTTCTTTGCTGCAGTTGTATCCGGCCTTTCGGAATATTTAAACATAAATGCAAAATCATATGCTGCATAAGCCATGAGACTTAAAGTTTCCTTATGGTCCTCTTCTGTTTCAGAACAAAAGCCACTGATAATATCAGTAGAAATACCACAGTCGGGGATTTTTGATTTAATCGCATCAATTCTGCTGAGATACCACTGTCTGTCGTACTTTCTGTTCATGAGTTTCAAAATACGAGAACTGCCCGACTGCGCAGGTAAATGGATATAATTACAAATATTTGGATAAGAGGCTATAATATCGAGAAGCTCATCCGACATATCCTTGGGGTGAGAGGTTGCGAATCTGATTCTCAAAAGAGGATTTATTTCAGCAATCTTTTTCATAAGGCCTGCAAAATTCATCCCTTCCCAAAGATATGAATTGACGTTCTGGCCTAGAAGAGTAATTTCCCTGAATCCCTCGTTAAAAAGTTTTTCAGCTTCACCGATTATTGAATGAGCATCTCTGCTTCTTTCTTTACCTCTGGTAAAAGGCACCACACAATAAGAGCAAAAGTTTTGGCATCCCCTCATAATGGAGATAAATGCTGTAATTCCATTACTGTCAATACGAACAGGGCTGAGGTCGGAATATGTTTCTTCGTGTGATAACAACACATTAACACCCTTCTGACCGCTCTCAACATCCTGTAATAATAAAGGTAAATCCCTATAAGAATCCGGTCCGGCAATCAGGTCAACAAATTTTTCCTCTTCAAGAAGTTGCATTTTAAGCCTTTCGGCCATACATCCAAGAATACCGATAATAAGCGAGTTTTTCTTTTTTTTCAGAGCTTTGAACTCTTGAATTCGGTTTCTGACTCTTTTTTCGGCATTATCTCTGATAGAACATGTATTCACAAGAATAACATCAGCATCTTTGATATCTCCGGAAAAAACATAACCTTCATCTTTCAAAACAGAAGCAACAATTTCACTGTCTGAGAAATTCATTTGACAGCCATATGTTTCAATATAAACTTTTTTTGATTTCAAATAATATCTGTTTAACAGTATGTTCAATAGTGAGTTTGCAAAGGTACTAAAAAAAATATTAAATTCTTTTTTGAAAATACTCCTATATATATTATGATTAAACCATAGTTTTTTTTTTACTTTGCAAAAAATTTTGAAAAGGAAAGATAAATGCCAAAAAATTTAGTTATTGTAGAATCACCCGCAAAAGCAAGAACCATTGAAGGTTTTCTTGGAAAAGATTATGTTGTAAAATCATCATTCGGACATGTGCGCGATCTGGATAAAATTAATTTTGGTGTTGATGTTGCCAACAATTTCAAGCCTCATTACATTATAACCGACGACAAAAAGAAATTAGTAAAAGATCTTAAAACATTGGTTAAAGAGGCAGAGATTGTATGGATGGCTTCCGATGAGGACCGTGAAGGAGAGGCTATAGCATGGCACCTTCAGGAGGCTTTAAATATTGATGATAAGAAAATAAAACGCATTGTATTTCATGAAATTACCAAAGATGCCATTCTTAATGCTGTACAAAATCCACGTC
Source organism: Bacteroidales bacterium (assembly GCA_028698995.1). Taxonomy (GTDB): domain Bacteria; phylum Bacteroidota; class Bacteroidia; order Bacteroidales; family PXBB01; genus JAQVVM01. The sequence continues at coordinate 87,547 of JAQVVM010000006.1, forward strand.
AGATAAACAAGAATCTTGTAGATGCTCAACAAGCACGCAGGGTTTTAGATAGATTGGTAGGTTTTGAACTCTCGCCTCTTTTATGGAAAAAGGTAAAACCTGCTTTGTCGGCTGGGAGGGTACAATCTGTAGCAGTAAGATTAATTGTTGAGCGGGAAAAAGAAATTGATAACTTTAAGGTCACCAATTCCTTTAGAGTCGTTGCTGACTTTTTGGTAGAGGATAATGGTAAAACCTACACTCTTAATGCAGAGTTAAACAGAAAATTCAACAATAAAGATGAAGCTGTTGCTTTTCTTGAAAAGTGCAAAGGTGCTTCATTCGGCATAAAAGATATTGAGACCAAGCCTTCCAGGAAATCGCCGGCACCACCTTTTACAACATCTACGCTGCAACAGGAGGCAGGAAGAAAGCTGGGATTCTCGGTCAGCAAAACAATGATTGTAGCACAACAGCTTTATGAATCCGGAAAGATTACCTACATGAGAACTGACTCTGTGAATCTTTCCGATCTGGCATTAGCAACTGCCTCAAAAGAAATCAAGGCATTTTACGGGGAACCTTATGCCCAAATGCGAAAATATACGACCAAAACAAAGGGCGCACAGGAAGCTCATGAAGCCATCAGGCCAACTTATATGAATGTGCATGCCATTCAGGGAGATGCTTCCCAAAACAGACTGTATGAAATGATCTGGAAACGTGCCATTGCTTCCCAGATGAGCGATGCCTTACTTGAAAAAACCAATGTAACTATTTCTGTTTCAACATCTGAAGAAGAATTTATAGCCAAAGGGGAAGTTGTAAAATTTGATGGTTTTTTAAAGGTGTATATTGAATCTAATGATGATGAAAATGATGAAAATCACAAAGGGTTTTTACCACCTGTTAAAAAAGGTGATTCACTAATACCTCAGACTATCAGTGCCATTGAACGTTTTACCCAACCTCCTCACCGATATACAGAACCCAGTCTTGTAAAGAAGATGGAAGAACTTGGTATAGGACGTCCTTCTACTTATGCACCAACTATTTCAACCATCCAAAAAAGAGGTTATGTTGTTGTAAAAAACAAAGATGGTCAGGAAAGAGCCTATACTATTGTTACTTTGGTTAATGGGGTTATTTCGTCAAAGACTCTTAAGGAAGTTTACGGGTTTGAAAAAATGAAACTTTTTCCAACTGATATTGGTTCCCTTGTCAATACATTTTTATTGGAAAATTTTTCTGATATAATGGATTACAATTTCACTGCTGATGTTGAAAAGGAATTTGATGAAATAGCCCTTGGAAATACCATTTGGTTTGAAATGGTTAGAAATTTCTACAATCCTTTCAAATTAAAGCTGCTTTCTGTCGAGAAAAATGCCCAAAGAGTAAGTGGGGAAAGGCTGCTCGGTAAAGAACCTTCAACAGGCGAAAATGTCTTCGTAAAATTGGGTCGTTACGGCCCTATGGTTCAGATAGGAGAAGCAGATGAAGACAAAAAACCAAAATTCGCCGGTTTATTGAAAGGCCAAAGTATGGATTCAATAACCATTGAAGAAGCTCTTGAACTTTTTAAACTGCCTAGAACCGTAGGTTCTTATGAAGGGGAAGAAATTAAAGCCAATGTTGGACGCTTTGGTCCTTATTTACTTTATAAAAAAGCATTCTATTCTATACCTAAAGGAGATGACCCTCTTAAAATAACCTTAGCAAGAAGCATTGAGATTATCTTAGATAAAATTGACAGAGATTCAAAAAAACTTATAAAAGAATTTAAAGAAGATGCTTCTATTAAGGTTCTTAATGGCAGATGGGGTCCCTACATTGCCGTAGGCAAGAACAATTACAAAATTCCAAAAGCTCAAAAACCGGAGGATCTTAGTTTCGAAGATTGCAAAAAGATTATGGCCGATGAAGATAGAACTTCTAAAACGAGCACCCGAAGAACAACTAAAACGACTGAAAAGAAATCTGCTGAAAAAAAGGTGTCTTCTGCTAAGAAAACGGTAAAAGCTAAAAAAGTTACAAGTTCAAAAAAAAGTCCAAGTAAGAAGAAATCTCCAAGTAAAAAACAATAAGTTAAACTTATGATTCCTTTTTCGCCACCTCGCATTGACGAGAAAATAATAAATGAAGTCATCTCTGCTCTTAAGTCGGGTTGGATAACCACAGGACCTCGAACAAAGCTTTTTGAAGAACACCTGAAGGATTATTGTGGCGCCAAAAAAGTATTATGCCTTAATTCTGCAACTGCAGGATTGGAACTCATGCTCAGATGGTTCGGTGTAAAAGAGGGTGATGAAGTAATTTTACCTGCTTACACGTACACTGCAACTGCTAATGTTGTTGTTCATTGTGGTGCTAAACCCGTATTTGTTGATGTGAATGAAGAAGATTTTAACATTTCTTTAAAAGCTGTTGAAGAAGCCATAAATGAGCACACAAAAGTTATTATGCCTGTTGACATAGGGGGCTTTCCATGTGATTACGACAGCATCAGGACAATAATAAATAAAACGGGCATAAAAAAACTATTTAAACCACAGGGTATTGAGCAGGAAAAACTTGGACGCATTCTGTTATTGTCTGATGCTGCACATTCTCTGGGAGCATGGTATAAAGGACACAGAACAGGGCATCCACATCTGGCTGATGTCACCGTTTTTTCGTTTCATGCCGTTAAAAACCTTACTACTGCTGAAGGTGGAGCCATTTGCCTTAATCTTCCTGAGCCTTTTGACAATAATGATTTATATACCCACCTTTGCGTCAAATCATTACATGGGCAAAACAAGGATGCTCTTCAAAAAACACAAAAAGGGAACTGGCGGTACGATATTGTTGAAGCAGGTTACAAGTTTAATATGACTGATTTACAAGCTGCAATTGGACTCATAGAACTTGAAAGATATGACAGTGACATGCTTAAAAAAAGAGCTTACATTTTTTCCAGATACGAAAACGCTTTTAAAAAATATCAATGGGCAAAAACCCCATTGACTAAGGATAGCCATAGAGAAACTTCATACCATGTGTTCATGCTTCGTATAAATGGTATTAACGAAAATCAACGTGATGCCATCATTCAGTCGATTTTTGATAAAGAAGTAGCCGTAAATGTCCATTTTATCCCGCTGCCAATGATGTCATTTTACAAATCTTTGGGCTATCAGATAGCTGATTTTCCTCAGACCTATGCTAATTATTCATGTGAAATAAGCCTTCCGGTATATTATAATCTGTCTGATGAGCAGATTGAAAGTGTTATTAATGCTGTAATTAATTCTGTTGAAGCATCTGTTAAATAATGAAGAGACTGTTTGACTTTGTTTTTTCCTGCATATTTTTAATTGTACTACTTCCATTTTTTATCATTATTATTATTCTGATACTTTTTGACAGTTGGGGAAATCCCTTTTACTTGCAGGAAAGAGTTGGAAAAAACGCCAATATTTTCTACATGTACAAGTTCAGAACCATGTACAAGAATGCAGATAAAAAAGGCTTGCTTACTATTGGGAGTAAAGATAACAGAATCACAAGAGTAGGTTTCTATTTAAGAAAATATAAACTTGATGAATTACCCCAATTGATAAATGTTTTTTGGGGCAATATGAGTTTTGTAGGGCCTCGTCCCGAAGTGATGAAATATGTAGCATTATACAACGACAGACAAAGAAAAGTACTTAATGTAAAACCGGGCATTACGGATCTTGCTTCTCTCACCTATTTTGACGAAAGTGATATGCTTGCGCAAAGCACCAATCCTGAAGAAATTTACATAAAACAGTTCATGCCCGTTAAATTAGACTTAAATCTTCAATATATTGAATCAAGTAATTTTATTACAGATTTCATTATAATTCTTAAGACTGTAAAGAAGATATTTGTTAAGTAAATCAGTTAAAGAAAGAAGCAAATAATCTATCTAAAAATTACAATACATAAAGCATTAGAATTCAGGTTAATAGAAGTTTAAAAGCCGCCCTATAAAAGATTTTTATAATAGGATTTTTCATGTTTTTATATATAAAATTGATTTTAAAGACCAGCTGCAACTAACAATCTTCTTCACATTTTGATTGTTTCCGATTTTGAAAAATCATTTTTTTTTGTTATATTTGTCCAATACGCTTTAGTTCAAGCCGAATTCTAATACTTATGTGAAAAATATAAAATAATTATGACAATAAAAAAGAATACAGGAATCTTAAAAAAAGAATACTTTTCAATTACTTTACATAACTTTAAAAATGTACCTCAAATCAATGAATATCTTACTGCTAATGAAATTTTTGAAATAGAAGTTATTGGACAGGTTTTACCTTTTAAAACAAATAATTATATAGTAGATGAGTTGATTCATTGGGATAATTATCAAAATGATCCGATTTTCACCTTAACATTTCCAAGAAAAAATATGTTAAAGGCAACTCACTATAATAAAATAGCTGAATTAATGAAAGCTGGAGCTTCAAAAAGGGAGATTGACAAAACAGCAGTAGAAATAAGGACAAAGTTAAACCCAAATCCTGCAGGGCAAGGTGACTTGAATGTTCCGATGTTAAATAACCGAAGATTAAAGGGAATGCAGCATAAATACGGTCAGACAACATTATTTTTCCCATCTCAAGGACAAACCTGTCATGCCTATTGCACATTTTGTTTCCGATGGTCACAATTTGTTGGATTAAAAGAAGAAAAGTTTGCCATGAAAGAAGTAGATGATTTGATAGCTTATATTAAAGAAAATACTGATATAACTGATTTATTATTTACCGGTGGAGATCCTATGGTAATGAAGTCTTCAACACTATCCAAATACATTGACACCATATTGAATGCAGACATTTCAAATTTGCAAACAATAAGAATAGGCACTAAATCACTGGGTTTCTGGCCCTATCGTTTTCTTACTGACGATGACAGTGAAGAACTTCTAAATTTGTTTAACAGAATCAGAAGGGCAGGTAAACACCTTGCCATTATGGCACATTTCAGTCATCCTAATGAACTAAAAACACCTGCTGTAAAACTGGCTATAAAAGCCATCAGAAAAACCGGTGCGCAGATAAGAACCCAATCACCAATTTTTAAACACATAAACGACCATCCCGACATTTGGGCAGACATGTGGAAGAGACAAGTCAAACTTGGGTGCATCCCTTATTATATGTTTATTGCTAGAGATACGGGAGCACAACATTATTTTGCACTGCCTTTGATTGAAGCATGGACAATATTTCGTAAAGCCTACAGACAAGTCAGTGGGATTGCACGCACAGTGAGAGGACCAAGCATGTCTTGTACACCGGGAAAAATTCATATTGTTGGAGTTGCAGATACCTCTGATGAAAAAGTCATGATATTAAAATTTATACAAGGAAGAAATCCAGAATGGGTAGGTAAACCTTTCTTTGCCAAATTTAATCCTAAAGCCATTTGGATTGATGAACTTGTCCCTGCTTTTGAGGATGGGAAGTTCTTCTTTGAAGATGAACTCCAAGAAATGGCTGTGAAATCATTATCGGACTTCAGATTGTCTGATGAGTAAAAGTGTCTTAAAATATATATTTTTCAGACAAGAGATTTTATTATCCGACAGCTCCAAAAAAAGAATGATTTTTTTGTTTTTTCACAAATCGGATCCCCATAAACGTCAAGGTAAACCTTTGCTGCTTTCCCTACAAGGAACGAATTTAGCTGAGGGAATGAACAAAGGAATTGCACTAAACGATAATAATCGAATTCTCTTCCCATGCGTTTATATATTTCCTTATCATACAAGAGGTTGTATGCTCTTGTAAAATACCCCTTAGTAAAACATTGCTTTATGTGTTCCGCTGCCACTCTCCCACTTCTGAGAGCGTTACCGATGCCCTCTCCTGTTACGGCATTAGCTAAACCGGCTGCATCCCCTGTCAACAAATAGCCTTTACCGGAAATTGGTCTCCCATTCTTACCGAGGGGAATTATTTTTGCCTTGAACGGGCTTACACGTTCCGCATTTTTAAAAACCTCCCTTAAACTACCTGATTTAATTTCTGATTCAAGCACTTGCAACATATTGACTTTGTGATTTTTCATCTGAGTCAATGACATTCCCAAACCCACATTGAATAAACCATCAGCTTCGGGAAATACCCATATATACCCCGGTAAAATAATTTTATTGAAGTAGAACCTCATGTAAGAATCTGCATTATCCATGTTTAAATTTTTATAAAAACACCTTAATGCTACAACTTTGTCTTTCTCATAAATGTGTGGCAGATGCAATTGTTTTGAGACAACAGAATTTGCGCCATCAGCGCCAACGATAAAACGGCTTTCAAAAACACCCTTTGAAGTATGCAATTTGAACAGATTATCCTGCTTTTCAATTTTATCCAACTTGCAATTCTCAATAATACTTGTATGGGTTGAATTATTTTTTAGGTGTTCAAATAAAATATTATCAAAAGTACTCCGGTTCAAAGTAAACATACTTTTATTATCATGATGCTGTAGAACAGGAATTGTAAAAGTCTTGTTATCAATTGTATAGATTTTAACGCCCTTACTAGCAAATTTCTGCTTATGCAAAAAAAAGTCAGTTTCAAGCTTCTTGGAAATTAAAGGCAACTGCCTGATTACATCTAATGTCAATCCATCACCACAAACCTTCTCTCTCGGGAAAGAAGATTTATCCATTATTGCCACCTTTAAACCTGAGTTAATAAGACCAATGGCACAGGCACATCCAGATGGACCCGCACCAACAATTACGACATCAAATAAACCGGACATTAATAAAAAACTATTTCACTAAAAATACTTTGTTATCTTTTTCTTTACATTTTTTTAAGAGTGCTTGTTTTCTTTCTTTATATTCCTCATCCTGAAGGCTTTTGAGAATATCCATGCACCTGTCAAACTGTCCTAAATTACGATACAACTCAGCAATGAATACCCTTTCATTATCATATTCTCCTTTAAATAGTTCTATCAATCTCACACAATTGTTCTGATAAAGAGACTTCATATGCTGATTTCCAAGCAACTCACTATCTTTCAGTAATTTCTGATTAAAAACCCACCATAACCTTTGCCTTATATAGAACTCTTCATCTTCATTTCTGTACAGAGAATTTTCAATCACATAAATCAAATCTTCAAGATACAAATGAGAAACCGATGCTGCCTGTTCAAATGCTTCATTAATCGGATCATTAAAGTCATAAGTACCAACAAGGTTTTGTTCATCGAGCCAGAAAATCTGACGGCACTCAGTACATAATGTAATTTTAGGAATATCAGGCATCATGGGTGCAAACATATTGCCATCAGAATAAATCATAGCACCGAATGTGTTACCACTCATCAGGCTCATTTGCTGGTGAAGGGTATTGCACTTCGGGCATTTATAAATATAATTTGGTCCGGGTAACATTTTTTACAATTTCAATGTGTATTCATTTTTGGTAAAATTAAATAAAATTAGGAATCTGTTATATCAAATTTTCAAATATTGATTTTCAAGAAGTAATTTGAATAAATTTGTCTCTTAAAACAAAAAAAGCTATGAACAAAAAGCAGTGGTACGAGGAACTTTTTGAGAATTACGGCCAAAAATACGACAATGAATGTTTCGTCCAAGGCACAAAGGGTGAGTGTGATTTTCTTGAAAAAGAATTTGGGTTTGACAAAACCTTAAAAATTCTTGACATAGGCTGTGGAACGGGTCGTCATGCAATTGAACTGACAAAAAGAGGTTATACCGTTACAGGTATTGATTTATCCGAATCCCAACTGACAAGAGCCAGAGAAAAAGCATCTAAAGAAAATTTGAAGATAGAATTCTTGAAACATGATGCACGCGATTTGCCATTCAATAATCGGTTTGATGCTGCTATTATGCTTTGTGAAGGAGGATTTCCCCTGATGGAAACCGATGAAATGAATTTTGAAATCCTTAAAAGTGCAAGCCACTCCCTGAAACCTAAAGCCAAATTCATTTTTACCACTCTTAACGGGCTTTTTCCATTATTTCATTCAATAAATCGTTTTCACGAATCAAATGATAAAATTGAAGAAGGTGCTACCTATAACAGCACAAACTTTGACCTTATGACATTCAGAGATTATAATGTCACTTCAATAACTGATGATAATGGTTGTAATAAAGAACTTGAATGTAATGAAAGGTACTATGTGCCATGCGAGATTAGCTGGCTTTTAAAATCACTGGGTTTCTCGAAAATTGAAATCTTCGGAGCTCAAATTGGCAAATATTCAAGAGAAGATAAATTAAAAACTGATGATTTTGAAATGTTGGTTGTTGCAGAAAAATAAGTTCATTGCATGATAAATCTAAAATATATTTTTCTTATTTCATTTTTATTATTTTTTGCCACTTCAGAAGCGCAAATTTCCGGTTGCACAGACCCTTTAGCAACAAATTTCAATGCACTTGCAACACAAAATGACGGCAGTTGTGTTTATGGAATTGTAACATTAAGCCCTGTTTCAGATTTGGATTTGCCACAAATTATGGAGGAAACATCCGGTTTGATCTTGTGGAACAATTGGTTTTGGACATTTAATGATGATTCAGACTCCAATCTTTATGCTTTTGACACACTTACGATTAATCAATTTCACACTTACCCCTTATCCGGAACTGGCAACATTGACTGGGAAGAAATTTCCCATGACAACGATTATATTTACATAGGTGATTTTGGCAACAACACCAATGGGAACAGAACTGACCTTAAAATACTGAGAATAGAAAAAAACTCATTGCTCCTACAAGCTCCGGTGATTGACACAATCTCCTTTACTTACAGCACCCAGACAGATTTCACTCCTACCGGAATGAACAATACCGACTTTGATTGCGAGGCCTTCATTATTTCGTCAGACAGTATATACCTATTTACAAAGCAATGGATAAGCAACAAAACAGATTTGTTTGTGTTACCCAAAACCCCAGGCAATCATTTGGCCATGTATAAAGCCACACTCGATGTACAGGGCATGATTACGGGTGCTGTTTTCAAAGAAGCTGAAAGACTTATTGCATTAAGTGGATACACCAATTACCTTCAACCATTTGTTTATTTGCTTTACGATTATAATAATACCGATTTCAGCAGCGGAAACAAGCGAAAAATTTATTTAAACCTTTCAATGCATCAGGTTGAAGGAATTACGACAAGAGATGGTTTAACTTTCTTTATCACCAACGAGAAATATGTGCATACCTCTAATACCATCCTGCAAAAATTTCACACCCTCGATTTAAGTGCATATCTGTCAAATTACCTCAACAATTCAGCAACAAATGATTATTTCTTAGACGAAAGCAAGGTTCTGGTGTACCCTAATCCGGCTGAAAGCCATATCACATTGGTAAAGAAGAACTTTAGCAAAGAAGTCCAGTTTAAAATTCTGAACATGCAGGGTAGATTGATTCAGAAAGGTATCCTAAACAATATCGAAACAGACATAGATATAGAGCACTATGACCCAGGGGTATATATACTTATTATTACAGGGAATCAATTTCAGGTGGAAAGAATCATCAAAATTTAAAGTGAAAATTATAATCATCTGAAAATTACTTTATGATATTTATTAAAAGAAAGATGTATGCTTAAATCAATTAAAAACCATCAATAAAATTCCAGAAAAAAACATAAGATAAACTTAAGTATTAATTAATATTGAGTTAACACACAAGAAATGTAGGTAAGGTAATTTTGCAAAATCAAATAAAGATCGAGCATAATTATTTTATATGAAAACCCAAGCTGAAAGAATTATTATTATCATACTCTTTTCTGCCCTTTTAAATATTCCATTCAAAATCAAAGCCCAAACCGGTAGTATAAAAGGCACCATTAAAGAATTAAACTCTACTGAATTAATTACAGGAGCAAATGTTATCATTGAAGGCACGAACATAGGTTCCAGCAGCGATTTCGATGGCAATTTTGAAATTAAAGGATTAGTCCCCGGCACTTACACAATTCAGGTTTCATTTATTTCTTACGCTTCTCAGACCATACCCAATATCCTTGTAGCAGCCAATAATGCAACAGAAGTAAATATTGAGCTTGAACCTGTTACCCAGAATCTTGAAACTGTTAATATTGTGGCAACCGCCATCAGAGACAGGGAAAGCTATCTTCTAATGGAACAAAGAAAAGCATCCGGAATTGTACAGCATATAGGTGCTCAGGAATTATCACGCAAGGGCATCGGCGATGTGGCAACAGCAGTAACAAAAGTAACGGGTATTTCAAAAATTGAAGGCAGTAACGATGTGTATGTTAGAGGCTTGGGCGACAGGTATAATTCCACTTCATTTAACGGTTTACCTATGCCTTCAAATAATCCCGAACAGAAAAACATAGCACTCGAGTTATTTACTACAGATATTATTGAGTTTATTACAATTGATAAAGTTTACAACAACCGCATATATGGTGATTTTGCCGGAGGTAATGTGGATATAATTTCAAAAGACTTTTCCGGAGAGAGTTTCCTTAAAATTGATCTGGGTTCCGATTTAAACTCAGCCTCAATTAGTAATAAAGCCTTACCACTTAAGGAAGGCCCTGACTATTTTGGGTTTTACACAACCACCCCACCCCAGACACTGTCTGAATTTGATTTTGATAACAACTTAAACCCTGTTTCTAAAACACCTCTGGGTGCAAACTTCGGAATCTCAGGCGGACACAAACACCAAATAGGAATACAAAGCGAAATAAACTTTTATGCAAGTCTCAATTTCGGGAACGATTACTCTGTTAAAGAAGGTGTTGCTTTTGGTGCGATAAACAGTTCAGGCATACCACATAAAGACTTCAGAATGAAAACGTATGCATACAATACGAACTCAACTGCTATGATAAATTTGGGATATAAAATGAACAGAAATCATAAGGTCTTTTACAATCTTGTATTAATCAATTCCAGTGAGAACTCAAATGAAGAATACGTTGGGACAATCATAGATATCGCAGATAATGGTAATGGATATTTAAACATAAAAACCTACGAAAAAAACACCATATTTATCAATCAGCTTTTAGGCAAACACCATCTTAACCCACATGCAGGTTTTGATTGGGGTTTTTCTTACAATACCATCACCAGTGATGTTCCTGATCGCTTCCAAAATACCTTTCGTATGATTGAAAATGGGAACTATCTTTTTGGACAGAACCAGATTACTGATAATCACAGGTATTTTCACTATCTTAAAGAAAACGAATTGGCTGGAAATTTGGCTTTTGAATACAAACTCTTACCCCTTTCGGACAATGTATTTAAGCTTAAGTTTACATTAGGCCTGACAGGAAGATATAAAGCAAGGGAATTTGAGGCTACACAATTTAATTTCAGAATTTTATCGGTTTCCAGAAACACTGTTGTTGATCCTGATAATCTGTCATTGTTCTTTAATCAACAAAATTTGGACAACAACTTTTTCAGAATCGAAACATTCAGAGGCAATTCCCAAGTGCCATTTGCTTTAAACCCTCAAGTTTATGGTGGTTCTCAAGTAATACAAGGTGGTTACTTAACTACTGAATACAATTTCAGTCCAAAATTCTCTTCTTTGATTGGTTTGAGAGCAGAGTACATTTATCAGGAAGTTTATTGGAATACGCAATTAGACCCGAGTGATAAAAGCGACTATTTTGAAAAAATTTCATTTCTCCCCAGTTTTTCATCACGTTATGAAATTAATGACAAACAAAATCTGCGTATAGGGGCAAGTAAGACTTATACACTGCCACAGTTTAAAGAACGCGCCATGTTCATTTTTGAAGAAGTAACACAGGTAAAAATCGGGAACCCCGATATATATCCTTCCGATAATTACAACCTTGATATTAAATGGGAGTTTTTTCCTAAATCTGGAGAAGTATTATCATTGGGTTCTTTTGGAAAATACATTTTGAACCCTATCAATGAATTTGCCATCACTTCTGCTACCAACGACATTTCCTTTCTGAATACAGGGAATTGGGGTTATGTTGCTGGTTTGGAATTTGAAGTTCGAAAAACTCTTTTGGATCTTGATAATTCTAAAATCTTTGCAGGTTTTAATACATCTTATATGCATACCGAACAAGAATTGAATTCTGAAAAAGTGCAAGAAGAAACCATATTCATGGTTAATTTTACACATGAGAAAGCCAGATTTACGGGAGCTTCCGATTTATTGATGAATGCAGACCTAACGTATTTATTTAATTGGAAAAATGAAAAAAATAACCTTATGGCAACTGTATCCTACAGTTACTTCTCCGACAGAATCTATGCCATAGGAACCAATAACAGGGGAAACATAATTGAAAGACCCTTTAACTCACTTGACTTGATTTTAAAATCAGAATTTAAAAAGTTATCCCTGAGCTTAAGTTTCAAAAACCTCCTAAATCCACCCGTTGAAAGATATCAGGCAAATGAGAACAGCGATGCTTTGGTTATTTCCTATAAAAAAGGAATTTTTGTAGGATTTGGAATAAGTTATAAGTTTTAATAAATGATTTTAACCTAAGATTAATTCCTTGGTTAATACCTTTTAAAATTCATTTTCGTTAACATTTTCTTAACCTTTAATCTTTGATTAATTAATAATTCAATAATATTAACTTAACGGCTATGTCTATGATTGAAATTAATTTTGCATCGTAAACAAATAAAATTTAAAAAAAATGAAAAATGAAATTATGAAAAAAACAATGCTTACATTTTCAATTTGCATTGCATTATTTACAAGTGTTTTAACAAGTTGCAAAAAAGATGATGATACGAATCAGAATCAAACCAGCGATGTGAATCCAAATGATTTTAAAGGAGACATCAGCAAAGCAGTAACACTTGATGCAAGTAAAACATATAAATTAACAGGACTATTAAAAATAAAATCAGGAGGCAAATTGACCATTCCGGCCGGAACCAAAATTGAAGGAGTGGGTGGCACCTCATCAGCAATTATTATTGAACAGGGAGGACAGATTTTTATCAATGGGACATCAACAAACCCTGTTGTTATGACATCGGGTTTGGCTACAAAAGCACGTGGTGACTGGGGCGGCCTGGTTATTTGCGGCAAAGCCACTTGCAACTCAGGTGGAGGTATGTCAGAAGTCGGAGATGTAACTTATGGAGGAGGCATTGACAATGACAATTCGGGAACTATAAGATATTTAAGAATTGAGTACTCAGGTGCAGCATTTAACAGCGAAAAAGAATACAATGGCTTATCATTATTCGGTGTTGGAAATGGTACTACCATTGAATATGTACAAGTTTTCGAAAATGCTGATGATGGATTTGAATTTTATGGAGGAACTGTAAATGTCAGTAATATTATATCTTCGCATGTTGAAGATGATATGTTCGATTGGACTGAAGGATGGAGAGGAACGGCAACAAATCTATACGGGAAAAATGACCTTGGTTTCGGCAACAGAGGCTTTGAAGCCGACAATTGGGAAACAGATAATGCCGCCACTCCTATATCAAACCCAAGTATTACCAATGTGACGCTTATAGGCAGCGGCAACCAAGGTAACGAACCTCAGGGAATGGAGCTCAGAAGAGGGACTAAAGCCAATATTGATAATGTCGTTCTTAAAAACTGGAACATAGGGGTAAGAGTTTCCGGAGATATCAGTCAGGGTTTTACAACTACCAACGATTTGAATGTTACCAATGTCAATTTTATTGATTGTATAACTGATGTTAATGTAGGAACCATAGGCAACCCAAGTGCCATAACGACTAATACCAATGCCACCGGAGCCGGTAATGGTTTCAGTGTTCCAACATGGGCACAAGGTTGGGTTACCGGCTTAAATTAATAAATATTAAACATTTCTTTCTGAAACAACCTACCTTTTTGGGTGGGTTGTTTTTTTTAAACATGATTCTTAATAAGAAAAATAATAACTATCACTTAACATAAACTTAATAAAACCTTAAGTTAATCTTAATACCTTTTTAGAATCCTTGCCATACCTTTGTTCTATAAATTAAAAAAACAAAACCATGAAAACAGTCATTTTAATTCTTGCCCTTTTTTCTTCAACTTTATTATTTTCGGAAAATAAAAACGACAAAAACGAAAAAGAATCAACAAAGCAGGTAAGCGGAAAAGTAACTGACAGATTAACCGGTGAAAACCTTGCAGGTGTTAAAATTGAAATACCCGGTACAGATATTATTACTTACACAGATTTTGAGGGCAATTTTGTTTTATCTGTATCTGCACAAAATGCAGAATCGGAAATTAGCATTTCTTTCATTTCTTATGAAAGCACCATCGTGAATATGAACAATTTTTCTGAAGACCATCCTGAAATAGAATTACTTCCGGTTTCAAGATAAAATCAGCATACTCAGAAAGAAAATCTTATTTTTGTTCATATTTAATACTAAATCATGAAGTATCGTATATTTTCATTATTATTTTTTATATTATCTTTTTATAGTTTCAGCAATGCTCAGGAAATCACACAAAACGACGGCTTTTATTATAAAGAAGGAGTTCTTTTTACCGGAATTTATGAACAAACTGATGAATTTGGCTACATAAGCGCCCGCTTATCTATAAAAAAAGGATTGCTGGATGGTGTGAGTGAAATTTTTGAAAATCGTGTTCTGATTGAAAAACGTTCTTTTCGAAAAGGCCAAAAACATGGGCCTTGGCTAAAGTTTGAAAATGGCATTTTAATTTCTTCAGCACAGTTTCTTAAAGACAGAAAGCACGGCAAGTGGAGTATCTGGGATTCAAACGGTACATTAAGATACGAAATGTTCTATAAAAAAGGGAAAAAGGTCGGAATATGGAAAATGTGGAATGAAAACGGTGTCCTAATCAGTGAAAAACCATACTAAATCAAATCGAAATTTCCTCTCTTCTCAGATTCAAAACTAGAAGGTTGTAATTATACAACACCCATCCTTTAACTTTCTAAAAATAAATGCGTATTTTTGACATTTTTTGGGAGCATCCTACGGATGAGTTCAACTTTTGCAGCACACACAGCAATGCTTAGCTCAATTGCGGCCTGATAAGGAGTAGAAACTTTGAAGTTTTAAAATTTTCTGGTGGCTTGAAACATTTGAGGTTGAAAATTTGTAAATGCGCTTGACCGTAAGATATTTAAAAAAATAAACGATATTTTGACAATTAAGAACAAATAACAGAATATGAAATTAACAATTATTAAACCCTCATTTTTGCTTTTTGGATTACTGGCATTTTTATCAATAAATTCCTTAAATGCACAAAACTGGACATGGCAAAATCCATTGCCTCAAGGTAATAATTTATATTCTGTATGTTTTCCAAATCCAAATATTGGCTATACAGTTGGAGCTGATGGAACAATTCTGAAAACCACTAATAGTGGAAGCAGTTGGATATCACAAAACAGCGGCACAACTAATCTTTTATTATCTGTCTATTTTACAGATATCGACACCGGATACGCGGTTGGCAGCTCTGCAACTATTTTAAAAACCACCAATGGTGGGCTTAACTGGATAGCCCAAACAACAAGTACGCCCTATTTATCATCCGTTTTCTTTACCAGTGCTGATACTGGTTATATAGTTGGTGGCAGTGGCAGTACTGGTGTGATTATGAAAACCACTAATGGCGGAATAAACTGGATAATTCAGAATAGTGGAACAAATCCGTTTTACAATTCAGTGTTTTTTTATGATGATACCACGGGTTATGTTGTGGGCAATGGTGGAAAAATTTTAAAAACTATTGATGGGGGTAACAACTGGACAGTACAAACAAGTGGCGTAACAACCAATTTATATTCAGTTTATTTCACCACTGCCAATAAGGGTTACGCTAGTGAATACGGGAGAATGTTGAAAACTACAGATGGCGGTTTAAACTGGACTTATTTAACTATTTTTCAATCGTATGAATTGTATTCAATTTGCTTTACAGATACGCTTACGGGATATGTCGCAGGCCGTTCAGGAAAAATTTTAAAAACCATTAATGCCGGTGCAAATTGGACATTTTTAAACAGTGGAACATCAACAAACTTAAGATCAGTTTATTTCACGGATATTAATAATGGTTATGCTGTGGGAGAAAATGGTGTAATTCTAAAAACTATGGATGCCGGTTTAAACTGGACAGCATTTACAAGCAGCACCTATTATATTGATTTAAACGACGCTTGCTTTCCCGATGCATGCTTGGGATACGCTGTAGGAAATCAAGGTGTTATTCTTAAAACCAATAATGGTGGCGCAAACTGGATAGCACAGAACAGTGGCATAAACAACACCCTAAACGCTGTGTTTTTTACCTCTAGTGATATAGGTTATGCCGTTGGTGATACAGGAAAAATAATAAAAACAATAAATGGAGGTGTAGATTGGATTGCACAAAATAGTGGGTTAACTCAAAACTTAAATTCAGTCTTTTTTACAAATGCAGATACGGGCTACGTCGTTGGTATGAGTGGCAAGATACTTAAAACTATTGATGGTGGAACAAACTGGCTATTACAAACAAGCGGTGTAACGAACAGTTTATATTCTGTTTATTTTTTTGATGCCCATTTGGGTTTCGCTGTTGGTGCATCTGGCCGGGTATTAAAAACAGCAGATGGCGGCACCAACTGGACTGTCTCCTATAGTGGATCAACCCTCGATTTAAAAGCAGTTTATTTTCCAACAGCTGATACAGGTTATATTTCCGGAGTATCTGGCCATATTCGAAGAACTATTAATGGCGGCACAAATTGGACACAACTAACCAACCACATTAACGTCGTTTTGACTTCC
>JAQVVM010000052.1 GCA_028698995.1 Bacteroidales bacterium
ATACCGGAGATATAGGTCCAACTGGTCCGCAAGGTGTCACAGGTAATACCGGAGATATTGGCCCAACCGGTCCGCAAGGTGTCACAGGTAATACTGGAGATATAGGTCCAACCGGTCCACAAGGTGTCACAGGAAATACTGGAGATATAGGTCCAACTGGTCCAACTGGTCCAACTGGTCCAACTGGTCCAACTGGTCCACAGGGTACAACAGGTGCTACCGGAACTACAGGTTCAACCGGACCAACCGGAGTTACTGGTGCTACAGGTGCTACAGGTGCTACCGGCACTACTGGAGCTACAGGCGCCACTGGAGTTACCGGTCCAACCGGAACAATTTCTTGTACCACAGTAGATTTTGTGATTAAATCTGATGGTACTGACGCTGTATGCAGTCAGATATTTGACAATGGAACCAATGTTGCAATCGGAACAACTTCTCCTACTTCAAACTACTTACTCACCCTTAATGCGCATGGAACCAATACTAAACCCGGGGCGCTTAGTATTTTAATGACATCCACTGGCAGTCTTACATCAGCCATTAATATCTCAGCTGCCAATCAATTTGCCCGTGGTTATTTCTTTGAAAATACATCAACTGCAAATGCTGTTTTATGGGGCTCAGGTTCTCTATTGTCCGGAACAAATGTGGTTTCTGGGTATTCGGCTTACCGTAATGGAACTGGTCTTAGCTTTGGGTTGTATGGCATTACTGGAACAAACAGCAGTTATACGGCTACTAATGTCAATACATGGGCTGCCTTTTTAAAAGGAAGAACTGTCATTTCCTCAGAAGATTTTCCAACATCTCCTTTGGGTGTGGATCTTGAAATCAGAAATACCACAACCGGAGCTGCTGCTCCTGCTACTTTATCATTAAGACAAACAACTAATCTTGGTCTTTTAAATGATATCATGGCAGATATTAATTTCGGAGACCAAACTACTACTGCAGCTCAGGCCCGCATAAGAGCTATAAGGGATGCTGCCTCTGGTGGTGCTTCCGACCTGCCCGCTGCATTGACATTCTGGACAACTCCTGACGGATCATCAACCATTGCTGAACGCATGCGCATTGCTTCAAACGGTAATGTGGGTATCAATTATACGACACCAGCCAGTAATCTTGTTGTAAATGGAACAAGTACCACCGGACAACTGAATAAGATTGTTTATGTGGACGGTATAACTTATACAACCATACAACAAGCCATTGATGCACTTCCGGCTGAAGGCGGAAAAGTAATAATCCCACAAGGAACTTGGACTATAACATCTACAATTAACATCAATAACAAATCAAATATTATTATTGAAGGTGTTGGTGCTGCAACAAAAATTATAAATACCAGTGGCAATTTTCAGACTTTTTACGTTCAGAATTCCAATCATATTATAATAAGGGATTTAAGTATTATAAAAAATAACTTGCACAGGGGAATTGAATTTAGAAATTCCAGCAATAATACCGTTGAAAATTGTCTTTTTGATAGTTGTTATTATGGAGTCAGGCTTTCTGCATCAGCAGGTGAAATGGTTCAAAACAATATGATTTTAAAAAATGAATTTAAAAATTTTTCTCAAGCTGCTATATATTTTGCAGGTAATTCTGCTGATTTTTCATCATTAAGTTACAATACAGTTGAAGGTAATACAATAATAGGAAATGGGAGTACAACTTTAAATGGAATTGTAATTTCTTATACTGATGGCGTAAATATAAGACAGAATACAATTTATAAAGCTAAAAATTATGGACTTTATATACAGGATTCAAAAAATTCAAATATTTCTAATAATCATATAGATATTAATAATTCTGGGGATGGAGGTATATATGTACTTTTTGTTTCTCATTTTTCTGTTATTGCCAATAATGTGATTAAAGGTGTTGGAGCAGGAATATCAAGTGGTATTTATGTGTCTTCAGATCGGGTTGTTATTACCGGAAACTCTGTTTATAAATCTGATTCCGATGCCAGTAATGTGTGGAGCAGGGGAATACATACTTCAGGTTCCTATATTACTTTAACCGGTAATTTATGTGATGGAAATTTCCAGCGGAGTTTTATGATAGACTCTCACTACAGCAGTGTGATGGGCAATACAATTATTAACAACTATGGCAGCGGTTATGCCATTTACAATATTGGAGATAATTCCAGAATTGTAGGCAATGTTTCAAATGCACCGCATTTTATTTCCGGAACAGGCACAGTAGGTGCTAATAACCAGCCTTAGTTAAACATTTTATTCACTAAATATATTTAGAATGGATTTAAAAAGTAAAATTATTAAAAGTTCCCAACACTCTTGTGCTGCAATTTTAGTATTTTTATTTTTGTTCATAAACATTTCTTTTTCTAAAGCGCAAGGTGTGGCTGTCAATGATGGCGGAGCTCCTCCCGATTCCAGTGCCATGCTTGATGTCTCCTCTTCCATAAAGGGTATGCTGGTTCCTCGCATGACGACTGTTCAGCGTTTGGCCATACCTCAGCCTGCAACCGCCTTACTTGTATATGATACTGATACTAATCAGTTTTGGTATTTCAATGGTACTCAATGGGTACTTGCAATTGGTCCAGTAGGTCCAACAGGCCCCACTGGCCCTATAGGTGCGACAGGAGCCGATGGGGCACAAGGATTACAAGGCACTACCGGCGCTACCGGAGCTGATGGTGCACAAGGTTTACAAGGTCCGACAGGCGCCACAGGAGCCGATGGTGCACAAGGATTACAAGGCCCGACAGGTGCCTCAGGAGTTGATGGTGCGCAAGGTTTACAAGGACCAACAGGAGCAACAGGTGCTGATGGCGCACAAGGATTACAAGGCCCTACCGGTGCCACAGGAGCCGATGGAGCACAAGGATTGCAAGGTCCGACAGGTGCCACAGGAACCGATGGTGCACAAGGATTACAAGGCCCAACTGGTCCAACCGGTGCCGATGGTGACAAATATGCCAATTGCAATTCTGAAAATATTGATTTAAGCACAATTTTCCCATTAAGTACAGTCAATATGACTTTTGATATTGGTTTGGCATATACAGCCGGCCAAACAGTTATAGTTGCAAGTAATGGCACAAACTTTTTTGAAGCCTTCGTGCTGTCATACAATCCATTAACAGGACAAATTTCATTGCAAGTAACTTCAGTAACAGGAACAGGAAATTTTAACTATTGGTGTATTAATTTAGCTGGTGCGCCAGGTCAAGCAGGAGCTGACGGTGTCACCGGTCCAACCGGCCCCACAGGAGATACAGGAACTGCCGGTGCGGATGGAGCCACAGGCCCAACCGGCCCCACAGGAGATACAGGAACTGCCGGTGCGGATGGAGCCACAGGCCCAACTGGCCCCACAGGAGATACAGGAACTGCCGGTGCTGACGGAGCCACAGGTCCAACCGGCCCCACAGGAGATACAGGAACTGCCGGTGCTGACGGAGCCACAGGTCCAACCGGCCCCACAGGAGATACTGGAACTGCCGGTGCGGATGGAGCCACAGGCCCAACTGGCCCTACAGGAGATACAGGAACTACTGGTGCTGACGGAGCCACAGGCCCAACTGGTCCAACCGGTGCCGATGGTGACAAATATGCCAATTGCAATTCTGAAAATATTGATTTAAGCACAATTTTCCCATTAAGTACAGTCAATATGACTTTTGATATTGGTTTGGCATATACAGCCGGCCAAACAGTTATAGTTGCAAGTAATGGCACAAACTTTTTTGAAGCCTTCGTGCTGTCATACAATCCATTAACAGGACAAATTTCATTGCAAGTAACTTCAGTAACAGGAACAGGAAATTTTAACTATTGGTGTATTAATTTAGCTGGTGCCCCAGGTCAAGCAGGAGCTGACGGTGTCACCGGTCCAACCGGCCCCACAGGAGATACAGGAACTGCAGGTGCAGATGGAGCAACTGGTCCTACCGGAGCAACCGGTGCTACAGGAGCTGATGGCCCACAGGGCATACAAGGCCCAACCGGTGCTACAGGAGCCGATGGAGCACAAGGATTGCAAGGTTCGACAGGCGCTACAGGAGCCGATGGAGCACAAGGATTACAAGGCCCTACTGGAGATGCCGGAATCGCCGGTACGGATGGAGCTACGGGTGCAACCGGCCCTACAGGAGATACAGGAACTACTGGTGCTGATGGAGCTACGGGTCCAACCGGCCCTACAGGAGATACCGGAACCGCTGGTGCTGATGGAGCTACGGGTGCAACTGGTCCTACGGGATTAGATGGGGATAAATATGAAAATTGTTCATTAAATAATGCTCTTAATCTCAGTACACTTTCACCTTCTGATGTAATCACATTAGCTTTTTTCCCAGGATTGGCATATACGCCAGGACAAATTGCTATAGTATCGCATGATGGATTTAATTATTTAGAAGTCCTAATTATTTCATACAATAGTTCTAGTGGGATGTTTAGTGTACAAATACTTTCAGTTACAGGAACTATTAATCATAATTCATGGTGTATTAATTTAGCTGGTGCCCCAGGTCAAGCAGGAGCTGACGGTGCCACCGGCCCAACCGGCCCCACAGGAGTGACAGGAGCTGACGGTGCACAGGGTTTGCAAGGTCCTACTGGGGCAACTGGAAGCGATGGGGCGACCGGAGCGACTGGTGCTGACGGAGTACAAGGTTTACAAGGTCCAACAGGTGTTACAGGTGCTGATGGCACACAGGGCATACTGGGCCCTACCGGAGCGACTGGAGCCGATGGGGCTCAAGGTTTGCAAGGTTCTACAGGTGCTACAGGAGCCGATGGTGCACAAGGATTACAAGGTCCGGCAGGTGCAACTGGTGCTGATGGCCCACAGGGAATACAAGGCCCTACCGGAGCTACTGGAGCCGATGGTGCACAGGGATTACAAGGTCCGACAGGTGCAACTGGTGCTGACGGAGTACAAGGTTTACAAGGCCCCACAGGTGCTACAGGAGCCGATGGTGCACAAGGATTACAAGGTCCGACTGGGGCAACTGGAAGCGATGGGGCGACCGGAGCGACTGGTGCTGACGGAGTACAAGGTTTGCAAGGCCCGACCGGAGCTACTGGAGCTGACGGTGCTCAAGGATTGCAAGGACCAACCGGAGCTACCGGAGCTGATGGTGCAAGTGGTTCAACAGGAGCTACAGGACCAACCGGACCTCTGGGGTGTACAACAGCGAATGTAATTATCAAATCAGATGGCACGACTGCGACCTGCACACAGGCACCTATATTTGAAACCTCAACAGCACCCTATAATGTAGGCATTGGTACCCAAACACCTGCTTCCAAATTTGTGGTGGCAAATGGTGCCGGCACTCCTGTGGTTACATTTGCTGTTGAGGCACCGGCTTCAATAAATGGCAGTGGTAATACATTTGCTGGTGTAGGGGCTGGTTTGGCTTCGCTTTCTGCTTATTCAAATTCATTTTATGGATATCAGGCAGGTTACAATATCAATCATGGATACAATAATACTTTAATAGGTTACAAAACTGCATACAATAGTGCTGGAGCATATAATAATATATTTATAGGTAATGAATCAGGATATAATAATACTTCCGGTTATGAAAATATATTTATTGGATACAAATCAGGCTATACAGGGACAACATCAATAAATAACCTTTTTCTCGGCAATTTAGCTGGATACTTTAATACAGGCAATAATAATACATTTTTGGGCATGGGCTCAGGTTCCAACAACACTTCAGGAGAAAATAATGTTTTTACCGGTAATGGGAGTGGTTGGACAAATACAACTGGAAATAATAATACTTTCATAGGCTCAGCATCAGGTTCAAATAATTCTTCAGGTGAATTTCTACTTTTTTCTGGTTCTAGAGCAGGACTTAATAATACAACTGGTGAAAATAATGTGTTTTTAGGTGCGAGTGCTGCATTATTAAACACGACAGGAAGCTCCATTGTAGCCATTGGCTCTAATGTCTTATATAGCAATTCCGGGAATTCGAGAACTACAGCTATCGGTTATAATGCAATGTCCAATGCAGATAACAGGACTGTGGGAAGAGAAACATATAATACAGCTGTGGGTTATGAAGCACTATATGGCAGCATTGTCCCGATAAGTAACACAGGCAGATTTAATACTGTAGTTGGTGATCAATCTCTTTATTCTAATACATCAGGAAATTATAACAATGGACTTGGTTTTCAGAGTTTATACAGCAATACTTCTGGCCAAAATAATGTGGCAATTGGTCATCAGGCTTTGTTGTCTAATACTATTGGAAATGCGAATGTTGCTATAGGAAATGGGGCATTACTTACAAATACAACTGGTGCTATGAATAGCAGTTTGGGAACCGGCTCCATGCAAAGTAATTTGTCAGGTTATGCCAATACTTCGTTAGGTTATAACAGTTTATTTAATAGTACAACAGCTTATCAGAATGTAGCAATTGGTTTCTTAACTCTATTTTCTAATGTGGCAAATTATTACAGTACTGCAGTTGGTGCTGAAGCAATGAGATATGCAAATAGTTCATCTACACCTACTCCTACATATAATACTGCTTTGGGCTTTACTGCATTAAGAGGTAGTACTACAGCCTCAGCAAATACAGGACAATGTAATACTGCGATTGGTAATGCCTCTCAAATGAATATTACATCAGGAAATTACAATACTGCTGTTGGACACATGTCATTATACAATGCAGCATCAGGAGGACAAAATACTGCACTTGGCAGTTCAGCAGGTTATAGTGTAACCACCGGTTCAGGTAATGTATTCATCGGTTTAAGTGCAGGATATAATGAAACAGGTTCAAATAAATTGTATATTGAAAACACAAATAGTAGCAAACCTCTTATCTATGGCGAGTTCGATAATGACCTAATCAGAATAAACGGCAAATTTGGAGTTCTCGAAACAGGTACATCACCCACGTATTACACCACCTTCCAGGGTGGCGACCAAAGTGCTAATATCACCTATACATTACCCATAGCTGATGGAACTTCCGGGCAGCTGCTATCTACTAATGGTTCAGGTGTACTCAGCTGGGCTACAGCAGGAGGGAGTTCTCTATCTGGTTCCGGTGTAGCTACCAGAATCGCATTTTGGTCTGACGCTTCAACCCTTAGCAGCAATGTAGATTTATTTTGGGATAACAACAATAATCGCCTTGGTGTAGGCACTGCTACACCTGCTGCGAAATTTGAAGTAGCTGCAAACGATGCGCTTATAAACGAATTAACTGTTGGTAAAGGTGGAGGAAATATAAATACAAATACTGCTTTTGGAAGAAATGCTCTGAGTACTAATACAACCGGTGCTGCGAACTTGGCAATTGGCTATATGGCCTTATACGGTAATAGTACAGGTGGACAGAATACTGCCATTGGCATGCAGGCTCTTTATCATAATAAAGCAAATTCTCGTAGTACAGCTATAGGGTATAATGCCATGTTTAATGCTGATAACAGAACAACTGGCAGAGAAACAAATAATACTGCAGTTGGTTATGAGGCTATGTACGGTAGTCTCACAGCCGCAAATAATACAGGCAGGTGGAATACATCGGTCGGATATAGAACACTTTATAAAAATTCTTCAGGAGAAAATAATAATACCTTGGGATACCAAACAATGTATGAAAACACAGAGGGCTCCCGGAATATTGCCATTGGTAATGAGGCATTGCATAAAAACACGGATGGACACTACAACAGCGCTGCAGGTAATGGTGCTATGTATTGGAATGTTTCAGGTGAAAAAAACAGTGGGTTTGGGGCCGGTGTCATGCAAAGTAATACTTCTGGTAATAATAATACAGCCATTGGTTATCAAGCAAGTTTCTATAATCAAACTGGCAATAATAATACAGCCATTGGTTATCAAGCAGGTGTTAACAATAATTCTGGAAGTGGTAATGTTTTTATCGGACATGAAGCCGGTTACGTTGAAACTGGCTCTAATAAGCTTTATATTGACAATACAAACACAACGAAACCACTAATTTATGGGGAGTTCGATAACGACTTAATAAATATTAATGGCAAGTTTGGCATCCTCGAAGGCGGCTCTTCGCCTACCTACTATACAAAATTCCAAGGTGGAGACCAAGCCGCTAACGTCACTTATACCCTCCCCACTGCCGATGGTACAAGTGGACAAGTTTTGTCAACAAATGGTAGTGGTACATTAAGCTGGGCTTCAGCCGCTACAGGTACTGTAACAGGTAGTGGCACAGCCACCAGAGTTGCATTTTGGAATGGAAGTTCTTCTTTAAGTAGTAACGCCTCTCTTTATTGGGATAACTCCAATAATCGACTCGGTATTGGCACAGCAACTCCCGGCTTTGCATTAGACGTAACTGGCAGAGCCAGAATAAAATATGGAGGTGGTACAGCAGGCATTTGGTTTACAAATTCTTTAAATACATTAGACAGGGCCTTGATTGGTATGCATTCCGATGACTATGTTGGTTTATATGGAAGCGGCGGCGCTGGCTGGGGCTTGGCTATGAATGTAAACAATGGTTATATTGGAATAGGAAACACATCTCCATTAGCCAAATTACACATTTATCAAACTGCAGCTGCTACTGCTCTTAAAGTGGCACTAAGCAGTGGTGTTAAATTTACTGTGGCCTCCAATGGTGGTGTAACCATTGGAACGCTTGAGGATGTACCTCCTGCCAATGGCTTATATGTATATGGGGATGTCGGCTTTGGAACAGCTACACCATCTGCCCAACTACACACTACAGGCAGCGTCCGTTTTGCAGGTGCAGGAACTCCCGGTGCAGGGAAAGTACTTACATCTGATGCCAGTGGCAATGCTACTTGGCAAACCCCAAGCATTACTGATGTATGCGATCAGATGACTGCTACCGACCTTCAATTAAGCTTCACGCTTACTCAAACGCCTGCCACAAACAGCAAGGTTAAAATGTTTATCAATGGGGTGAGAATAAGCAATATGGCTTACAGCGTAAGTGGCACAACAGTATTCTATGATCCAACAAACAACGGTTCTTACGATTTAGAAGCAGGGGATAGGATACAGTTTGATTATTTTAGGTAAAGTTTTTATTATATGCCAAAAGACAATAAGATACACGAAGTGATGGGTTTTATGGATTGTAAATTGTAAAATTCAAATTGTAAATTTTAAATTTGTTAGATGAAAATTTTACGAAATATATATAAATTAAAAAAATTGACAGACAGCTTCAATTTACAATTTACAATGCGTAGCTTAAAATTTACAATTTACAATAATACATTAAAGCTTATCATTTTGATAATCAGCTTTATGCCTCTTTTTTTAACTGCACAAAACGCTGTAACTAAACAAGGTGAAAGCACTTCCTCCGGTACTGGTTATGTAGATCATAATGGTAGAATTGTTGGATACACGGCCCTTACAAAACAAGGCGAAATACTATTTCCTTGTGAAACTCCATTTACTGACAGTCGAGATGGCAATGTTTATCCTATTGTGCGTATTGGGAACCAGTGTTGGATGGCTGAAAATTTAAAGTTTTTGCCGGAGGTGGTTGGCCCTCCAACAAATTCTTCAGGTATTAAATATTATTATGTTTATGATTACAATGGAACAGATGTAAGCATTGCTAAATCTACTCCTGAGTATGCTTTATATGGTGTTCAATATAATTTTATTGCTGCAACAGATGGTAATTTTACGGGAAGTAGTTCAAATCCAAGCGGCATAAAAGGTGCTTGTCCTTCAGGTTGGCATTTGCCAAGCGACAGTGAATGGAAAGAGCTTACCGATTATCTTTCTTCAAATCCACAATATTGGTGTGGAGGAAATTCAAGCAATACAGCTAAATCACTTGCAAATACTTTTGGATGGCTAACTAGTCCTACATCTTGTCATGTGGGTAATGATCAAACATCTAATAATACTGCATCGTTTAATGGATTACCTGGTGGTTACTATAATACTGCTTCTTTTACATTTAAAGAAAATAGTGCTTTATGGTGGAGTGCAACTCAACAATCTCCTACTTTAAGCTATCTAAGAAGAATGTATTACAATGGTGCATCACCTGTAGCAGCTATTATTCAAAAAAGCTATGGTTTATCAGTAAGATGTATCCGTAATGATTGCGAATACTTACCTCCACCTACTTCTGCAACACATACTACAACCCCAACTTCAATAATTTGGAATTGGAGCGCTATACCTCATGCCACAGGCTATAAATATAACACAACAAATAACTATTCAACAGCCATAGATATTGGCAATGTAACAAGCTTTACACAAAGTGTAACAAATGGTACATGCGGCGAATTTACCTTATATGTATGGGCTTACAGCCAATGTGCTTTGTCTGAAGTAGGGATTTTAAAAGAATACAATTACATTACAGACGCAAGAGACGGGAATCAATACAAAACTGTTCAGATAGGCAGCCAGTGCTGGATGAAAGAAAATCTTAAGTATGCAGCTTCGGGCTCTTGGTGCTATGATAATAATGTATCCAATTGTATTACCTATGGACGTTTATATGATTGGGCTACCCTTATGAATGGCTTTTTAAGTAGCAGCAGTAACCCAAGTGGCGTACAGGGACTATGCCCAAGCGGATGGCATCTGCCCAGTGATGCAGAATGGACACAATTAACAGATTATTTATCCGCAAACAGTACTTATTGGTGTGGAGTTGTATCAACTCAGATTGCAAAGGCTCTTGCCAATACCTCAGGTTGGGCTAATAGTGGCATAAGCTGTCATGTGGGAAATTCTCAAACATTTAATAACTCTTCTCAGTTCACTGCTTTGCCAAGTGGTAAACGACAATATATTATTACACCTCCTTATTATTCTTATAATTCAATAAATAGCTTTTGTCAATGGTTTTCCTCAACAGAAAATGTATCTGCAGCTTGGACACGAGCATTGAATTCGACTTACGAAAGTGTTTACAGATGGGCTGAAGATAAGCAGAACGGATTTTCTGCCAGATGTGTAAAAAATTAATGCATTTTAGTGTTGAAAAATTGACACATTGGTATAAATCACTTAAACCTTTTTGGATATATTTTTTCAAATAAATCAAGTCGTTTGCGGCTTGTCAAAATTTGACGTATCATAGGAATATTTTCCTTTTTGGTAAAATAAAAAAAACTTTTTTGTTTGGTTTTCTCTTCATTACTTTTTGCAACATAAATACCCTTCTTTGTATAAGGGTCAAATCCGGTGTAATATATCACTGAAGATAAAGTCATGGGTGTGGGCGTGAAATCCTGTGCCTGCTCAATAATAAGGTCATGTTTTTTTGCACATAATGCCAGCTCTGCCATGTCATCGTAAGTAGTATCCGGATGTCCAGAAATAAAGTAGGGAATAATCTGATAATTTAAATGGTGTTGCTTATTCAGTAAATCAAATTGTGCCTTAAAAAGCAGAAAGTTGTTGAAAGAAGTCTTGCGCATTGCTTTAAGTACTTTTTCTGAAGTATGTTCGGGAGCTACTTTTAAACGCCCTGAAACATGTTTGAGTATGAGTAGTTTTAAATATTCCTTGGCATACTTCTCTTTATCATTTAAACTTCCAATAAACAAATCATATCTTATACCGCTGCCAATGGTAATTTTCTTTATGCCTTCAACTTGTGAAGCTTTTTCATACAAATTTACAAGTGCTTTGTGGGAATTGTTCAGATTGGTGCAAATGTTTGGAAATATGCAAGAAGGGCGTGCACATTTTTCGCACATTTCCAAGTTTTCCCCTTTCATTTTATACATATTTGCAGAGGGACCTCCCAGATCACTTATGTGCCCTTTAAATTCCGGAAAACTTGCTATTGTTTCCAACTCTTTTAAAATAGAATCCTCAGTTCTGCTGCCGATAAATTTTCCCTGATGTGCAGATAGAGCACAAAAAGCACAGCCCCCAAAACATCCACGATGTATGTTTATTGAATCTTTAATCATTTCAAATGCCGGTACACCTGATTTGTCATATTTTAAATGTGGTTTTCTCAAAAATGGCAAACCATAAACAGCATCGAGTGCAGCACCATCAAGTGGGGGATAGGGTGGGTTAATGATTACTTTCTTGTTGGAAATCAATTGAACTATAGTTGCAGGATACATTTTGTTGTATTCTTTTTCTGTCTTAATAAATGCTTCTGAGAAAACCTTTTTATCCTTTAGACAACTTTCGTGCGAGGGTAATTCTACAATATTGCTGATATCTAGTTTTTCATCATTTTTTGACAGATATGCCAATTGTCTGATATGTCGAAGTGAGGCATTTTTATCGGTTTTTAGAGTGTCAACAATGGCTCTCAGAGGTTGCTCTGCCATACCGTAAACAAGATAATCTGCCCTGCTTTCCGTTAAAATACTTGGTTTAAGGCTGTCAGACCAGTAATCGTAGTGAGTTAAACGTCTCAAAGAGGCTTCAATACCACCAATAATAAGCAGTGAATCAGGAAAGATATCTTTAATGATTTTACCATAAACAACAGTTGCATAATCCGGTCTTTGACCAGCCTTGCCACCAGCCGTATAAGCATCCTCAGACCTTAAACGTTTTTGGGCAGTATAGTGATTAACCATCGAATCCATATTGCCGGCACTGACAGCAAAAAATAAATTTGGTTTACCAAATTTTTTAAAATCTCTTAAATCATCCCTCCAATTTGGTTGTGGAACTATGGCTACCTTCAATCCTAAACTCTCTAAAAATCGTCCTATCAAAGCATTCCCGAACGATGGATGATCAACATAGGCGTCTCCACTGAACAGTATAACATCAACACACTCCCAACCAAGTCTTTCCATTTCTTTAACACTTGTTGGTAAAAAATATTCTCCAATTTTATAAGTTGTTTTCAATGCTATGATTTTATCTCATGTAGTCTTCTTCGTATTCGTTCGGATTATTGAATATGTTGACATAATTATTGTATCTGCTTTTTGCCATATCTCCGTTATTATATGCCTCAATTATGGCGCAGCCAGGTTCACTCGTATGGCTGCAGTTGTTGAATTTGCAGTTGTTCATCAGGCTACGCATTTCGGGAAAATACTGTGAAATCTCTTCCTTGCTGAAATCATATAAGCCGAATTCCTTGATACCGGGAGTGTCTATGACATATCCACCGAAAGATAATTTGTGAAGTTGTGCAAATGTTGTGGTATGTTTTCCTTTAAGATTAAAATCAGATAATAAATCGGTCTTTAAATTCAATGAGGGTTCTATTGCATTTATAAGTGCTGATTTACCAACACCTGAATGTCCTGCAACCAGAGAAGTATGACCTTGTAACAGTTCTTTAAATGCATCAAGATTGTACTTTTCCTTAACAGAAGTTATCAGACATTCGTAACCAATTTGTTCATAGATTTTAATCAGATTCGAGAGCTCCTTTTTCTGTTTCAAGTTGTAAAGGTCGTATTTGTTGAAAATAATCTTAACAGGAATATGGTAAGCTTCGGCTGTAACTGTGAATCTGTCAATAAAACCTGTAGAGGTTCGAGGTAGTGCCAGAGTAACAATCAGAATAGCATGGTCTAAGTTTGATGCAATAATATGCGATTTCTTTGAAAGTTTGGTGGCTTTTCGAATGATGTAATTAAAACGTGGTAGAATATTTTCAATAAGCCCGATGCTTTCTTCTTTTAAAATTGAAAACACCACTCTGTCGCCAACAGCTATAGGATTGGTATATTTAAAACCTTTGATTTTGAAGTTGCCTTTAAGCTTGCAGTTAAAATACTCATTGCAGGATTCTACAATATACCAGCTACCTGTTGATTTGACAACTATTCCTTCTGGCATTTGCTAAAGTGCAATCTTTTCAATCAAATCAGCTACTCTAGAGGAATAGCCCATTTCATTATCATACCATGATACTACCTTAACAAGATTTCCGTGCTGAACTTGGGTTAAGAGAGAATCAAAAATTGAAGAATGACTGCTACCAATAATATCAACACCGACAATGGGTTCATCACAATAATACAAAACACCCTTCATAGGTCCGTCAGCAGCTTTCTTCATAGCTTCGTTAATCTCTTCTTTTGTTACATTACGCGCCAGTTCACAGGTTAAATCAACAATTGAACCATCGGGAGTAGGCACTCTTAATGCATAACCGTCGAGTTTTTTATCCAGTTCAGGAATAACAAGGCCAATTGCTTTGGCCGCACCTGTACTTGTAGGTATGATAGACATGGCTGCTGCCCTTGCCCTTCGTAAGTCCTTATGTGGGGCATCTAGAATTATCTGGTCGTTGGTATATGAATGTATGGTGTTCATCAAACCCTTTACAATACCAAAGTTATCATTCAGAACTTTTGCAATAGGTGCTAAACAATTTGTGGTGCATGATGCATTAGAATAAATTTTGTATTCGGAATGAATATCCTTGTTATTTACGCCAAGTACGATTGTTGCATCCACATCTTCCTTTTTATCAGATGGTACCGTGAGAATTATTCTTTTTGCACCGGCTTGTAAGTGTTTTTCAATTTTTTCACGATTTCTGAAAATTCCTGTTGCTTCAACTACAACATCTATCTGATGGTCTTTCCAAGGAATATTGGCTGGATCTTTTTCTGCATAAACCCTGATAGATTTGCCATTTACTATAATATTATTTTCATCTGAGCTAATATCTCCAGAAAATTTGCGATGAATTGAATCGTACTTTAACAAATGTGCCAGTGTCTTGCTGTTTGTAAGATCGTTTACTGCCACGAGTTCGAGATTTGGATGGTTTTGCATAGCCCTGAAAGTCAGTCGCCCTATACGACCAAAGCCGTTTATTCCAACTTTAATTTTTTCCATTTTATTAAAGATTAATTATTTGATGAATTATTTAAAGCAAACTTAATGTTTTTTTTTGGATTCGTTAATAAAAACAAACTTAAAAACATTTAAAGGGTAATCTGAAAAGAATTAATTCTTTATTTCTCGTCTTCTGCGAATGTGAGGTAAAAGCCATCAAGATCTTTAATAGTAAATTCTTTGGCTCCGTAGAATGTCAGCTCAGGTGTTTTTACAACAGATACTTTGTCTTTAATATTTTCATAAAAGAATTGAAGTTCTTTCATCTTGATGTAGAATAACAATGGTCCACCACCGTTTGCACAATTTATACCCGGTAACTCATTACCTATGCTATCTAAAGATTGAAGCATAATTGCTACATTGCCATTGTTTAACATTACCCAAACAGGGTTCCCCTCTTCAGGGACTGCCATGGTAATATTAAAACCAAGTATATTATAAAAATCTATTGACTTATCAATATCTTTTACAAAAAGATTAATTGTTAAACTTTCCATTAAATATTGTGATTGAAAAATAAATCCTACCTTATCAGTGTTACTGTTCCATCAAGGATGTGTCTTTTGCTATGCCCATCACGGTAAACAACCCGATAAGGGTAAACACCCTCAGGAACTTTATTGTTGTTGACTTTACCATCCCATCCCATATGCACATCATCCGTGAAAAACAGAAGTTTTCCCCATCTGTCAAAAATTCTCAATTCTATCTCTGTAACCCCATCTCCATAAATATAAAACATATCATTTTTAAGATCCTCATTTGGAGAAAAAGTATTGGGAATATAAATAGTAAACATGGGTTGGATATAGATTGAGCCAAAAGTCGAATCCATACACCCGTATTGATTAGAAACGGTAAGGGCTATCTCATAATAGCCTGTGTCCGTAAATGTATGCGTAAATACAGGGACATAATAATGGGTGTTATCTTCAATATACCAGTGCCAGCTAGTTGCACCTGTAGAATTGTCAAAAAAGTTAATAATGGGTTCGAGTATTGGGGCTATTTTAGGGTCAGCTTGAAAATCTGCAATAGGATTGGGATGTAAAGTCAAAGGTACCGAAATGCTACTCTCACAGCCGTATGCGTCACTTACAACAACGGTATAGGTCGTTGAGGTATTTGGTGAAACCATAATTATTGGAGAGGTGTTCTGGCTGCCTATAGTAGGGTCTGATGGACTGGAAGTCCATAGATAATTTGTTCCCCCTCCAGCAACAAGTGAAGCAGATTCACCTCGACAAAGTGCAGGATTTTCTGGTTTAATCGATACAGGAGGTAATTGATTAACTGTAACAACAACACTATCTGCTGAAGAACAGCCAATACTGTTCGAAACAGTTACGGTATAAGTAGTAGTTGAAGTGGGGGTTACTGTTATGGTCTGGGTTGTTGAAAAAGCACTCCAAATATAGGATGCACCGCCCGAAGCTGTCAGGCTAACAGAGTTGTTGACACAAATGGTGGTATCTTCGCTTATGATTATCTGAGGATTATCTGCAACACTTATAGTTTCAGTTACTGAATCAGCACAACCTTCGGGTGTAGAATAAGCATACTGAATAGTATAAGTACCAGGACCAACAGAAGATGGTGAGAACATATCACTTGTTACACCCTGTCCGCTGTATGTGCCTCCGGCTGGATCACCTCCGGTAAGAGCAAAATCAGGAATATCTCCACAAACATTCTGAAAAGGTGCTAATGTTACAATGGGCATAGGATTTACAACAACAACTGTTGTAACAGCAGGACTGGTCTGTCCATTAACAGTAATAGTCATGGAATAAGTTCCTGCATCACCAGTAGTTACATTTGGAATAGTAATATCCATCAAATTTGATGTAAAGCCGTTTGGGCCAGTCCAGTTGTATGTGGCATTAGGATTTGGATTAGTAACAGTTATCTCAAGTGTTTCACCTTCGCATAAGGGTCCGTTGTTCTCAATAGGAGGAGCAAGAATACCGCAATTAGTAGTACCATGATTAGGATTTCCGGTATTGGATTGGTGAAAATTTATGTTACATGGTTGATTTGAATAATTGCATATCAATAAAATATATATTTGGCCTGCTTGTGCATTAGGAATATTGCAGGTCTCGTTCCAAGCAGTTGAATAGCTGCAATCAACAGTATTTCCTGATGTCAGTTGAGCAACACAAGGTGATGTCTGATTAGTGAAAGGACCCCAGCACGAAAAATCAATGTCAACTTGAGGTGTACTGCTCATGTATATGTCAATTGGTCCGTTGTTCAAAACTTCCATATAATACCATGCAGGGTTTGGTTGTGTTCCTAAACAAGTATAAGCAGCTCCTGATTGTGCTGTTCCTGCATTTACACCGGCAGGAAAATTATAAACAGTGTCTGTGCAGAAAGGAAGAGAATTTTGACATAAATTATTTTGTGCACGAAGAGAAAAATGAAAAAATAATAATAACAATAATGGTAAAATCAATGCGGTTTTTCTCATGTCAATCTATTCTATCTTACTAAACTTACTGTACCTGTAATTCTTTTCCTTTTATTAAAGCCGTCTAAATAATCAACTTTGTAGAAATATACATCCACAGGAGCATCTTTGTTATTTAATGTCCCATCCCAGCCGATATTAATATCATCTGTACGGAAAACAAGTTCACCCCATCTGTTGAATATTCGTAATTGAAATTCCATAATGCCTTCACCATATACATAAAACATATCGTTTTTTAAATCATCGTTGGGTGTAAAAGCATTAGGAACATAAATTGTAAAATTGGGTTTAATTGTAACATAATTAGTTGTAGAATCAACACAACCGTAAATGTTGTAAACAGTTAATGTAACCTCAATTGTGCCTGTATCACTGAATGTGTGCTCAAAAGAGGGGGAGGTGTATTGAGAACCATCACCCAGTTGCCAATTCCATATAACAGCTCCCGTTGAATTGTCAAAAAAGTTAATGTGGGGTTCAAAAATATTTACAACTTTTGGAGTAGCATAAAAACTTGCAACAGGGTTCGGATTAAGAATTACCTGTCCGGATGCGGTATTAGTGCAACCTATACTATCGGTTGCAACAACTGAATAGGTTGTTGTGTATCTTGGAGAAACTAATAATATCTGATTGCTTGATTGGTTTCCCATTGTTGGGTCCGAAGGTGCAGCTGTCCATGCATAAGTAACTCCTGCACCGGCTACAAGGCTTACGGATTCCCCTTTGCAAATAGATTGAGTGGGAGGTTTCACTGTGACTTCAGGTAAATCCTTTACACTGACAAAAACACTGTCATAACCATCACATGCTCCATAAATTGTAACAAAGTAGTTGGTGTTTTGTGTAGGTTGAACCGTTATGGATGCAGTAGTTGAACCTGTACTCCATAAATAGGAATTTCCACCTGCTGCCCATATAGTGCCGGAACTTCCACTGCAAATAAGGGTGTCATTACACACAGAACCATATCCTGATCCAACACCAATAGAAATCTGATCTGTATGTACCTGGAAGCAATCATCAGAAATAGTAACAGTATAAACTGTTGGTTGTGAAGGGCTGACTGTAATAATGCTTCCGGTTGAGCCATCGCTCCAAGCATAGGTGTAGGGCGGAATACCTCCGGTTGCTTCAATAAATAAATCTATAGTATCCCCACAAATTAATGTATCATTGCTTTTTACTAAAGTAGTTAAAAGCTCATTATTTAAGATAAAAATTACAACGGAGTCCATCCCCGAACATACGGTTGTTTGCGCTGTTAATATGACAGTAACGGTTGGACCGGGAAGTCCTGTAAAAAGGGGATAAATAGTAGTAGTTGCAGAATTCTGTCCGGCAAGAATTGTTACCGAATCGGCTATGGGAATATAATCCACACCCATAATCGCAGTGCCACCAAGTGAATAATGAATGGTGAAGTCATTCGTTACGTTTTGAGTTGTGGTAAATGTTATTATGGCATCACTGCAACCTCTGATGGCGGCGGTATCTATTGCTGAATAAGAATAAGCTGTTGAGATACTTATTGCATTAGATGTAAAACTGTTTTCTTCTAGGAAAACAGCTGAATCGTAAGCAGAGTCACCGGCATCTCCTACTGCAATTTTAATGGTATATTGAACACAAGGTGTTACAAGTGCCCAAGCAGTTAGTACGGTTGTAAAACCATCATACTGAACAGTAGCCCCACTTGCATTGTTGACATAATATTGAGAATAGGAGCTTGCGTTGATATTGTCAATTGTAACAGGGAGCGTTGTCCCTGGTATTCGAGCAATATTATAGTTGGTATAGTTGCCACCTCCTGGATTAGGACCTGAAACAAAAAACCCAAAAACATCATTAAAACTTGACCCCACCCATTCAGGGTATTCATCTGAACCAAAAACATAACGGAATTTAATAGTGTCTGATTCCGGAACAAAATTAAATTGCAGATAACATGCATCATTTATTGTATAACCAGGGATGAGGGAAGCTAATTGAGGATCACTACCTGTACCATTACTTGTTGTAATACTTCCTGACCCATTTGGACCAGGAGCATCCATAACACTACCCGATGATAAAATAATTCCTGATGTAATTCCAAGATTAGTAGGTGAGCCTGTTGTAAAACTTCCTCTGGAGTTTGCTGCTCCGCTAAAGGTAGGATTCGTAACAGTAACGCCACCACCAACCAATACATCGACCAGTTGCTGTGCACTTAAATTTGGTGTGATCTGTAATTGTGAAAAACTTCTTAAAAACGGGAAAGATACAATTATGATTATTATAATGAATCTGATTGCATTCAGACGTTTATATTTTTTACACATTGTGAGTGATGTTTTTAGGGTTATAAAACAATAAATCAGACGAAGAAACGATTTTAAGTTGCCTTTTAACCCAGTACATTCTAATAAAATTGTTCTACTGAAATTTCAAAGATATGACAAATTTAATATTTTTCTTTTTACAACAATATTTTCTTTGTCATTTACCTAAAAAAAAGTAATTTTACTTAAAAAATCATAGTATAAATTAAAATTATTGAAAAGAAATGGAAAATTTAAAGAATTATATTGAAACTAACAAAGAACGTTTTTTAAATGAATTGTTCAATTTGCTTCGTATTCCATCTATAAGCTCAAGTGAAGACCATAAAGGAGATATGATTAAAACAGCAGAATTGATTAAGCAAAGCCTGCTAAATGTAGGTGTTGATAAGGCTGAAGTTTGTCCCACTGAAGGGAACCCTGTTGTTCTGGCTGAGAAATTTATAAATGCATCCTTGCCAACAGTGGTTGTTTATGGACACTATGATGTACAACCAGAAGGAGACCTTGAACTATGGAAAACACCTCCATATGAACCAACAATTGTTGGTGATCAGATTTATGCACGTGGTGCTAATGATGATAAGGGGCAGCTTTTTATGCATGTTAAAGCCCTTGAATTTATGTTGCGTAATAATGAACTTCCATGTAATGTGAAGTTTATGATTGAAGGAGAGGAGGAAATTGGATCTCCTAATTTGTACAAATTTGCCAAAGAAAACAAAGAAAGACTTAAAGGGGATGTGATTTTGGTTTCAGATACAGCCATGATAGCAAATGATATCCCTTCTATTGATGTTGGATTAAGAGGTCTGGCTTATGTTGAAGTTAAAGTTCAAGGACCGAATAGAGACTTACACTCAGGCGTTTTTGGTGGCGCCGTTGCGAACCCTTTAAATGTCCTATGTCAGATGGTTGCTTCTTTAACAGATGAAAACAATCAAATTACTATTCCCGGTTTTTATGATGATGTTTTGATAGTGAGTGATTCTGACAGGGCTGAAATGGCCAAGGCTCCTTTTGACATTGATGAGTATAAATCTGATCTTGGTTTAAAAGAAGTTTATGGCGAAAAGGGATACACTACAAATGAAAGAACAGGCATAAGGCCTTCTCTCGACTTAAACGGAATTTGGGGTGGATATATAAAGGAAGGAGCAAAAACAGTTCTTCCTGAAAAAGCCCATGCCAAAATATCAATGAGATTAGTACCTAATCAGGACCCTGATAAAATTGCAGAACTTTTTGCAAAACATTTTAAAGCTATTGCACCCCCTTATGTTGAGGTAGAAGTAAAGCCTTTACATGGTGGAAATGCTTATATTTCTCCAACAGATTCAATTGGTTTCATAGCTGCCTCAAAAGCAATGGAAAAAACTTTCGGCGTAAAACCTATTCCAACTCGCAGTGGAGGTAGTATCCCTATTATAGCCTATTTTGAAAAGGAATTGGGTATGAAGTCCATATTGATGGGATTTGGACTTGAAACAGATGCTATCCATTCCCCCAACGAACATTATGGTTTGTTTAATTTTTTTAAGGGCATAGAAACAATACCATACTTTTACAGAAACTTCACAGAATTGTTTTTAAGAAAGTAACAGAATCATAAATGCAATTATTATCAGCAAAGGTAATTTACATTAAATTCAGAACTTGTATTTATTTGTTGCTTTTTCTGATTGGTTTGCTCTATTCATGCAAGAAAGAGAATGAAATTACCTTTCCTGTAATTGTTGTTGAACAACCTATAGCCAACCAGGTTTTTACTGTGCTTGATACTATTGTTGTTAAAGCAACCGTGAACCATGATAAAGTGTTGGAAAGTGTTTCGGTTGCTGTTCTGAACAATGAGATGATCTTGATTACTCCTCGTTTTATGATGTATCCACAGGGGAATAATTACACTATAAATACTTCCATTATTGTTGATGATATTGAAGCCCCTTCAGGGAACTATTACCTCCATATTAA
Source organism: Bacteroidales bacterium (assembly GCA_028698995.1). Classification (GTDB taxonomy): domain Bacteria; phylum Bacteroidota; class Bacteroidia; order Bacteroidales; family PXBB01; genus JAQVVM01. Next base: position 21,604 of record JAQVVM010000052.1, read on the forward strand.
AGCATCGGATGGAAAGGAAATTACTAATAGTTATACGCGTATTTATTTGCATGAAGCACCTAGGATATTTGGAGGTGCTATTGTCATTACAAAATCACCGGCTCAATTTCTTAACATAAACCACATTGATAACAATCTGCAGTATAGTTCCGTTGGTAATTTAAGTTCTGACTTTGGGTTTGCTGTATATGAACCGGTTGAAAAGCATTTGTATATAAGTGGTAAATTTAACAGATATTTGTATTGTTACAATTTTAAAGATTCTACACTAAAGTGGCAAACGCAGGTTTCGGGTACACCACCTGCTCCCTTTTTTAATGATATGGCTTTGTTTAAGAAGAAAGTTTATGTGGCAATAAAAAATCAGGCCATATTGGCTTATGATGCTAATGGCAGTTTAACTTCCATGATTAATACTGCAACTGATTTGTTCCCTGATAAAATCTTTTTTCACAATGATCTGATAATAACTTCTCAGTTGCTGCTTTCTGGTATGAATTCTTTTTTGGTAGTTTATTTTCAGGTTTCAGGAGCTACAGCTCAAACACTTCAAACCAGTTTGTATCCTGTTGCATTTTTTGCAAAAGACGAAAACAATATATTTGTTTTTGCAAATGATCTGAATGGGAATGCAGAATTAAGACTGTATGATTCTGAAAATAACAGTATTTGGGAACCCTATAATCTGCCGATAGGTTCAATTTGTAAAGTGGAAGAAATCGACAACAATAATTTCCTTATTGCTTATTCAGATAGGGTATATAAATATACATACAGTTATAACAGTCTGACTGTATTTATTGATGACATTCAAGTTGAAAGCCTGAAATACGATGTTTTGAACCAAGGTATTTGGGTGGCCACAAAAGATAAAAGAATTGTTGTTTATAATTATCCTTTTGGACTGCTTCAAAATCAAGTAACATTGAACGACAGTATCAAGGAATTGATATTAGTGTACAACAAATAGAAAAATCTATTCTACAATATTGAGTTCATTAATTATATGTTGTGCACCTGCATATTTATCAATGATAAAAAGGATGTATCTGGCGTCCACAGATATGGTGCGTTGAACATCCGGTTCAAAAACAATATCTCCGCTCATGGCTTCCCAGTTTCCATCGAAAGCCAATCCTACAAGTTGTCCTTCACCGTTTATAACAGGACTTCCGGAATTACCACCCGTAATATCATTGTTTGAGATGAAGTTCACATGCATAACACCATTTTTAGCATAGCGTCCGAAATCTCTGTTTTTTATTAGTTCTTTAAGTTTTTGATCCACAACAAATTCCCAGTTATTGGGGTCTTCTTTTTCTAAGATACCGTCAACAGTTGTAAAATAGTTGTAATAAACACCATCTGCAGGGTAATAGTCAAGTACACGTCCATAGCTTAAGCGCATTGTCGAATTGGCGTCGGGATAGAAAATTCTATCGCTTTGCATTTCTCTCAAACCAGCGACAAATAAACGTGAAGCCTTTGACAAGAATTCGCTACCTGTTTTCATTTTTTCCAACATATCAAAATAACTGGTAAATGAAGCTTGCATCAGTTTAAAAACAGGGTCTTTTTCAAGGATTTGTGCATTGGGCCTATTCAGAAAGGCTTCTACTTTTGATTTATCAGCAAAAATGGTTTTTGAATACACATAAGTTGCATATTTGTTAAAGTCACCTCTGTATTTAGTATGAATTTGTCCAAGTAAAGCAGGTTGTAGATTAGATGGAACATCAGCGTAGTACATCTGAAGCATGGCAATGAATATTTTTTTATCTGTTTCAAGGTTGTAGTCTTTGTAGAAATCGTTTAAAGAGGCGCGCAGGCTGCTGCTCATCCTTTCAATTTTTACCGGGTCCTTATCTGCTTTTTTAATTTCATTATACAAAGACTCAAAGCGTCTTGAGAACATAATAAGCTCTCCCCCTCTTGCAATTGCTTCCATGAAATACCATCGTGCTTGAGAAAATTCTCTTAATAATTCATAGGCTCTACCAATACTGGGAACAATGTCGGTGTATCTTCTTCTAGCTTCTGCATTTGAATTTACCCACTGGATGAAATCATTTTCTAGGGCACGTTTACGTTCATAAACATTTAATCTTTTAAGTCCACGGGTTTGTCCAATAAAGTATTTCCAGTAATTTGATGTTTGAGCATATTTTGCAGCATACTGGATACGCACGGCATCACTTAAATCCATGTCTTCGCGCATAATTGCCAGTTTTTTCTCACGAATTTTAACAATAGTAGGATTGCTTCGATCAATAGCTTCTCGGATTCCGTAAGATGTTAAGTATCTGTTGGTACTGCCCGGATACCCGATGGTCATTGTAAAGTCATTTTTTTCAAGGCCTTTAATTGAAAACGGTAAAAAGTGTTTGGGCTTATAAGGAATATTGTTTTCAGAATAGGTAGCCGGTTTTCCATCGGGTGACATGTATACACGAAATAATGAAAAATCGGCCGTGTGGCGTGGCCACATCCAGTTGTCTGTATCAGCGCCGAATTTTCCTATTGATGAGGGAGGTGCAGCAACAAGACGCACATCTTTAAAAACTTCGTACACCATCAGATAAAATTCATTTCCTTCGAAAAAAGTAGAAACTGAGGCTTCGTAATGTGTGTCTTTAATAGCTTCACTTTCTAATTTACTGCTGACTTCTCTTATCTTGGCAGCTCTTTCACTTTCGGACATTGTATCGTTTAGCTCTCTTAGAATTTTTTGGGTAACATCATCAATTCGAACCAAAAAACGAGCTGTAAGACCTTCATTTGGTAATTCTTCAGCCTTTGATTCAGCCCAGAATCCATTCTTAAGATAATCATGTTCAACGGAGCTATGAAATTGAATCTGTGAATAACCACAATGGTGGTTGGTTAGTATTAGTCCTTCTTCGGAAATTATACTACCGGTACATCCTCTTCCAAATTGAATAATGGCATCTTTCAAACTTGAATTATTGATGTCATAAATTTGTTCTGGAGTCAGTTTGAGACCCATTGCCTGCATTTCGTTGTATTTCTGATGCTGAATTAAACTCAGAAGCCACATACCTTCATCAGCTTTAAGCTGTAAGGAAAAAACAATAAAAAGCGAAACAAAAATCAGAGTAATGCGTTTTGTAATCATGTTTATAAATTTTTGGTTATTATATTCATTGGATTTAATACTACAAAGTAAATCAAAATTTTGTAATTTTATCTCTGTAATTTTATTAATTAGATTATCTGTTTGATGTTAAGGATAAAGCGCTAATTGTGTAATATTAATTATTTTACTTTTGAAAAAACAATTACTTTTAATTTTTATAATACTGTCTCAGACAATCTTTTTTTCTTCCTGTGGGGGTCTCAGAAATACCGGATGGGCAGCTTACTCAGGCCCTGATCTTGACCCTTTTCGTTACAATCAGTCAAATGATGGTTGGGCTGTTGATTTTGACTTAGATTTAAACCAAAAGCGTTTCAATAGGACTGGAAACGGTTTTTATGTGATGCCAAGACCAAATTATGGACGAATAAAATTGTCAGGAGGTTTTGATGTTCAAGTTAAACAAATTAGGGGTGGTAATTTTTTTAGTGCAAAAGAAAGAAGAGTCCGACCTAAAAGAATTAGAAAACCTGTTACTGATGATTCATTTTCGGGTTCCGGAGTGAACAGAAATTATAATCAAAATAAGTTTGATAGAAGAAAAAGAAGAGTTGTGAAAAACAATCAATTTAAAAATAGTTACAGACCTTTCAAAAAACGTAAAAATTTGAATTTGGAATTATTTCCATTTGAAACAAGAGGTAATTCTTAGTAAAAATATGTAGATGAAAATAAATAAAATACAATTTGTTTGAATAAAACATTAGATTATAATAAATCTTTATTTTTATAAAAAACTTGCTATTAATGAAAATAATAATTAATATTGCAGAGCAAAACAAAATATATTATTTATTACATATATAATATTAAAACAAAATTAACGGGAGCATACTATGGGTAAGACAGAACTAGATATACGCAAATTAGAGGAAATAGCCGGGAAATTAAGAGCTATAGCACATCCGATGCGAATTGCCATTATTGAATTGTTACAGGATAATCCAAAATTAAATGTAACACAGATATATGAAACACTTAAAATTGAACAGGCTGGAGCATCACACCATCTGAACCTCCTTAAAAACAAAGGAGTTCTTGGGTCGAAAAGAGAAGGGAAAAACACATTTTATTATTTGAAATCAAATGCTATCAATCAAATTCTTGATTGCATGAGTAAATGTGGCTCTTAATCAGACTTTAGGAAGATTCTTTTTAAACCGGTTTATTTCAAAAGCAAGTAAAAAAACGTCACAAACAGCTTTTGATACAATTTTTAAAGAAGCGCCCTTTGGCTTTCCCGTATGTCGGATTCCATAATTCGATTTTATTTCAATAAGTTTTTTATTGGTTAACATCATTTTGGCACAAATTTCACTTTCAACCAATGAACTTGTCACAGCTAGATTTTTAATTTTTAGCTCCTCATTCTTATAGACTTTTATCCAGTTCACATCTTTCATTTTAATACCAAGAGCATAGCGATTTATTAATCGGTTTATCTGACTTAAAATTTTTCTAAAAAAAGAATAAGATGTTTTTTTTTCTCTGTAAAAAGAAATAATGGTTTTTTTTGGTATAGAAGCAAAAGGGATGAGTTCTTCTGTATTAAACTGACCATCTGCCGGAATTGCACAGACATTTTCTTTTGATGCTACTGTGTATCCACTTATAAGAGCTTTCCCAATACCCATATTTTCCTTATGATTTATGAGGATAATTTTGTCCCTATTCAAGCAGAAATTGTTGATTTCAATAGCAGTGGTGTCGGTACTGCCATCGTTAACTATTATAAGTTCGTAATCTTTGGGTGATATTTGTTTTAGAACAGTCCATGCATCCTCCAAAGTCTTATAGATATTCCCTTCTTCATTAAAAGCAAAAACTATTATACTCCATGTTTGGGGTGCTTGCATTTCTAAAGTTTGTAATTTAATAATTTCCCATTATTAACAATAGATTCTTGCGCTAACTCAAGAATTTTTACTGTTTCAAGTCCGGTGAGTATATCTGAAACAGGTTTCTTTCCTTGCTTAATTGCTAGTGCAAAGTCTTTTATCAATAAAGAAAGAGGCTCTTCAATCGAAAATTTAGGGATGGTGATATCTCCGACTCTATAATCAACAAGTATTTTCCCTTTGTCTTTTACTTTTAAAACATTTACTGAGCTGTCATAAATTTTTATTTTGTCCGATGGCTCAATGTCATCGTAAACAATCATTTTCTTTGATCCTCCAATTAACATCTTGCGGATTTTAACAGGCGACAGCCATGAACAATTCATGTGTGCTATCAATCCTGAACTGTAATGTAAAATTAGAAAAGCAATATTTTCTTTTACTTCGGAGTAGTAAATCTTTCCAATTGCCTGTACGTATTGAGGTTTTTCAGCCATTAAAAAATTAATGATTGAAATATCATGAGAAGCTAGATCCCATAAAACGTTTACATCATTCTGAAATTTTCCGAGATTGATACGTGTAGAGTCAATGTATTGTATATTTCCCAAGGATTTTTTGTCAATAATTTCCTTTATTTTTCTGACAGCTCCATTGTATAAAAAGGTATGGTCAATCATTACTTTGCGGTTAAGCTTCAGAGACAGTTCATAGATTTCAGCAGCCTTTTTAAAGGAATCTGTCATTGGTTTTTCAATAAGCACATCTTTTCCATTCAATAAAGCTTGACGAGCAAAATCGTAATGGGTATTCACAGATGAGGCTATAATAACTGCCTCAATCAAAGGGTTGTTTAGAACATCCTCAGGTTTTTCAGTAAGTTTGATATTGGGATATAATTTACGGGCTTTCAGTAAATTATCTTTTTTTTCATCACAAATACATTCAAGTTTGAATTCCTTGCTTGCGTATAGATTCCTTGCCAAATTTGGACCCCAATAACCAAAACCTATAAGTCCTGCTTTAATCATAATCAACTTTTTTTATTTATATTTTGACTTAAGGCTTACAAATGTAACATTTATTTTTAAAGTTATTTTGACTTTAAGTGTTTTCTGGTCTTGATGATTGTTTCAGGAATAGCTATAATTCTGTTTATAACATAGCTCCAGTCCAATAATGGAATTGATAAAATGTTGATAAGTTTATGTGTAAAACTGAATTTTTTGCTTAATTGTTTAATTAATAAACGTTTTAAAGATTGATTTACTTTGTTATAGAGCGGTAAAATAGCATAAAATTTATAGATAAGTTGCTTATCCTGATTTTCGATGAAAGAATCGAGCTGATGCATAGAGCTTAGTCCTATCTTAACTTTTTTATAATTCTCAGGGGTTAAAAAAATATTCTCAATACAATAATCTGTTAAGCGGGTACGAGGGAATGGATAAAAAATAAAACTGCCGGTAAAATCAGCCTTGATTTTATCTGTAAGTTCGTAGGCTTTAATCATCTTATCGTAATTGTCACCGGGGAAACCAAAGATATATTCAGTAATGAGTTTTATGTTATAACTTTTAATTATGTGTGCTGCTTCTATTACCTGTTCGTTACTATAGTGCCTGTTGAGAAGTTTTGTACGCACATCTGCACAACCTGATTGCACACCCATTATTACAGATTTGCATCCGCTCTTTTTGAGTAACGCTATGTTCGATTTTTTTACTGTATTTGGTGTAACATAGCATTCAAAAGGTATATTGATATGTAAGGGATAAAGCTCTGAAAAAAGACTGAGCCATTCTTTATCATATGAGAAAACATCATCAAAAAATTGGAAAAAACGAGGTTTGTATTTTGTCTTATAAATTAGTAACTCTTCTATCACACTTTCAACACTTCTACGCCTGAGAAATTTTTCGTGTTCGTAGATTTTGTTTCTAAAACTGTTAATACAATATGAACAAGCATAAGGGCAGCCTCGTGATGTCATTACTAAAATCCTTTTTGACAAAACACCATAGGTGTTAAAAGCTTCTTTATCAGGAAATGGTAGGCTGTCAAGATTTTTTATTAATGAACGTACAGGATTTTTAATTACGATACCACTTTCCTTTTTAATCCAAAGATTGCGTATGTCATCAATGCTTTTATGTGTGGTCATTTTTTCTGCCAGCTCAGCAAGAGCCTCTTCTCCTTCGCCAATACAAATCATGTCCACCCATTCTTCTTTAATTAGCTCCTCGGGAAGTGAGGTAGCATGAAAACCTCCTGCAATTACAGGAATGTTAATTTCTTTTTTTAAATCCAACATGAATTTTCTAACAGCCAGATACTGGTTGGTCAAAAAGCTTACTGCAATAAGATCAGGGTTGTACTTTTTTGCTTTCCTTATAAGAAGCGAAGGATTGATTAAAGAGTTAAGAAATGGTAGGTTGAGGTAGAAGTTGTTACCGAGTTGGGGGTCAAATAATAATTCGCAACTATGTCCACGCTCTTTCATGTATGACATTAATGCAGACACTCCCAGATTTTCGGAACCACAACAATAGAAAAGTATGCGCATCAGATTTTGTTTTCAACGGATTCAATTTCAATTCTTCTCCGTTGCCATTTATATAAAAAAATAAAAATTTTCAAAGAATTCTTATTGGTTTTCGTATTGCTGGATTTCTTCAAAAATATATTCGATACTTACATTGGCTATTTTGAACATTTCTTCTGATTCCATCCCTGCATGATATTTTCGTTCACAAACAATTCTTGTAATACCGCAGTTGATAATGAGCATAGCACAAACCCTGCAAGGGGTCATGCGGCAGTAAAGGGTTGCGCCTTCAAGTGCAATACCGCTTTTGGCTGCTTGACAAATGGCATTTTGTTCAGCATGTACAGTTCTGACACAATGGTTTGTTGTGTGACCGTCTTCATGAACAACTTTTTTAAACTGATGACCTACTTCATCACAATGGGGCAAACCAACAGGAGAACCGACATAACCTGTCACAAGGATCTGTTTGTTTCTTACGATTACACATCCACTTCTACCTCGGTCGCATGTAGCTCTTTCTGAAACAGTATTGGCAATTTTCATAAAATATGCATCCCATGAGGGGCGAACATATTCTTTTGGTTTTTCCATATTTTAAATGTGTTTTAAAGCGTTTTCAATGAGTGTTGTAAATAGTTTTCCAATTGAAATACCAGCGGCTTCAGCTTGTTTCGGAACTATGCTCTCATCTGTCATGCCCGGAATAGAATTAACTTCGAGGAAAAACATTTTTTCGTCATCAGTAAGTATATAATCAAAGCGTACAACACCCTTGCAATTGAAAAAGACATATAGCTCTTTTGAAACATGCTGGCAATATTCCGTAATATGCTGAGGTAGAACAGCCGGTGTTATTTCATCTGCTTTGTTTTTGTCATATTTGGCATCGAAATCAAAATATTCATTTTTACTGATTATCTCGGTAATTGGAAGAGCCATAATTTCATTGTCAAAGTTTAGAACGCCACAAGTAATTTCTCGTCCCTTAACAAATTTTTCAATCACAACAGCCTGATCAACTGAAAAGGCCAAATCTATAGCTTTTCTTAATTCATTCTTCTCTTTTACTTTTGAAATTCCAAGGCTCGAGCCCGCTTCATTGGGCTTAACAAAACAAGGTAATCCAACTTTATTGATAATTTCCGCATCCGAATAATTGGCACCTTTTCTTAATAAAACAGCATCAGCAACATGACAGATTTTTAAACCTGAAAGCAACTGAGAACAGAAAAACTTGTTAAATGTCAGTGCTGAAGTTATTAGATCGCATGAGGTATATGGTATGTTTAGTAAATCAAAATAACCTTGTAACTTTCCATTTTCTCCTGGAGTGCCATGAATGGCAATGAAAACAGCATCAAATTTAACCTTCCTGCCATCAGCTATGATACTGAAATCATTTTTGTCGACAGTCTGTTTTATAACGCCGGTATGATAAATCCAACCTTCGTTGGTAATACTTATTACATAAGTGTCAAATTTTTTTCTGTCGATGTTGCTTTCAATTATTTTGGCGCTTTTTAGAGAAATATGCATTTCTCCTGAATCACCTCCTGTAACAATCGCAATTTTCTTTTTCATAATAATTTTTATAATACTATTTTAGGCAAAAATAATCATTATTTAAAATTATGACTAATTTTACAACGGTTTTTATCTGATTAATTTTTTATACACAGTAAAGTAATTTATGGATTTTTTTAAGTTTTTATTAACCAAGCATTTTCTGAAACATTTGGTTATACTGGTTGTTTTAATTATCCTATTTTTCATTGCGCTTAGTTTTTGGCTTAAATCCTATACAAAACACGGAGAATATATTACCGTACCTGATTTTACCGGCCTGATGTATGATGAAATTGAAGATTTTGCTTCCCAAAGAGATTTGATTCCTTTGATAATTGATTCAGTATATGACAATACTAAAGTCAAAGGTTCTATTATCGGACAAGACCCTCCGCCTGATCAATTAGTTAAGAAAAACAGAAAGATATATCTGACTATTGTATCTCTTTCCCAAGAGATGGTCCGAATGCCCGATTTAAAGGACCTTACTTTGCGTCAGGCGATCTCTTCACTTGATGTGTATGGTCTCAAAACAGGACGTTTGAAATTTATTCCCCACATTGCAATGAATGCTGTTCTTTCGCAGGAATATAAAGGAAAGGAAATTGAACCCGGAACTCTTATTGAAAAAGGAAGTACAATTAACCTTGTTGTGGGTCAGGGGATTCGAAACGAAAAAACACCCCTTCCATTTCTTATAGGAAAAACAAGAGAAGAAGCAATTGAATTACTTAAACTTTCTTCTTTAAATGTGGGTGGAGAATTTTATGAGGCCGGTGCTGACGAAAGCAAAGCTTATGTTGTTAAGCAAAGACCTGTTTTTACCGAAGGTGCTTTCGTTAATTTTGGAACTGCTGTTGACCTTTGGTATAAACCTGCTCTTGATTTCGATATAAATATAATTCAACAGATGTTGTTACAAGAAGAAAGCCTGAACAGCATCGAATCAGAAGAAATACAATAACCCCTTTTAATAATTGTATAATAATCTCATTTTCTAAAATGCTTCTATATTTCTAAAATTTTAGAAGCAACAATTATTCAATTTCCTGCTAAAAAATTAATGTCAACTCCTACAATATAATTATCTTTGTTTCGTATTAATAATTCAAATTTAGAATATTGATAAATATGAAAATTTATAAACTGATTTTTATACTGGGGATTTTTCCTTATTTTGCTTATAGCCAAGAAATTATAACTGACCTTTCTGTTAATTTTCATAAAAAGGAACACGTAAAAGCAATAAAATACAATGAAAAATCTGAGAAATCGGTTTGGAATTTTCTCCCCTTTGTGGATGATTTTTCTATGATTGACATTTATCCCAATCAGGATTTATGGGCAGACAAGTATGCTTTTATTAACAACAGCTATCCCAAAAATCCAATCACAATTGGTGTTGCAACATTTGATGCTTTAAATGACTCCGGAGCTATATATAGCCATGCAAATCCACAGTCATTCATTGCTGACCATCTGACTTCAAATTTATTGAGGCTTGATTCAATTTATTCTGGTTCTAATCTTGTTCCTGTTAAAACCTCCGACTCTCTTTACCTGAGCTTTTACTACCAACCACAGGGTATTGGAAATGCCCCCGAAGCTCATGATTCATTAGTTCTTGAGTTTTATTCACCAACTGACTCCATGTGGTATAACGTCTGGAGTACATATGGCCAATCATACCAGAGTTTTATTAATACTTATCAAACAGACTTCAGGTTAATTATGGTGCCCATTACTGATTCTGTTAAGTTTTTTCATAAAGATTTTCAGTTTCGTTTTGTAAATTATGCCAGTATTGGTAATAATTATGAACCCTCTTGGGCAGGCAATGTAGATCAGTGGCACCTCGACTACGTATGTCTGAATATTGGAAGAAATATCAACGATACTGTTTTTGAAGATGTGGCTTTTACCGGAAGCATGGGTTCTCTTTTTGTTAAATATCAATCTGTTCCTTGGAAACATTATTTACTTAATCCTTCACT